>NZ_BAAKFX010000002.1:0-508304 GCF_057536195.1 Enterobacter sp. C3_dUdeg
GGTGGGTCGTGCAGGATTCGAACCTGCGACCAATTGATTAAAAGTCAACTGCTCTACCAACTGAGCTAACGACCCGAGTGGTGGGTGATGACGGGCTCGAACCGCCGACCCCCTCCGTGTAAAGGAGATGCTCTACCAACTGAGCTAATCACCCACTCTGTACTGCTGGTGTGCGTTAAGTGGTGGGTCGTGCAGGATGACTCGGCTTCGCCTCGCCCTACGGGCCGTTGCTGACGCAACGTTATCCTTCACGTTTTACTACTTCCACCTGACTTAGTGGTGGGTCGTGCAGGATTCGAACCTGCGACCAATTGATTAAAAGTCAACTGCTCTACCAACTGAGCTAACGACCCACTTTTACGCTGTTTTCACGTTGTTTGATATCCCGTGGCAACGGCGGCATATATTACTGATTTAAGAATTCAGCGCAACAAAAATTTCGATGAAGATCACTTAACTGCTTACGAATCATGCTGCACGACCAGAAATAACGCGATTTCTGGTCATGCGATAATCATCCCATCGAATTCAGACGTTTTTGCGCCTGCTTAGCACCTTCGGTACCCGGGAATTTGGAGACCACCTGCTGGTAAACCGCTTTGGCTTTCGCAGTGTCGCCTTTGTCCTGCATGATAACGCCCACTTTATACATCGCATCAGGCGCTTTTGGCGATTTCGGGTAATTTTTCACCACAGAGGCAAAATAAAACGCCGCATCGTCCTTTTTACCCTTGTTGTAATTCAGCTGACCGAGCCAGTAATTCGCATTTGGCTGATAAGTGGAATCAGGGTATTTCTTAACAAAGTTCTGAAACGCAGCAAGCGCGTCATCCTGACGAGATTGATCCTGCACCAGGGCAATGGCCGCGTTGTAGTCCGTATTCGCGTCACCGCTCTGTACAGGCGCACCTGTTGAAGCAGAAGCATCCGCAGCCGGAGCTGATGTCGCCGCACCGGTCTGATCGCCCGCGGCTGGCTGTGCTTGTGCTGCTGCACCACCGCTGCTCAGACTATCCATCTGCAGCAAAATCTGCTTCTGACGTTCCACAACCTGGTTCAACTGATACTGGCTTTCCTGAATCTGGCCGCGGAGAGAGTCAATATCGTTTTGGTTATCAGAAAGTTGTTGCTGGAGTTGGGTTAAAAGCTGGCTGTGAGCGTTAGAAATACGCTCGAGTTGAGTGACCCGGTCTTCTACCGAGCCTGAGCCGACACTACTGATTGGTGCCTGAGCAAAAGCGGCCCAGGGGGCCGCTATTCCAACCAGTAACGACAGACTCAACAGATGATGTCTGAAGTTACTGCTCATGCAATTCTCTTAGTAAACCAGTACGGCACGACGGTTTTTGGAGTAAGCCGCTTCGTCGTGACCCAGTACTGCAGGTTTTTCTTTACCGTAAGAAACGATGGAGATCTGGTCAGCAGAAACGCCTTTACCCTGCAGGTACATTTTAACAGCGTTAGCACGACGTTCACCCAGGGAGATGTTGTACTCTGGAGTACCACGTTCGTCCGCGTGACCTTCTACGGTGACTTTGTAAGATGGGTTGCTACGCAGGAAGTTAGCGTGAGCATCCAGCATCGCAGCGAAGTCAGAACGAATGTCGTATTTATCCAGATCGAAGTAAACGATGTTGTTCTGCTGCAGCTGCTGCATCTGAAGACGCGCTTGCTCTTCAGAAGACATGTTGCCATTGCCGTTCGCGTCCATACCGGTGCCGGCACCCATCATGCCTTCGCCGCTCTGGTCATTGCTGGCGTTCTTGTTAGAAGAACACGCTGCGATTGCCATTACAGGCAGAGCGATCATCAGCCCCTTCAGCACTTTGTTCAGTTGCATTTCTATGATTCCTTTAGTAATCAATTAATTATTATTTACAGATACGGCGACCAGGCAGGTGATTTTACCTGTCCATCAGTTGCCGGAATACGCGCTTTGAAACGCCCATCTGTAGAAACCAGATTCAGCACAGATCCCATCCCCTGAGAAGAGCTGTAGATTACCATCGTGCCGTTAGGTGCCAGACTTGGCGTTTCATCCAGGAACGTTGACGACAGAACTTGAACGCCACCCGCTACCAGATCCTGTTTGGCAATGTGCTGCTGCCCACCGTTGGAGCTCACCATTACCATAAATTTACCGTCGCTGCTCACGTCTGAGTTCTGGTTCTGCGAACCTTCCCAGGTAATACGCTGCGGAGCACCGCCGTTGATGTTGACTTTATAGATTTGTGGACGGCCAGCCTGGTCAGAAGTAAACGCCAGGTTTTGACTATCCGGGAACCATGAAGGTTCAGTGTTGTTGCTGCGACCGTCGGTCACCTGACGGATCTGGCCAGAGCCAATGTCCATCACGTACAGGTTCAGGCTACCGGTTTTTGACAGCGCAAACGCCAGTTTAGACCCGTCCGGAGAGAAGGAAGGTGCACCGTTGTGACGTGGGAAAGACGCCACCTGACGAACAGCACCGTTTGCCAGCGTCTGGATAACCAGCGCTGAACGGCCGCTTTCGAAGGTTACATAGGCCAGTTTAGAACCGTCAGGAGACCAGGCTGGAGACATCAGCGGCTGTGAAGAACGTTTCACCAGGAACTGGTTGTAGCCGTCGTAGTCAGATACGCGCAGCTCATACGGGAACTGACCACCGTTGGTCTGCACCACATAAGCAATACGGGTACGGAACGCCCCTTTAATGCCGGTCAGTTTTTCAAATACCGCATCGCTGGCAGCGTGTGCCGCGTAGCGCAGGTACTGCTTAGTGACCTTGTAAGAGTTCTGTGCCAGAACGGTACCCGGTGCACCGCCGGTATCCACCAGCTGCCAGGCCACGTTGTAAGAGCCGTCCGGGTTAGGCGTAACCTGACCCACAACCACGGCATCAATACCCAGTGCAGACCATGCTGCAGGCTGTACTTCCTGCGCGCTGCCCGGCTGCTGCGGCAGACGAGAACGATCTAACGGGTTGAATTTACCGCTGTTACGCAGGTCAGCCGCCACGATGCCACCGGCATCTTCAGGTGCAGCGCCAGGACCGGCCCACTGGAACGGAACAACACCGATTGGGCGTGCCGAGTCCACCCCCTGGGTGATCTCGATACGTACTTCTGCGTGCAGTACTGCTGCCCACAGCATTAAAAAACTAAATGCTACACGTAATGCCTGCTTCATCATATCTCCCTTATCCGGGTAACCTTACCCACGATAATTTAGCAGAATGTTAACAAACTCAAATAGACAAAACTACCAGAACCCTGTGACTAAACCTGGTCTATTTTTCCCCGTTTGCACGGGGAAAATGTAACTTAAGGTTTGAAGTCCAGCGGCGCATTTTTGAAGACTTCGTAAACTGCCTGAGACGGCGGTTTAGGCATCTTCGCCTGACGCGCTGCAGCCAGGGCCGCAGTACATAAAGCCGGGTCGCCACCTTCAGACTTGATATCCAGCAGCATGCCGTCCGGAGCCAGTTTTATACGCAACGTACACGTTTTACCGGTATAGGAAGACGCATCATAGAATCGGCTTTCAATAGCGGATTTAATCTGCGCGGCATAACCGTTGATTTCAGCCCCTGTCGCACCGTTACTCTTAGTGTTACCACTTCCCGTCGGCGCTGCGTTGTTTCCTTTCGCCCCACCGCCCGTTTTCGGTGCATTCTTACCGGAGCTTAAATCGCCCAGCAGATCGTCCACCCCTGCGGCAGCAGCGGCTTTTTCAGCAGCCGCGGCCTTTTTGGCCGCCGCTTTATCAGCAGCAGCTTTCTTATCGGCAGCGGCCTTCTCAGCTGCAGCTTTCTCATCGGCTGCAGCCTTCTCAGCTGCAGCTTTTTTATCGGCAGCGGCTTTTTCAGCGGCGGCAGCTTTTTCTGCAGCCGCTTTCTCAGCAGCAGCCGCTTTCTTCGCGGCCTCGGCAGCAGCTTTCTTCTCTGCTTCCTGAGCGGCTTTTTTCGCGGCTTCCGCTTCGGCTTTCTTCTGAGCATCAGCAGCGGCTTTCTTCGCCGCTTCCGCTTCAGCTTTCTTCTGAGCATCGGCAGCGGCTTTCTTCGCCGCTTCCGCTTCAGCTTTCTTCTGAGCATCAGCAGCGGCTTTCTTCGCCGCTTCTGCCGCTAATTTTGCCTGGGCATCAGCCTGTGCTTTCGCGTCCGCTGCGGCTTTTGCTGCCGCCTCTTCCGCCTGCTTTTGCTGTTCCTGTGCTTTCTTCGCGGCCTCTTCGGCTTGCTTCTGCTGTTCCGCCTGCTCTTTCGCAGCTTCCTGCGCCTGCAAACGCTCTTTCTCAAGCTGCTTCAGACGCTCCTGCTCTGCGGCCTGCTTTTCACGCAGTTCTTCCGCCTGCTGTTGCGACTGTTTTTCACGCTGCTCTTCAGCCCGTTTGGCACTCGCCTTCTGCTGCTGTTCGCGATTATAGTTCTGTACTACCGCACCGGGATCCACCATCACGGCGTCAATGGAAGACCCTCCACCGCCACCGGCTGATGCATCAATATGCTCGTCGAACGAACTCCAGATCAGCGCTGCAAAGAGAATCACGTGCAGCACTGCGGAGACGATTATCGCTCGCTTAAGCTTGTCGTTCTGTTCGGTTGCCTTTGACACTATCGGTTCCCAAAAACTACGCGGATGATCAAATAGGTTGGGTCATTAAGCCAACTGACTTAACACCCGCACTATGTAGCAAGTTCAGCGCTTTAATAATTTCATCGTAGGGTACGTCTTTCGCGCCACCGATTAAGAAGACCGTTTTCGGATTTGACTCCAGACGACGCTGCGCTTCAGCAATAACCTGCTCAGGCGGCAGCTGATCCATACGATCTTTCTCTACCACGACGCTGTATTGCCCTACGCCGGAAACCTCAATGATAACCGGAGGATCGTCATTGGTGCTCACCGCCTGTGATTCTGTCGCATCCGGCAGATCCACTTCCACGCTCTGGGTAATGATTGGCGCTGTCGCCATGAAGATCAGCAGCAGTACCAGCAGGACGTCCAGCAGTGGAACGATATTGATTTCGGACTTGAGCTCGCGACGACCTCGTCCACGCGATCTGGCCATGGTTTACCCCTTGTTGCTCTCGGTGCTGGTAAACGCCTGACGGTGCAGAATCGCAGTGAACTCTTCCATAAAGTTGTCGTAGTTCAGTTCCAGTTTGTTCACGCGCTGGTTCAGACGGTTATAAGCCATAACCGCAGGAATTGCCGCAAACAGACCGATAGCGGTCGCAATCAGTGCTTCAGCGATACCCGGTGCAACCATCTGCAACGTCGCCTGCTTCACCGCGCCCAGCGCGATAAAGGCGTGCATGATCCCCCACACGGTACCAAACAGGCCGATATACGGGCTGATGGAACCGACAGTGCCGAGGAATGGAATATGCGTTTCGAGATTTTCCAGCTCACGGTTCATAGAGATACGCATCGCACGCGAGGCACCTTCTACAACCGCTTCCGGCGCATGATTGTTTGCACGATGCAGACGAGCAAACTCTTTGAAACCGCTATAAAAAATTTGCTCGGAGCCTGTAAGGTTTTCACGGCGCCCCTGGCTTTCCTGATACAGACGAGAAAGCTCAATACCCGACCAGAACTTATCTTCAAACGCTTCAGCTTCACGGCCAGCGGCATTGAGGATACGCGTTCTCTGGATGATGATGGCCCAGGATGCGATTGAAAAACCAATCAAAATCAACATGATAAGTTTAACCAGAAGGCTTGCCTTCAGGAACAAATCAAGGATATTCATGTCAGTCACTGCTTAAACTCCGCGACAATAGACTTAGGAAGCGCACGAGGCTTCATTATGGTTGGATCAACACAAACAATCAGCACTTCAGCTGAGTTCAGTACGGTATTCTCTGCGTTGACTATCCGCTGCGTGAAAACCAGTGAGGTCCCGCGCATTGATGTAATTTCAGTTTGGACTTCGAGCATATCGTCGAGTCTGGCAGGCGCAAAATACTCAAGCGTCATCTTGCGTACCACGAAGGCAACTCGCTCAGCCAACAGCACCTGTTGACTAAAGTGATGATGGCGCAGCATCTCTGTGCGTGCCCGTTCATAAAAAGCAACGTAGCTGGCGTGGTAAACCACACCACCGGCATCGGTATCTTCGTAATAGACACGAACCGGCCATCGAAACAGCGTTGTATTCACTTTACATCCCGGTAATGCAACAAAAGTTAATGCTTTTAAACTTCGCTACTATACGCGCGGGAAAGAGGGTTGGGAATGGGAGAAAGTAAACGGAGAGTAAATTTTTATGGGCTCGGGTAAGCCCATAACGTTAACGGACATTTCTTATTCAGAAGAAGAAGAAAATCAAACCGGCGAGAAGCACCAGATCGGCAATCAGCGGGCAAAAAATTCCCTGCCAGTGAATGGCTTTCGGACGAAAGCCGACGCCGTGGATCACACCTGCGCACACCGCCCACATAATGAGAAAGCCGTGCCAGATTTCAAGCTCGCTGGTTTTCGCTGCAAAGCGCGAAGGGTCCCAGAAGATACAACCTGCCAGCAGTAATGCCATCACTAAAGAAAGCGCCCGTAACGGGCGCTTATCCATTACCGCGTAAAGCGTCGCGATAATATTCATCAGTGTTTTTCTTCACCCGCTTTGGTCGCTTCGACGTGCTCAAGCGCCAGGGCAGTGATGACACCAAATGCACAGGCAAGAAGCGTCCCTAAAATCCATGCGAAATACCACATATTCAGCTCCTTACTTAGTACATAGAGTGGGTGTTGCTTTCGATATGTTCTTTAGTGATGCGACCGAACATTTTCCAGTAACACCAGGTGGTGTAGAGCAGGATAATCGGTACGAACACGCAAGCAACATACGTCATCAGGTTCAGCGTCAGCTGGCTGGACGTTGCGTCCCACATGGTCAGGCTAGCATTCAGCATGGTGCTGGATGGCATGACGAATGGGAACATCGCAATACCCGCCGTCAGGATGATGCACGCCAGGGTCAGCGAAGAGAACACGAACGCCAGCGCGCCTTTCTCCAGACGAGACGTCAACACGGTCAGCAGCGGCAGCAATACGCCCAGAGCCGGGATCGCCCACAGCGCAGGGGTGTTATTGAAGTTCACCAGCCATGCGCCAGCCTGACGCGCCACTTCTTTGGTCAGCGGGTTAGACGGTGCCGAGTGGTTAATTGCAGAGGTCACCACATAACCATCAATGCCGTACACCACCCACACACCGGCCAGTGCGAAGCAGACCAGCGTGACCAGCGCAGCGACCTGAGCCGTCGCGCGAGAACGCAGGTGCAGTTCACCAACCGTACGCATCTGCAGATAGGTTGCGCCCTGAGTGATGATCATCGCCACGCTCACCACGCCGGCCAGCAGGCCAAACGGATTCAGCAGCTGGAAGAAGTTACCGGTGTAGTAAAGACGCATGTATTCGTCCAGGTGGAACGGTACGCCCTGCAGCAGGTTACCGAACGCCACGCCGATCACCAGCGGTGGAACGAAGCTACCGATAAAGATGCCCCAGTCCCACATGTTGCGCCAGCGGGTGTCTTCAATCTTGGAACGGTAGTCGAAACCAACCGGACGGAAGAATAAAGAGGCCAGCACCAGAATCATCGCCACGTAGAAGCCGGAGAACGCAGCCGCGTAGACCATCGGCCAGGCAGCGAACAGCGCGCCGCCAGCGGTGATCAGCCACACCTGGTTACCGTCCCAGTGAGGGGCGATGGAGTTGATCATGATTCGACGCTCGGTGTCATTACGACCGAGGAAACGGGTGAGCATCCCCACCCCCATGTCGAAACCATCCGTGACGGCAAAACCGATCAGCAGAACGCCAACCAGCAGCCACCAGATAAAACGCAATACTTCATAATCGATCATTTGATGACTCCTGTCTTAGCGTGCCGGCTGAGTAGTCGCAGTGGACTGCTCGTAGTGATAGCGACCGGTTTTCAGGCTGCTTGGGCCAAGGCGCGCGAACTTGAACATCAGGAACAGTTCAGCCACCAGGAACAGGGTGTACAGACCACAAATCAGCAGCATGGAGAAGATCAGGTCGCCCGCTGTCAGGGACGAGTTCGCTACCGCCGTTGGCAGTACCTCACCAATCGCCCATGGCTGACGGCCGTACTCCGCAACAAACCAGCCGGATTCGATCGCGATCCACGGCAGTGGAATACCGTACAGCGCGGTGCGCAGCAGCCATTTTTTCTCGCCGATGCGGTTACGAATCACGGACCAGAAGGACGCCGCAATGATCAGCAGCATGATGATGCCGCAGCCCACCATGATACGGAATGCGAAGTACAGTGGCGCAACGCGTGGAATCGAGTCTTTGGTTGCCATCTGGATCTGCGCTTCTGTCGCATCAGAAACGTTCGGGGTATAACGCTTCAGCAGCAAACCGTAACCCAGATCTTTCTTCACGTTGTTGAACTGGTCGCGAACGGCCTGGTCGGTAGAACCGGCACGCAGCTGTTCCAGCAGCGAGTAGGCTTTCATACCGTTACGGATACGCTCTTCGTGCTGAACCATCAGCTCTTTCAGACCGGTCACCTGCTTATCAACAGAACGGGTGGCGATGATACCCAGCGCATAAGGGATCTGAATGGCGAAGCGGTTTTCCTGAGCGTCCTGATCCGGAATACCGAACAGCGTAAAGGCAGCAGGCGCCGGTTGGGTTTCCCATTCGGCTTCGATGGCGGCCAGTTTGGTTTTCTGCACGTCACCCATTTCGTAACCGGATTCATCACCCAGAACGATAACAGAGAGGATTGCAGCCATACCGAAGCTTGCAGCGATAGCAAAGGAGCGCTTAGCAAACGCGAAGTCACGACCGCGCAGCATGTAGTAAGAGCTGATGCCCAGTACAAACATCGCGCCGCACACGTAGCCAGAAGCGACGGTGTGAACGAATTTAACCTGTGCAACCGGGTTCAGGACCAGCTCGGCAAAGCTGACCATCTCCATACGCATGGTTTCGAAGTTGAAATCAGACGCGATAGGGTTCTGCATCCAGCCGTTCGCCACCAGAATCCACAGCGCGGACAGGTTCGAACCTAATGCCACCAGCCAGGTCACCGCCATATGCTGGACTTTACCCAGACGGTCCCAGCCGAAGAAGAACAGACCTACAAAGGTGGATTCGAGGAAGAATGCCATCAGACCTTCAATGGCCAGCGGCGCACCGAAGATATCCCCTACATAGTGGGAATAGTAAGACCAGTTAGTCCCGAACTGGAACTCCATGGTCAAACCGGTTGCCACGCCCAGCGCGAAGTTGATACCAAACAACTTGCCCCAGAACTTGGTCATATCTTTATAAATCTGTTTGCCGGAGAGAACGTATACCGTTTCCATAATGGCCAGCAGGAACGCCATACCGAGCGTCAGTGGCACAAACAGGAAGTGGTACATCGCGGTCAAGGCAAACTGTAAGCGCGACAGTTCGACTATATCTAACATCATGACTCCTTGCTCATCGCATGAAGACTCCGAGAGTGAACCCCGTCAGAGAGAGATCCACACGCATGCCCCAATACAAATTATTCGCATCCTTGTCGTCGTTATTACCCTGAAGGAGGATAAAAACGATGACGTGAGGTTACAAATACGTTAATAAAAAACTCAAATTGATCCCGCAAATATAATACGCTGCAAAACCCTTACAATAAACAGGTTTTTATTGAATCACATTTACGTTTTTCGACGGCGATCAATTTATAGCAAAATTACCACTTTTCGGCCATTTTGATCGGGGACAATTTACCGCCTTTTGATGGGTTTTTCCAAGGATTAAACATTGATTTAAATCAAAAACAATCCTTTGTGTTAAATGTGTTTTGATGCGGTGAACATAGTAAAAACCATGTTAAAGATATGTATATAAAATACAATTAAGGTTATCAAGTCGATTGATGAATATAAACAGAAGTGATTTTTATTAACTCAGAAGCCCGAATGCCTAATTTATTCAGGACATAAATTTTAGTGCGCTTTTCGTTTTTTTCCATCCGCTCTCTTTAAGGTAAATAAATAACAATTATTTTACTTTTATCCTCCTCTCTAATTAACACCATTTAGTGACTATTGCATGACGCCCGGCAGGCAATAAAAAAGGCCGCTTTACAGCGGCCAACCATGTCGAAACGGACATTTTTATACTTCAACGCCCCCCTTTCGGGGAGCAGAGAGGACTTACTTAATGATGGATTTCAGTGCTTCGCCGATATCCGCCAGGCTGCGAACGGTTTTCACGCCTGCGGCTTCCAGCGCTGCGAATTTCTCATCAGCCGTACCTTTACCCCCGGCAATGATCGCGCCTGCGTGACCCATACGCTTGCCTTTCGGCGCGGTCACACCCGCGATGTAACCGACAACTGGCTTGGTCACGTGTTCTTTGATGTAAGCAGCGGCTTCTTCTTCCGCGCTACCACCGATCTCACCGATCATCACGATCGCTTCGGTCTGTGGATCTTCCTGGAACAGCTTCAGGATGTCGATGAAGTTAGAGCCAGGGATCGGGTCACCGCCGATGCCCACGCAGGTGGACTGGCCGAAGCCGTAATCGGTGGTCTGCTTCACAGCTTCATAGGTCAGCGTACCGGAACGGGACACGATGCCCACTTTCCCCGGCTTGTGAATGTGGCCCGGCATGATGCCGATTTTGCATTCGCCCGGGGTGATAACGCCAGGGCAGTTCGGGCCGATCATGCGCACGCCTGCTTCATCCAGCTTCACCTTCACGGTCAGCATATCCAGCGTCGGGATGCCTTCAGTGATGGTGATGATCAGCTTGATGCCTGCGTCGATCGCTTCCAGAATGGAGTCTTTGCAGAACGGTGCCGGAACGTAGATCACGGTCGCGGTTGCGCCCGTCGCTTCGACGGCTTCACGCACGGTGTTGAATACCGGCAGGCCCAGATGCGTGGTGCCGCCTTTACCTGGCGTTACGCCGCCAACCATCTGCGTGCCGTAGGCAATCGCCTGTTCGGAGTGGAAAGTCCCCTGGCTACCGGTGAAGCCCTGGCAGATAACCTTGGTATCTTTATTAATTAAAACTGACATTATTTCCCCTCCACTGCGGCAACAACCTGCTGAGCTGCATCCGTCAGACTTTTCGCTGCAATAATATTCAGGCCGCTGTCAGCCAGTTTTTTCGCGCCGAGTTCAGCGTTGTTACCTTCCAGACGCACAACCACCGGAACGTTCACGCCCACTTCTTCTACCGCACCGATGATACCGTCGGCGATCAGGTCGCAACGAACGATGCCGCCGAAGATGTTAACCAGAACGGCCTTCACGTTGTCGTCAGAGAGGATGATTTTGAACGCTTCGGTTACGCGCTCTTTGGTTGCGCCACCGCCTACGTCGAGGAAGTTTGCTGGCTCACCGCCGTGCAGCTTAACGATGTCCATGGTGCCCATTGCCAGGCCCGCACCGTTAACCATACAGCCGATGTTGCCGTCCAGCGCCACGTAGTTCAGCTCCCACTGTGCAGCCTGCGCTTCACGCGGATCTTCCTGAGACTGGTCGCGCATTTCGCGCAGATCGGACTGGCGGAACAGCGCGTTGCCGTCAGCGCCCAGCTTGCCGTCGAGGCAGATCAGGTCGCCCTGGGTGGTGATCACCAGCGGGTTGATCTCGATCAGCGCCAAATCGCGCTCCAGGAAGATGTTCGCCAGACCCATGAAGATCTTGGTGAACTGCTGAACCAGCTTGCCTTCCAGGCCCAGTTTGAACGCCAGCTCGCGACCCTGGTAAGGCATTGGGCCCGCCAGCGGATCGATTGCCACTTTGTGGATCAGGTGCGGGGTTTCTTCCGCCACTTTTTCGATTTCCACGCCGCCTTCGGTAGACGCCATGAACACCACGCGACGGGAGCTACGGTCAACAACCGCGCCCAGGTACAGTTCTTTCGCGATGTCGGTCGCCGCTTCAACCAGGATCTGGTTAACCGGCTGGCCGTTCGCATCTGTCTGGTACGTTACCAGACGCTTGCCGAGCCAATGTTCAGCAAACGCACGAATCTCTTCTTTGCTCTTAACAACCTTCACACCGCCCGCTTTACCACGGCCACCAGCGTGAACCTGACACTTAACTACCCAAGGGCCGGAACCGATTTTAGATGCGGCTTCTTCTGCTTCACGCGGGGTAGTACAGGCATAACCCACCGGAGCCGGTAAGCCATACCGGGCAAACAGCTGTTTGGCCTGATATTCATGTAAGTTCATGTGTTCTATCCATCCTTCAGGTAATCGTTAGGTCGTGCTTTTATTGGCCCGGCAGCCATACGCCGCCGGGCAAGACTGCAAAACTAGACGTCCAGCAGCAGACGGGTTGGATCTTCCAGCAGCTCTTTAATCGCGACCAGGAAGCCCACGGACTCGCGGCCGTCGATCAGGCGGTGATCGTATGAGAGCGCCAGGTACATCATCGGCAGGATCTCAACTTTACCGTCTACCGCCATCGGGCGATCTTTAATGGCATGCATACCCAGGATCGCGCTCTGCGGCGGGTTAATGATCGGGGTAGACATCAGCGAGCCGAATACGCCGCCGTTGGTAATGGTAAAGTTACCGCCGGTCAGGTCGTCTACGGTCAGCTTGCCGTCGCGGCCTTTAACAGCCAGCTCTTTAATGTTTTTCTCGATGTCAGCCATACCCAGGGTATCCACATCACGCAGAACCGGGGTGACCAGGCCGCGTGGAGTAGAAACCGCCATGCTGACGTCGAAATAGTTGTGGTAAACCACGTCATCGCCATCGATAGACGCGTTCACTTCCGGGTAGCGTTTCAGCGCTTCAACTACCGCCTTCACGTAGAAGGACATAAAGCCCAGACGGATACCGTGACGTTTTTCAAACGCGTCACCGTACTGCTTGCGCAGGTCCATGATTGGCTTCATGTTCACTTCGTTGAAGGTGGTCAGCATCGCGGTGGAGTTTTTCGCTTCCAGCAGACGCTCGGCCACGCGCTTGCGCAGGCGAGTCATTGGCACGCGTTTTTCGCTGCGGGCACCCAGAGCAGGCTGCGCTGCTGGTGCTGCCGCAGGGGCTTTCGCTTCTGCCTGAGCAGGCGCTTTCGCAAGGTGTTTGTCGATGTCTTCGCGGGTCAGACGACCGCCCACACCGGTGCCTTTGATGGCTGCCGGGTCGAGGCTGTGTTCAGCCAGCAGGCGACGGATCGCCGGGCTGAGGGCATCGTTAGACTGTTCTTCCAGAGAAGCCTGCTGGCGCTGAGCCGGCGTAGAGGCTTTCTCTTCAGATTTCGCGCTGGACTCTTTGCCCGCGCTGTTGCCTTCACGCAGGCGACCCAGGATCTGACGAGAGGTTACGGTGGTACCTTCATCTTCCAGCACCGCGTCCAGAACGCCATCCGCCGAAGCCGGTACTTCCAGTACCACTTTGTCAGTTTCGATTTCTACCAGCACTTCATCGCGCTTAACGGCATCGCCTGGTTTTTTGTGCCAGGTAGCGACGGTCGCATCTGCTACGGATTCAGGCAGGTCGGGAACAAGAATATCTACGCTACTCATTTTGTATCCTTTAATTAATCGACGTTCAGCGCGTCATTGACCAGATCTTGTTGCTGCTTCTGGTGAACGGACATATACCCTACCGCCGGAGAGGCGGAGGCCGGGCGACCTGCATAACGCAGGGCTGACCCAAATGGAATCACTTCACGGAAATGATGCTGGCTGCAGTACCATGCGCCCTGGTTGAGCGGCTCTTCCTGGCACCAGACAAAATCATGTACGTGAGCATATTGTTTCAGCACTTCCTGCATCGCCTGATGCGGGAACGGATAAAGCTGTTCGATACGCACGATGGCGACATCTTTCTGATCGTTCTTGCGGCGCTGTTCCAGCAGGTCGTAATAAACCTTACCAGAACACATCACCACGCGCTTCACGCCCTGCGGATCCAGCTCGTCAATTTCACCGATGGCTGGCAGGAAGGTTCCGTTCGCCAGTTCTTCCAGGCTCGACACCGCCAGCGGGTGACGCAGCAGGGATTTCGGCGACATCACCACCAGCGGACGGCGCATACCGCGCAGCGCCTGACGACGCAGCATGTGGTAGACCTGAGCCGGGGTGGACGGCACGCAGACCTGCATGTTCTGCTCGGCGCAGAGCTGCAGATAACGTTCCAGACGCGCGGAGGAGTGCTCCGGACCCTGACCTTCATAACCGTGCGGCAGCAGCATCACCAGGCCACACATGCGGCCCCACTTCTGCTCGCCGGAGGAGATGAACTGGTCGATAACCACCTGCGCGCCGTTGGCGAAGTCACCGAACTGCGCTTCCCAGATGGTCAGGGTGCGTGGTTCAGCGGTGGCATAACCGTATTCGAAGGCCAGAACCGCTTCTTCAGACAGCACGGAGTCCCAGACCTTGAACTGGCCCTGACCGTTGTGCACGTGCTGCAGCGGGGTGTAGGTTGAACCGTTGGACTGGTTGTGAACAACCGCGTGACGGTGGAAGAAGGTCCCACGGCCCGCATCTT
This sequence comes from Enterobacter sp. C3_dUdeg, assembly GCF_057536195.1. NCBI lineage: Bacteria > Pseudomonadati > Pseudomonadota > Gammaproteobacteria > Enterobacterales > Enterobacteriaceae > Enterobacter > Enterobacter sp. C3_dUdeg. Next base: position 14,476 of record NZ_BAAKFX010000002.1, read on the forward strand.
CACCGGACAGACGAACAGGAATGCCTTCGTCAACCAGCGTTGCGTAAGCCAGCGTTTCAGCGCCGCCCCAGTCGAACAGCTTCTCGCCTGCCGCCATGGACTGACGGTCAGCGTAAATTTTCGCCACGCGTGACTGCATCTCGATAGCGTCCGGTACGGTGCTGATGCGTTTAGCCAGCTCCTGCAGGCGCTTCATCTCAACCTTGTTCGGGTAGCTCTCATCCCACTCGTGGTTGAGGTACGGCGACCAGGTAAAGGAGTGCATGTTCATCGGGCGCAGTTCTTTCACCACGCATTCACCCGCATCCAGCGCGTCGCGGTAGAGGTTGACCATTTCGGTCGCATCTTCCAGCGTCGTCACTTTGTCGCTCTCCAGCTTGTCAGCATAGATTTTGCGCGGGGTCGGGTGTTTTTTGATTTTCTGATACATCAACGGCTGGGTTGCACTTGGCTCGTCCGCTTCGTTGTGGCCGTGACGGCGGTAGCAGAAGAGGTCAATGAACACATCGCGTTTAAAGGTATTACGGAAGTCCAGCGCCAGACGGGTCACGAAAGCAACGGCTTCCGGGTCATCCGCGTTAACGTGGAAGATCGGTGCCTGCACCATCTTACCGATGTCGGTGCAGTACGGGGTAGAACGCGCGTCCAGCGGGTTAGAGGTGGTGAAGCCCACCTGGTTGTTGATCACGATGCGAACGGTACCGCCCACTTCATAACCACGCGCTTTCGACATGTTCAGGGTTTCCTGAACCACGCCCTGCCCTGTTACCGCCGCATCGCCGTGGATGGTAATTGGCAGCACTTTATTGCTGCTCGGCTCGTCCAGACGATCCAGACGCGCACGCACGGAACCGATAACCACCGGGCTAACGATTTCCAGGTGTGACGGGTTAAACGCCAGCGCCAGGTGAACCAGACCGCCTTCGGTTTCGATATCCGACGAGAAGCCCATGTGGTACTTCACGTCGCCGGTGCCGAGGTGTTCTTTATGTTTGCCCGCGAATTCGTCGAACAGGTCCTGCGGTTTTTTACCCAGCACGTTGACCAGCACGTTCAGACGACCACGGTGCGCCATGCCCAGTACCACTTCACGGGTGCCGCTCTTGCCTGCGTGACGAATCAGCTCTTTGAGCATCGGCACCAGCGCGTCGCCGCCTTCCAGCGAGAAGCGTTTTGCGCCCGGGAATTTCGCGCCCAGATAGCGCTCAAGCCCTTCCGCTGCGGTCAGTTCGTTCAGGAAGCGTTTTTTCTCGTCAGCCGAGAAGGTCGCGTGGCCCGCTACGGATTCGATGCGCTGCTGGATCCAGCGTTTCTCTTCGGTAGAGGTAATGTGCATGTATTCCGCGCCGATGGAGCCGCAGTAGGTTTGCTTGAGCGCGTCAATCAGATCGCCCAGCTTCATCGTGTCTTTGCCGATGGCAAAGGAACCTACGTTAAAGCTTTCCTGGAAATCGGCCTCGGTCAGATCGTGATACGCCGGATCGAGATCGGCCACACGGTCTTGCTGCCACAGTCCCAGCGGATCGAGATTCGCATGCTGGTGACCGCGGAAGCGATAAGCGTTGATAAGCTGCAGGACTTTTACCTGCTTCGCATTAGTGTCAGGGTCGGAAATCGCAGAAGAGTAACGTGAGGCATCCTTCGCCAGACGACGGAAATAATCACGTGTTTTGGAATGGAATTGATCCGGTTTGACCCCTGTGCCAGGCAACTGCTGGAACATGGAACGCCAGTTTGCGTCCACTGAGTCAGGATCGGTTAAGAAGTCTTCATAGAGCTGTTCAATCCAGCTCTGGTTCGCACCAGAAAGGAAAGAAGAGTCCAGCCAGGCTTTCATTGCGCCGTTCTGCATCGTGATCCCTTAAGCATTTTTATGCTTACTTTCGCCGTAGAAACTACCACGCACACCATGTGTACGTGCCGGGGTTCACCTGCGAGCTCTTTGTGGCCCGCGAAGGAACCTTTAGAAACTGTCTAAGGGTCTTTACCCTCACCCCTACCCTCTCCCTAAGGGAGAGGGGGAATGCCGTCGGCAGTTTTTAAAGATTTCCTGCAATCTGTCCCCTCTCCCTTGGGGAGAGGGTTAGGGTGAGGGGAACAGCGCTCCCCTCTCACTACTTACGCACTGCGCTGCAACAGCATCGACTTAATATGGCCGATGGCGCGCGTCGGGTTCAGCCCCTTCGGACACACACTGACGCAGTTCATGATGCTATGGCAGCGAAATACGCTGAAAGCGTCACTCAGCCCTTCCAGACGGCTATCGGTTTCGGTGTCGCGGCTATCGATCAGGAAGCGATAGGCAGCCAGCAGACCGGCCGGGCCGATAAACTTGTCCGGGTTCCACCAGAACGACGGGCAGGACGTTGAACAGCATGCGCAGAGAATACACTCGTACAACCCATCGAGTTTTTCACGCTGCTCAGGAGACTGTAAGTGCTCGCGAGCGGGTGGATTTTGCCCATTATTCAATAAGTAAGGCTTAATCTTCTCATATTGTGCATAGAATTGCCCCATGTCTACCACCAAATCACGCACGACCGGCAGGCCTGGCAGAGGACGGATAACAATTTTCTGACCAGGACGCTGCAGCGCTGAAATTGGCGTGATGCAGGCCAGGCCATTTTTGCCGTTCATGTTCACACCGTCAGAGCCACAAACCCCTTCACGGCAGGAGCGGCGGAACGACAGCGTAGGATCTTTTTCTTTCAGCTGGATTAAGGCATCCAGCAGCATCATGTCGCGACCTTCTTCCGCTTCCAGGGTGTAGTCCTGCATACGCGGAGCGTCATCAACATCCGGGTTATAACGATAAACTGAGAATTCGAGTTTCATTATCCTGTCTCCGCATTAGTAAGTACGAATCTTCGGCGGGAACGCCGGACGCAGTTTCGGTTCCATGTTGACGCTACGACGCGTCATGGATTCCGACTCTGGCAGATACAGGGAATGGCACAGCCAGTTTTCGTCATCACGATCCGGGAAGTCGAAGCGGCTATGCGCGCCACGGCTTTCGGTACGGAAGTTTGCCGACATCGCCGTCGCGAACGCGGTTTCCATCAGGTTATCCAGCTCCAGGCACTCAACGCGCTGGGTGTTGAATTCGCTGGAGGTGTCGTCCAGACGGGCATTTTTCAGACGCTCGCGGATCGCTTTCAGCTGCTCAAGACCTTTGGCCATCGCGTCGCCTTCGCGGAATACCGAGAAGTTGTGCTGCATGCATTCCTGCAGCGCTTTACGGATTTCCACCGGATCTTCGCCGTTACGGTTACCGTTCCAGCGGTTGAGGCGCTCAAGAGAGGCATCAATTTCGTCGTCGGTTGCGTCACGCAGCGCGCCCTGCTCGGCAATGGATTCCTGCAGATGCAGACCGACTGCGCGACCAAACACCACCAGGTCCAGCAGGGAGTTGCCGCCCAGACGGTTTGCACCGTGTACGGATACGCAGGCAATTTCGCCTACCGCGAACAGGCCAGGAATAACCACGTCTTCGCCCTGCTCGTTTACGGTCAGCGCCTGACCGGTCACTTTGGTCGGAATACCGCCCATCATGTAGTGGCAGGTTGGGATAACCGGAATCGGCTCTTTCACCGGGTCGACGTGTGCGAAGGTGCGGGACAGCTCCAGGATGCCCGGCAGACGGGACTCCAGAACTTCTTTACCCAGGTGGTCGAGCTTCAGCTTCGCGTGTGGACCCCATGGGCCGTCACAGCCGCGGCCTTCACGGATTTCGATCATGATGGAACGCGCCACCACGTCACGACCCGCCAGGTCTTTCGCATTCGGGGCATAACGCTCCATGAAGCGCTCGCCGTGCTTGTTCAGCAGGTAACCACCTTCACCGCGGCAGCCTTCTGTTACCAGAACGCCCGCACCGGCGATACCGGTTGGGTGGAACTGCCACATCTCCATATCCTGCACCGGCACGCCCGCGCGGATAGCCATGCCGACACCGTCACCGGTGTTGATGTGGGCGTTGGTGGTGGACTGATAGATACGGCCTGCGCCGCCGGTAGCCAGCACGGTAGCGCGGGCTTTGAAGTAAACCACTTCACCGGTTTCGATGCACAGCGCGGTACAGCCGACGATTGCGCCATCGGCGTTTTTCACCAGATCCAGCGCGTACCACTCGGAGAAGATGGTGGTATGGTTTTTCAGGTTCTGCTGATACAGGGTGTGCAGCAGTGCGTGACCGGTACGGTCAGCCGCCGCCGCGGTACGTGCCGCCTGCTCGCCGCCGAAGTTTTTCGACTGACCGCCAAACGGACGCTGATAGATGGTGCCATTTTCCAGACGGGAGAACGGCAGGCCCATGTGGTCCAGCTCCAGAATCGCTTCCGGGCCGGTTTTACACATATATTCGATGGCATCCTGGTCGCCGATGTAGTCGGAACCTTTTACCGTGTCGTACATGTGCCATTCCCAGTTATCTTCATGGGAGTTGCCCAGCGCAACGGTGATACCGCCCTGCGCAGACACAGTGTGGGAACGGGTCGGGAAAACTTTAGAGAGCAGCGCACAGGTCTGGCCGCTCTGGGAAATTTGCAGTGCGGCACGCATACCTGCGCCACCGGCACCAATTACAACAGCATCAAATTCTCTGACTGGCAGTTTCATTACACACCCCACACCACAACGAATCCATAAATAACGTAAACCACCAGTGCAACAACAATGGCCAGCTGCAGTGGAAGGCGAATCGCCAGCGGTTTAACGTAATCGGTCAACACCTGCCACATGCCAATCCAGGCATGAATAAGGATGGAGAACAGAGCCAGCAGGGTGAACACTTTGGTGAAGGCGGATCCGAAGAACCCACTCCAGATTTCCCACGTCAGCGTGCCGCTGGTCGCGAAGAAACCGATCATATAGATGATGTAAAGAGTGAGAACGATGGCGGTAGCACGGACCAGAATGAAGTCATGTACGCCGTTGCGTCCTAATGCGGAGGCGTTGCTTACCATACGAGAACTCCTGCGAGAAGTGAAAGCACGACAGTAATCACAAATGAAATGTTAGCGGAGCGTTTCCCGGCTTCGAAAGTCTCTTCCAGGTAGCCAAAGTCCATCAGCATATGGCGAACACCGACGACGACGTGGTACGCCAGCGCGGTCAGAATGCCCCACATGATGAATTTCACGAAGAAGCTGTTCATGATGGCGGAGGCCTGGAGGAATCCTTCAGGGGAAGAGAGGCTGGTGCCCAGTAACCACAGCAAAATACCGACCGCCACAAACGTAATCACACCAGAAACACGGTGCAGAATGGACGCTATTGCTGTTACAGGGAACCGGATCGTTTTGAGATCCAGATTGACAGGTCTTTGTTTTTTCACATTTCTTATCATGAATAACGCCCACATGCTGTTCTTATTGTTTCCTTCCTCCGGACTGCGATGCGGGTCAAGCAGCGTTCCTTTTCTATAACTGCGCGTCATGCAAAACACTGCTTCCAGATGCTTAAACGACACGTTACAACGCTGGGTGGCTCGGGATTGCAGGGTGTTCCGGAGACCTGGCGGCAGTATAGGCCGTTCACAAAATCATTACAATTAACCTACATACAGTTTGTCGGGTTTTCTCTGGAACAGTGATCAGGGTCACGATAACAACATCTTTTTAATTTTTAATCATCTGATTTGACAAATGTTAAACAATATTGTTACAAACATCATCAGAAAAGGCATATAATGCGCAAAAGTTATGAGGTCTCTCTTTCACCTGACAAATAGTTATGTAACAGTGTGATGGTATTGACCGAAGTTATCAGGACAGTTATTAGTGATATACAGGTTTGAATAATTCGGACTGCAAAAACGCTGATTTGCTGTTGTTTCACTGATATTTCATTCGTTTACCTGCAAGGCGCCATAGCTCTGTACCCTGGTTTGTCCTCGTGAGCTGAGCGGTAAGCCAAATAACAATCTGGTAACGGTGATTAACAGCTGAAAGCAAATCCGGTAAAGCGCAGTCTTAAGCATAAGGCGCTAAGGAGACCGTAAATGGCTGATACAAAGGCAACGCTCACCCTAAATGGTGACACTGCTATTGAACTGGATGTGCTAAAAGGCACGCTCGGTCAGGATGTTATTGATATCCGTACGCTGGGTTCTAAAGGTGTGTTCACCTTTGACCCTGGATTTACCTCTACCGCATCTTGCGAATCCAAAATCACCTACATTGACGGTGACGAAGGTATCCTGCTCCATCGCGGCTTCCCCATCGATCAGTTAGCCACCGAATCCAACTATCTGGAAGTGTGCTACATCCTGCTGAACGGCGAAAAACCGACGCAGGCGCAGTACGATGAATTCAAAACCACCGTGACCCGTCACACCATGATCCATGAGCAGATTACCCGTCTGTTCCATGCGTTCCGCCGTGACTCTCACCCGATGGCGGTGATGTGCGGGATTACCGGTGCGCTGGCGGCGTTCTACCACGACTCCCTTGACGTGAATAACCCACGTCACCGTGATATCGCGGCGTTCCGCCTGCTGTCCAAAATGCCTACCATGGCGGCGATGTGCTACAAATACTCCATCGGCCAGCCGTTTGTGTATCCGCGCAACGACCTCTCCTACGCGGGTAACTTCCTGCGCATGATGTTCTCCACGCCGTGCGAAGAGTACGAAGTGAACCCGGTGCTGGAACGCGCGATGGACCGTATTCTGATCCTGCACGCTGACCACGAACAGAACGCCTCTACCTCTACCGTCCGTACCGCGGGCTCTTCAGGCGCGAACCCGTTCGCCTGTATCGCTGCGGGCATCGCCTCCCTGTGGGGACCGGCGCACGGCGGCGCGAACGAAGCGGCACTGAAGATGCTGGAAGAGATCAGCACCGTTGAGCACATTCCTGAGTTCGTGCGTCGTGCGAAAGACAAGAATGACTCCTTCCGCCTGATGGGCTTCGGTCACCGTGTTTACAAAAACTACGACCCGCGCGCTACCGTCATGCGTGAGACCTGCCACGAAGTGCTGAAAGAGCTGGGTACCAAAGATGACCTGCTGGAAGTGGCGATGGAGCTGGAACACATCGCGCTGAACGACCCGTACTTCATCGAGAAGAAACTCTACCCGAACGTCGATTTCTACTCTGGCATTATTCTGAAAGCGATGGGCATTCCGTCTTCCATGTTCACCGTGATCTTCGCCATGGCCCGTACCGTAGGCTGGATTGCGCACTGGAACGAAATGCACAGCGAAGGCATGAAAATCGCCCGTCCTCGTCAGCTGTACACCGGCTACGAGCAGCGTGATTTTAAGTCTGATATTAAGCGCTAACAGAAGTTGGGTGCGGCCTGGTGCCCTCACCCCGGCCCTCTCCCACAGGGAGAGGGTGAAAACCTTAAAAACGGTAACCCATGGGTTACCGTTTTACTTTTATTTCTGGCAGTGCGGGCACCAGTAAAAGGGTCTCGAAGAGAGCATAATTCTGTCAATAATTCCGCCGCATCGCTCGCACTTTTTCCCCGCCCGATGAAACACCTTGAACCGGAACAGCGCCCCATGATGCGTGTTCTCATCCACCACGCCGCGCGTGTTGTACGACAGCCGCGGAATATCCAGCAGCGCGTGGGATAACGCCTCCAGCTGTTCATCGCTCAGCTGAGACGCTTTATGCTGCGGCGCCAGCCCGACTTCCCAGAGGATCTCTACCCGCAGGTAGTTACCCAGCCCGGCCAGAAAGGCCTGGTCGAGGAACAGACCGGAAAACTGTCGGTTACGGAATTTAGGTGATAACAGCCGGGCCTTCACGTCGCTTGCCGTCAGGCGCATGTCCAGCACGTCCGGCCCGACCCGCTGCAGGAACGGGTGCGTCAGCAGCTGCTCCGGCGTTAACATTTCGATATCCGACGCGCTATAGAGCAGGATCGCCTTATCCGCCGTTTGCAGCCTGACGCGCAGCACGCGGGTGGTTTGCGGCTGCTCGTCCGCCTCCACAACCCGCCAGACGCCGTAAAGCTGGTTATGGCTATATAACGTCAGGTTATGGGAAAAGTGCGTGAGCAAGGCCTTGCCGCGCGTTTCAATATGGGTCACCGTCTGGCCCACCAGCTGTGATTCAAACGGTTTCAGTTGAGGAAAAGCAAACCAGACATCCGTCAGGGGTTTGCCCTTTATCGCCGCCTCCAGGCTATCCGCCGCGCGGCGGATCTCCGGACCTTCTGGCATTTTGTGTCCTTATCGTCATTATTCGGCGCTGACGAGGATGCCCTCTTCAGAGAACGCTGCCCGCAAGCGGCGCGCGAACTGGAGCGCATGCTCGCCGTCGCCGTGTAAACATACCGTATCGGCCTGAACGTTTGCCGGTGTTCCATCCACGGCGATCACTCGCCCGGCGCGCACCATCTCCAGCGTCTGCGCCAACGCTTTGCCTTCATCGGTAATCAGCGCCCCGGCCTGCGTCCGCGGAACCAGGCTGCCGTCCGGCAGGTATCCACGATCGGCAAACACTTCCTGACGCGTGGTCAGCCCCAGCCGTTGTCCGGCGCGAATCAGCTCGCTTCCCGCAAGGCCTACCAGAATCAGCTGCGGATTACAGTCCCGCACCGCGCGGGCAATCGCCTCCGCCAGATCCGCATCTTTCGCCGCCTGGTTGTAAAGCATGCCGTGCGGCTTCACGTGGCGCATCACGCCGTTCTGGGCGCGCACCATCGCCTCCAGCGCGCCGATCTGGTAGAGCACCTGCGCATAGACCGTCGCAGGGGGCAGATCCATCGCCGTACGGCCAAAGTTTTCCCGATCGGGAAAGCTGGGGTGAGCCCCTATCGCGACGCCGTTTTTAATGGCATTACGCACGCTCTCCAGCATGGTTTGCGCATCGCCCGCGTGAAAGCCGCAGGCGATATTGACCGAGGTGACCAGGGTCATCAGTTCCGCATCAGCGCGGCTTCCCTCCCCCAGATCGGCGTTCAAATCAATCTTTACCATCAAGCCTCCACGCCAGCTGTTCGAGATAACGCTGCTGATCCTGCCGCGCTTTTAGCGCCTCCTCCAGCGAACACTTCACGAAGTGAATCGGCTGACCGAGGGGAATTTGCGCCAGATGGTAGCGATCCGCTTCAATGATGCAGGCAATGCGCGGATAACCGCCGGTAGTTTGCGCATCGTTCATTAACACGATGGGCTGACCGTTCCCCGGCACCTGAATAACCCCCGGCAATAAACCGTGGGAGAGCAGTTCCCGGTCCGTCGTGCGGGTCAGCGGCTGACCCTGCAGGCGGTAGCCCATGCGGTTACTCTGCGGGCTGATCTTCCACGGCGCGCGCCAGAAGGACTCTTTAGAAGCCTCGTCGAACTCATGATATTCCGGCCCCGGTAAGGCGCGGATCTGGTTTCCCCACAGCAGCTGTTTTACGCCCTGCGTGGTCGAGAAATGGCGCGCGGAGGCTTTGATTGCCAGCCGATCGCCGTCGCGCAACAAACGTCCTTCGTGACCGCCGATCCCGGCTTTTTGATCGGTACTGGATGAACCCAATATCTCCGGCACGTCGATGCCGCCAGCCACCGCGAGATAGCTACGCACGCCGTGCAGCGGACGTTTGAGCGTCAGGCGCTGCCCGGCTTTCGCCCGCAGCCGCCAGCCGGTCCACACCGCTTTGCCATCCAGCGTCGCATCACACCCTGCGCCGGTTAAGGCAAACCAGGTCTCCTGACCAAACTCAATCACACACTGACCCAGCGTAATTTCTAGCGCCGCCGTGCTGCCTGGGTTGCCCACAAGCAGGTTGGCAATCTCCAGCGAAGGACGGTCAAGCGCACCGCAGTAGCTCACGCCCGACTGGCGAAGACCAAAGCGCCCGGCATCCTGTACGGAGGTGTAAAGCCCGGCGCGAATAAGCGTTAACATACCCCCTCCTTCTGCGGGATAAAGCGAAGGGTATCGCCGGGACGCAGGAGTATTGGCGTCTCCAGCCCGGGTTCAAATAACGGTGTAGCGGTATGCCCAATAAGCTGCCAGCCGCCGGGCGATGTCAGGGGATAAACGCCGGTCTGCTCGCCGCCGATAGCCACCGTTCCCGCCGGCACGCTCACGCGCGGCTCGGCACGGCGTGGCGTATGCAGCCGGGGAGATAATCCGCCCAGATACGGGAACCCGGGCTGAAATCCCAGGAACCAGACCACGTAGTCAACCGAGCTGTGCAGCTCAACAACCTGCTTTTTGGTTAATCCGCAGTGATCTGCCACCACGCCAAGATCCGGCCCACCCGTACCGCCATAAACGACCGGGATCTCAATGGCGCGCGATTCCGGCTCCAGCGCCTCGCTCTCTTCCCACCAGCGCTGCAAACGCTCAATGGCATCCAGCGCCAGGGTATGCGGGCTACGCAGCACCACTGTGATGTTATTCATCCCCGGAATGGCTTCAACCACCTCCGGTAGTTCGGCCAGACGCTGGGTCAGCCGCCAGATACGCTTTTGCGTGGCAAGCGTCACCGGTGGTTCAAGCTCCAGAACCACGGCGGTTTCACCCAGAAGATAACAACGCGCTCGCTGCACTTAACTACCTCTCGTCAGGCTGGGTTAGGGATATCAATAAAGGTCACATCCAGACCGGTATTTTCCGTCAGCCACTCGCTGAGGGCGCGAATGCCGCCGCGCTCGGTGGCATGATGGCCAGCCGCATAAAAATGCAGCCCCTGTTCACGCGCCGAATGAATGGTCTGCTCGGAAACCTCGCCGGTGATAAAAGCATCGACGCCGAAACGCGCGGCGCTGTCGATAAAGCCCTGACCGCCACCGGTACACCATGCGACACGCTTCACCGTATCCGGACCGGTATCACCGCTCCACAGCGGACGACGGCCCAGGCGCGCTTCAATCCACGATGCCAGCTCCAGCCCCGGAACCGGCATCGCCAGCTCGCCCCACGGCACCAGCGGTTCAATTTCCCCCATCACGGTAATCCCCAGTAGCTGCGCCAGCTGGACGTTGTTGCCGAGCTCCGGGTGCGCATCCAGCGGCAGATGATAGCCGTACAGGTTGATGTCATTAGCCAGCAGCGTTTTCAGACGATTGCGCTTCATCCCGCGAATAATCGGCGATTCGTTTTTCCAGAAGTAACCGTGATGAACAATCACCGCGTCGGCGTTCTGACGAACGGCCTCGTCCAGCAGCGCCTGGCTTGCCGTCACGCCGGTGATAATTTTTTGCACCGTCTCACGACCTTCAACCTGGAGCCCGTTCGGGCCGTAATCGCTGAAAGAGGTACTGTTCAGTTTTTCGTTAATCAGGCTTTCCAGTTCGCTGTTTTTCATCATCACTCTCTTATGCTTTGCGGGCAGCTTCGTACGCCGCCAGCGTGGCGACACGCGCCTGTTTATGGTCGACAATCGGACGAGGGTAATTCAGCTTTACACGCTGTTTATCCGCCCATGCCCACGGTTCGTGGATCGCTTTAGCAGGTATACCGTTAAGTTCAGGAACCCAGCGGCGGATAAACTCGCCGTCCGCATCAAATTTTTGCCCCTGCGTGGTCGGATTAAAAATCCGGAAATAGGGCGCGGCATCGGTGCCGGTAGAGGCTGCCCACTGCCAGCCGCCGTTATTCGCGGCGAGATCGCCATCGATCAGCTGAGAGATAAAATAGCGCTCTCCGATACGCCAGTCGATAAGCAGATCCTTCACCAGAAAGCTGGCGGTAATCATCCGCAGGCGGTTATGCATCCACCCCGTCTCGTTAAGCTGACGCATGGCGGCATCGACTATCGGGTAACCCGTCTGCCCGCTTTGCCAGGCTTTAAGCTGCTTATCATTCGATTGCCACTTTACATTATCGGTCCAGCCAATGAAGGGCCGATGCTTACACAAACCCGGATGAAAGGTCATCAGATGGCGATAAAACTCGCGCCAGATAAGTTCATTCAGCCAGACGGCCCCTGCGCCCCCCTCCAGCGCCTGCGGCTGCTCCGCCAGCAGACGATGCAAACACTGGCGCGGTGAGATCGCGCCAAGCGCCAGACAGGCCGACAGGCGGCTGGTGCCCTCGATGGCGGGAAAATCCCGACGCGCGTCGTAATATCCCGCGTCCTGCTTGCAGAACTGGCGCTGTTGAGCGATTGCCGCTTTCTCATCGGCGGGGAACAGCGTTTCATCAAACGGCTGCTGAGGGTAATCAAACGTCAGCTCAGGCAGATCCTTTATGGCTTCGCCTCGCACGGCAGGCGCGGCAACGCACTCCGGCAGCGCCTCTTTCAGACGTTTGATAAAGGCATTTTTAAACGGCGTAAAAACTTTATACATCTCGTGGTTGCCGGTCATCACGCTGCCCGGTGCCAGCATCACGCTGTCATCAAACCCTTCGCAGACCACCCCTTCCAGCATCTTCTCCAGCTGACGGTCGCGCTGCTGCTCGTTGAATTCGTACTGATAGTTGTAAAAAAGATGCGTGACGTTGTGCTGCTTACATATCTCCTGCACCGTCTGAAGCTGTGCGGCAAAATCACTCACCTCTTTATAGAGAAGCGGTATGCCTTTTCCAGCGAGCGAGTGCTGCAGATCGTTCAGATACGCCCGGAGCAAGGCCGCCTGCCGGGGGGCCATATCGTGCTGCCGCCACTGCTCGGGCGTGGCCATAAACAGGGCCAGTACGTTAGCGTCTTTGGCGCGGCAGGCTGCCGCAAGGGCGATGTTGTCATGTACGCGCAGGTCCGCGCGAAACCAAACCAGATGGGTGGGCATAAAACTCCAGGCAATTATCCATTATGTCCGTAAGGGCATGCCGTAAAAGGAAAAAGCATGCATTGAACTACTTTGCCATGAAGTGTAGACGGGATGAAATAAAAAAGGCCGCCCGAAGCGGCCTTAGCGCTACTTGTCCTGCGCTATCGTGGTTAACGCGACAAACCCATTAGGTTCATCGCTCTTTACAACGAGTACGCTGGCGACAATGAACGCGATGCAAAAATAGCGTTTCATTATGCGGTCCCTGCTGCTAACCGCTCCACCGTTCACCACCGGTGATAAGTCGGTGGACACAAGCCCGGGTAGGCGGGCTGCTTTACGGCTGTAAGTACACCTTTCCCAGGACCGATGCCCATTTGCGAGATGGCGGAAAGGGACGCAGCATCATAATTAACATCCGCTGCGAAGGTAAGATACTCGAATAAAATTAGGAATTTATAAAGGCTTCGAGGGATTGCCATCTGCTTACAGGAAGGTATGATTAAAACCCCGGGTAGGGGCTGCAAGATCACCCAACGGACCGCGAATCCCGAGGGACAAAAAAAACCGCCAACAGTAATGTGGCGGTTTTTTTTATTGCTATGTGTAGTCTTAGTATCAGTAGAAATCGCAGGTCGCTTTCTCGGCCTGATCCATCCACACCGGCTTCTCGCTGGTTTTCGCCCAGACGCGATGCAGATAGCTGTAAAAACGTGCACGATCTTTCCAGAACAGCATCACCGGCAGAGCCAGCACGCCAGCCACTACGGCGAAAGCGCGGCGCAAGAACACGATATGAGCCGGATACTCTTTATAAAGATCCATATTTTCTCCCCTATAGTTGGCCGGAAACGTCATCCGGAAAATTCAAAATCTGTGACCTGGCTAAAATAATATCGCTTTGTTTGTAATTTTACTACTCATCCGACCACTTATTTTTGCCCATTTAGTGAATATTTACATTCACGCCGTAATTAAGTTACAAAAAAGTTAACAGTTTACTTATCAATAGTTAAATTGTGGGCTTTGCCATTTTTATACTTTTTTTACACCCGCCCTCCCCATTTTTGCGAAATCTTTGCGCCGGAAATCCTACCGTTAGTACAACAACGAAAGTCACCTGGAGGTGGATTGTGAGTGCAGGTCTTATTGCCGGCATCGTGCTGGTGTTCCTGTTATTGGGTTATCTGGTCTATGCCCTGATAAATGCGGAGGCCTTCTGATGGCTGCTCAGGCGTTTCTGCTTATTGCCAGCTTCTTAGTGGTACTGTTCATTCTGGCAAGGCCACTGGGATCGGGACTGGCACGATTGATCAACAACGTTCCTTTGCCCGGCACGGGAAGCGTTGAAAAAGGGATCTGGCGCGTGCTGGGAATAGACGATCGGGAGATGAACTGGCGTCAGTATCTGATCGCCATTCTGCTGCTGAATATCGTTGGGCTCATTGCGCTTTTTGCCATGCTGATGTTGCAGGGCATCCTGCCGCTGAATCCGCAACAGTTACCGGGCCTGTCCTGGCATCTTGCGCTGAACACGGCGGTGAGCTTTGTCACTAACACCAACTGGCAGTCCTACGCCGGTGAAACCACGCTGAGCTATTTCAGCCAGATGGTCGGGTTAACCGTGCAAAACTTCCTCTCGGCCGCCAGCGGTATCGCGGTGATCTTCGCGCTGACGCGTGCGTTTGCGCGTCAGAAAATCAATACCCTGGGTAACGCGTGGGTGGATCTGACCCGCATTACGCTGTGGATCCTGCTGCCAATTGCGCTGCTGATCGCGCTGTTCTTCATCCAGCAGGGCACCCTGCAAAACCTGATGTCTTACGCGCCCTATACCTCGCTGGAAGGTGCAAAACAGCTCCTGCCGATGGGGCCAGTAGCGTCACAGGAAGCCATCAAAATGCTCGGGACGAACGGAGGTGGCTTCTTCAACGCCAACTCGTCGCATCCGTTTGAAAACCCTACCGCATTGACCAATTTTGTGCAGATGCTGGCGATTTTCCTGATCCCCGCCGCGCTCTGCTTCGCCTTTGGTGACGTGGTTAACGATCGACGTCAGGGCCGCACCCTGCTCTGGACGATGTCACTTATCTTTGTAGTCTGCGTGGCGCTGGTGATGTGGGCTGAATGGAGCGGCAACGGCCATTTCATGCAGCTGGGGGCCAACAGCAATATCAATATGGAAGGTAAAGAGAGCCGCTTTGGCATTCTTGCCAGCAGCCTGTATGCGGTAGTCACCACGGCGGCCTCGTGCGGGGCAGTCAACGCCATGCATGATTCCTTTACGGCGCTGGGTGGCATGATCCCGATGTGGCTGATGCAGATTGGCGAAGTCGTCTTTGGCGGCGTGGGCTCGGGTCTTTACGGCATGCTGCTGTTCGTGCTGCTGGCGGTATTTATTGCCGGTTTGATGATTGGCCGCACTCCGGAATACCTCGGTAAAAAAATCGACGTCCGCGAGATGAAATTAACCGCGCTGGCGATTCTGGTCACCCCTGCGCTTGTGCTGCTCGGCACCGCGCTGGCGCTGATGACCGAGACCGGACGCAGCGGCATCTTTAACCCCGGCATTCACGGTTTTAGCGAAGTGCTGTATGCCGTCTCCTCTGCCGCCAACAACAACGGCAGCGCGTTTGCGGGCTTAAGCGCCAACTCACCGTTCTGGAACTGCCTGCTGGCGTTCTGCATGTTTGTGGGTCGCTTTGGGATCATTGTGCCGGTGTTGGCGATTGCCGGATCGCTGGTGAATAAAAAAATCCAACCGACCACCACCGGGACATTACCGACCCACGGCGCGCTGTTTATCGGCCTGCTGACGGGTACCGTGTTACTGGTCGGCGCCCTGACCTTTATCCCCGCCCTCGCGTTAGGCCCGGTCGCGGAATACCTCTCTTTACGCTGATTTTGCGGAGAAATTGTCATGAGTCGTAAACAACTGGCCCTGTTCGAACCGTCATTAGTTCGCCAGGCGCTCATGGATGCGGTGAAAAAGCTGAGTCCGCGCGTGCAGTGGCACAACCCGGTGATGTTTATTGTCTGGGCGGGAAGCGTGCTGACCACCGCCCTGGCGATTGCCATGGGAACGGGCCACATGCCGGGAAATGCGATGTTTACCGGCGCCATCAGCCTGTGGCTGTGGTTTACCGTGCTGTTCGCCAACTTTGCGGAAGCGCTGGCGGAAGGCCGGAGTAAAGCCCAGGCCAACAGCCTGAAAGGGGTGAAGAAAACCGCCTTCGCGCGCAAGCTACGTGAACCGAAATACGGCGCGCAGATGGACCACGTTCCGGCTGATGAACTGCGTAAAGGCGATGTGGTGCTGGTGGAAGCCGGTGACATTATCCCTTGCGACGGTGAAGTCATCGAAGGGGGCGCCTCGGTGGATGAAAGCGCCATTACCGGGGAGTCCGCGCCGGTTATCCGTGAGTCCGGCGGCGATTTCGCCTCCGTGACGGGCGGGACGCGCATTCTCTCCGACTGGCTGGTGATCCAGTGTAGCGTTAACCCGGGGGAAACCTTCCTCGACCGGATGATCGCCATGGTGGAAGGCGCGCAGCGCCGTAAAACACCGAACGAGATCGCCCTGACCATCCTGCTGGTGGCCCTGACCATCGTCTTCCTGCTGGCAACCGCGACCCTGTGGCCGTTCTCCGCCTATGGCGGCACCGCGGTCACTATCACGGTGCTGGTGGCGCTGCTGGTCTGCCTGATCCCCACCACCATTGGTGGCCTGCTGTCAGCCATCGGCGTAGCCGGCATGAGCCGTATGCTCGGTGCCAACGTCATCGCCACCAGCGGGCGTGCGGTGGAAGCCGCCGGTGACGTGGACGTCTTACTGCTGGATAAAACCGGGACCATTACCCTCGGTAACCGCCAGGCGTCAGATTTCCTGCCCGCCCCGGGCGTGGATGAAAAAACGCTGGCGGATGCCGCGCAACTCTCTTCGCTAGCCGATGAAACCCCGGAAGGCCGCAGTATCGTGATCCTCGCCAAGCAGCGCTTTAACCTGCGCCAGCGCGACGTTCAGAGCCTGCACGCCACTTTCGTGCCCTTCACGGCGCAAACCCGCATGAGCGGCATTAACATTCAGGATCGCATGATCCGTAAAGGCTCTGTTGACGCCATCCGTCGCCACATTGAGGCCAACAATGGCCACTTCCCGCCGGAAGTGGACAGCCTGGTCGAAAGCGTGGCCCGTCAGGGGGCGACGCCGCTGGTGGTGGCCGAAGGGGCACACGTGCTGGGGGTGATTGCCCTGAAGGATATCGTCAAAGGCGGCATCAAGGAGCGCTTTGCCCAGCTGCGTAAAATGGGGATCAAAACGGTGATGATCACCGGGGATAACCGCCTTACCGCCGCGGCGATTGCCGCCGAAGCGGGCGTGGATGATTTTCTTTCTGAAGCCACACCGGAAGCGAAACTGGCGTTGATTCGTCAGTATCAGGCGGAAGGCCGTCTGGTGGCGATGACCGGCGACGGTACCAACGACGCCCCTGCCCTGGCGCAGGCCGACGTGGCGGTGGCGATGAACTCCGGTACCCAGGCGGCAAAAGAGGCGGGCAACATGGTCGACCTCGACTCTAACCCGACCAAGCTGATTGAAGTGGTGCACATCGGCAAGCAGATGCTGATGACGCGCGGGTCGCTGACCACGTTCAGTATCGCCAACGACGTGGCGAAATATTTTGCCATCATTCCGGCGGCGTTTGCTGCGACCTACCCGCAATTAAACGCGTTGAACGTGATGCACCTGCACTCTCCGGCATCGGCCATTCTGAGCGCAGTGATCTTTAACGCCCTGATTATTGTCTTCCTGATCCCGCTGGCGTTGAAAGGCGTGAGCTATAAGCCGCTCACGGCCGCCGCCATGCTGCGCCGTAACCTGTGGATTTACGGCCTGGGCGGGCTGGTGGTGCCTTTCATCGGTATCAAGGTTATCGACCTGCTGTTGACGCTGTTCGGCCTGGTTTAAAAGGTGAATCAAATGACGATGTTACGCCCCGCTATACTTCTGTTTATTCTGCTGTCTCTCATTACCGGCGGGCTGTACCCGCTGGTGACCACCGCGCTGGGACAGTGGTGGTTTAAGGATCGGGCCAACGGCTCGCTGATTATGCAAAACGGTGAAAGCCGCGGTTCGCGCCTGATTGGTCAGAACTTTACGGATGCCCGTTACTTCCAGGGGCGCCCTTCCGCCACTGCCGAAAGCCCGTATAATCCGATGGCATCCGGCGGCAGCAACCTGGCAGGCAGCAACCCTGAGCTGGACAAAGCCGTTGCTGAGCGCGTGGCAGCCCTGCGCGCCGCTAATCCGCAGGCCAGCCGTGAGGTGCCCGTAGAGCTGGTGACCGCCTCGGCCAGCGGGCTGGACTACAGCCTGACGCCGGCAGCCGCGGCATGGCAAATCCCGCGCGTCGCCGCGGCCCGTCAGCTGACCGTCGAACAGGTTAGCCAGCTGGTTGCAGAGCACACGCAAAAGCCGCTGGTCAGCTTTATCGGCATGCCCGTGGTGAATATTGTTGAGCTGAATCTGGCGCTGGACGCGCTAAGGAAAAACTAAATGACCGACGAGCCCATGCGCCCGGATCCGGACAGGCTGCTTGAACAGACGGCCGAAGCCCATCGCGGCAAACTGAAAATTTTCTTTGGCGCCTGCGCAGGCGTCGGGAAAACCTTCGCCATGCTGACGGAAGCCCAGCGGCTTCGGGCGCAGGGGCTCGATATATTGATAGGCGTGGTAGAAACCCACGGACGCAAAGAGACCGCATCGCTGCTGAAGGGGCTGGCCACCCAGCCGCCCCGCCGCATCAGCCACCGCGGTCGGCTAGTCACCGAATTCGATCTCGATGCCGCCCTCGCCCGCCGTCCCGCCCTTATCCTGATGGACGAACTGGCGCACAGCAATGCGCCAGGCTCACGCCATCCAAAACGCTGGCAGGATGTAGAAGAGCTGCTCGAAGCCGGCATCGATGTTTTCACGACGGTTAACGTTCAGCATCTCGAAAGCCTGAACGACGTGGTCAGCGGCGTCACCGGCATTCAGGTGCGCGAGACGGTGCCCGACCCCTTTTTTGATTCCGCCGATGAAGTGGTGCTGGTTGACCTGCCCCCTGACGATTTGCGCCAGCGCCTGCACGAAGGCAAGGTTTATATTGCCGGCCAGGCCGAGCGCGCCATCGAACATTTCTTCCGTAAAGGTAACCTGATTGCCCTGCGCGAGCTGGCCCTGCGTCGTACTGCCGATCGCGTCGACGATCAGATGCGCGCCTGGCGCGACCTGCAGGGCCAGGAGCGCGTCTGGCATACGCGAGATGCCATCCTGCTGTGCGTAGGCCACGGCAGCGGCAATGAAAAGCTTGTCCGCACCGCCGCGCGCCTGGCGGCTAAATTTGGCAGCGTCTGGCATGCGGTGTATGTCGAAACGCCGCAGCTGCACGCGCTCCCCGAGAACCAGCGCCGCGCGATATTGAGTTCGCTTCGCCTGGCGCAGGAGCTGGGTGCCGAAACCGCCACTCTTTCCGACCCTCAGGAAGATAAAGCCATCCTGCGCTACGCCCGTGAGCACAATCTCGGGAAAATCGTGATTGGCCGTCGCCAGCATCGCCGCTGGTTTAGCCGCGAATCGTTTGCCGACAAGCTGGCCCGCCGCGCACCGGATCTGGACCTGGTGATCGTGGCGCTGGATGATAAGCCCACGCCGTTACCCAGCCGCGCGCCGGACAGCCGTGCCTTCAGCGATAAATGGCGCATTCAGCTGCGCGGCTGTCTTGTCGCCGTCGTGCTCTGCGCCCTGATTACCGTGATTGCAAGCCAGTGGCTGATCGCATTTGATGCCGCCAACCTGGTGATGATCTACCTGCTTGGCGTGGTGGTGGTGGCGCTCTTTTACGGGCGCTGGCCGTCGGTGCTGGCGACGGTGATCAACGTCATCAGCTTCGATCTGTTCTTTATTGCCCCGCGCGGCACGCTCGCGGTGTCGGACGTGCAGTACATTCTTACCTTCGCGGTAATGCTCACCGTCGGGCTGGTGATCGGGAATCTGACGGCGGGCGTGCGCTACCAGGCGCGTATTGCCCGCTATCGCGAACAGCGCACGCGCCATCTCTATGAGATGTCGAAATCGCTGGCGGTGGGCCGCACGCCGCTGGATATCGTGCAGACCAGCGAGCAGTTCATTCGCTCGACGTTTCATGCCAGCAACCTGATTTTGCTCCCGGACGAACACGGCAAGCTGCGCCCGCTGACGTCGGCCTCAGGCATGACGCCCTGGGACGAAGCCATCGCGCGCTGGAGCTTTGATAAAGGGTTACCTGCGGGCGCAGGGACCGACACCCTGCCCGGCGTGCCCTACCAAATTCTGCCGCTGCGCAGCGCCGATAAAAATCAGGGGCTGGTGATTGTTGAGCCCTCCAACCTGCGCCAGCTGATGATCCCCGAACAGCAGCGGCTGCTGGAGACCTTTACGCTGCTGGTTGCCAGCGCGCTGGAGCGGCTGGCCCTCACCGCCAGCGAAGAGCAGGCCCGGCTGGCGAGCGAGCGTGAAAGCATTCGTAACTCGCTGCTGGCGGCGCTCTCTCACGATCTGCGAACCCCGCTCACCGTCCTGTTTGGTCAGTCAGAAATCCTGACGCTGGACCTGGCGGCCGAAGGCTCTAAACACGCCCTTCAGGCCAGCGAGATCCGCCAGCATGTGCTGAATACCACGCGTCTGGTGAATAACCTGCTCGATATGGCGCGTATCCAGTCAGGCGGTTTTAACCTCAAAAAAGAGTGGCTCACGCTTGAAGAGGTGGTGGGCAGCGCCCTGAAAATGCTCGAACCCGGTCTGGGCGGGCGACATATCGCGCTGAACATGCCCGAGCCCCTGACGTTAATTCATGTCGATGGTCCGCTGTTTGAGCGGGTCCTGATTAACCTGCTGGAAAATGCCGGCAAATATGCGGGCGCCAGCGCCCAAATTGGGGTGGATGCGACGGTGGACGACGGCACGCTTCGCCTTGACGTCTGGGATACCGGACCGGGCATTCCTGCCGGGCAGGAGTTGGCTATTTTCGAAAAATTCGCGCGCGGCAATAAGGAGTCGGCCATTCCGGGCGTCGGGCTGGGGCTGGCCATTTGCCAGGCGATCATTGACGTTCACGGCGGGTCCATCTCCGCAGAGAATCGTCCCGAAGGAGGCGCGCGGTTTTGTGTTACACTTCCTCTGGAAACCCCGCCAGAACTTAATGAATTACCAGAGGATTTGTGATCAACGTTCTGATTGTTGAAGATGAGATCGCCATTAGCCGTTTTCTGCGCGCTGCGCTGGAAGGGGACGGTCTGCGCGTTCATGATGCGGGCACGCTTCAACGGGGTTTAATTGAAGCCGCCACCCGCAAGCCGGACCTGGTGATCCTCGATCTTGGCCTGCCGGACGGCGACGGCATCGATTTTATCCGGGAAGTGCGTCAGTGGAGCCAGATGCCGATCCTCGTGCTCTCCGCGCGTACGGAAGAGACGGATAAAATCGCGGCGCTGGATGCCGGGGCGGATGACTATCTGATTAAACCTTTTGGTATCGGCGAGTTACAGGCTCGCCTTCGCGTGGCGCTGCGTCGCCACAGCGCAACCACGCCAGCTGACCCAACCTACACGTTTGGGGATATCCGGGTTGACCTGGCCGCGCGGCGTATTGTGCGCGGTGAAGAAGAAATCCATCTGACGCCAATAGAATTTCGCCTGCTCGCCGTTCTGCTCAACAACCACGGCAAGGTTCTCACCCAACGCCAGCTGTTAAGTCAGGTGTGGGGACCCAACGCTGTAGAACATAGTCATTATTTACGCATATATATGGGACATCTTCGTCAGAAACTCGAAGTTGACCCCGCTCGCCCTCGCCATTTATTAACTGAAACCGGTATCGGTTATCGGTTTATGCTTTGAATAACTATTCATTTTATTTTTAAATAAAAACGAAATCCCTCAGACAATATTTCACAAATAACCCATAAATTATTTTTACGGGCTATTTTTGCTCATTTAAAACATTAACAACACAACCTGTTAACGCATCATCAACAAATCAGAATTTTGATCTGCGATATTCATCTAAAACGAATATTTATTTCTGATTTGATCGGTTAACGGTGATCTACCTCACGGTTAATCGCCTTTCCCTGGATAAAATGACCATGCTTTCAATTACTGAAAGGAAAATGAAACATGGAAAACAACAATCGCTTAATGCCCCATATAAGGCGGACAACACATATCATGATGTTTGCCCACCGAAACTGCTTTGACTTTCATCTCTTTAATGCCCGGTAGTCCTTCGACTTCTGGCGCACTCGCTTACAGGTTATCCTGAAATACCTTATTTTACAGGCCATTGCCTGTGAACTCGTGCGCTCATTCATTTTAATTCAGACTCATCTGCACCGGGCGGACTGAATTTCAATCATCAAAAAAGCAATTCACTGATTTTAATCAGCGGCCACCCTTTGCTTTTTTTCCGGTAAATTATCGATTTCTTTCTTGCAAGAAATCGAGGGACGCTTATTACCTAAAATAAAGAGAGAAAGATGAAAAGTTTAAAAATCGCAGCCAGCCGTGCATGTCCGGATTGCTTTACTACCCAGCGTGAACTGGTAGATGTCCGCGCCTCTGATTATATTGATGTTGCCGCCATTGTTCTGGCGGTCACGGATATTGCCAGCGGTATCCTGGACGAAATAGAAGCCACCGGTTTTGGCATTCCTGTTTTTGTCGCGACGCACAAAGAAGAGTTCATCCCGGCAGACTATTTATCGCGCATTCATGGCGTATTTGAGTATTCAGACACCAGCAACGACTTTTATGGACGCCAGCTGGAAGCGGCCGCCCAGAAGTATGAAACCCAGCTGCGCCCGCCGTTTTTCCGCGCCCTTGTCGACTATGTGAAGCAGGGCAATAGCGCGTTTGACTGCCCGGGGCATCAGGGTGGTCAGTTCTTCCGCCGCCATCCAGCCGGTAATCAGTTTGTCGATTTCTTTGGTGAGACGCTTTTCCGCTCCGACCTGTGTAACGCCGACGTGGCGATGGGCGATCTGCTGATCCACGAAGGCGCACCGTGCATCGCCCAGCAGCATGCTGCAAAAGTCTTTAATGCTGATAAGACCTACTTCGTGCTGAATGGCACCTCGTCATCCAACAAAGTGGTGCTTAACGCCCTGCTCACCCCGGGCGACCTGGTACTATTCGACCGTAACAACCACAAATCCAACCATCACGGTGCCCTCCTCCAGGCTGGCGCAACGCCGGTCTATCTGGAAACCGCGCGCAACCCGTACGGCTTTATTGGCGGCATTGACGCCCACTGCTTTGAAGAAAGTTATCTGCGCGAGCTGGTGGCAGAGGTGGCGCCAGGCCGTGCACGCGATGCGCGTCCGTTCCGCCTGGCGGTGATCCAGCTGGGTACCTACGATGGCACCATCTATAACGCTCGTCAGGTGGTGGATAAGATTGGACACCTGTGTGATTACATCCTGTTTGACTCGGCCTGGGTGGGTTACGAGCAATTTATTCCGATGATGGCCGACTGCTCTCCGCTGCTGCTGGAGCTGAACGAAAACGATCCGGGGATCCTGGTCACCCAGTCCGTACATAAGCAGCAGGCCGGCTTCTCGCAGACCTCGCAAATTCATAAGAAAGACAGCCATATCAAAGGGCAACAGCGCTATGTCCCGCATAAGCGCCTGAATAATGCCTTTATGATGCACGCCTCCACCAGCCCGTTTTATCCGCTGTTCGCTGCGCTGGACATCAACGCCCGTATGCACGAAGGCCAGAGTGGCCGCAACATGTGGATGGATTGCGTGGTGAACGGTATCGAAGCGCGCAAGCTGATCCTGGAGAACTGCCGGTATCTGCGCCCCTTCGTGCCGGAAACGGTGGATGGCCTCCCGTGGGAAAGCTGGGACACGGCGAAAATTGCGACCGATCTGCGCTTCTTCCACTTCGTACCGGGTGAAAACTGGCACGCTTTTGAAGGCTACGCTGAGCATCAGTATTTTATCGACCCGTGCAAGCTCCTGCTGACCACGCCGGGTATTAACGCCCGCACCGGGGAGTATGACGACTTCGGCGTGCCCGCCACTATCCTCGCCAACTTCCTGCGTGAAAACGGCATCGTGCCGGAAAAATGCGATCTCAACTCGATCCTGTTCCTGCTCACGCCTGCGGAAGATATGGGCAAACTGCAGCAGCTGGTGGCGCAGCTGGTGCGCTTCGAAAAACTGCTCGAGAGCGATGTTCCGCTGAAAGACGTCCTGCCTTCTCTCTACAAACAACATCCGGAACGTTACGCGGATTACACCCTGCGCCAGATCTGCCAGGAAATGCATGACCTGTACGCCCGCCACAACGTGAAACAGCTGCAGAAAGAGATGTTCCGCAAGTCTCACTTCCCACGCGTGATGATGAACCCGCAGGACGCGAACTACGCCTATCTGCGCGGTGAAGTTGAACTGGTCTCCCTGCGCGACGCGGAAGGCCGCATCGCCGCCGAAGGCGCGCTCCCTTATCCGCCAGGGGTGCTGTGCGTTGTCCCAGGGGAAGTCTGGGGCGGTTCCGTGCTGCGCTACTTTGCCGCGCTGGAAGAAGGCATCAATCTGCTGCCGGGCTTCGCGCCGGAGCTGCAGGGTGTGTACGTCGAGGAGTGTGAGGGTCGCAAGCAGGTTCGCTGTAACGTCATCAAACAACCCGCCGCTCAGCCCGCGCTGCTGAAAGGAGAGAAATTATGAGTAAGTCCAATAAGATG
The DNA here is from genome assembly GCF_057536195.1 of Enterobacter sp. C3_dUdeg. Taxonomy (NCBI): domain Bacteria; kingdom Pseudomonadati; phylum Pseudomonadota; class Gammaproteobacteria; order Enterobacterales; family Enterobacteriaceae; genus Enterobacter; species Enterobacter sp. C3_dUdeg. The sequence continues at coordinate 38,916 of NZ_BAAKFX010000002.1, forward strand.
GGCGTGGTGCAGCTGACCATCCTAACCATGGTGAACATGATGGGCTCCGGGATTATCATGCTGCCTACCAAACTGGCAGAGGTGGGCACCATCTCTATCATCTCCTGGCTGGTGACGGCAGTCGGTTCAATGGCGCTGGCGTGGGCGTTTGCCAAGTGCGGAATGTTCAGCCGTAAGTCAGGCGGCATGGGCGGCTATGCCGAATACGCTTTTGGCAAGTCGGGCAACTTTATGGCCAACTATACCTACGGGGTGTCGCTGCTGATCGCCAACGTGGCGATTGCCATCTCCGCCGTGGGTTACGGTACGGAGCTGTTTGGCGCGACGCTCAGCCCGGTGCAAATTGGGCTGGCGACCATCGGCGTGCTGTGGATCTGTACCGTGGCTAACTTTGGCGGCGCGCGCATCACCGGGCAGCTCTCCAGCATCACCGTCTGGGGCGTGATTATCCCGGTTGTCGGCCTGTGCATCATCGGCTGGTTCTGGTTCAGCCCGACACTCTACGCCAACTCCTGGAACCCGCACCATGTGCCATTCTTTACCGCGGTCGGCTCTTCAATCGCCATGACGCTCTGGGCCTTCCTGGGTCTGGAATCCGCCTGTGCGAACGCGGAAGTGGTAGAGAATCCGGAGAAGAACGTGCCGATTGCGGTCCTCGGCGGCACGCTGGGCGCGGCGGTGATCTATATCGTCTCGACTAACGTGATTGCCGGGATTGTGCCAAACATGGATCTGGCAAACTCTACGGCGCCGTTCGGTCTGGCCTTCGCGCAGATGTTCACGCTTGAGGTCGGGAAAGTGATCATGGGGCTGATGGTGATGTCCTGCTGCGGTTCACTCCTCGGCTGGCAGTTCACCATCGCACAGGTCTTTAAATCCTCGGCTGATGAAGGTTACTTCCCAAAAATCTTCTCCCGCGTGACCAAAGCGGATGCGCCGGTGCAGGGCATGCTGGCGATTGTTATCTTCCAGAGCGGATTGTCGCTGATGACCATTAGCCCGTCGCTGAACAGCCAGTTCAACGTGCTGGTCAACCTGGCGGTGGTGACGAACATCATTCCGTATATCCTGTCGATGGCAGCGCTGGTGATCATTCAGAAGGTGGCGAAGGTGGATCCACGCAAAGCGCGTGCGGCCAATATCGTGGCGCTGATTGGGGCAATCTACAGCTTTTATGCGCTCTACTCATCCGGCCAGGAAGCGATGCTCTACGGGGCAATGGTGACCTTTATGGGCTGGACGCTGTACGGTCTGGTGTCACCGCGGTTTGAATTGAAGAATAAGCATAGCTAAAAAAAGCCCGGTGGCGCTAGCGCTTACCGGGCCTACGAGGTCAAAGCAAAACGGCAACCCAGGGGTTGCCGTTTTTAGTGTTTTCTCCCTCTCCCTGTGGGAGAGGGCCGGGGCGAGGGCATCAGCCCGCACCCATACCGCACTTACGCGTTTTTCAGCACTTCGCTGACAATCTCTACCGCCTCTTTCTCAATCTGCTGACGGTGCTCAGCGCCGAGGAAGCTTTCGCAATAGATTTTGTACGCATCTTCCGTACCGGACGGACGCGCGGCGAACCAGCCGTTCTCAGTCATCACTTTCAGACCACCAATGGATGCGCCGTTGCCCGGTGCAGCCGTCAGACGCGCGGTGATCGGATCGCCCGCCAGGGTGCTTGCGCTGACCATCTCCGGAGAGAGTTTGGACAGGGCCGCTTTCTGAGCTGACGTCGCGCTAGCCTGAATACGGTTATAGCTTGGTGCACCAAAGCGTGCCGCCAGGTCGTTGTAGTGTTCCTGCGGGTTCTTACCGGTGACCGCGGTGATCTCCGCCGCCAGCAGGCACATGATGATGCCGTCTTTATCGGTTGACCATGGCGTGCCGTCGAAACGCAGGAAAGATGCGCCCGCGCTCTCTTCACCGCCGAAGCCGAAGCTGCCGTCGTGCAGACCGTCAACGAACCATTTGAAGCCGACCGGCACTTCCACCAGCTTGCGGCCCAGCGCCTCGACCACGCGGTCAATCATCGCAGAGGAAACCAGCGTTTTACCGACGGCCACCTCTTTGCCCCACTGCGGGCGGTGCTGGAACAGATAGTTAATTGCAACAGCCAGATAGTGGTTCGGGTTCATCAGCCCGGCAGGGGTGACGATACCGTGACGGTCATAATCCGGGTCGTTAGCAAACGCCAGATCGAATTTATCACGCAGCGCCAGCAGGCCCGCCATCGCGCACTCGGATGAGCAGTCCATACGGATCGCGCCGTCTTTGTCCAGGTGCATAAAGCGGAAGGTCTGATCGACGTGATCGTTCACGATGGTCAGATCCAGCTTGTAGTGCTCGGCGATACGTTTCCAGTATTCGATACCGGAGCCGCCCAGCGGATCCACGCCCAGCTTCAGGCCGGCTTTCTGGATGGCCGCCATATCGACGATATCCGCCAGCCCTTCCACGAACGGCTGAACCAGATCCTGCTCTTTCACATGACCGGACGCCATGGCCGCATCCAGAGAAATACGCTTCACGCCTTTAAGATCGTCAGCCAGCAGCGCGTTCGCACGATCTTCCACCACTTTGGTGACGTTAGTGTCGGCCGGGCCACCGTTAGGCGGGTTGTATTTGATACCACCGTCTTCCGGCGGGTTGTGGGATGGCGTAATAACGATACCGTCCGCCAGAGCGCCACCTTTTTTGTTGTGCACCAGGATGGCATTAGAGACCGCAGGCGTTGGGGTGAAGCCATTGTTCTCCTGAACAATCACATCGACGCCGTTTGCCGCCAGCACTTCCACAACAGAGATGAACGCCGGTTCAGACAGGGCATGGGTATCTTTCCCCACGTAGCACGGACCGGTAACGCCGTTTTTAGCGCGCTCTTCCGCAATGGCCTGAGCAATGGCCAGAATGTGCGGTTCGTTAAAGCTGTGGCGCGCCGCGCTGCCGCGGTGACCAGATGTACCAAACTTCACTGCGTGTTCTGCGTTGCCCACGACCGGTTTCAGCACGTAATACTGCGCGGTCAGCTGAGCGACGTTAATCAAATCGCTTTGTTGTGCAGGTTGGCCTGCACGGCTGTGATTTGCCATTACCGGGTCCTTCTGATGCAAGGGTTAAATTGTACCGCAAACCTTTTCAATCAATTCCGCCGGGAACTGCATGGACTGCATGATGTGTTCAATCATGCTGCACTTGCGGCCCGTATTGGTATTGGTGATCACCCAGTACGGGGTGCCAGGAACATGTTTGGGTTTGGTTTGATTGCCATTTTGCAGCAGCGTCTGCTCGTCGCCCGCGAAATAGACGCGAGTACGGCCGTGAAGCGACTCGGTCGCTTCAGCAAACGCTTTGTTATCCAGTGAGTAAAGTGTAGACAGCACCAGCATAAAGCGGTTAACCGCCTTTTTCTGCTCCGCGTATTCATCGGAGAGCAGCAGCTCGCGCATCGCGCGCACTTTATCTTTTGCCGGCGTCACGACAGGTTTTGCTTGTGCAACAACGCTCGGCTGAGACACGACATCTTTGGTGACTGGGGTAGCAGGCTGTGAAGCGGCGGAAATTTTAAGCATGCGCCGTAAAATGTCGGACGCGCTCTCCCCGATATGCCGCGTCTGGCTGGCAATATACTGATAGAGTTCGTCATCAACTTCGATTGTTTTCATCTTAATCCAGTGCGATATCTTATCTGAATACAAGTCATTGGGATTATAAGGTCAAATCCCAACAGCGGATAGCGTCAAACCAGGTTGGCCGCAAAAGTCAGATTAAACTGGAACCTTGCAGCCGGGCGGCAGAATGGTCAACATGATACCCTAACCTGACATACGTAAAAAAAGAACTTTGCCATGAAATTGAATACCCGAGCGCAAACTGCACAATCGCCGAACAATAATTCTCCCATCGTACTGGTTCACGGGCTTTTTGGCAGCCTGGATAACCTGGGCGTGCTGGCGCGCGATCTGGTTACCGACCACGATATTTTACAGGTCGATATGCGCAATCATGGTCTTTCCGGGCGTTCCGACGAGATGACCTACGCGGCGATGGCGCAGGATCTGCTGGATACGCTGGATGCCCACGACCTGCAAAAGGTGACCCTCATCGGGCATTCAATGGGTGGCAAAGCGGTGATGGCCCTGACGGCACTGGCCCCGGACCGTATTAGCGGCCTGGTGGTGATTGACGTCGCGCCCGTGGATTATGACGTCCGCCGTCACGACGAGATTTTTGCCGCCATCAATGCGGTCACAGAAGCGGGTGTCGCTACGCGCCAACAGGCGGCTGCCGTCATGCGTGAGCATCTTGATGAAGAAGGCGTCGTGCAGTTCCTGCTGAAGTCATTTGTTGACGGCCAATGGCGTTTTAACGTGCCGGTGCTCTGGGAGCAATACAATAACATCGTGGGCTGGGAAACCGTCCCCGCCTGGCCACACCCTACTCTCTTTATTCGCGGCGGAAACTCACCTTACGTTACCGACGCGTACCGCGACACGCTGCTGGCCCAATTCCCGCAGGCTCGCGCCCACGTGATTGCCGGTGCCGGGCACTGGGTGCATGCGGAAAAACCGGATGCTGTGCTGCGCGCCATTCGCCGCTATCTTGCTGATACTGCAAATTGATTAAAAAGAAAGCGACTGGAAGGCTGCGGGCTTCCAGTCGTTGGCGTGCCGTTTTTGGTGATGTATGATGGCGCGCTTATCGCCCGGGCATTAGCAGGGCGGCGTGTTTCCCCCGAAGTCTCAGAATCATGGCCAAAGAACAAACGGACCGTACGACACTAGATCTGTTCGCGAATGAGCGTCGCCCGGGACGACCCAAGACGAATCCGCTTTCGCGCGATGAACAGCTGCGTATCAATAAACGCAACCAGCTTAAACGCGATAAAAATCGTGGGCTTAAGCGTGTCGAACTGAAGCTTAACGCCGACGCCGTCGATGCGCTGAACGAGCTGGCTGACGCGCGAAATATCAGCCGCAGCGAGCTCATTGAAGAGATGTTGCTCGTCCAGCTTGAGACGTTACGCAGCCAGGCATAAGTCTGAAAATCCCCTTTATCGCCCTTTTCATGTAGCACAGAGTGCAGTCCTGCGCGATAGCTGTTTCCGCAGGGTTGCCAGTTCTGCTATTATTGCCCTTATCCGTGGCCAAATTGCGCCACCATACTATTAAGTTTCAAGAGGTTATTTTACTCATGGCAATCATCGGCATTTTCTTTGGCAGTGATACCGGCAATACCGAAAATATCGCAAAAAACATTCAAAAACAGCTCGGTAAAGACGTTGCTGATGTGCATGACATCGCCAAGAGCAGCAAAGAAGATCTGGAAGGCTATGACATTCTGCTGCTGGGTATCCCAACCTGGTACTACGGTGAAGCCCAGTGCGACTGGGATGATTTCTTCCCGACGCTGGAAGAAGTGGACTTCAACGGTAAGCTGGTCGCCCTGTTTGGCTGTGGCGATCAGGAAGACTACGCCGAATACTTCTGTGACGCGCTGGGCACCATCCGCGATATCATTGAGCCGAACGGCGCGGTTATCGTAGGCCACTGGCCGACCGCCGGTTACCACTTCGAAGCGTCTAAAGGCCTGGCCGATGACGATCATTTCGTAGGCCTGGCCATCGACGAAGACCGTCAGCCAGAACTGACCGCAGAGCGCGTTGAGAAGTGGGTGAAGCAGATCCGTGAAGAACTGCACCTGGATGATATTCTGAACGCCTGATTTTATCGCGGCGCAACTGCGGTTGCGCCCATGCTCCAGGTCAAACCGATTAAATTAATCGCTACAATCTTTTAACTTTTTCGCCCAGACCTGTACAATGTCTCCCTGATAAAACGTGGTTTTCCATTGAGCAAGTTTGTTGGTGATACCACGTTTTTATAAGCATATTTTGCCTGAGACTTGCAGTTTTCATTTAGCCATGGCAGTTCTATAATGAGACGCATTATCCCGGGTGCATTTTCTGTCACTTCCTACAGAAGTGAATCGTTTAGCAACAGGACAGATTCCGCATGACTGACAACAATACCGCATTAAAGAAGGCTGGCCTGAAAGTTACGCTTCCTCGGTTAAAAATCCTTGAAGTGCTTCAGGGTCCAGACAATCACCATGTCAGTGCGGAAGACCTTTATAAACGTCTTATCGACATGGGTGAAGAGATTGGGCTGGCTACCGTCTATCGCGTGCTGAACCAGTTTGATGACGCAGGCATTGTTACCCGTCATAATTTCGAAGGCGGTAAATCTGTTTTCGAACTGACCCAGCAGCAGCACCACGATCACCTGATCTGCCTCGATTGTGGCAAGGTCATTGAATTCAGCGATGATTCCATCGAAGCGCGCCAGCGTGAAATCGCGGCGCGTCATGGCATCCGCCTGACGAACCACAGCCTGTACCTTTACGGTCACTGCGCTGAGGGCGATTGCCGCGAAGACGATCACGCGCACGACGCGAAATAATAAGATTCATACTCTGAGCCAGCCGCAAGGTTGGCTTTTTTTTTGCCTGGAAAAAGCCCGGTGGCACTGTGCTTACCGGGCCTACGGGCTATGACACCTTTGTAGGCCCGGTAAGCGCAGCGCCACCGGGCGTAAAGCACTTATTTATTGTTATTGCGTATCTCGTTCCAGATCTTATCGCAACGCTTCGCCACTTCCTGATCGTTACCGGTTTTACGCGCCTGGATGCAGGCCTGATAATCCATCACGCGGACGTTTTCCTGCGTCGCGAACTGCTCATGCGCTTTCTCTTTCTTCAGCACGTTCAGCACGCTCTGACAGGCTTGAATTTTCTCCGGCGATCCTTCCGCAGTATTTATGCAGGCGCTATACGCCTCCTTCAGACGGGAGTCCTCTTTCGGCGCCTGATTCTGAGCACACGCCACCAGCCCTGATGCCAGCAACGCGACGATTACAATTTTTTTCATCATGTGCAGTCTCCATGCCGGCGGGACTCAGCCCGCCGGTGCGTTCATCAGAAGATGGTGAATGGGGCAATAACCATGAATTTCACGTCACGCTCATCCTGGAAGATGTTGCCGTAACCGCCCGCATAGCTCGGGATATCGGAGTGGTTGTCATACTGGGTGAAGTGCAGTTTGAACATCGTGCCTTTCGCACGGCCATCCTGCAGGGTGTAGATAGCATCTAAGCTGTAGGAAGACTCTTTCAGGCGATAGTTGGGATCGTAGTATGCGTCCGGCGTGGCCATATCGGCAGGTTTTGCGTCCCAGGCGTAAGCGTAAGAAGCGCCCACCGCCCAGCCAGGCAGGTTCCAGTTTTTCAGGTCATACATTGCGCCGAAGAAGACCGCTTTCTCGCCGTCGGCGTTGAAGTCTGAGCGGTTATCCCACCAGATATCAAGACGACCGTTGGAGGAGGCGTAGGTCGGGGTCATACGCTGCAGGAAGTAGCCCTGCAGCCCTTCCGCCTTCACCCATGTGCCTTCCAGACGCAAATCAACCTGACCGACCTTGTAGCCGAAGGTTAACGCCTGCAGCCACGCGGTGCCGTCATAAATGTCGTTGACGCCACCGTTGCTGACTTTGTCGCGCGTACCGTAGAACTGGTAGCTGGTGCTCAGCGGGCTACCCGCGACATCGAATTTATAGCTGGCCTTAGCAAAGTACTGATCGACATAGCCCTGTGCCTGACCAAATGCCGCTTCTAGCACCAGATCGTTTTTGAAGTCGTACTTCGCGCCCAGCGAGTGCAGGTAATCGACTTTGGTTTTTTTATCGTTCTGGTAGAACTTGTCCATTTCGATGTGCCACGGTGCTTTGTACTCGTTGGTCCACATATAGGAGAAGCTCAACGCACCCGCATCACCGTAGTCAAAGTTCGCCCCGGCTTCGGCACCCTGATAGGTACCCGGCATAAAGCTCCAGTGCGGTGCTAACAGAGTCTGGCCAGTTGGCTGAATATAACCACCGCGCGCCCAAACCGGACCGTATTTAAATTTTGCAGCGGCTTTGTAAAGGCTGATACCGCTCTTATCCCCGGACCAGTCTTCTTTATAGGCTTTGTTGCTGGAGGAGAAGGCAATTTCGTTCGGGTGGGCGCTGTCGCCGTTTTCCGCCATTTCAATCGCGGTAAACGCAGCAATATCCAGACCGAACATATCCGCGGCATAGCCTGACTGGAAGTCCAGGTTGGCGTTCCAGGTGGAGTGAGAAAGGTTGGTTTTGTATTTGTCTTCGGTGACGTCTTTACGGTCACGTTCACGCTGCCAGTAATAAATACCGCCCGTGAGGGTAGAATCATCGATGAAGCCCACCGCTTTCGCCTCTGGTGTCACCACCAGACCCGACATTGCTGTCACACCGGCAATAGCCAGCGCCAGCGCACTACGTTTGCCACTGAACGTACGCATAGATTATTCCTCTTTGACGAATTAAAACGCCTGAAGCGGCGTAAATAAAAAAGACCAAATGGTCAGGGGTAGCTTTAAATACCCTCGAATTAACTACCGTCTTTAGGTTATTTTTCGCGTCGCGAATTATCAATGCTTTTTAGCGGACAAAAGTCAGGACTATGACGAAGTGCACATAATTGGTAGCGCTTTGTAACATTTGTGAGGAGGCGAGGAATGGCGGGGAATTATCAGGTATTTCAGTAGCTAGACGTGAGAATCCTTTCCTTTTTTATAACCTTTTTAACTTCCGCAATGATACAAACTTTTTTTTGAAAAATAAGTAGCACCTCATTGACCTGATATTTTTATCACGCCTTTTTAGGCCCTGGCTTAATACCCTGATCGTAAAATAAAAAAACGCCGCATAGTGCGGCGTTTGTCTCTCATTGACCAGAGCAGCAATATTATTCGCCGATCTTCGTCCAGGTATCACGCAGGCCTACGGTACGGTTGAATACCGGTTTTTCCGCCGTGCTGTAACGGCTGTCCAGGCAGAAGTAACCTTCACGTTCGAACTGGAACGCTTTGCCCGCTTCAGCGGCTTTCAGAGAAGGCTCCGCATAACCCTGCTTGATCACCAGAGATTCCGGGTTGATGGTCGCCAGGAAGTCTTCCGCTGCACCTGGGTTAGGCACGCTAAAGAGACGATCGTACAGACGGATTTCTACCGGCAGCGCGTGGGAAGCGCTCACCCAGTGAATCACGCCTTTCACCTTGCGGCCATCCGCCGGATCTTTGCTCAGCGTTTCAGCGTCATATGAACAGAAGATGGTGGTGATATTCCCTTCCGCATCTTTCTCTACGCGCTCGGCTTTGATGACGTAGGCATTACGCAGACGCACTTCTTTACCCAGCACCAGACGCTTGTACTGCTTGTTGGCTTCTTCGCGGAAGTCAGCGCGGTCAATCCAGATGTCACCGCTGAACGGCACGTCACGGCTACCCATTTCCGGTTTGTTCGGATGGTTAGGCATGGAGACCAGCTCGCTTTCACCCTGCGGATAGTTTTCGATAACCAGTTTAACCGGGTCGATAACGGCCATCGCGCGCGGGGCGTTTTCGTTGAGATCTTCGCGAATGCAGGATTCAAGGGAGGCCATCTCGATGGTGTTGTCCTGCTTGGTCACGCCGATGCGTTTGCAGAACTCACGAATAGAGGCGGCAGTGTAACCACGACGGCGCAGACCAGAGATGGTTGGCATACGTGGGTCATCCCAGCCTTCAACGTGCTTGTCGGTCACCAGCAGGTTCAGCTTACGCTTGGACATCACGGTGTATTCCAGATTCAGACGAGAGAACTCGTACTGGCGCGGATGTACAGGAATGGTGATGTTGTCCAGAACCCAGTCGTACAGACGACGGTTGTCCTGGAACTCCAGCGTACACAGGGAGTGCGTAATGCCTTCCAGCGCATCGCTAATGCAGTGGGTAAAGTCGTACATCGGGTAGATGCACCACTTGTTGCCGGTCTGATGGTGTTCCGCAAACTTAATGCGGTACAGCACCGGATCGCGCATCACGATGAACGGAGACGCCATGTCGATTTTGGCACGCAGGCACGCTTTGCCTTCTTCGAAGCCACCGGCACGCATTTTTTCAAACAGCGCAAGGTTCTCTTCCACGCTGCGATCGCGGAACGGGCTGTTTTTGCCCGGGGCGGTCAGCGTACCGCGATATTCACGGATTTCATCAGCAGACAGTTCGTCAACATACGCCAGACCCTTGTTGATCAGTTCAACCGCGTAGGCGTACAGCTGATCGAAATAGTCAGAGGAGTAGCAGATATCGCCAGACCAGTTGAAGCCCAGCCATTGCACGTCATTCTTGATGGACTCAACGTATTCGATGTCTTCTTTTACTGGATTGGTGTCATCGAAACGCAGGTTGCACTGTCCCTGGTAGTCTTGCGCAATGCCAAAGTTCAGGCAGATGGACTTCGCATGCCCGATATGCAGGTAGCCGTTCGGCTCCGGCGGGAAACGGGTATGAACTGTGGTGTGCTTACCACTGGCCAGATCTTCATCGATGATCTGACGAATAAAGTTACTCGGGCGGGCTTCTGCCTCACTCATCGTGGATTCCTCAAAGCGTAAACAACGTATAACGGCATATGATCTTATAAGCCGGACGTAGTGACAACCCTTAAAACGTCTCTGAAGAAAATAATGGGGGCTTTTGCTGCAAAAAAAAGCGGCGGAGGATATCCCCCGCCGCTTAAGGCATGACTCTACTCAGGAGCGATTACTTGCCTTTAATCTCATACAGCGGTGTTTGCCCCGCAACAACCAGACCTTTCGCCTGAATGACCAGGCCACTGAAGTCATCGATGTTGCTGCAAACGACCGGGCTTATCATGGAGCGCGCGTTGGCGTTCAGGAAGTCCAGATCCATTTCCAGAATCGGCTGCCCGGCCACCACTTCAGCGCCCTCTTCCACCAGGCGAGTAAAGCCCTGACCGTTCAGCGCAACGGTATCGATACCCATGTGGACAACGATCTCCGCGCCATTTTCGGTTTCGAGGCAGAACGCGTGGTTGGTGTTGAAGATTTTCACGATGGTACCGGCCGCCGGAGACACAACGGTTTTGTCCGTTGGTTTCACCGCCACACCGTCACCAACAGCTTTGCTGGCGAAGGCTTCGTCAGGCACCTGCTCAATCGCAACCACTTCACCTGTTACCGGTGAAACCAGCGCGGCTACCGTTTTGGCGTTCGGTACCGCCTGCGGTTTTGCAGCCGCTGGCGCGGCGGCAGGTGCGGCAGAAGCTTCTGCTGCGGCTACCGGACCAGTGGTTTTCATGGCATTAGCAATTTTCTCTGCCACGAAGCCAACGATAATCTGCACGCTGGTTTTGTTCAGGCGGATAACGCCGGAAGCACCCAGACGTTTGGCCAGCGCTTCGTTCACCAGGGAAGAGTCTTTGACGTTCAGACGCAGACGAGTGATACAGGCGTCGATACCGGTCAGGTTGTCAGAACCGCCGACAGCGGCGATGTACTGACGCGCCAGGCCTGAAACGTCCTGATCCTGAGCACCGCTCACGTTCACATCCTGACCATCCGCTTCGCTACCGGCCACGGCCAGTTCACGACCCGGGGTCATCAGGTTGAATTTGGTGATAGTGAAACGGAACACCATGTAGTAGATCGCGAAGAACACCAGACCTTGCGGGATCAGCATCCACCAGTGGGTCGCCAGCGGGTTACGGGACGACAGCACCATATCCACCAGACCGGCGCTGAAGCCGAAACCGGCAATCCAGTGCATGCTGGCAGCGATGAACACGGAGATACCGGTCAGCACGGCGTGGATCACATACAGAACCGGCGCCACGAACATGAAGGAGAACTCCAGCGGCTCGGTGATACCGGTGAAGAAGGCCGCGAACGCCCCCGCCATCATGATACCCAGCACTTTTGCTTTGTTCTCTGGACGCGCGCAGTGGTAGATAGCCAGCGCAGCACCCGGCAGACCAAACATCATGATCGGGAAGAAGCCCGCCTGGTAACGACCGGTGATACCGACAACCGCTTTACCTGCTTCGATGGACTGTGCGCCACCCAGGAAGTTAGGGATATCGTTAATACCGGCAACGTCGAACCAGAATACGGAGTTCAGCGCGTGGTGCAGACCGACCGGGATCAGCAGACGGTTGAAGAACGCGTACACGCCCGCACCGACAGAACCCAGTTTCTGGATGTGCTCACCGAAGTTCACCAGACCGTCGAAAATCATCGGCCAGACGTACATCATGATGAACGCGACAACGATCATCACAAACGAGGTCAGGATAGGAACCAGGCGGCGACCGCTAAAGAAGGAGAGCGCTTTTGGCAGCTCTACGCTGCTGAAGCGGTTATACAGTTCGGCGGAGATGATACCCACAAGGATACCGACAAACTGGTTGCTGATCTTACCGAATGCCGCCGGAACCTGGTCCGCCGGAATTTTTTGGATCATGGCCACCGCTGCAGGCGAGCAGAGGGTGGTTAACACGAGGAAACCGACAAAACCCGTCAGCGCAGCGGCACCGTCTTTGTCTTTGGACATACCGTAAGCCACACCAATCGCGAACAACACGGACATGTTGTCGATAATGGCGGAACCTGACTTGATAAAGAACGCCGCCAGCGCGCTGGTATTACCCCAGCCGTTGGGGTCGATCCAGTAGCCGACACCCATCAGGATGGCTGCGGCAGGCAGCGTGGCGACCGGCACCATAAGCGCGCGGCCAACCTTTTGTAAATAACCTAGAATACTCACTTTCTTCCCCCTATGAGACCCCGTTTAAGGCATGTTCTCAGCTCTGTTTTTTATTGTGTCACGAACTATAGATACAGTTGATGCTTCACTGGCATTGTGAGTGTGTGAAAAATTAATTCGTATCGCAAATTAAACGCGTACTTTTTGTGATTTTTGTCACCAAATATCGTTATTCACCCTCCCTTACACTGGCTAACAGCGAAAACTTATTTTATCATTCAAAAAATCAAGACGGATTGATCCGGCCTGAAAGTTTCCAGGTTACGCTTAAGTATCAGGTCCCGATAGCCATCCGCCCACTCTTCTACTTAAACTCTTGAGGTGAACAATGAGACTGATTCCCCTGGCAACTGCTGAACAAGTCGGTAAATGGGCCGCTCGCCATATCGTTAACCGTATTAACGCCTTTAAACCGACCGCCGATCGTCCTTTCGTTCTTGGACTTCCGACAGGCGGCACGCCGCTGACCGCCTATAAGGCGCTGGTTGAGATGCATAAAGCAGGCCAGGTTAGCTTCAAACATGTTGTGACCTTCAATATGGATGAATACGTTGGCTTACCGAAAGACCACCCGGAAAGCTACCATAGCTTTATGCACCGTAATTTCTTTGATCACGTTGATATTCCATCTGAAAATATTAACCTGCTGAATGGAAACGCGCCTGATATTGACGCAGAATGCCGTCAGTATGAAGAAAAAATCCGTTCTTACGGTAAGATCCACCTGTTCATGGGTGGTGTAGGTAATGATGGTCATATCGCGTTTAACGAACCGGCGTCATCTCTGGCTTCCCGCACCCGTATTAAAACGCTGACCCATGACACGCGCGTGGCAAACTCCCGCTTCTTTGACGGCGATGTTAACCAGGTTCCAAAATACGCCCTGACCGTAGGCGTAGGCACCCTGCTGGATGCCGAAGAAGTGATGATTTTGGTGCTGGGCGGCGTGAAAGCGCAAGCGCTCCAGGCTGCCGTTGAAGGCAACGTTAACCATATGTGGACCATCAGCTGCCTGCAGCTGCATCCTAAATCCGTCATCGTCTGCGACGAACCGTCCACGATGGAGCTGAAGGTTAAAACGCTGAAATACTTCAACGAGTTAGAAGCTGAGAACATCAAAGGTCTGTAATTGAATAACCGCCTCTTCATCAAGAGGCGGCCGCTTTTTTTAACCGGGGGTCGTTATGTACGCTTTAACCCACGGTCGGATTTATACCGGCCATGAAATTCTGGATGACCATGCGATTGTTATCGCTGATGGCCTGATTGAACGTGTTTGTCCGCTGGCAGAACTGCCGCCGGAGATTGAACAGCGCTCACTCAATGGAGCAGTAATCTCCCCCGGTTTCATCGACGTACAGCTCAACGGCTGCGGCGGTGTGCAATTCAATGACACCGCGGATGCGGTGACGGTCGAAACGCTGGAGATCATGCAGAAGGCCAACGAGAAATCGGGCTGCACCAGCTATCTGCCAACGCTCATCACCAGCAGTGATGACCTCATGAAGCAGGGTATCCGCGTGATGCGCGAATACCTGGCCAAACACCCTAATCAGGCGCTGGGTCTGCACCTTGAAGGGCCATGGCTGAATATGGTCAAGAAAGGAACGCATAACCCGGATTACGTGCGTAAACCTGATGCGGAGCTGGTTGACTACATGTGTGCGAACGCCGATGTGATCGTCAAAGTGACGCTGGCGCCTGAAATGACGGGTACGGATGTCATCAGCAAACTGGCTGGTGCCGGAATTATCGTTTCAGCAGGTCACTCAAACGCGACGCTGAAAGAAGCGAAAGCCGGTTTCCGCGCGGGGATTACCTTCGCAACGCACCTTTACAACGCCATGCCGTATATCACAGGCCGTGAACCGGGTCTGGTCGGGGCTATTCTGGATGAGCCAGACGTTTACTGCGGCATTATTGCTGACGGCTTACACGTCGATTACACCAACATTCGCAACGCTAAGCGGCTGAAAGGTGACAAGCTTTGTCTGGTGACGGATGCCACCGCACCGGCAGGTGCAAATATTGAGCAGTTCATTTTTGCCGGTAAAACAATATACTACCGCAATGGACTGTGTGTGGATGAAAACGGTACGCTGAGCGGTTCCTCTTTAACCATGATTGAAGGGGTGCGTAACCTGGTTGAACATTGCGGGATTGCGCTTGATGAAGTCCTGCGTATGGCCACCCTTTATCCGGCGCGCGCAATGGGCGTGGATAAACAGCTCGGCGAAATTGCACCAGGTATGGTTGCAAACCTGACGGCATTCACACACGATTATAAAATTATTAAGACCATCGTTAATGGTAACGAGGTCGTCACTGAGTAAGTAAAAGTATGACACCTGGCGGACAAGCTCAAATCGGTAATGTCGATCTCGTTAAACAACTTAACAGTGCGGCGGTATACCGCCTGATTGACCAGCACGGACCAATCTCGCGAATTCAGATAGCCGAACAGAGCCAGCTTGCTCCCGCCAGCGTGACAAAAATTACCCGCCAGCTCATTGAGCGCGGTCTGATCAAAGAAGTCGATCAGCAGGCCTCCACCGGGGGCCGCCGCGCCATCTCCATTATTACCGAAACCCGCAATTTTCAGGCCATTGGCGTCCGTCTGGGCCGTCATGACACCACGCTCACGCTGTACGATCTGAGCAGTAAAGCGATTGCGGAAGAGCACTACCCTCTTCCGGAGCGCACTCAGGAGACGCTTGAGCATGCGCTGCTGAATACCATTGCGCAGTTTATTGAAAGCTGTCAGCGCAAGATCCGTGAACTCATTGCCATCTCCGTGATTCTGCCAGGACTGGTCGACCCGGAAAGCGGCGTGATCCGCTATATGCCGCATATTCAGGTTGAAAACTGGGGGCTGGTCGACGCGCTGGAAAAGCGTTTTAAGGTGACCTGCTTTGTGGGCCACGACATTCGCTCTCTGGCGCTGGCAGAGCACTACTTTGGTGCGAGCCAGGACTGTGAAGACTCTATTCTGGTGCGCGTTCACCGCGGAACGGGCGCCGGTATTATCTCTAACGGCCGTATTTTTATTGGTCGCAACGGTAACGTCGGCGAGATCGGCCACATTCAGGTTGAACCCCTCGGGGAGCGCTGCCACTGCGGCAACTTCGGCTGCCTTGAAACGATTGCCGCCAACACGGCCATCGAGCAGCGCGTTCGCCATCTCCTTGAACAGGGTTACCACAGCCGCGTCACGCTGGACGATTGCAAGATAGGCACCATCTGCAAAGCCGCCAATAAAGGCGACGCGCTGGCCTGTGAAGTGATCGAGCAGGTAGGCCGCCATCTGGGGAAAACCATCGCCATCGCCATTAACCTGTTTAACCCCCAGAAAGTGGTGATCGCCGGTGAAATTGTGGAGGCGGAAAAGGTGCTGCTCCCCGCCATTGAAGGCTGTATTAACACCCAGGCGCTGAAAGCATTCCGCCAGAACCTCCCGGTGGTTCGTTCAAAGCTTGACCATCGCTCGGCGATTGGCGCGTTCGCGCTGGTCAAACGCGCCATGCTCAACGGAATTCTGCTGCAGCATTTGCTGGAAAGTTGATCGGACCTTATAGTAACGCCTTCTTTTTTTGATGTCGGACTGTCCATGACCATTAAGAATGTAATTTGTGATATCGACGGCGTGCTGATGCACGACAACGTTGCCGTGCCGGGTGCTGCGGAATTTCTTCACCGCATCATCGACAAAGGAATGCCTCTGGTTCTGCTCACGAACTACCCTTCCCAAACCGGTCAGGATCTGGCTAACCGCTTTGCCACGGCGGGCGTCGACGTTCCGGACAGCGTGTTTTATACCTCGGCAATGGCCACGGCAGATTTTCTGAAGCGTCAGGAAGGGAAAAAAGCCTACGTGGTGGGTGAAGGTGCGCTGATACACGAGTTGTACAAAGCTGGCTTTACCATCACTGACGTGAACCCGGACTTCGTGATTGTCGGCGAAACGCGCTCCTTTAACTGGGAGATGATGCATAAGGCAGCATACTTTGTCGCCAGCGGCGCGCGCTTTATCGCGACCAACCCGGATACGCACGGCCGTGGTTTTTATCCGGCCTGCGGCGCGCTGTGCGCCGGTATCGAAAAAATCTCAGGTCGTCAGCCGTTTGTAGTCGGTAAACCGAGCCCGTGGATCATTCGTGCCGCGCTCAACAAGATGCAGGCCCACTCTGAAGAAACCGTTATTGTCGGCGACAACCTGCGCACCGATATTCTGGCCGGATTCCAGGCGGGTCTGGAGACGATTCTGGTCCTCTCCGGCGTCTCTCAACTTGATGACATTGATTCGATGCCGTTCCGGCCAAGCTGGATTTACCCCTCCGTCGATGAAATCGACATCATCTGATACCGAACCACGCCTCAGGGCGTGGTTTTTCATTTATGGCCTACAAAAATAAAGTCTCATCTAACAAAAAGCACGTTTCATTGCATAATCATCAATAAAAGAATTTCTGGCGTGCTCTTTTTTCACTATTCCGCAATCACTGTTGCACTATTTCCGTTTTCACCCGTAAAACGCTTGCGCGCCCTGCCCCTTTGCGGCATTTTCATAAGCAAGCAACATTACAAAGCAACAGGGTTAACGGAGAAGGTTATGTGTTCAATTTTTGGCGTACTGGATATTAAAACTGACGCGGGCGAACTGCGTAAAAAGGCACTCGAACTGTCCCGCCTGATGCGCCATCGCGGACCAGACTGGTCAGGCGTTTACGCCAGTGATAAAGCGATTCTAGCTCACGAACGTCTGTCCATTGTTGACGTCAACGCCGGTGCACAGCCGCTGTATAACGAGAAAAAAACGCACGCGCTGGCTGTCAACGGTGAAATCTACAACCACCAGGCGCTGCGCGCCGAATACGGCGACCGCTACGCGTTCCAGACCGGTTCTGACTGTGAAGTGATCCTGGCGCTGTATCAGGAGAAAGGGCCCGAGTTCCTGGACGACCTGCAGGGCATGTTCGCCTTCGCCCTGTACGACAGCGAAAAAGACGCGTACCTGATTGGCCGTGACCACATCGGCATTATCCCGCTGTACATGGGCCACGATGAGCACGGCAACTTCTACGTGGCCTCTGAAATGAAAGCCCTGGTGCCGGTATGCCGCACCATTAAAGAATTCCCGGCGGGCAGCTATTTGTGGAGCAAAGACGGCGAGATCCGCTCCTATTACCAGCGTGACTGGTTCGACTATGATGCGGTAAAAGACAACGTCACGGACAAAGCCGAGCTGCGCCAGGCCCTTGAAGACTCCGTGAAAAGCCACCTGATGTCTGACGTGCCCTACGGCGTGCTGCTCTCCGGCGGTCTGGACTCCTCCGTGATCTCCGCGATCACCAAGAAATTCGCGGCCCGTCGCGTGGAAGATCAGGAGCGCTCAGAAGCCTGGTGGCCACAGCTGCACTCTTTTGCCGTTGGCCTGGAAGGGGCTCCTGACCTGAAAGCCGCGCAGGAAGTGGCGAACCACCTCGGCACCGTGCACCATGAGATTCACTTCACCGTGCAGGAAGGTCTGGATGCGATCCGCGATGTGATCTATCACATTGAAACCTATGACGTGACCACCATCCGCGCCTCAACGCCGATGTACCTGATGTCGCGCAAGATCAAAGCGATGGGCATCAAGATGGTGCTCTCCGGTGAAGGTTCTGACGAAGTGTTTGGCGGCTACCTGTACTTCCACAAAGCGCCGAACGCCAAAGAGCTGCACGAAGAGACCGTGCGTAAGCTGCAGGCGCTGCACATGTTCGACTGTGCGCGTGCCAACAAAGCGATGTCGGCCTGGGGCGTGGAAGCGCGCGTGCCGTTCCTGGATAAGAAATTCCTCGACGTGGCGATGCGCATCAACCCGCAGGACAAGATGTGCGGCAACGGCAAAATGGAAAAACATATCCTGCGTGAGTGTTTTGAATCCTACCTGCCGGCGAGCGTGGCATGGCGTCAGAAAGAGCAGTTCTCTGATGGCGTTGGTTATAGCTGGATCGACACCCTGAAAGAGGTCGCGGCGAAACAGGTTTCCGACCAACAGCTGGAAACCGCGAGCTTCCGCTTCCCGTACAACACGCCGGGCTCGAAAGAAGCCTATCTGTATCGTGAAATTTTTGAAGAGCTGTTCCCGGTACCGAGTGCCGCGGAGTGCGTACCGGGTGGCCCGTCCGTCGCCTGCTCTTCTGCCAAAGCGATTGAATGGGATGAATCTTTCAAATCCATGAACGATCCGTCAGGACGCGCGGTAGGCGTTCACCAGTCAGCCTACAAATAATCACTCAGATCGCAATCAGGCCCCTCAGGGGCCTGATTTTTTTGCCTCACATTTCACCGTCTAAATCTGATTAATAACCAATAATTGCCGAATATTCGGCCACGCTGTTCGCAACCTAACCAAACAGTCACATTCCGGCTATTTTCGTTGAAAAAGGTGTTGACGCTGCAAGGGTCTATACGCATAATGCGCCCCGCAACGCCGATAAGGTAACGCGAAAAAAGATGGCTACGTAGCTCAGTTGGTTAGAGCACATCACTCATAATGATGGGGTCACAGGTTCGAATCCCGTCGTAGCCACCAAATTCAGATTGTCGATTTTTCGGTAATCAAGACAAATTGTTGGGGTATCGCCAAGCGGTAAGGCACCGGATTCTGATTCCGGCATTCCGAGGTTCGAATCCTCGTACCCCAGCCAATTTAAAAAGTCGTTAAGCAGTTTGTTTAACGCAATTGGGGTGTCGCCAAGCGGTAAGGCTCTGGTTTCTGATACCAGCATTCCGGGGTTCGAATCCCTGCACCCCAGCCACTTAAGTAACAAAAAAGCCCGCTCTGCGGGCTTTTTTGTTTTTGTTGTTCAGGATGGTGCGGCCTGATGCCCTTACCCTGACCCTCTCCCACTGGGAGAGGGGAAAAAGATTAGAGTCCCAGCGCGTATTTCAGCGCCTGACGCTTCAGACCACCGGCACGTTCCGCTGCCATCAATCCAATATTACGCAGAATGCGCACCGGGGCTAAGTCATTGCTGAACCCGGCATAAAACAGATCCATCCCCGACTGCATAATAAAGTTATCCGCCATGCGTCGCGTCTGGTAACGCTTCAGGATCTGATGGCTGGCCCAGTTTTCCGCGTGCCCGCGGGCGCTGCTCAGCACATCCAGTAACGCATCGACATCACGGTACCCCAGGTTCACGCCCTGCCCGGCCAGCGGATGAATGGTGTGTGCCGCATCGCCCACCAGCGCCAGCCCTTCACGGGCATACTGCAAAGCATGGCGGCGCGTGAGCGGAAATGCACCTGCAGCGACCGGCGTCACGTTGCCCAGACGGCTCGGGAAATGCAGGCGGATTTCCCGCTGCAATTGTTCCATTGTAAGCCCCTGCAGCTGGCGAATGCGTGCCGGTTTGTCGTACCAGACCAGCGATGCCCAGTTATCAAACAGCGGTAAAAAGGCATGCGGGCCATTCGGCGTAAAGTGCTGCCACGTGCTTTCACCCGGCGCATGCTCGCACTCGACGGTAATCAGCATGCAGGACTGCTCATACTGCCAGGCATGAACGCCAATTCCCGCCATCTGTCTGACCTGCGAGTTAGCGCCGTCCGCTCCGACGACGAGCTTCACGGCCAGTTCATCGCCGCTGTCGAGCGTCAGCAAATACCCGCTCTCGTGAGGATGCAGTGCCTTAATCGACGCCGGAACGCGCAGCGTCACCTTCGGATGCGCCTCCAGCGCCAGCCAGAGCGCCTGCTGGAGCACATTGTTTTCCACCATATAACCCAGGCGCGGCAGCTTCAGCTCAGCGGCATCAAACGCGACGTGGGCATTTTCCCACTCCCAGGTTTCAAGACGGCTGTAAGGATGGGCGCGCATCGCCAGCACCGCCTCCCAGACGCCCAGCCCGCGCAGCAGATCGACGGACGCCGCGCTGATCGCGGATATGCGCACATCCGGTTTGCTCGCGGGATCGAAGGCCGGCGGAGCAGCCTGTTCAATTACCGTTACCTCAAATCCCTGCTGCGCCAGCCCCAGCGCCAGCGCGCCGCCGACCATACCGCCGCCGACAACGGCAACTTCGGTGTGTAGGAGTGTCATGGTCAATTTTCCTTATTGGAGAATCCCTTAAGTTTACCGGATTTTTGCGGTCCTGAGACACATAACCTTCATACTGGTCACAACCCCACCAAAGCATTACAATACGCGGCTTGCAATCCTGAGCTGAGCAAGTCGATGACTAAAAAACTCCATATAAAAACCTGGGGCTGTCAGATGAACGAATACGATTCATCCAAGATGGCCGATCTGCTGGATTCAACCCACGGATACCAGCTGACTGAAAATGCGAAAGAAGCGGACGTGCTGCTGCTGAACACCTGTTCGATTCGTGAAAAAGCGCAGGAAAAAGTCTTTCACGTGTTAGGCCGCTGGAAGCTACTCAAACGAAAAAATCCGGATCTGATCATCGGGGTGGGTGGCTGCGTCGCATCGCAGGAAGGTAAGCTGATCCGCCAGAGAGCCCCGTATGTGGATATCGTCTTTGGCCCTCAGACCCTGCACCGCCTGCCGGAGATGATCAATCAGGTTCGAGGCAACCGTAGCCCGGTCGTTGACGTCAGCTTCCCGGAAATCGAAAAGTTTGACCGTCTGCCGGAGCCGCGCGCCGATGGCCCGACCGCCTTCGTCTCCATCATGGAAGGCTGCAACAAATATTGCACTTACTGCGTGGTGCCTTACACCCGTGGTGAAGAAGTCAGCCGTCCGGCAGACGATATTCTGTTTGAAATTGCGCAGCTTGCCGCACAGGGCGTTCGCGAAGTGAACCTGCTGGGCCAGAACGTGAACGCCTGGCGCGGGGAAAACTACGACGGCACCACCGGCAGCTTTGCCGAACTGCTGCGTCTGGTGGCCGCGATTGACGGTATCGACCGCATTCGCTTTACCACCAGCCATCCAATGGAGTTTACCGACGACATCATTGACGTGTATCGCGATACGCCAGAGCTGGTGAGCTTCCTGCACCTGCCGATTCAGTGTGGATCTGACCGCGTGTTGAACCTGATGGGCCGCCCGCATACGGTGCTGGAGTACAAGTCCACCATTCGCAAGCTGCGTGAAGCGCGTCCGGATATCCAGATCAGCTCCGACTTTATCGTCGGCTTCCCTGGCGAAACCGCTGATGACTTCGAGCGCACCATGAAGCTCATCGGTGAAGTGAATTTTGACGTCAGCTACAGCTTCATCTTCTCTGCGCGTCCTGGAACACCTGCGGCCGATATGGTTGACGATGTGCCGGAAGAAGAGAAAAAGCAGCGTCTGTATATTCTGCAGGAGCGTATTAACCAGCAGGCCAACGCGTGGAGCCGCCGTATGCTCGGCACCGTTCAGCGCATTCTGGTGGAAGGCACCTCCCGCAAGAGCATTATGGAACTCTCCGGTCGTACCGAAAACAACCGCGTGGTGAACTTTGAAGGCACCCCGGATATGATCGGTAAATTCGTGGACGTCGAGATTGTCGAAGTGCTGACCAACTCGCTGCGCGCGAAGCTGGTACGCACCGAGGACGAAATGGGCCTGCGTATTGCCGAGTCACCGGAATCCGTAATCTCTCGTACCCGTAAAGAAAACGATTCTGGCGTGGGGATTTACCAGCCTTAATCCTCCTGGCCTGCCTTTCCGGCAGGCCTTGTATTTCCTCTCATCGTCCCCAATATCTTCCGCAACGCTTGCGCCTTTATTCTGTGGCGTGAATAATTTCGGTAATGACCGTTTTATTACGTCCTATAGCAATGGGTCAGTTAACCAATTAAAGAGGAACAGTTTGAATATAGATACGCGTGAAATTAGCCTTGAGCCAGCAGACAACGCTCGCCTGCTGAGCCTGTGCGGGCCGTTTGATGACAACATCAAACAACTGGAGCGACGTCTGGGTATCGAAATCAATCGTCGCGATAATCATTTCAAACTTACCGGACGCCCTATCTGCGTCAACGCCGCTGCGGACATTCTGCGTAGCCTGTATGTGGATACATCACCCATGCGCGGCGAAATTCAGGATATCGAACCGGAACAAATTCACCTCGCCATTAAAGAGGCGCGCGTGCTTGAGCAAAGCGCGGAAAGCGTGCCGGACTACGGCAAGGCCATTAACATCAAGACCAAACGTGGCGTTATTAAGCCGCGTACGCCAAACCAGGCGCAGTACATCGCCAATATCCTCGACCACGACATCACCTTCGGGGTGGGCCCTGCGGGTACGGGTAAAACCTATCTGGCCGTTGCCGCTGCGGTAGATGCGCTGGAACGCCAGGAGATCCGTCGTATTCTGCTGACCCGTCCGGCCGTTGAAGCGGGCGAAAAGCTGGGCTTCCTGCCGGGCGATCTGAGCCAGAAGGTCGACCCGTATCTGCGCCCGTTATACGATGCGCTGTTCGAGATGCTCGGCTTTGAGAAGGTTGAGAAGCTCATTGAGCGTAACGTTATCGAAGTGGCCCCGCTCGCCTACATGCGCGGTCGTACGCTGAACGATGCGTTCATCATTCTCGATGAGAGCCAGAACACCACCATCGAACAGATGAAGATGTTCCTGACGCGTATCGGCTTTAACTCGAAAGCGGTCATTACCGGTGACGTCACCCAGATCGACCTGCCGCGCAGCACCAAATCCGGCCTGCGCCACGCCATTGAGGTGCTGGCCGAGGTCGACGAAATCAGCTTTAACTTCTTCCACAGTGAAGACGTGGTACGCCACCCGGTGGTCGCGCGTATCGTTAACGCCTATGAAGCCTGGGAAGAGGCGGATCAGAAGCGTAAGGCCGAACTGGCCGCAGAACGTAAGCGCGAAGCGCAGGAGCAAGAACAGAAATGAGTCAGGTGATCCTCGATTTACAGCTGGCCTGTGAAGACAATTCCGGCATGCCAGATGAGGCACAGTTTCAGAAATGGCTGGATGCCGTTATTCCTCAGTTTCAGGAAGAATCAGAAGTCACGATTCGCCTGGTGGATGAAGCGGAAAGCCATGAGCTTAACCTGACCTATCGCGGGAAAGATAAGCCGACCAACGTGCTCTCATTCCCGTTCGAAGCGCCGCCGGGCATTGAGATGCCGCTGCTGGGCGATCTGATCATCTGCCGTCAGGTGGTTGAACAGGAAGCCAAAGAACAGCAAAAGCCGCTTGAGGCCCACTGGGCGCATATGGTGGTACACGGCAGCCTGCACCTGCTGGGCTACGATCACATTGAAGATGACGAAGCGGAAGAGATGGAGTCCCTCGAGACAGAGATAATGCTTGCTCTGGGCTATGAGGATCCGTACATTGCCGAGAAAGAATAGTCCGTCACCTGACGGACTCACATGCCGCCACGAAAGGATATCGCGTGGCGGTAAACGTTGAACTAACAAGAGAACCCTTAACAAACGCCATGAGCGACGACAATTCACACAGTAGCGACACGACAACCAGTAAAAAGGGATTTTTCTCCCTCATTCTGAACCAGCTTTTCCACGGCGAACCCAAAAACCGTGATGAACTGCTGGAGCTGATTCGTGATTCCGGGCAGAACGACCTTATCGACGAAGATACGCGCGAAATGCTCGAAGGGGTTATGGACATCGCCGACCAGCGCGTTCGCGATATCATGATCCCCCGCTCGCAGATGATCACCCTGAAACGTAACCAGACCCTGGACGAGTGCCTCGATGTGATCATCGAATCCGCCCACTCGCGTTTCCCGGTCATCAGCGAAGACAAAGATCACATCGAAGGGATTTTGATGGCCAAAGATCTGCTGCCGTTTATGCGCAGCGATGCCGAAGCCTTCAGCATGGAAAAAGTGTTACGCCAGGCCGTGGTTGTGCCGGAGAGTAAACGTGTGGATCGGATGCTGAAAGAGTTTCGCTCTCAGCGTTACCACATGGCGATTGTTATTGATGAGTTTGGTGGCGTTTCCGGTCTGGTCACGATCGAGGATATTCTTGAGCTGATCGTGGGCGAAATCGAAGACGAGTACGACGAAGAAGAAGATATCGACTTCCGGCAGCTTAGCCGCCACACCTGGACCGTGCGCGCGCTGGCCTCGATTGAGGACTTTAACGACGCCTTCGGTACCCACTTCAGCGATGAAGAGGTCGATACCATTGGCGGGCTGGTGATGCAGGCCTTTGGCCACCTCCCGGCGCGCGGTGAGACCGTTGACATCGACGGTTACCAGTTCAAAGTGGCAATGGCCGACAGCCGACGTATTATACAGGTTCACGTCAGAACGCCGGACGACTCACCGGTGCCAAAACTGGAAGATTAATGTAAATGGCATTTGCCCCACTGCTTGAACGCCAGCTCATCCGTTTGCTGCTGGCGCTGTTACTTGGAGCCAGCGGTACGCTGGCTTTTTCTCCTTACGATATCTGGCCCGCCGCCATTCTCTCCCTGATGGGGCTTCAGGGCCTGACCCTGAATCGTCGTCCGGTACAGGCTGCGGCTATCGGTTACTTCTGGGGACTGGGGCTGTTTGGCTCAGGCATCAACTGGGTCTATGTCAGCATCGCCCAATTTGGCGGTATGCCTGGCCCGGTTAACGTCTTCCTGGTGGTATTGCTCGCCGCGTATCTCTCGCTCTATACCGGTCTGTTCGCCGGCATCCTTTCTCGCCTGTGGCCAAAAACCACCTGGCTGCGCGTCGCCATTGCCGCGCCGGTGGTCTGGCAGATAACCGAGTTCCTGCGCGGCTGGGTGCTGACGGGCTTCCCGTGGCTGCAGTTCGGCTACAGCCAGATTGACGGCCCCCTGAAGGGCCTGGCACCGGTAATGGGCGTTGAGGCCATCAACTTCCTGCTGATGGTGGTCAGCGGCCTGCTGGTCCTGGCGCTGGTCCAGCGCTGCTGGAAACCGCTGGCTGTGGCACTGGTGCTGTTTGCCCTGCCCTTCCCGCTGCGCTATATCCAGTGGTTCACGCCCGAGCCAGAGCGCGCCATGCAGGTTTCCATGGTGCAGGGGAATATTCCGCAGTCTATGAAGTGGGATGAGAAAGAGCTGCTGAATACGCTGAAGATCTACGCCAACGCCACCGAAGAGGTGATGGGTAAATCCCAGCTGATTATCTGGCCGGAATCTGCGATCCCCGATCTGGAAATTAACCAGCAGCCGTTCCTCAACATGATGAACGACCTGCTGCTGGCGCGCGGCAGCACGCTGATCACTGGGATTGTCGATGCGCGTCTGAATCAGCAGAACCGCTACGACACCTACAACAGCATCATTACGCTCGGGAAAGATAGCGAGTACAGCTACCACTCCACTGACCGGTACAACAAGAACCACCTGGTGCCGTTTGGTGAATTTGTCCCGCTGGAGTCGATTCTGCGCCCGCTGGCCCCGTTCTTTGACCTGCCGATGTCCTCTTTCAGCCGCGGCCCGTACGTACAGCCTCAGCTGCACGCGCACGGCCTGGCCCTGACGGCGGCCATCTGCTACGAAATCATTCTCGGCGAGCAGGTACGCGATAACTTCCGCCCGGATACTGACTATCTGCTGACCATCTCCAACGACGCCTGGTTTGGTAAGTCAATCGGCCCGTGGCAGCACTTCCAGATGGCACGTATGCGCTCTCTGGAGCTGGCGCGTCCGCTGCTGCGCAGCACCAACAACGGCATCACCGCCGTGATTGGTCCGCAGGGCGAGATTCAGGCGATGATCCCGCAGTTTACTCGCGAGGTACTGACCACTAAAGTCACGCCAACCACCGGGCTGACGCCATACGCGCGCACCGGCAACTGGCCGCTGTGGATACTGACCGTGCTGTTCGGCTTTGGCGCGGTGCTGATGAGCCTGCGTCAGCGTCGGAAATAACCTTCCCTTCTGTTGCCGGGTGGCGTAGCCGCCACCCGACAATTTTCTCCAGAGTCCCATCCTGGCACGCCTATTGCTTTGTTTATTCAGGTAAACGCAGTTTGGCTTAACGTGCAACTTTGTCGCACCAGCGTAGATCATCGGTAGCACCGAAACGGTGCAACGGGAGATATTTGCCTCTGAATGGTGCGGCGCGCTTCGCAAAAATAAACAATAACGCAGCAAAATCTTTACATTAAGCCAGACTAAATGTTAACAAGCTTGCATAACACTGCACTCGCACTGCGCGAGATATAACAACATCACAATGGGTATCAATGCGTCGCTGGCGCTGATAAAAAAGGAGTTGGGTATGCAATTACGTAAACTGGCCACAGCAATGCTGGTTATGGGAATGTCTGCAGGCGTGGTTCACGCTGAAGATGCTCCGGCAGCAGGCAGCACTCTCGACAAGATTGCCAAAAACGGCGTCATCGTGGTCGGCCACCGTGAATCTTCAGTCCCGTTCTCTTACTACGACAACACGCAAAAAGTCGTGGGCTATTCACAGGATTACTCCAACGCCATCGTTGAAGCTGTGAAGAAAAAGCTGAACAAACCTGACCTGCAGGTGAAGCTGATCCCAATCACTTCACAGAACCGTATTCCACTGCTACAAAACGGCACCTTTGACTTCGAGTGTGGCTCCACCACCAACAACCTCGAGCGTCAGAAACAGGCTGCCTTCTCTGACACCATCTTTGTCGTGGGCACCCGTCTGCTGACGAAGAAAGGCGGTGAGATCAAAGACTTCGCTGATCTGAAAGGCAAAGCGGTTGTTGTGACCTCCGGTACCACGTCAGAAGTGCTGCTGCACAAGCTGAACGACGAGAAGAAAATGGATATGCGCATCATCAGCGCGAAAGACCATGGCGACTCCTTCCGTACCCTGGAAAGCGGTCGTGCCGTTGCGTTTATGATGGATGACGCCCTGCTGGCGGGCGAACGTGCGAAAGCGAAGAAACCAGACAACTGGGATATCGTCGGTACCGCGCAGTCCAAAGAAGCCTACGGCTGTATGCTGCGTAAAGACGATCCGCAGTTCAAAAAGCTGATCGATGACACCATCGCTCAGGTGCAGACCTCCGGCGAAGCGGAAAAATGGTTCGACAAATGGTTCAAGAACCCGATTCCACCAAAAAACCTGAACATGAATTTTGAACTGTCTGACGACATGAAGGCGCTGTTCAAATCTCCAAATGACAAGGCTCTTAACTAATTAGAACAACAGGGGCGGGATCTCCTGCCCTCTCGATTGTCGGGAAGCATGGACAGACTATACGTTGAGTGGTCGTTCCCCACTCAGCGCGAAAAATGAGCTTCTCACCAATCTTCGAGGGTAGCGCTGCTACCCTTTTTTTTCTGGAGTTTATTATGTCAATAGACTGGAACTGGGGCATATTCCTGCAACAAGCCCCGTTCGGCAACACCACCTATCTTGGCTGGCTGTGGAGCGGCTTTCAGGTCACCGTGGCACTATCGATAACGGCGTGGATTATCGCGTTTCTTGTCGGTTCTCTGTTCGGTATTCTGCGCACCGTCCCTAACCGTTTTCTTTCAACGCTTGGCACCCTGTATGTGGAACTGTTCCGTAACGTTCCGCTGATCGTGCAATTCTTTACCTGGTATCTGGTCATCCCGGAACTGCTGCCGGAAAATATTGGCATGTGGTTCAAGTCGGAGCTGGATCCGAACGTGCAGTTCTTTGTCTCCTCCATGATGTGTCTGGGGCTGTTTACCGCTGCGCGCGTTTGCGAGCAGGTGCGTGCCGCCATTCAGTCATTGCCGCGCGGACAAAAAAACGCGGGCCTGGCAATGGGCCTGACGCTGCCCCAAACCTACCGCTACGTGCTGCTGCCTAACGCCTACCGCGTTATCGTTCCACCGATGACCTCCGAGATGATGAACCTGGTGAAAAACTCGGCCATCGCCTCGACTATCGGCCTGGTCGACATGGCCGCGCAGGCGGGCAAGCTGCTGGATTATTCCGCTCACGCGTGGGAATCCTTCACCGCGATCACGCTCGCGTATGTTCTGATTAACGCTTTCATCATGCTGGTGATGAACCTGGTTGAACGCAAAATCCGCCTGCCGGGTAATCTGGGGGGCAAATAATGTACGAATTTGACTGGAGTTCTATCGTTCCATCCATGCCTTACCTGCTTGATGGCCTGGTGATTACCTTAAAAATCACCGTTATTGCCATCATCATTGGTATCGTCTGGGGCACCCTGCTGGCCGTCATGCGCCTGTCGAGCTTTAAGCCGCTCGCCTGGTTTGCGACCGCCTACGTTAACGTGTTCCGCTCCATCCCGCTGGTGATGGTGCTGCTGTGGTTTTACCTGATTGTGCCCGGCTTCCTGCAGAACGTGTTGGGGCTGTCGCCGAAAACCGATATCCGTCTGATCTCCGCCATGGTGGCGTTCTCAATGTTCGAGGCCGCTTACTACTCGGAGATTATCCGAGCGGGCATTCAGAGTATCTCCCGCGGGCAATCCAGCGCCGCGCTGGCGCTGGGAATGACGCACTGGCAGTCCATGCAGCTCATTATTCTGCCGCAGGCGTTTCGCGCCATGGTTCCGCTCCTGCTGACCCAGGGCATCGTGCTGTTCCAGGATACCTCGCTGGTCTACGTTCTGAGTCTGGCAGACTTCTTCCGTACCGCGTCAACCATCGGTGAACGTGATGGTACGCAGGTCGAGATGGTGCTCTTTGCGGGTGCGGTCTATTTTGTGATTAGTTTAAGCGCGTCGCTGTTGGTCAGCTGGCTGAAGAAAAGGACGGTATAATGATTTCCCTGAAAAATGTTTCTAAATGGTATGGGCACTTTCAGGTGCTGACCGACTGCTCCACCGAAGTCAAAAAAGGCGACGTAGTGGTGGTATGCGGGCCGTCCGGCTCCGGTAAATCGACGCTGATTAAAACCGTCAACGGACTGGAGCCGGTGCAGCAGGGTGAGATCGTTGTCAACGGCACCAAAGTCAACGATAAGAAAACCAACCTCGCCCAGCTTCGCTCTCACGTTGGCATGGTGTTCCAGCATTTTGAGCTGTTCCCTCACCTCTCCATTATTGAGAACCTGACGCTGGCGCAGGTAAAAGTGCTTAAGCGTGATAAAAAAGCGTCGCGCGAGAAAGGTCTGAAGCTCCTGGAACGCGTTGGGCTTTCGGCGCATGCCGATAAGTTCCCGGCACAGCTTTCTGGCGGCCAACAGCAGCGTGTGGCGATCGCCCGCGCGCTGTGCATGGATCCGGTGGCAATGCTGTTTGATGAGCCAACGTCGGCGCTCGATCCAGAGATGATCAATGAAGTGCTGGACGTAATGGTCGAGCTGGCGCACGAAGGGATGACCATGATGGTGGTGACCCACGAAATGGGCTTTGCCCGTAAAGTGGCCAACCGCGTAATCTTTATGGACGAAGGGAAAATTGTCGAAGACTCACCGAAAGAAGAGTTCTTCGCTAACCCGAAATCAGAGCGTGCGAAAGATTTCCTCGCGAAAATCCTGCACTAACCTTCCCGGTGCGCAATCTGCGGATTGCGCACTGCTTCACGCTTTCACTCAGTTCCTCTCGTCGGCGTCACATTGCAGCGTTAACCTTGTCACAAAATAACGCTACGTATGGAGAACGCTATGGCACAGCCTATTATTCTCGACTGCGATCCGGGTCATGACGACGCGATCGCGCTCGTCCTCGCTCTTGCCTCCCCTGAACTCGAGGTAAAAGCCGTCACCTCGTCCGCCGGAAACCAGACGCCGGACAAAACCCTGCGCAACGTGCTGCGCATGCTCACGCTGCTCAAACGCACCGACATTCCTGTCGCCGGCGGGGCCGTGAAGCCGCTGATGCGCGAGCTGATTATTGCCGACAACGTTCATGGTGAAAGCGGGCTGGACGGTCCGGCACTGCCGGAGCCGGGTTTCACGCCGCAAAACTGTACCGCCGTGGAGCTGATGGCGAAGGTTCTACGTGAGAGTGCAGAACCGGTAACGCTGGTGGCAACCGGACCGCAAACCAACGTTGCGCTGCTGCTGAACAGCCATCCTGAGCTGCATAATAAAATTGCCCGAATTGTGATTATGGGCGGGGCCATGGGGCTGGGGAACTGGACGCCTGCGGCGGAGTTCAACATCTTTGTCGACCCGGAAGCCGCGGAAATCGTCTTCCAGTCCGGCTTACCAATTGTAATGGCGGGACTGGACGTTACCCACCGCGCGCAGATTATGGCGGACGATATTGAGCGATTCCGCTCCGTGGGTAATACGGTCGCGACAACCGTGGCCGAGCTGCTCGACTTCTTTATGGAGTATCACAAAGCCGAGAAGTGGGGATTCCACGGCGCGCCGCTGCATGACCCGTGCACCATTGCCTGGCTACTGAAGCCGGAGATGTTCACCACGGTGGACAGATGGGTTGGTGTTGAGACGCAGGGAAAATACACCCAGGGAATGACGGTGGTGGATTACTACTCGCTGACGGGGAATAAACCGAATACCACGGTGATGGTGGACATCGACCGCGAGGCGTTTGTGGATTTGCTGGCGGAGAGACTTGCTTACTATAGTGCGGCCTGATGCACTCCCCCACGGGGAGAAGGAGCAGACACTAAAAACGGCAACGTGGTTGCCGTTTTGCTTTTATTTATGGCTCAAACGGCCGACGCTGGAACTGATCGTGGCCGCATTTCGGACACAGCGGCAGGACATCCGGCGTATATACCGCAATATGATGGTGGCAATTCTCACATACCAGATTTCCCAAGCCGACCACCTCACCACTGTGATACACACCGTGATGGTTCAAATCCTGAAAGACCTCGCGCCACTCCAGCTGCGTTATATCCGTGATGTCGGCCAGCTCTTGCCACAGGCTCTCTTTAATCACCCGCATAAAAACGCTGTCCGTGACCTCCTCCTGGCTCTCCTGGTAGCTGCGCGCGAACTCTTCCAGATCGCGACGCACGGCGCGCGTCACCTCTTCCACTTCGGTTCGCGTTAACTCACCCGTTTGCGTCACGCGGGCACGCGCCTGCTCCACCAGCGCGTCGATATCTCGCTCGCCGTTACGCAGCCGTTCCGTCAGTGTCGCCACCAGTTCGCGGTAAAATTGAGCAACCTTGTTCATCATTTTGCCTCCCGGGTAAGTAACTATTTCTAATAATAGACCTTATTTCATCGCCGCTTTGTCAGGTGAAGCACAGACCCGGTAAATTCCTGCAAAGCGCATTTGTGCGAAAGGCTGTTTTGACGCGGGCGTTTGGGCTATGCTATGCGGATCTGAATTACCACATCCATTGGCTACATTTGTAGCTGTATTGAAAACAGGACCACTGGCTGCCATGCAAGAGCAATACCGCCCGGAAGAGATAGAATCAAAAGTCCAGCAACACTGGGACGAGAAGCGCACCTTTGAAGTAACCGAAGACGAGAGCAAAGAGAAGTATTACTGCCTGTCGATGCTTCCCTATCCTTCTGGTCGACTACACATGGGCCATGTGCGTAACTACACCATCGGCGATGTGATTGCACGCTACCAGCGCATGCTGGGTAAAAACGTTCTGCAGCCTATCGGCTGGGATGCGTTCGGTCTGCCTGCGGAAGGCGCGGCGGTCAAAAACAACACCGCACCGGCGCCGTGGACGTACGACAATATCGCGTACATGAAAAACCAGCTCAAGATGCTGGGCTTTGGCTATGACTGGAGCCGCGAGCTGGCAACCTGTACCCCGGAATACTATCGCTGGGAGCAGAAGTTCTTCACCGAGCTGTATAAAAAAGGCCTGGTGTATAAGAAAACCTCTGCCGTTAACTGGTGTCCGAATGACCAGACCGTTCTCGCAAACGAACAGGTTATCGACGGCTGCTGCTGGCGCTGCGACACCAAAGTTGAGCGTAAAGAGATCCCACAGTGGTTTATCAAAATCACCGCTTACGCTGATGAGCTGCTGAACGATCTGGATAACCTCGACCACTGGCCAGATACCGTTAAGACCATGCAGCGCAACTGGATCGGCCGTTCTGAAGGCGTGGAGATTACCTTCAACGTTGAGAACTATGACCAGACCCTGACTGTCTACACCACCCGCCCGGACACCTTCATGGGCGCGACCTACCTGGCCGTAGCCGCAGGTCACCCGCTGGCGCAGAAAGCGGCAGAGAACAACCCGGAGCTGGCCACCTTCATCGACGAGTGCCGCAACACCAAAGTGGCCGAAGCCGACATGGCGACGATGGAGAAAAAAGGCGTCGCGACAGGCTTCTATGCGAAGCATCCGCTGACTGGCGAAGCGATCCCTGTCTGGGCAGCGAACTTCGTGCTGATGGAGTACGGTACAGGCGCGGTAATGGCCGTTCCGGGCCACGATCAGCGCGACTACGAGTTTGCCACCAAATACAGCCTGCCGATTAAAGCCGTTATTCTGGCCGCCGATGGTTCTGAACCCGACCTGTCCGAACAAGCGCTGACCGAAAAAGGCACCCTGTTCAACTCTGGTGAATTCAGCGGCCTGAGCTTCGAAGAGGGCTTCAACGCCATCGCCGATAAGCTGGCCTCTCTGGGCGTGGGCGAGCGTAAAGTTAACTTCCGTCTGCGCGACTGGGGCGTGTCCCGTCAGCGTTACTGGGGCGCGCCAATCCCAATGGTGACGCTGGAAGATGGCACCGTGATGCCAACGCCGGAAGATCAGCTCCCGGTGATCCTGCCGGAAGACGTGGTCATGGACGGTATCACCAGCCCGATCAAAGCCGATCCTGAGTGGGCAAAAACCACCGTCAACGGTCAGCCTGCGCTGCGTGAAACCGACACCTTTGACACCTTTATGGAGTCATCCTGGTACTATGCGCGCTACACCTGCCCGCAGTATCAGGACGGTATGCTCGATTCCGATGCGGCAAACTACTGGCTGCCGGTTGATATCTATATCGGCGGCATCGAACACGCCATCATGCACCTGCTCTACTTCCGCTTCTTCCACAAACTGATGCGCGATGCAGGCATGGTGAACTCTGACGAACCAGCAAAACAGCTGCTGTGTCAGGGCATGGTACTGGCAGATGCGTTCTATTACGTCGGTGCTAACGGCGAGCGTAACTGGGTTTCTCCGGTTGATGCGATCGTCGAGCGCGACGAGAAAGGCCGTATCGTTAAGGCGAAAGACGCCGAAGGTCATGAACTGGTCTATACCGGCATGAGCAAGATGTCTAAGTCGAAAAACAACGGCATCGATCCGCAGGTAATGGTTGAGCGTTACGGTGCGGACACCGTGCGTCTGTTCATGATGTTTGCCTCTCCGGCCGACATGACCCTGGAATGGCAGGAGTCTGGCGTGGAAGGGGCGAACCGCTTCCTGAAACGCGTCTGGAAACTGGTTTACGAACACACTGCACTGGGCGATGCCCCGGCGCTGAACGCCGCCGCACTGACTGAAGATCAGCAGGCGCTGCGTCGCGATGTTCATAAAACGATTGCGAAAGTGACCGATGATATTGGTCGTCGTCAGACCTTCAATACCGCAATTGCGGCTATTATGGAACTGATGAACAAGCTGGCGAAGGCTCCGCAGGACGGCGAGCAGGATCGTGCCTTAATGCGTGAAGCGCTGCTGGCCGTCGTTCGCATGCTGAACCCGTTCACTCCGCACGTCAGCTTCACCCTGTGGCAGGAGCTGAAAGGCGAAGGCGATATTGACAACGCGCCGTGGCCGCAGGCTGACGAAG
Source organism: Enterobacter sp. C3_dUdeg (assembly GCF_057536195.1). Classification (NCBI taxonomy): domain Bacteria; kingdom Pseudomonadati; phylum Pseudomonadota; class Gammaproteobacteria; order Enterobacterales; family Enterobacteriaceae; genus Enterobacter; species Enterobacter sp. C3_dUdeg. Next base: position 73,170 of record NZ_BAAKFX010000002.1, read on the forward strand.
CCGCGATGGTGGAAAACACGACGCTGGTTGTGGTCCAGGTAAACGGCAAAGTCCGCGGTAAAATTACCGTGGCGGTCGATGCAACCGAAGAACAGGTTCGCGAGCGCGCGGGCCAGGAACCTCTGGTCGCAAAATATCTTGAGGGCGTTACCGTACGTAAAGTGATCTACGTACCGGGTAAACTGCTCAATCTGGTCGTTGGCTAAGCGCGGGAGGAAACGTGCGACAACTGGCAACAATACTCTTATCACTGGCGGTGCTTGTCACCGCTGGCTGTGGCTGGCACCTGCGCAATACCACGGCAGTGCCTGCTGAGATGAAAACGATGATTTTCGACTCATCGGATCCGAATGGTCCACTCAGCCGGGCAGTTCGTAATCAGCTGCGTCTGAACGGCGTTGAGCTTGTTGAGAAACAAACGCTGCGCCAGGATGTACCGTCTCTGCGTATCATCGGAGGAGGTCTGTCGAGAGATACGGCCTCTATCTTCCAGGACGGTCGTACAGCTGAATATCAGATGGTGCTGACGGTCAACGCAGCGGTCCTGATCCCGGGTAAAGACATCTATCCGATCAGCACGAAAGTGTTCCGTTCGTTCTTCGATAACCCGCAGACGGCATTGGCAAAAGATGCCGAACAGCAGATTATCATCAACGAAATGTACGACAAGGCGGCGGAACAGCTGATCCGTAAACTGCCAGGTATTGCAGCGTCTACCCGACAAGGCTCTGACATTGTTGAAAAACCAGTTGCCGGCACGCTTCCTGCTGCTAACTCTCTGGGTAAATGATGATCAGGCTGTATCCTGAACAACTCCGCGCGCAGCTCAAAGAAGGGCTGCGCGCGGCGTATCTGCTTCTTGGAAACGATCCGTTATTGCTTCAGGAAAGCCTGGATGCCGTGCGGCATGAAGCCGCCTCTCAGGGCTTCGATGAACACCACACTGTCCAGTTGGATAACAGCACCGACTGGAATGCCCTCTTCTCACTCTGTCAGGCGATGAGCCTTTTTGCGTCGCGCCAGACTATTCAGATCCTGCTGCCGGAAAACGGCCCTAACGCGGCCATCAATGAACAGCTGGCCACGCTGGTCAGCCTGCTTCACAGCGATCTGCTGCTGATTGTGCGCGGCAACAAGCTCACCAAAGCGCAGGAAAATGCGGCGTGGTTCACCCAACTCGCAGCCCACGCGGTGCAGGTCACCTGTCAGACACCTGAACAGGCGCATCTGCCCAAATGGGTGGCAGCGAGAGCGAAGCAGAACAACCTTCAGCTGGATGATGCGGCGAACCAACTGCTCTGCTACTGCTATGAAGGTAACCTGCTGGCCCTGGCGCAGGCGCTGGACAGACTCTCCCTGCTCTGGCCGGATGGCAAGCTGACCTTACCGCGCGTCGAGCAGGCTGTTAACGACGCGGCGCACTTCACGCCGTTCCACTGGGTGGACGCGCTGCTGTCGGCGAAAAGCAAACGCGCCCTGCATATTTTGCAACAGCTGCGTCTCGAAGGGAGCGAACCGGTTATTCTGCTGCGTACGCTGCAGCGCGAATTATTGCTGCTGATTACGCTCAAGCGTCAGTCGGCCCATACGCCGCTGCGTTCGCTGTTTGATAAACACCGCGTGTGGCAAAATCGCCGGGCTTTGATCACCGAGGCCGTCAACCGCCTGAGTCATGAACAGCTTCGTCAGGCAGTGCAGCTTCTGATGCGCGCTGAGCTCACGTTAAAGCAAGATTATGGCCAGTCGGTCTGGGCGGAGCTGGAAAGTCTTTCTCTCCTGCTCTGCCACAAGGCGCTGGCAGACGTTTTTATTGATGGATAGCATGCATTCTTTACAGGCCTTATATGGCGGCACCTTCGACCCGGTACATTACGGGCACCTGAAGCCAGTTGAAATTCTGGCAAATCTGATCGGCCTTCAGCGCGTCACCATCATGCCCAACAATGTCCCGCCCCATCGTCCACAACCCGAGGCGACCAGCGAGCAGCGAAAAGAGATGCTTGCCCTTGCCATCGCAGATAAACCGCTATTCCGACTTGACGAGCGTGAGCTGCGTCGCGACACGCCCTCCTGGACGTCTCAGACGCTTCAGGAGTGGCGCGCCGAACAAGGGCCAGACCAGCCGCTTGCCTTTATCATCGGCCAGGATTCTCTGCTGAATTTCCCTACGTGGCATCAGTATGAAACCATCCTGGAGAACAGCCACCTGCTCGTCTGCCGCCGTCCCGGCTATCCGCTGACCATGCGCGAAGAGCAGTACCAGCAGTGGCTGGAAGACCACCTCACCGATAATGTTGAAGATCTTCACAACCAGCCTGCCGGGAAGATCTATCTGGCGGAAACGCCGTGGTTTGATATCTCTGCAACCCTCATTCGCGAGCGTTTACAGCAGGGTTTAGCGTGTGACGATCTGCTGCCATCTCCGGTGCTGGCCTATATCCATGCGCACGGTTTGTATCAGAAAAGCGCAGATGAATAGCCGGAGAGCATAAAAAGCGGCTTATTGTTTATCCCGCCTTGACAGGGTAAGCCATACTGTTATTCTCCGCTGCCAGACTTTCCCGCCGATCATTGCTTTACAGAAATTGTTTTACAAAAATGGCAATGCAATCTCAGGCGGAGGGTGGGATGATACCCGCCTTCAAAAGCCCGGCCGGAGACATTTGTCCCGACGCAGGCGTGAGTTCAGGTATACTGTCTGGCTACGAATTCAAAGTTTTACAATCTCATTCACCCCAGGGGGAAAACTTGCAGGGTAAAGCACTCCAGGATTTTGTTATTGACAAAATTGATGACCTGAAAGGTCAGGACATCATCGCTATCGACGTTAAGGGTAAATCCAGTATTACCGACTGCATGATCATCTGCACCGGTACATCGACGCGTCATGTTGTTTCAATTGCCGATCACGTGGTTCAGGAATCGCGTGCAGCAGGGCTGTTGCCGCTGGGTGTTGAAGGTGAAGCGACGGCTGACTGGGTGGTAGTCGACCTCGGCGATGTGATTGTCCACGTCATGCAGGACGAGAGCCGTCGCCTGTATGAGCTGGAAAAACTCTGGGGTTAATGCGTGAAGTTGCAGCTGGTCGCCGTCGGCACCAAAATGCCGGACTGGGTACAAACCGGTTTTACTGAATATTTGCGTCGTTTTCCAAAAGACATGCCGTTCGAACTGGTGGAAATTCCCGCCGGGAAGCGCGGCAAGAACGCGGATATCAAACGTATTCTCGATAAAGAGGGCGAACTGATGCTGGCTGCCGCTGGCAAAAACCGCATCGTCACCCTCGATATTCCAGGTAAACCCTGGGATACGCCGCAGCTGGCACAAGAACTGGAGCGCTGGAAGCAGGATGGCCGTGACGTCAGTCTGTTGATTGGCGGACCAGAAGGGTTATCCCCTGCCTGCAAAGCAGCGGCTGAACAAAGTTGGTCCCTCTCCGCGCTGACGCTTCCCCACCCGCTCGTTCGGGTACTGGTGGCAGAAAGCCTGTATCGCGCGTGGAGCATTACTACCAACCACCCCTATCACCGCGAGTAATGACTGACCAGGGTAGATTAAGCAGCGGATGAAACTACAGAATTCTTTTCGCGACTATACGGCTGAGTCCGCGCTGTTTGTGCGCCGGGCGCTGGTCGCCTTTACCGGGATTTTGCTGCTTACCGGCGTGCTGATCGCCAACCTCTATAATCTGCAAATTGTCCGCTTTACCGACTACCAGACGCGTTCAAACGAAAACCGCATTAAGCTGGTGCCTATCGCACCCAGCCGCGGCATTATTTACGATCGTAACGGCACCCCGCTGGCGTTGAACCGAACCATCTATCAAATCGAGATGATGCCGGAAAAAGTCGATAATGTTCAGGATACGCTGGAAGCGCTGAAAAGCGTTGTCGACCTTAACGATGACGATATCGCGGCCTTCAAAAAGGAGCGCGCCCGCTCTCACCGCTTCACCTCGATTCCGGTTAAAACCAATTTGACGGAAGTCCAGGTGGCCCGCTTTGCGGTGAATCAGTACCGTTTCCCCGGCGTGGAAGTGAAGGGATATAAGCGGCGCTACTATCCCTACGGCTCCGCGCTGACGCATGTGATTGGCTACGTTTCCAAGATTAATGACAAAGACGTCGACCGCCTTGATAAAGACGGCAAGCTGGCCAACTACGCTGCAACGCACGATATCGGTAAGCTTGGGATCGAACGTTACTACGAAGACGTTCTGCACGGGCAAACCGGCTATGAAGAGGTTGAGGTTAACAACCGAGGCCGCGTGATCCGTCAGCTAAAAGAAGTGCCGCCTCAGGCGGGGCATGACGTCTATCTGACGCTCGACCTCAAGCTTCAGCAGTATATCGAAACCCTGCTGGCGGGCAGCCGTGCAGCCGTTGTGGTCACCGATCCTCGTACCGGCGGCATCCTGGCAATGGTCTCCATGCCTAGCTATGACCCGAACCTCTTTGTTGACGGCATTTCCAGTAAAGACTATTCCGGTCTGCTGAATGACCCGAACACGCCGCTGGTCAACCGCGCGACGCAAGGGGTTTACCCGCCGGCATCCACGGTTAAACCGTACGTGGCGGTCTCTGCGCTGAGTGCCGGCGTCATCAACCGTAATACCAGCCTGTTTGACCCGGGCTGGTGGCAGCTGCCGGGTTCAGATAAGCGCTATCGTGACTGGAAAAAATGGGGCCACGGTCATCTCAACGTCACCAAATCGCTGGAAGAATCTGCGGATACCTTCTTCTATCAGGTGGCGTATGACATGGGTATCGACCGCCTGTCAGAGTGGATGAGCAAATTCGGCTACGGGCATTACACCGGCGTGGACCTTTCAGAAGAACGTTCTGGCAACATGCCAACGCGTGAATGGAAGCTGAAGCGCTTTAAAAAACCGTGGTATCAGGGTGACACCATTCCGGTAGGTATCGGTCAGGGCTACTGGACGGCAACGCCGCTTCAGATGAACAAAGCCATGATGATCCTCATCAATGACGGCGTGGTAAAAGTGCCGCATCTGCTACAGAGCACGGTTGAAGACGGCAAAAAAGTACCGTGGAACCAGCCGCACGAGGCCCCGGTGGGTGACATCCATTCCGGCTTCTGGGAAATTGCGAAAGACGGTATGTACGGCGTGGCAAACCGCCCGAACGGTACCGCGCATAAGTACTTCACCGGTACGCCGTACAAAGTGGCCGCGAAATCCGGTACTGCGCAGGTGTTTGGTCTGAAAGCCAACGAAACCTATAACGCGCACCGCATTGCTGAACGTCTGCGTGACCATAAGCTGATGACGGCGTTTGCCCCTTATGATAACCCTCAGGTCGCGGTGGCGATGATTCTGGAGAACGGCGGTGCCGGGCCAGCAGTAGGGACCATCATGCGCCAGATCCTTGACCACATTATGCTGGGTGATAACAACACCGAACTGCCGGCTGAAAACCCGGCCGCCGCTGCGGCGGAGGACCAATAATCATGACGGATAATCCAAATAAAAAATCGCTGTGGGATAAAATCCACATCGACCCAGCCATGCTGCTGATCCTGCTGGCTCTGCTGGTGTACAGCGCCCTGGTTATCTGGAGCGCCAGCGGCCAGGACATCGGCATGATGGAGCGCAAAATCGGCCAGATCGCCATGGGTCTGATCATCATGGTGGTGATGGCGCAAATCCCGCCGCGCGTCTACGAAGGCTGGGCGCCCTATCTCTACATCTTCTGTATTATTTTGCTGGTTGCGGTAGATGCGTTTGGCGCCATTTCAAAAGGGGCGCAGCGCTGGCTGGATCTGGGCGTTGTCCGCTTCCAACCCTCGGAAATTGCCAAAATCGCCGTTCCATTGATGGTGGCACGCTTTATCAACCGCGACGTCTGTCCGCCGTCGCTGAAAAACACCGCCATCGCGCTGGTGCTGATTTTTCTGCCGACGCTGCTGGTTGCGGCGCAGCCTGACCTCGGTACCTCAATTCTTATCGCCCTTTCCGGCCTGTTTGTCCTTTTCCTGTCGGGACTGAGCTGGCGCCTGATTGGTATCGCGGTGGTGCTGATTGCAGCGTTCATTCCTATCCTCTGGTTCTTCCTGATGCATGATTACCAGCGCCAGCGCGTCATGATGCTGCTCGATCCGGAAACCGATCCGCTGGGCGCGGGCTATCATATTATTCAGTCCAAGATTGCGATTGGCTCCGGCGGCCTGCGCGGTAAAGGCTGGCTGCACGGCACGCAGTCACAGCTGGAATTTTTACCGGAACGCCACACCGACTTTATCTTCGCCGTACTGGCGGAAGAGCTGGGGCTGGTTGGCATCTTAATATTGCTGGCGCTGTACGTACTGCTGATCATGCGGGGATTGTGGATTGCAGCACGCGCACAAACCACTTTTGGTCGCGTCATGGCCGGCGGGTTGATGCTGATTTTATTCGTTTATGTCTTCGTAAATATTGGTATGGTGAGTGGTATTCTGCCGGTGGTAGGCGTACCGCTGCCGCTGGTGAGTTACGGAGGCTCGGCACTGATCGTGTTGATGGCCGGGTTTGGTATCGTGATGTCGATCCATACCCACAGAAAAATGTTGTCAAAAAGCGTATAAAAATAAGGGGATCGGAATGCGTAAGCAGTGGCTGGGGATCTGCATCGCGGCAAGTTTACTTGCGGCCTGCACAAGTGATGATGGTCAGCAACAGGCAACCGTCGCGCCGCCGCAGCCTGCGGTGTGTAATGGCCCGATCGTTGAAATTAGCGGTGCCGATCCCGTTTATGAACCGCTGAATGCCAGTGCCAATCAGGATTACCAGCGCGACGGCAAAAGCTATAAAATTGTTCAGGATCCTTCCCGTTTCAGTCAGGCGGGCTTTGCCGCCATTTATGATGCCGAGCCAGGCAGTAACCTGACGGCTTCCGGGGAAGTGTTCGACCCAATGCAGCTGACGGCAGCACACCCGACGCTGCCGATCCCGAGCTACGCCCGTATCACCAACCTGGCGAATGGCCGTATGATCGTCGTGCGGATCAACGACCGTGGTCCTTACGGAAATGACCGGGTGATTTCCCTGTCGCGCGCGTCTGCCGATCGCCTGAACACCTCGAACAACACCAAAGTCCGTATTGACCCGATTATCGTCGCACAGGATGGTTCGCTCTCCGGGCCGGGTACCGCGTGTACGACGGTGGCAAAACAGACCTATGCCCTTCCTGACCGCCCAAATCTTGACGGCGGAATGGGAAGCGTCTCGTCTCCGGCAGAGCCTGCTCAGCCGGGGGGAGAAATACGCCCGATCAGCAATGACACGCTGCAAAGCGAGGATTCTACCGGCGCGCCGGTAAAGAGTAGTGGCTTTCTTGGCGCACCGACGACCTTAGCCTCGGGCGTGCTGGAAGGCAGTGAGCCGACTCCAGCCCCTGCTCCCGTTGCGGCACCAGTAACCCAGCCGGCTCCCGTAACGGCGCCTGCAGCCACGCAAAGTGCGGTGGTAGCGGCTCCAGCAGCGGCCAGCGGCAGCTATGTGGTTCAGGTAGGCGCAGTAAGCGATCAGGCCCGGGCCAGGCAGTATCAACAGCGTCTGAGCCAGCAGTTTGGCGTACCGGGACGCGTTGAGCAGAACGGCGCGGTCTGGCGCATTCAGATGGGGCCGTTTGCCAGCAAATCGCAGGCCGCGTCCCTGCAGCAGCGTCTGCAGAATGAAGCTCAACTTCAGTCATTTATCGCTGTTGCGAAATAATTAACCGGCGGTATCCGAATTGTCAGTTAGTGTAAAACACATTCACAAACTCATGCTTAAAGTCGGATGCCTGCCTGAATAGCATTTGCTATAGTAAGGCACTTTTTTTAATTCCATCACGGATGTCGTAGTTCTGACCATGAAGACCACTTTTTCTGCTCGTTTTGTGCAGCGCATGGCGCTGACCACGGCCCTTTGCGCTGCTGCGCTCTCTGCAGCTCACGCCGATGACCTGAATATCAAGACCATGATCCCTGGCGTTCCGCAAATCGACGCGGAATCCTACATCCTGATCGATTACAACTCTGGCAAAGTGCTGGCAGAACAGAATGCCGATGCCCGCCGTGACCCGGCCAGTCTGACCAAAATGATGACCAGCTACGTTATCGGCCAGGCGATGAAAGCAGGTAAATTCAAAGAATCGGATCTGGTCACCATCGGTAACGATGCGTGGGCAACCGGGAACCCTGTTTTCAAAGGTTCCTCTCTGATGTTCCTGAAGCCGGGTATGCAGGTTCCTGTTTCCCAGCTGATTCGCGGTATCAACCTGCAGTCTGGTAACGATGCCTGCGTGGCGATGGCCGACTTCGCCGCCGGGAGCCAGGATGCCTTCGTGGGCCTGATGAACAGCTACGTTAACGCACTGGGTCTGAAAAACAGCCATTTCCAGACCGTACACGGCCTGGATGCAGACGGTCAGTACAGCTCTGCACGTGACATGGCCCTGATTGGCCAGGCGCTGATCCGCGATGTACCGAATGAATACTCTATCTATAAAGAGAAAGAGTTCACCTTCAACGGTATTCGTCAGACCAACCGTAACGGCCTGCTGTGGGATAACAGCCTGAACGTTGACGGCATCAAAACTGGCCACACCGACAAAGCGGGCTACAACCTGGTGGCCTCTGCCACTGAAGGTCAGATGCGTCTGATCTCTGCCGTGATGGGCGGCCGTACCTTTAAAGGTCGTGAAACAGAAAGCAAGAAACTGCTGACCTGGGGCTTCCGATTCTTCGAAACCGTGAACCCACTGAAAGCAGGCAAAGAGTTTGCGTCTGAACCCGTCTGGTTCGGCGACAACGACCGTGCTTCACTCGGCGTTGATAAAGACCTCTACCTGACCATTCCACGCGGTCGCATGAAGGATCTGAAGGCCAGCTACGTGCTGAACAGCACCGAGCTGCATGCCCCGCTGCAGAAAAACCAGGTTGTGGGTACGATCAACTTCCAGCTGGATGGAAAAACGATCGATCAGCGTCCGCTGGTTGTCCTGCAAGAAATTCCTGAAGGCAATTTCTTCGGCAAAATCATTGATTACATTAAATTGATGTTCCACCACTGGTTTGGTTAAAAATTGAACACTTGAAAGTGTGATTTTGATCCCCATATACTAAGTATCCTGATAACTCCCACCTGACGTGGGAGTTATTATTTTTTGACGTTACGCCGGAGCTGACATGAAAACCAAACTTAACGAACTGCTTGAATTCCCAACCTCATTTACCTACAAAGTAATGGGTCTGGCGAAACCTGAGCTGGTTGATCAGGTGGTTGAAGTGGTACAGCGCCATGCGCCGGGTGACTACTCTCCGTCAGTAAAACCAAGCAGCAAGGGCAACTACCACTCGGTTTCTATTACCATCACTGCGACACACATTGAGCAGGTGGAAACGCTGTACGAAGAGCTCGGCAATATCGAAATTGTTCGTATGGTGCTGTAGTCCCTTTGCGGTTACCCGGTTTGCCGGGTAACCCCTCTCCCCCGCTGTGATATACTCCTCCACACCTTTTGTCCCTCGTCTTCGGAGACGCAGTTTTGTATCAGGATAAAATTCTGGTCCGTCACCTCGGGCTGCAACCTTATGAGCCTGTCTCCCAGGCTATGCATGACTTCACCGATTCACGCGATGACAGCACCCCAGATGAGATCTGGCTGGTCGAACACCTGCCGGTATTTACGCAGGGCCAGGCGGGTAAAGCAGAGCATTTGTTAATGACGGGAGATATCCCGGTTATTCAGAGCGATCGCGGCGGTCAGGTCACTTATCATGGGCCCGGTCAGCAGGTGATGTACGTCCTGCTCAATCTGAAGCGCAGAAAGCTGGGCGTGCGTGAACTGGTTACCTTACTGGAACAAACTGTCGTCAACACGCTGGCGGAATATGGTATTGACGCGCATCCACGCGCCGATGCGCCGGGCGTCTACGTTGGGGAAATGAAGATCTGCTCACTGGGGCTGCGTATTCGTAAAGGTTGCTCATTCCATGGCCTGGCCTTGAATATTAATATGGACCTTGCGCCCTTCCAGCGCATTAACCCCTGCGGCTACGCCGGCATGGAAATGACGCAAATGCGTCAGTGGGTTGAAACCGCTACGCCAGAACATATTCGTCCCGTGCTTTTAAAGCAGATGTTAGCGCTACTTAACAATCCCCCATACGAATATATCCCTGCTTAATACATCATACAACATGGCTCGATAATTTGGCGGGCCACTGTTTATTTACAGCTTTTGCACTTTACAATAATCCACAGATTCTATATTTTCGAAGCGCCCGAATATTACCGCCACATATTATTTAGCCTCCAGCAAGCATGGCAAACACGGCATAAGTAAGGTGAGCAATTATCACACAACCGTTTGCCCTTGATAAACAAGTGAAACAAAACCAACACTTTACGAATCTCTACAAGCATAATAAATAAATTCAACTATCATTCATATTGTGAATGTATACGGAGTGAAAGCGTGGAGTATAATAATTTACCAGCCAAACGACTGAATGAACCCGGTGGCGAAGACAAGCCGCAAATTTTTCGGACTTTACGTAATATTGATCTCAATTTACTGACTATTTTTGAGGCGGTATATGTCCATAAGGGTATCGTTAACGCTGCGAAAATTCTTAATCTCACGCCATCAGCAATAAGCCAGTCAATCCAAAAGCTACGCGCTATATTTCCCGACCCGTTATTTATCCGTAAGGGCCAGGGGGTAACGCCGACGGCTTATGCCACGCATCTCCACGAGTACATCAGCCAGGGGCTGGAGTCGATTCTGGGCGCACTGGATTTAACCGGGAGCTATGATAAGCAGAGAACCATCACCATCGGCTGTTCCCCTTCTGTCGGGGTGCTGGTGATGCCGGCGATCTTCCAGGCCGTAAAAGAGCATGCTCCGCAGCTCCTGCTTCGCAATGTGCCTCTCAATGAACCTGACATTCAGCTTGCCCAGTTCCAGACGGACCTGATTATTGAAAGCGGCAGCTTCAGTGCCAGAGCGCTGGGGCAAAATGTGCTTTATGCGGATAACCTGGTACTGGTTTGCCGCCAGCAGCATCCTGCTCTTAGCGAGCCGTTAACCATCGAAAACCTGCGCAACTACGATCACTCGTCTTTCATGACCGAAGGGCAATCTAATCATGCACTTCGTCAGCGTATTGATGAAATTTTCCCGGAACGTCAGATCAGCTTCAGCAGTTACAATATGTTTACCACCGCATCCCTGATCGGCAGCAGCGATATGCTGTGCGTTATGCCATCACGCCTGTACAGCCTGCTACAAAAATGCTGGCCGCTGGAAAGCATCCCGCTCAGCCAGCTTAATGCGGAATCTATCGAGATTTCACTGCATTACAACAAGCTGAGTTTGCGCGATCCGGTCCTGGAAAACGTCATCCGCATCATCCGTCAGGCCTTCTGACAGGTTTAGCCAGCACAAGCCCCTGCAACCCGCAGGGCAAAAGGCACAAAACAACAACTATTTTACAAATTGGCGATCTGGCAGGCTGCTTTAACGACCGTTTCAATGATATACTGCCTGTCGTTCGTTCAAAAATAGTTGATAAATACAACATTCCCTTGAATTGAAACGCTTTCCTTCGATATTCGCAACTGGAACACGCACGCTATGAGTAAACCCATTGTGATGGAACGCGGTGTTAAATACCGCGATGCCGATAAAATGGCCCTTATCCCGGTAAAAAACGTGGCTACAGAGCGCGAGGCGCTGTTAAGAAAACCGGAATGGATGAAAATCAAACTTCCGGCCGACTCTTCGCGTATCCAGGGGATCAAAGCGGCGATGCGCAAGAATGGTCTTCACTCCGTGTGTGAAGAAGCGTCTTGTCCGAACCTTGCTGAATGTTTCAATCACGGTACCGCGACGTTTATGATTCTGGGTGCTATCTGTACCCGCCGCTGCCCATTCTGCGATGTTGCTCATGGCCGTCCAGTCGCGCCTGATGCTAACGAACCCCAGAAACTGGCGCAGACCATCGCCGACATGGCGCTGCGTTATGTGGTTATCACATCCGTTGACCGTGACGACCTGCGTGATGGTGGTGCTCAGCACTTCGCCGACTGTATTACGGCCATTCGCGAGAAAAGCCCTAACATCAAAATCGAGACGCTGGTGCCTGACTTCCGCGGCCGTATGGACCGCGCGCTGGATATCCTGACCGCGACGCCGCCAGATGTGTTTAACCACAACCTGGAGAACGTGCCGCGTCTTTACCGTCAGGTCCGTCCGGGCGCTGACTATAACTGGTCCCTGAAATTGCTGGAGCGTTTCAAAGAAGCGCATCCGCATATTCCGACCAAGTCTGGTCTGATGGTGGGTCTGGGTGAAACCAATGATGAAATCATCGAGGTGATGCGCGATCTTCGCCGCCACGGTGTGACCATGCTGACCCTGGGACAGTATCTGCAGCCAAGCCGTCACCACCTGCCGGTGCAGCGCTACGTGAGCCCGGACGAGTTCGATGAAATGAAAGCCGAAGCGATGGCGATGGGCTTCACCCACGCTGCCTGCGGCCCATTCGTTCGCTCCTCATACCATGCCGATATGCAGGCTAAAGGCGAAGAAGTTAAATAATGCTGTAATATTCATTTACAGTAATACAAAAAAACCGGCCTCATGAGCCGGTTTTTTTTCGCAAGCCCTCAGGCGTTGCTGTCACTCTTTGTGAGAAAGCTTGTCTGCCGGGACGTTATCCTCGGCGCTTTTCTTCGCCGCTGCATCATCATCGTTCATCGCTTTCTTAAAGCCTTTGATGGCAGCCCCCAGGTCACCACCCAGCGTGCGTAACTTCTTGGTACCAAACAGCAGGACGACCAGTGCGGCAACCACCAGCAGTTTGGTAATACTAATCTCACCCATAGATACCTTCTTTACTTAAAACAGGCTGCATTCAGCGCCAAAACCTGACTGTATTAACGGTCATTTTGCGCGTGCACACAATAGCAATCTGTAACAAGGTGAATCAAGCATTGTTGAAAAAAACATCACAATAATTGTGGTGGCGCAAACCGACGATTGCGAAGAACGGGTAATTGCTGACGCGCAAGCGCGATTCTTTCTGAGTTTATCTCCGCCACCAGTAAATGCGGGGCTTCAGCGGCGGCGGCGATCGTCACCCCCAGCGGATCAACCACCCTGCTTTGCCCGATGTTTTTCGTGCCACATTCCCCTGCGGCAACGACATAGCAGGTTGTATCCAGCGCGCGTGCCGCAAGCAGCGTTGCCCAGTGATGCTCTTTTAACGGCCCTTTGACCCACGCGGCAGGCAGTACCAGCACGTCAGCCCCCTGCAGCGCCAGATGGAGCGCCAGCTCGGGAAAACGCAGGTCATAGCAGGTCATCAGTCCGATCTTAAATCCGTCAATCTCCAGCAGCGGAGGGATATTGTCTCCGGGGTCAACGCGTCGCGACTCCTGGATGCTGAACGCATCATAGAGGTGAAGCTTGGCGTAATGTGCCACGATGGCCCCGTCACGAATCGCCACGAGCGTATTCACCGCGCGACCCGGCGTGGAAGGAACATGGATCGTTAAGATCGTCGTCATCGTATTGCCCGCGCTCTGGGCAAGCAGCTGCTGCACAAATTCGCCGTCCAGCGGCTGCGCGGACTTCACGGATAAATCCGGGTCATTTTCATCCCTGGCCAGCAGCGCCTCGGGGAGAACCAGCAGCGACGCGCCTTTCTGCCGGGCCTGCATCATCAGGTTGACGCATGTTCTCGCATTCTCATGCCAGTCAGGCGTGACGGCAAACTGCCCTACCGCTACATACATATTTGTCCCCTCATCATAAACGGCGTTAAACTCGCTACTCTTACACATCAAATAGCAGGTATTTAGCGTGTTACAACTACTTTTAGCCGTTTTTATTGGTGGGGGAACGGGTAGCGTTGCGCGATGGTTTCTGAGTATGCGGTTTAACCCCCTGCATCAGGCGATTCCTATGGGGACACTTGCCGCAAACCTGATTGGTGCCTTTATCATTGGTATGGGGCTGGCCTGGTTTAACCGAATGACGCACATCGACCCAATGTGGAAGGTGTTGATTACCACCGGATTCTGCGGCGGTTTGACCACCTTCTCAACCTTTTCTGCGGAGACGGTTTTTCTCTTTCAGGAAGGCCGTGTCGGCTGGGCGCTGATGAATATGGCTATCAATATGCTCGGCTCCTTTGCGATGACGGGGATCGCATTTTGGCTATTTTCTTCCGCAAGCGCGCATTAACAGCCGAACCGTTAATGTTGGCTTAATTTTTCTCTGTCACTCTGGATGCAGTACTGAACGAGGGTGACAGAATGAAACAGAGTCTGATGAGCGCAGGAATGGTGTTGTTGAGCGTGCTGATCGTTGCCAGCTTCCTGAAAATGTATCTGCTTGGCTGATTCAAAACGAAAAAAACCCGCTCAGTGAGCGGGTTTTGAAATTCTTGCTGACGCGTCTGAATTACAGAGCGATTACGTTAGCAGCAGAAGGGCCTTTGGCACCGTTAGTGATTTCGAACTCTACACGCTGACCTTCAGCCAGAGTTTTGAAACCATTAGACTGGATTGCAGAGAAGTGTACGAACACGTCTTTGCTGCCATCTTCAGGAGTAATGAAACCGAATCCTTTGGACTCATTAAACCACTTAACGTTACCTTTAATCTTAGACATCAAAATTACCTTTACATTAAAAAACGACACAAATGCTGTGTCGGTTATCAGTACATCAATTGTGGGACCTTTTGTCCAGCGGATCTTTGATAAAAAGTGACTAAAGTCGCGTTAATTTTCACTGACAGATTTTTATCGCTTATGAATCAACGCCTGCGCGTTTTTTCACCAGCATGTAACGTTTTGTCAGTTAAAACTGAAAACGCATCCAGGCGAAGTAAACGTTACCGTTGTTGTACGTACCCGGAATGTAGGTCATCTGGAACGTTGCGGGGCCATAGCCAATAGAGGCCAAAGGCAGCAGCACCGGGATTGGAATGTATTTCCAGTTGTCACGTGCAGTAACCCCGGCGGTATAGCCCAAACCGACGTGGAAGTTCTCGTCCGCTAGCGGGCGCCAGGTTTTTTCCCAACCATACCCCCCAATCGGCTCCCATTTATTAAACGAGTCTTTGAAGGCCATCAGATAGATGCCATGCCAGTTTCCCTTTTCATCCCAGCGCGACTGGCCAAAACCCGCGCCCCACGGACGCTCGTTGTATTTATCGGTTTTCTCTTTGTCATAAGCAAAACGCGCATGCCACGTTATTGCCGGGACATAGAGATCATAATGTTCAGGTGCCGTCCATGTCTGGGAAACATTATCCGTAAAGGTTGAGAACCAGCCTTTATCCGTCGCGTTGCCTTCTGCCTGAGCAACAGAACAAAACGTTAACTGCCCAAAAATAAACAACAAAATAGAGAAAAATGTATTACGTACAATCACAATGCAATTACCATTCTTAGTATTCGAGGCAAAGTTTACCATAAAGTAGTTGAATCAAAGCTTAACGACATCGGCGTTATTCCTAATTATTCAGCTTCTTTTCGGGAATATTCTTAAGGAAAGGCGGCGATGCGTTCAAAATAAACCCAAAAGGGGTGTGACTTTACCCATTTAATGTTCTGAATCAGTGACATGTAAAACCACACAAAACATTAACAATTTGTTATCATTATTAGGACATGTTGCGCTATTTCTGACGGTCAAGACCCTCATGACATAAATGTATGGGCCATGGCAAAAAGACGGTTGTTCTGTTCTTTAGTCGTCTGTTTATTGATTTTAATCAGCAAGAACAGGCCAATTATTCGGCACATTTTCATCCTTCTTTTTTTTGATTTTTTGTGCTCCATTGCAGCAGAGATACAGGGGAAATCATGCTTACGTTATTCGAACTCCTTATTGGAGTCGTCGTCATTGTCGGCGTCGCACGCTACATCATTAAAGGCTACTCGGCCACGGGCGTATTATTTGTCGGCGGTCTAACGCTGCTGATTATCAGCGCAATAATGGGGCACCAGGTGTTACCTGCCAGCGCGACCAGCACCGGTTACACGGCTACAGATATTGTTGAATACATTAAAATATTGCTCATGAGCCGCGGCGGTGACCTGGGTATGATGATCATGATGCTGTGCGGTTTTGCAGCCTACATGACCCATATCGGCGCCAACGACATGGTCGTTAAGCTTGCCTCTAAACCCCTGCAATACATCAACTCGCCGTATCTGCTGATGGTCGCCGCCTATTTCCTCGCCTGCCTGATGTCACTGGCCGTTTCGTCGGCTACCGGGCTTGGCGTACTGCTCATGGCGACGCTGTTCCCGGTCATGGTGAACGTCGGTATCAGCCGTGGCGCGGCCGCGGCAATTTGCGCGTCTCCGGCAGCGATTATTCTCTCCCCGACCTCCGGCGACGTTGTGCTGGCGGCAAAGGCGGCGGAGATGTCTCTCATCGACTTCGCCTTTAAAACCACGTTACCGATCTCGATTGTTGCCATCGTGGGCATGGGGATCGCGCATTTCTTCTGGCAGCGCTATCTCGATAAGAAAGAAAACATCAGCCATGAAATGATGGACGTGAGTGAAATCACCACGACCGCTCCCGCGTTCTATGCCATTCTGCCGTTCACCCCGATCGTCGGAGTGCTAATTTTTGACGGAAAATGGGGTCCACAGCTGCACATCATCACCATTCTGGTTATCTGCATGCTGCTGGCCGCCGTGCTGGAGTTTGTGCGCGGTTTTAACACGCAAAAAGTCTTCTCGGGTCTGGAAGTTGCGTATCGCGGTATGGCGGATGCCTTCGCTGGCGTGGTTATCCTGCTGGTTGCAGCGGGCGTTTTTGCCCAGGGTCTGAGCACGATCGGCTTTATCCAGAGCCTGATTTCTATCGCCACCTCGTTCGGCTCCGCCAGTATTATCCTGATGCTGGTTCTGGTGGTGCTCACCATGCTGGCGGCGATGACCACCGGTTCCGGTAATGCGCCTTTCTACGCTTTCGTTGAGATGATCCCGAAACTGGCTCACTCCTCCGGTATTAACCCGGCCTACCTTTCCATTCCCATGCTGCAGGCGTCAAACCTGGGCCGTACCATTTCGCCGGTGTCGGGTGTGGTCGTCGCCGTTGCCGGGATGGCGAAAATCTCGCCATTCGAAGTCGTCAAACGCACCTCAGTGCCCGTTATAGTTGGTCTGATTATCGTGATTATCGCCACGGAAGTGCTGGTACCCGGCGCAGCCTAAGCTAAATTAGGGATATCCAAAAAGCGCCTGCGGGCGCTTTTTGTGCTTTAATAACTTCCAGAAATTAATCGTGCTCATTCGATCAGGAAATCATATGTTCAGGAAGGATATCGTCATCCCGTCTGGCGCAATGGCGCTTGCTCTCTGTCTCTTCTCCGCACAGGCGGAACCGCTGAAGGCAACACAGTATGGCGATTTCGATCGCTATGTGCTGGCTCTGTCCTGGCAAACCGGGTTTTGCCAGAGCATGGTCGAACGCAACCGCAATGAACCTGACGAATGTCGCCTGCAAAAAGAGCGCGATAATAAAGCCGATTTTCTGACCGTCCACGGGCTATGGCCTGGCCTGCCAAAATCTATTGCCGCACGCGGCGTGGATGAACGTCGGTGGATGCGTTTTGGCTGCGCCACGCGCCCCATTCCGAACATGCCGGAAGTGAAGGCCAGCCGCAAATGCGATGCCGCCGAAACCGGACTGTCGCTTTCCGCAGCCGCAAAGCTCAACGACGTGATGCCGGGCGCGGGCGGTAATTCCTGCCTGGAACGTTATGAATATGCCAAACATGGCGTCTGCTTTGGTTTCGATCCGGATGCCTATTTCGGCACGATGGTGCGGATGAATCAGGAAGTTAAAGACAGCGCGGTCGGTAAATTCCTCGCCGATAATTACGGGAAAACCGTCAATCGCAGCGACTTTGACGGTGCCGTTGCCAAAAGCTGGGGAAAAGAAAACATCAAAGCGATTAAGCTCACCTGCAACGGCAATCCGGCGTATCTGACCGAGATGCAGGTTTCGCTGAAGGCGGACACCATTAACAACCCGCTTTCTGCGGCGTCATTTGCCCCGCAGCCACATCCGGGTAACTGCGGAAAACAGTTCGTGATTGATAAAGCCGGCTACTGATCCGCGCCCGGGCGCACCATATCAAACCGGTTTTCGTCACTGATGCCATAATACGCCGTCGGCCCACCCGCACGCAGGATGGGCTGCGCTTTCGCCGTCTGGTAAATCCCCTCTTCCAGCAGCGTTTCGGCAATATGGATACCGACCACCTCCCCCAGCACCAGCCAGGTATCGACCGGTGTGCCGTCAGCACCGGTAAGCTGAATGCACTGCGACAGGCGGCACTCAAAGTTCACCGGGCTTTCTGCGACGCGGGGCGCGTTAACCAGCTGGCTCGCCGCTGGCGTAAGTCCGGCAAAGCTGAATTCATCCCGATCGTGCGGAAGCATCGCAGAGGTTTGGTTCATCGCCTGCGCGAGATCGCGCGTCGCCAGGTTCCAGACAAATTCCTTTGTTTCGGTAATATTACGCACGCTGTCCTTCCAGCCGTTGCTGGAAAAGCCGATGATCGGCGGGCGATAGTTAAAGCAGTTAAAGAAGCTATACGGTGCGAGGTTGAGCTGACCGGCCTTGTCGCATGAGGAGATCCAGCCGATCGGACGTGGACCAATAATGGCGTTCAGCGGATCGTGCGGCAGGCCGTGCCCCTGAGACGGTTGGTAGAAGTACATAGTTCTCTCTCGTTGATGGGCGGACGCGAATAGCGCTTCGCGCAAAGCCCGGGTTCAGGACACTCAGCGTAGCGTATTCCGCCCGGAATGAAGACTGAATAAATTTCAGCGAAAATTCATATGGACCATGAATGTGACCTTCATCACTTCAAACTTGCGCGCTCAGCCAGTATCATCGAGAGAGTTAAACCCTCGCTGCCAGACGGCGAGGGTTTTCTTTTGGATTGGTTTCTGCGTTACGCGCAGCATTAACGACATGGAGTAAAAATGTCCAGACCTACAATTATCATCAACGAGCTCGACGCAGAACGTATCGACAGGCTGCTGGAAAAAGCGGAGTTTGCCTCACTTCCCGTGGCCGACGCCCTGAATGAGGAGCTCGACCGGGCGCAGATGTGCACGCCTGAGACGATGCCGCATGACGTGGTCACCATGAACAGCCAGGTAAAATTCCGCAACCTCACCACCGGTGAAGAGCTGACCCGCACGCTGGTTTACCCGGCTCAGATGACCGACAGCAGCGCACAGCTTTCTGTTCTTGCGCCTGTGGGTGCCGCACTGCTGGGCCTGCGCACGGGCGATACCATCCACTGGGAGTTGCCGGGCGGCGCCTCTGCCCATCTTGAAGTGCTGGCGTTGCTCTACCAGCCAGAAGCCGCGGGCGATTACCTGCGTTAACCACTTCTGAACAAGCGCCCCGCTTTGCACAGAGGATGCAGCCGCATCCTCTTTCCGTAAATTCACCCCATTTTCTTATATCGCGCAAAAAGCCCTTAATCCACGCTTAATCTGTTTTGGTGCCGTGGGGACGGTCATGAGTGAGATACTGGTTATCACACTTATTTTTCTGATTATTGCGGCGATTATCGTCATGGCCGTGCTTTATCTTGAACGCCACAGCTAGGCGAGTACTCATGCAACCCCACCCGGGAAAGCGTTCACCAGGCCCTTAACTTTTTGCTCTGCGGCCTCGGGCGTTTCTGCACCAGGGACCAGAATCACCTTCCGGCACTCCTCCTCCCGTTTTTCGAATACCTTATAGGCGCGTTCCGCATCGGCAAGGGGGAGATAATGGGTCACAATCTCTTCCGGAGTAAGCAGCCCTTTTTCGATCAGCGGCAGCAGTTCACCCAGCCAGGCATGGACGTGCGTCTGGCCCATCTTAAACGTCAGCCCCTTATCAAAGGCATCGCCAAACAGGAAGCCATGAATAAACCCGGCGTACACGCCGGGTACGCTAACCACGCCACCGCGTCGAACGGCAGCAATGCACTGCCGCAGCGCTTTGCCGCTGCTACCTTCAATTTTAAGATTGCTGAGGATCGTTTCGGTGGTGCTGCCTTTCGCTTCGAACCCTACCGCATCAATCACGGCGTCAACGCCGCGCTGGCCAGCGGTTTGCTCGATGATTTTTTCCGCCGCGTCGTTATCATCATCAAAGTTGATGGGGATTGCGCCGTAACGCGCCTCGGCAAATCGCAAACGGTACGGGTGGTGATCGATAACAAAGATCTGCTCAGCGCCTAACAGCCGCGCACAGGCAATAGTCAGTAGCCCCACCGGCCCGGCGCCGAAAACCGCAACGCTTGAGCCTTTTTCAATCTGCGCATTTTTTGCCGCCTGCCAGGCCGTGGGCAAAATATCGGAAAGGAACAGCGCCTTATCATCGGAGAGGAGTTGCGGGACCTTAAACGGCCCGACGTTGCCTTTTGGCACGCGGACATATTCCGCCTGTCCCCCCGGCACGCCGCCGTAGAGATGGCTGTAGCCAAACAGCGCGGCCGGCGCGGGGATTTGCTTTTTGTTCAGCGCGGCGCCCTGCCCGGCATTGGTATTCTCACAGGCCGCGTATTGCTGCAGACGGCAGAAGAAACAGTCTCCGCAGGCAATGACAAAGGGGATCACCACGCGATCGCCTTTTTGCAAATTCTTCACCTCTGCGCCGCACTCGACGATTTCCCCCATAAACTCATGGCCAAAAATGTCGCCGTGCTGCACCTTCGGGATCTTTCCGCGATAGAGATGCAAATCGGAGCCGCAGATAGCCGTGGCCGTGACGCGCAGAATGATATCGTCGGGCTGTTCGATAATGGGATCGGGGACATTCTCGACGCGTACATGGTGCGGACCGTGATACGTAAGTGCTTTCATGCGACCTCCGAAAGGTTCCAGGTAAGTGTATAAGGGTAGCTACCCCTGAAGGTCTGCCCTGGAATACGGGGCTTTTGAGATTTATCCTGGTGAGATAAGAAAACTGACGGGGCGCTTACAGAAACCATTTTTATTTTATGGTTGAATGAATTCAGCGTTTATAAACAAGGAGAAACGGGTATGTATCAGAGAATCATTATGCCGGTTGATGTTTTTGAGATGGAGCTGAGCGACAAGGCCGTACGCCATGCGGAGTTCCTGGCGCAGCAGGACGGTGTTATCCATCTTTTGCACGTACTGCCGGGCTCCGCCAGCCTGAGCCTGCACCGCTTTGCCGCCGACGTGCGTCGCTTCGAGGAGCATTTGCAGCATGAAGCGGAAACTCGCCTGCAAACCATGGTCAGCCACTTCAGCATCGACCCTTCGCGCATCAAAACGCACGTCAGATTCGGCAGCGTTCGCGATGCGGTAAACGAACTGGCGAACGAGCTAAAAGCAGACGTGGTGGTCATCGGTTCGCGCAACCCTTCCATTACCACGCATCTGCTGGGCTCTAACGCCTCCAGCGTGATCCGCCACACCCATATACCGGTGATGGTCGTAAGATAAAAAAAGAGGCCACCTTTCGGTGGCCTCTCGCTATTGCAGGTGTAGCCTTACTTTCTTCTGTTATGCGGTTTTGGTGCGAATCAGGTAGTCAAAGGAACTCAGAGACGCCTTCGCCCCTTCGCCCGTGGCGATAATGATCTGTTTGTACGGCACGGTGGTGCAGTCGCCCGCCGCAAACACGCCTTTCACGCTGGTTTCACATTTCGCATCGATGATGATTTCGCCCATGCGGTTGCGCTCAATCGCGCCTTCCAACCAGGTGGTATTTGGCAGCAGACCAATCTGCACGAAGATCCCTGACAGCTGAACGCTGTGCACGTCGCCGCTCACGCGGTCGCGGTATTCCAGGCCGGTCACTTTGCTGCCGTCGCCCTTCACTTCCGTGGTCTGCGCGTTCAGTACTATGTCGACGTTTTTCAGGCTGCGAACTTTATCCTGCAGAACCTGGTCGGCCTTCATCTCTGGAGCGAACTCCAGAAGGGTAACGTGCTCAACAATCCCCGCCAGGTCGATAGCCGCTTCCACGCCGGAGTTACCGCCGCCGATCACCGCCACGCGTTTACCTTTAAACAGCGGGCCGTCGCAGTGCGGACAGTAGGTCACGCCTTTGGTACGGTACCGATCTTCGCCCGGAACGTTCATGTTGCGCCATTTCGCGCCGGTGGCAATGATAATGCTGCGCGCTTTCAGCACCGCGCCGGACGCGGTTTCAATCTGGTGTAAGCCACCCTCGACCGCTGCCGGAACGAGCTTGCTGGCGCTCTGGCTGTCGATCACGTCTACGTCATAGTCGCTAACGTGCGCCTTCAGCGCCCCCGCCAGCTTCTGGCCTTCGGTCTTCGGCACGGAGATGTAGTTTTCGATGTCCACGGTATCGAGCACCTGGCCGCCAAAACGTTCGCCCATCAGGCCGGTACGAATACCTTTACGCGCAGAGTACACCGCTGCCGCCGCGCCCGCAGGGCCGGAACCGACGATAAGCACGTCGTAAGCATCGCGTTTGTTCAGCTCTTCCGCCGCACGTTTTTCAGCACCGGTATCCACTTTGGCTACGATTTCGGTCAGCGTCATACGGCCCTGGCCGAACTCTTTGCCGTTCATGTAGACCGCCGGAACGCCCATCACGTTGCGATCGGTGATTTCATTCTGGAAGGTACCGCCGTCAATCGCCGTGTGCTTGATGCGCGGGTTCAGAACCGACATCAGGTTCAGCGCCTGCACCACGTCCGGGCAGTTGTGGCAGGAGAGCGAGTAATAGGTTTCAAATTCGAAATCACCGTCGATATCGCGGATCTGCTCCAGCAGCGCCTGCGCTTCTTTTGACGGATGACCACCGGTCCACAGCAGCGCCAGCACCAGTGAGGTAAATTCGTGACCCAGCGGCGAGCCGGCAAAGCGCGGTCCCTGGTCGGATCCTGGGTTGGTAATCAGGAAAGAGGGCTTACGGACCGGCAGCGCGTTGTCTTCTTTGAAGGTCACTTTCGGCGACAGCTCGGCGATCTCCGCCAGCAGTTCCTTGATCTCTGCCGATTTGGCGCTGTCGTCCAGCGTGGCAATCAGCTCAACGGGTTTGGTCAGTTTCTCAAGGTAGGCCTTGAGCTGGGTTTTCATGTTAGTGTCGAGCATTGTTCTTCCCTCTCTTAAGACGTCATCATGCAAGCTGCCTTATACGGGCGGCCTGAATGCAACTTGCATCATGGTGCTGGAATGAAATGGGCGCGGGTGCGCCCATTAATTACCGAATGGGCAAAACTTAGATTTTACCAACCAGATCTAAGGATGGAGCCAGCGTCGCTTCGCCTTCTTTCCATTTCGCTGGGCATACTTCGCCTGGGTGAGAAGCCACGTACTGAGCGGCTTTCACTTTACGCAGCAGGTCAGAAGCATCACGGCCGATACCTTCAGCGGTAACTTCGATAGCCTGGATAATGCCCTGCGGGTCAACAACGAAGGTGGCGCGGTCAGCCAGGCCTTCATCTTCACGCATGTTGTCGAAGTTACGGGTCAGGGCGCCAGTCGGGTCGCCGATCATCGCGTATTTGATTTTCGCGATGGTTTCGGAGCTGCTGTGCCATGCTTTGTGGGTGAAGTGGGTATCGGTAGAGACGGAGTAAACATCTACGCCCAGCTTCTGCAGTTCATCGTAATGGTCTGCAACGTCACCCAGTTCAGTCGGGCAAACGAAGGTAAAGTCAGCCGGATAGAAGAAGAAGACGCTCCAGCGGCCTTCGGTATCTTTCTCGGTAACTTCGATGAACTCACCGTTTTTGAACGCCTGGTTTTTGAAAGGTTTAATTTTGGTGTTAATCAAAGACATCTGTACTTCCTCCGTGTTTTCGTTGAGGTGTAAGGTAACCAACTTTATTCATCGGGGCTAATGCGTATGCTTTATCAAATCAATCAGCCAAACCTTACAACGTCGACAAGACAACAAGGTGAACCTTTTACAGGAAAGCCTGAAAGTAAAAAGGCCGCCTCAACGGGCGGCCCTGATACCTGAATTCCCCGCAGGTACATTCAGTGCCAGCCGAAACTGGCGTTGCGTTGCGCTCTACAACCCTTTATATCAAGGCGGTAACAGCCGTTTGATTACACCACCCGCGCAGGGATTGAGCAATCCATAAGAGAGGCATTCCTGCCTATGGCTGTGATAGGTTGTGCCGAACATCATTACGGTGCGTTATAAATTTATTTTTATTATAAAACTATCGCAATATATAAATGACAGTTGTTATTTAAAATCATTGCTCCCTTTCTTAAGATAAAATTGTCTTAATCGCTTTTGAAGCGCTATTTCAATAATCTGCCACCGTGATATATTAAGATGATTTTAATTTAAAACTAAGAGAGCTAACCTATAGAGTTATAAATGGTTAGCCTTAAACTATTGTTATCAGTTATATGATAACCACAGCAAACGCAGTACCCTCAGGACGAAACATGGCAAACCTGTATGACCTTAAAAAATTCGATCTTAATCTGTTAGTCATTTTCGAGTGCATTTACCAGCACCTTAGTATCAGTAAAGCCGCCGAGACGCTGTATATCACACCCTCTGCCGTGAGCCAGTCACTGCAGCGTCTGAGAGGACAACTCAACGATCCTCTGTTTATCCGTTCCGGTAAAGGGATCACGCCCACGACCGTCGGCGTCAATCTGCATCATCATCTGGAACAGAACCTGAACCAGCTGGAGCAGACTATCAATATCATGCACAGCAGCGGGTTGAAGAAGAACTTTGTCATTTATTGCCCGCATTTTATGAGTACGAAAGCAACGCTTGACCCTATAAAGCTGCTGATGGAAAATCATAACTATTCAATTGAATTACATGATGTTTTTCTTTCGTCTGATTCTGCAGAAGATCTCTTAGCCTACAGAAGAGCCGACCTGATATTTTCGTTTTCTTCTTCTACCAATCATTCTGTCGCCTGTAGCGTCTACCATAAACTTCCTTTCGTCCTCGTTTGTCGGGAGGGCCATCCCCGTCTCAGTGAAAATCCCACGCGTGAAGAGATTCTGAATGAAAACTTCACCGCCTACCTGAACGATGAAAACAGCTTCAAAGACTATCAGGAAAAGGCCGAAAACCTGTTAACCGAAAGAAATATCGTCTATCGCAGCGACTCTTTTATATCCCTTCTGTCGGTGATTGGTTCGTCCGACCTCATAGGATTAGTGCCCGCGCCGGCCTTCGAACAATATGGGCCAGCCCTCAACCTGCGAAAAGTGGAAACTGACATTCAATTCCCCAGCATTGATATTTACATGATGTACAATCGTTCCGCGCTCAATAGCTCGGCATTCGCGAGTTTTATTGAAGAAATATCCTTACCGTGAGATATTGCTGTGGTTCTCGCACAAAATGGGAACCACACCGTTAAAACATACACCACCGTTATAGAATTACGCGGCATAACCGTTACATATCCAATTAATTATTGACTGATATAATCCTCTTATTAGTATTGACGCTACAGTCAGGTATTTATTCCTCAGGATGAGAATAAGCATGTCAATTTATAAATACCCTTTAAATCAGGATGTTCTTACCGCTGCTCGGGAGCGAATAAAATGGACGCTCGAAAACTTACCCAGAATCTGTGTTTCTTTTTCAGGAGGTAAAGACTCCACCGTCATGCTGCATCTGGTTGCCCAGCAGGCGCGACTGATGAACATCAAAATAGATGTGCTCTTTATCGACTGGGAAGCGCAGTTTTCCCATACCATTATCCATGTGGAACATATGCGCGAGTTGTACAGCGATGTCATCGACCATTTCTGGTGGGTCGCGCTCCCCCTGACAACGCAAAATTCACTGTCGCAATTCCAGCCGGAATGGCAATGCTGGGAACCCGGCACACAATGGGTCCGCAAGCCTCCTGACGATGCGATAACCGATCCCACTTTTTTTCCCTTCTACCAGCCAGGCATGACGTTTGAAACCTTTGTCCGCGGTTTCTCCGACTGGTTCTCTCGCAATCGCCCGGCGGCGGTACTGATTGGCATCCGCGCCGATGAGTCATACAACCGTTTTCTGGCTGTCGCGTCGGCGCGTAAACAGCGGTTTGCCGACGATAAACCCTGGACAACCGTCGCACCGGGAGGACATGCCTGGTATATCTACCCTCTCTACGACTGGAAAACCGCCGATATATGGACCTGGTTCGCCAAATCAGGGGGTTGCTATAACCCACTCTATGACCTGATGTTTCAGGCCGGCGTGCCGCTACGCTACATGCGGATTTGTGAACCCTTTGGTCCGGAGCAGCGCCAGGGATTATGGCTCTACCACGTTGTTGAGCCCGATCGCTGGGCGGCCATGTGTGAGCGCGTGAGCGGTGCGCGCAGCGGGGGGATGTACGCCGGACACGATAACCATTTTTATGGTCACCGAAAAATTCTGAAACCCGAACACCTGTGCTGGCGCGAATATGCCATGCTGCTCCTCGACAGCATGCCGCAAAATACGGCTGAGCATTACCGCAATAAAATCGCCATTTATCTGCACTGGTATCAGAAGAGAGGCACAGAGGAGATTCCCGATACGCAGGACGGTGATATCGGTGCCAAAGATGTTCCCTCATGGCGCCGTATTTGTAAGGTTCTCCTGAATAACGACTACTGGTGCAGGGCGCTATCGTTCAGCCCAAATAAACCCAAACATTATCAGCGCTACAGCGACAGAGTGAAGGCGAAACGCAAGGAGTGGGGCATATTATGCGAAAAAAACTAATCAACGAGATGGAAACGTACCTTCAGTCACTTCCCGAAGAGGAACGCATTAACGCCATAAATGCCTTTCGTGAAGCGATCCATAAACACAGTCCGTTTCGTGCACAACCGATAGACTGCGTCCTCTGGATCAGACAGGACGCTATTACCGCTAACGACTACAACCCCAATAATGTTGCCCCGCCAGAAAAACGGCTGCTCAGTAAGTCGCTGGAACTCGATGGATTCACCCAACCTATCGTTGTGACAGAAAGTGAACCGCAACACTATGAAATTGTGGATGGTTTTCATCGCCATGAAATCGGTACAAATCGGGCGGCACTGAAGCACCAGCTCAAGGGTTATCTCCCTGTGACCTTCCTGCGCCAGGACCGACAGGATAAACATGACCGTATGGCTGCCACTATTCGTCACAACCGGGCGCGGGGTCGACACCAGATTAACGCTATGTCGGAGATCGTTCGCGAGCTGGTGCAGCTTGGCTGGAATGACGAGAGAATAAGCAAGGAGCTGGGAATGGACGGCGATGAAGTCTTGCGCCTCAAGCAAATCAACGGTCTGCTGGAGTTGTTTGCAGACCGTCGTTACTCAGAAGCCTGGACGGTGAAATAATCAGAGCGTGTTCAGGCGCTCTGCCGCCGCCAGCAGCGTCGATTCCTGCTTCGCAAAGCAAAGACGAATCAGCTTATGCGGGAAGGGATCGGCGCAGAATACCGACAGCGGAATGGCGGCTACGCCCACCTCTTTCGTCAGCCACTGGCAGAAACTCACGTCGTCCAGATCCGATATCGCGCTGTAGTCGGCGAGCAGGAAATAGGTCCCTTCTGAGGGCAAAATTTCCAGACGACTTTTGCTGAGCGCCGTCACAAACAGATCCCGACGTTCACGATAGAAGTGCGGCAGCTCGCGATAGTGCTCCGGCTCGGCGCGCAGCATATCCGCCAGCGCCAGCTGAGCCGGCGTGTTCACGGCAAAGGTCAGGTACTGGTGCACCTTGCGCAGCTCGGCGCTGATAGCCGCCGGTGCGACGCAGTAGCCCACTTTCCAGCCGGTCATATGGTAAGTCTTACCGAATGACGAGACGGCGATAGCACGCTCGCGAAGCTGTGGATGGGCCAGCACGCTGGCGTGTCCTTCTTCTGCAAAGCAGATGTGCTCGTAGACTTCATCGCTCAGCACGTAAATTTCACGTTCCGCAATCGCCTGCCACAGCGCGGCGAAATCGGCCTTTTGCCACACCGTCGCCGACGGGTTGTGCGGGGTATTCAGGATCACCAGGCGGGTTTTGTCGCTCAGCAGCGCAGCAAACGCCTGCCAGTCAGGGCGAAAATGCGGCGGCTGGAGCGCCACGCGTTTCACCACGCCGCCGGAGAGTTCAACCGCAGGCGCATAGCTGTCGTAGCTCGGATCAAAGCAGATAACTTCATCGCCCGTACGCACCAGCGCGGTGATGGCCGCATAGAGCGCTTCGGTCGCCCCTGCCGTCACCGTAATGTCGCTGTTCGCATCGGGCTTATGGCCGTACAGCTCCGCCGTTTTATCCGCAATGGCTTCCCGCAGCGCCTGCACGCCCGTCATCGGCGCATACTGATTCGCCCCCTGCGCCACGTGGTACGCCAGGCGCTCCCGCAGATAGGTCGGGCCGTCGAAATCCGGGAATCCCTGAGAAAGGTTAATGGCGTTGTGCTGCTGCGCCAGAGCGCTCATCTGCGTAAAGATGGTAGTACCGAGATTGGGAAGTTTACTCTGAGGAATCAATGCGTTATTGCTCATTGTGTCGTGCCTGCTTGTAATACTTATGTTGCTGCCACTATAACACGATGTTAGTCTTTGGCAATCAAGACGCTTAGACGTCTAAACCATATGAATATTCCTGGCCGCGAGGGTAAAAGGAAATGACAGACAACCTGCAACTCACACATCTTGTCGACGCCTGCCGCTGGATTGGCGCCAAAGGCTGGGCACCCGCCACCGGCGGCAACATGTCGGTGCGTCAGGACGAGCGCCTCTGCTGGCTCAGCGAATCCGGCAAAGACAAAGGCAGCCTGACAACGGCGGATTTTCTGCAGGTTGAAATCGCCACCAACCGCGCGCCGTCTGGCCGCAGGCCGTCGGCGGAAACCGGTCTTCACACGCTGATTTATCGCCTGTTCCCGGAAGCCAACGCCGTCCTGCACGTTCATACCGTCAACGCCACGGTGCTGTCGCGTCTGGTCAAAGAAGCCGAGCTCAACATCAGCGGCTTTGAGATGCAAAAATCCCTCACCGGGCAGACCACGCATCTGGATACGGTGGCTATCCCGGTCTTTGATAACGACCAGGATATTGACGCCCTCGCCTCCCGAATCGCCCATTACGCACAGGAACGCCCGCTTAATTATGGTTTTCTTCTGCGCGGTCATGGCTTAACCTGCTGGGGATGCGACGTGGCCGAGGCCCGCCGTCATCTGGAAGGACTAGAATTCTTATTTGAATGCGAAATGCGTTTACGACAACTGGAGAGAGTATGATTCGCGCGATTGTGACGGATATTGAAGGGACCACCAGCGATATCCGTTTTGTCCATGACGTTTTGTTCCCCTACGCGCGTGAGCGGCTGGCGGCCTTCGTGACCGCGCAGCAGTACGCCGAGCCGGTCAAATCCATTCTGGACAACCTGCGTGATGAAATCGGTCACCCGCACGCCAGCGTCAGCGAGCTTATCGACGCCCTGTTTGCCTTTATGGATGAAGACCGCAAATCCACGGCGCTCAAAGCCCTGCAGGGGATCATCTGGCATGACGGCTACGTGAACGGCGACTTTACCGGCCACCTCTACCCGGACGTACTGCCTGCGCTGGAAAAGTGGAAAGCGCAAGGGATTGATCTCTATGTTTATTCCTCTGGCTCCGTCGCCGCGCAGAAACTGTTATTTGGCTACAGCGACGAAGGTGATATTACTCATCTGTTCAGCGGCTATTTTGATACCCACATCGGCGCCAAGCGCGAGGTGCAGTCCTATCAGAACATTGCGGCACAAACGGGCATCGCCCCGTCGCAGATCCTGTTCCTGTCCGATATTCATCAGGAGCTGGACGCGGCTGAACAGGCAGGTTTTCGCACACTGCAGCTGATTCGCGGTGATGATGACGGCGCAAGCCATCACCATCAGGTCCACCAGTTTGACGAGATTAATCCGGAGCAGATCCCTTCATGAGCGCATTGACCATTTATTCCGATAAAGACGCCAGTCAACACCAGTGGCACAGCACCGACGCCGCCGAGATCGCCCAGCAGCTCAATGCCAAAGGCGTGCGGTTTGAACGCTGGGCGGCGGATCGCGATTTAGGACACGATCCCGCGCCCGAAGCCGTGATCGCGGCGTATCAGCATGCGATCGACAAGCTGGTGGCGGAAAAAGGCTACCAAAGCTGGGACGTGATCAGCCTGCGCGCCGACAACCCGCAGAAAGAGGCGCTGCGCGCGAAGTTCCTGAACGAACACACCCACGGCGAAGACGAAGTGCGCTTCTTCGTGGAAGGCGCGGGGCTGTTCTGCCTGCACATTGGCGATGAGGTGTATCAGGTGCTGTGCGAGAAAAACGACCTGATTTCCGTACCCGCGGGCACGCCGCACTGGTTTGATATGGGCTCAGAGCCGAACTTTACCGCCATTCGTATTTTCGACAACCCGGAAGGCTGGGTGGCGCAGTTTACGGGCGATGCCATCGCGGATGCGTATCCACGGTTGGCATAGGTAAAAGCAAAACGGCAGCTAGAGCTGCCGTTTTTAGTGTTTGCTCCCTCTCCCTATGGGAGAGGGTCGGGGTGAGGGCATCAGGCCGCTCGAGCTTCAACGCTCCAGTCCTTTCACATAACCCACCAGCTGATCCAGCACAATCCCCCACCCTTCGTGGAAGCCCATCTGCTCATGCTGCTCGCGGATTTCCTTCGTCGGATGACGCGCAATCGCCGTGTAGCGGGTCTTGCCCTCGCCCACATCCTCCAGCAGCAGGATCGCCGTCATAAACGGCTTTTCGGCCGGTTTCCAGCCTTCGGTATAGCCGTCGGTAAAGACCAGCTTTTTACCCGGGTCGATTTCAAGAAATACGCCCCGGTTATCCATCCGCTGACCGTCCACCTCAAACACGGTGTTGAACCGCCCGCCCACGCGGAGATCGAGATCGCATTCGGTCACCTTATGGGGAGCAGGAATGAAGAAGTTTTTGATGTGTTCCGGCGTGGTCCAGCACAGCCACAGCAGGTCGCGCGGTGCATCCACCACGCGCTCCAGTTTTAAGTCAGTTTCAGGATCCAGCGTCACGATATTGTCCTCTCAAGGGAACCCCTTAAAGGATAGCCGGACTCAGGCGAATTTCCCGTTTGCCACCGCTTCCGGCGTGACTACGCCCGTATCCAGCACCCAGCCGCTGATCAGCGAGGCAGGGGTGACGTCAAACGCCGGGTTATAGACCTGCGCGTTTTCCGGCGCCCACTGCACCGCGCCAAAGCTTCCGGCCACGCCCGTCACCTCGCTGGCGGCGCGCTGCTCAATCGGGATCGCGTCCCCGTTCGGGCAGTCCGGATCGAGGGTCGTTTGCGGGGCGGCAACGTAGAACGGAATGCCGTGGAACTTCGCCAGCACCGCCAGGGAATAGGTGCCGATCTTGTTCGCCACGTCCCCGTTGGCGGCAATGCGGTCTGCGCCCACCCACACGGCGTCCACCAGCCCTTTTGCCATCAGGCTGGCGGCCATGGAATCGGTAATCAGCTGATACGGCACGCCCAGCTCGCCAAGCTCCCACGCGGTCAATCTGCCGCCCTGCAGCAGCGGACGGGTTTCATCCACCCAGACGTTGCTGACGTTACCCTCCTGATGCGCGCGGGCAATCACGCCCAATGCGGTGCCAACGCCCGCCGTTGCCAGCCCGCCGGTGTTGCAGTGGGTCAGCAGACGGCTGCCGGGCTTCACCAGCGCGCTGCCGGCTTTGGCAATCGCGTCGCAAAGCCGTTTGTCTTCGTCAATCAGGCGCAGCGCTTCGGCCACCAGCGCCGGTACAAAATCTTCCTGCCACAGGGCGAGCTTCATGCGGTCAAGATTGTTCATGAGGTTCACCGCCGTCGGGCGGGAGGCGCGCAGGGTTTCCAGCGCCGCCGCCAGCTCGTCGCGGCTTTTGCCGTTTTCCGCCAGCAGCGCCAGCAGCAGGCTTGCAGAGAGACCAATTAGCGGCGCGCCGCGCACGCGCAGGGCGTGGATATGCCCGACCAGCGCCTCTACCGTCGAGGCATCCAGCCAGCGTTTCTCCTGCGGAAGCGCCTGCTGATCGAGAATAAAGAGCTGATTATCCGCCACCCGCAGGCTGGTCGTCTGTAATGTCTGCATGTCGTTAATTCCCTGTTGCGTTGTTGTAGCACATTGTGTCAGGATGAAATCCAGATGTATAGACGTCTACATGTCTTAATTAGAAAACTCGTGAGGAGCAGGCCATGTCGCAATACCGTACCTTTACCGCTCAGGACGCCGTGGAGTATGCCAGGCAGTTTGGCGGACTTGACGATCCTTCATCGCTGGTAGAGGCGCAGGAAGTAGGCGACGGCAACCTCAATCTGGTATTCAAAATTTTCGACGGCGCGGGCGTGAGCCGCATCGTCGTTAAGCAGGCGCTGCCCTACGTCCGCTGCGTCGGCGAGTCCTGGCCGCTGACGCTGGACCGCGCCCGCCTTGAAGCGCAAACGCTGGTCGAGCACTACCAGCACAGCCCGCAGCACACCGTGAAAATCCACCACTTCGACCCGGAGCTGGCGGTGATGGTGATGGAAGACCTCTCCAGCCATCGCATCTGGCGCGGCGAGCTGATTAAAAACATTTACTACCCGCAGGCGGCCCGTCAGCTGGGCGAATACCTCGCGCACGCGCTGTTCCACACCAGCGATTTCTACCTGCACCCGCACGCGAAAAAAGCGCAGGTGGCGAAATTCATCAACCCGGAGATGTGCGAGATCACCGAAGATCTGTTCTTCAACGATCCGTACCAGATCCACGAACGCAACAGCTACCCGGCCGAGCTGGAAAATGACGTAGCGGCCCTGCGCGACGACGCTCAGCTTAAAATTGCCGTGGCCTCCCTGAAGCACCGCTTCTTCTCGCACGCCGAAGCGCTCCTGCACGGCGATATTCACAGCGGCTCGATTTTTGTGGCTGACGGCAGCCTGAAGGCCATCGACGCCGAATTCGGCTACTTTGGCCCGATTGGCTTTGACGTCGGTACCGCCATCGGCAACCTGCTGCTGAACTTCTGCGGCCTGCCGGGGCATCTGGGCATTCGCGATGCCGCCGCCGCGCGCGAGCAGCGCCTGACCGATATTCAGGAGCTGTGGAACACCTTCGCGGAACGCTTCCAGGCGCTGGCAAACGAGAAAACGCGCGACGCCGCGCTCGGCGCGCCGGGCTATGCCTCCGCGTTCCTGAAAAAGGTCTGGCATGACGCCATCGGCTTCTGCGGCACCGAGCTCATTCGCCGCAGCGTCGGGCTTTCCCACGTCGCGGATATCGACACCATCCAGGACGAGGCGATGCGCCACGAGTGCCTGCGCCACGCGATAACGCTCGGTAAAGCGCTGATTGTCATTGCCGACCGCATCGACAGCGCCGAAGATCTGGTGGCACGGGTGCGTCAGTACAGCTGATTACATTTGGTTTTCTCCCTCTCCCTGTGGGAGAGGGCCGGGGTGAGGGCATCAAACCGCACTCATCCCAGAAACTCAATCACCGACAGCCCGCCGTTATAATCCGTGCTGTAAATTATCCCCTGCGCATCCACAAACACGTCGCACGACTGGATCACCTGCGGGCGATTCGGCCTCGTGTCCATCATTCTCTCCGGCGCGGCGGGCACCAGCGCACCGGTTTCCACCGGTCGATACGGATTGGAAATGTCATATGCGCGCACGCCCGCGTTCTGATAGGTCGCAAAAATCAGCGTCGAGCTGATAAAGCTCCCCGGCCGGTTCTCGTGCAGATTATGCGGCCCGAAGTGCGCCCCTTTCGCCACGTAGTCGGTTTCATCCGGCTGCGGGAAGGTCGAGATGCTGACCGGGTTCGACGGCTCGCGGATATCAAACAGCCAGATCAGCTTTTCGCCGTCCTCCTGGTTATCGAGCACCGCTTCGTCCAGCACCACCAGCAAATCGCGGTCCGGCAGCGGCAGCGCGGTGTGCGTCCCGCCGCCAAACGGCGGACTCCAGTTGCGGTGGCTAATCAGCTTCGGCCGGGTGCGGTCCTTCACGTCCAGCAGCGTCAGGCCGCCGTCGCGCCAGCTGCCGTAGGCGGTATCGCCCGCGATAATCGCGTGATGCAGCGCGTAGCGTTTCCCTTCCGGCCAGTTCGGCTTCTCCCCTTCGGCCTGGTTCATCCCCGGCAGCCACCAGCGCCCCGCCACTTCAGGCTTACGCGGATCGGCCAGATCGATGGTCAGGAAAATGTAGTCGGTAAAGCCGTCGATCAGCGCTGACACATACGCCCAGCGGCCGCCGACGTACCAGATGCGGTGGATGCCGATGCCGCTCAGCGACAGAAAGCCGATTTCGCGCGGCCTGTCGGGCGTGGAGATATCAAACACCCGCAGCCCGGCGCTCCAGCCTTTGTCCTGCACATCGCTGACGGTCTCCCCCACCTGGCGTGTGTAGTAGACCTTCTCGTCGGCAAAGCGGGCATCGGCAAACAGATCCCGGGCGTTAATCACCAGCAGCAGGTCGTCATGCGCCTGCAGATGCACGTTCCAGGTGCCGGGCGGCGCGGGCACGTAGCCCGCCGCTTTCGGGTTTTTCGGGTCGCGCACGTCGACAATCGAAAATCCCTGCGACACCATATGGCCGATATAGGCGAAACCGCGATGGACCATCAGCTGCACGCCGTCCGGGCGACCGCCCTGATCGCTATGGCCAATCAGCCGCATATTGCGGCTGTATTCTGGAAGGGGTACTTGCGTCACCGTTAGCTCCTTTGGGTTTTCCCCCTCTCCCTGCGGGAGAGGGCCGGGGTGAGGGCATCAGGCCGCACCTGACGCCACCCGGCCTGGTTTTATTTATTCTTCGCTTCCAGCGTCGCAAACCACGGCGCGATAAAATCTTCCGTCTGGCCCCAGCCCGGAATGATTTTCCCCAGCGACGCCACGTTCACCGGGCCCGGCTGGGCGGTCAGCAGCGCCTGAGGAATGGCCGCCGCTTTGAAATCGTAGGTCGCAGGCGTCGCTTCCCCGGCAATCTTGTTCGCCACCAGACGCACGTTAGTTGCGCCAATCAGCTTCGGATCCACCGCCACGCTCACCTTCCACGCGCTGCCCGGCTCGCGCATCAGCTGCAGATCCTGGTTAGAGATGTCGATGCTGTAGAGCTTAATCTCGGTGCGGCCGTTCTCTTTCAGCGCCTTATACGCGCCCTGGCTGAAGGCGTCCCAGGTTCCCCAGATGGCGTCAATTTTGCCTTTCGGGTATTTCGCCAGGATCGCGCCCACCTTGTTGGCGGTATCGCCCTGCACGTCAGAGGACACGGCGCCGATAGACTCCAGCTCTTTGATGTCCGGATACTGCTTTTGCAGCTCTTTATAGGCCGCCTGACGACGCTCCATCGGCGGGAAGCCCGCCACCCACAGCTTGACGATATTGGCCTTGCCGTTGAAATCTTTCGCCAGCTGGCCGAAGGAGAGGTTCGTCAGGGAGGCATCGTCCTGCTGGGTGACGGTCACGCCAGGGATCTCGCCGTTAACCGCCGTATCAAAGACGGAGACTTTGATCCCGGCATCCACCGCTTTCTTCACCAGCGCGGTGGAGTACGGATCGCGCCCCTGAGAGAGAATAATCCCGTCGTACTTCTGGCTGATGGCCTGGTTCACAAAGTCCTGGAATTTGGCGTCGTCCCCGTTGCTTAAAAAGGTGCTGACCTTAAAGCCGAGCTTTTTCCCTTCCTGAATTGCGCCAGCAATAAACTGCGTGGTGTTGTCGTCTGAGCCGAGGTTACGGATCACCGCGATGCGGATCGGGCCGTCATGGTTCGCAATGGCTGCCGGAAGCGGCGCGGGCGTGGCCGCGAAGCCTGGCAGAGCCGTGAGCAACCCAAGTGCCACCAAAGAGAGTGCAATCTTTTTCATTTTTTTATCCCGTTGTGTTGTCAGCGTTTTTGTATGTAGGTAATCGCCAGCGCTACCGCGAGCACCAGCCCTTTTATAATGTCCATGGCGTAATACGGTACGGAGAGCATCACCAGCCCGTTCGACAGCACGCCGAGAATGACCGCCCCAACCAGGGTTCCCAGCGCGTTCGGCTTGCCGGATCCGGCCAGCGAGAAGCCAATCCACGCCGCCGCCACCGCATCCATCAGGTATCCGCCGCCCGCATTCACCTGCGACGAGCCGATGCGTGAAGCCAGCAAAATCCCGCCCAGACCCGCCAGCAGCGAGGCAATCACGTAGGCCGCCACCTTGTAGCGCGTGGTGCGAATGCCGGAGAGGCGCGCCGCTTCGGGGTTGCCGCCGATGGCGTACATGCGTCGGCCATGCGTAGTGAGCGACAGGCCAAGCTGCGCCAGCACGGTCACCACCAGCATGACGATCACGATGGTCGGCACCTGCCCCAGCAGGCTGAACGCCGCCGGAATGGTCCCTTCCGCCATGTCGCCGCTCGGCAGCACCATGTTCTCGGTAATCGACCCGCCGTAGCTGTAGGTCATCGCCACGCCCTGGATCACAAACAGGCTGGCAAGCGTCGCCAGCATGTCCGGAATGCGCAGGATGACAATGAGAAAAGCGTTAAACAGCCCCACCAGCGTGCAGAGCGCGAGGGTGATCAGAATCGACTCGGTGGTGCCAAAGCCGTGCCAGACGAAAAGGGAAATCACCAGCGCGTTCGCCAGCGAGGCGGTGGATCCCACGGAGAGATCGAACCCGCCGATGGTCAACGAGATCGACACGCCAATGGCAATCACCGTCACGATGGCAATCGAGCGCAGAATATTGATGATGTTGTTCGGATCGAGGAAGCTGTCCGACGCCAGGCCAAAGACGGCCACCAGCGCGACGACGGTTAACAGCATGCCCCACCTGTAGAGAAAATCGAAAATCTGCTGGCGGCCAGACGCCGCCGCGTTCACTGAAAGGGCCTTGCTCACGACGCCGTTCCTCCGGTTGAATAATAAAGTAGTGTCTCTTCGCGGGCCTCGGCCCCGGCGATTTCCGCCACGATGCGCCCGTCCCACAGCACGCAGATGCGGTCGCACAGCCCGACCAGTTCGGCAAATTCGCCCGAGGCGTAAATCACCCCTTTGCCCTCGCGCGCCAGGCCGTCAATCAGCTGGAACAGATCGGTTTTGGCCTTCACGTCCACGCCTTTGGTCGGCTCGTCGAATATCAGCACGCTGGCGTCATTGCGCAGCCATTTACCGATGGCGACCTTCTGCTGGTTGCCGCCGGAGAGACGGCGCAGCACCTGCCCCGGCCCACGCGCGCGCACGCCGACGCGGGCGATGACCTCTTCCGCCCAGCGCCACGCCTGACGATGGCCAAACAGGCTCCAGCGCGAAAAGCTGTTATCGGCGCACACGGCAAGGTTCATGCTCACCGGCTCGTCGATAAAAATGCCCTCTTTCCGCCGCTCCTCCGGCACCAGCGCCAGACCGCGCAGCACGGAGTCGGCCGGGTCGCGCGGCTGCCAGGATTGATGATTCAGCTCACCGCGCGTCACGCGGCTTTTGCTGGCGCCAAACAGCGCCTTGCAGAGTTCGGTTTTTCCCGCCCCCGCCAGCCCGGCAATCCCGAGAATTTCGCCTTTGCGCAGGTGCAGGGAGATATCTTTCAGCAGCGCGTCGTCGTGAAGCCCCTCAACGCGTAACAGCGTTTCGTCGCCGTGCGGCGGCCGCGCGGGCGGATAGATATCGCTCAGCACGTGGCCGAGCATCTTCTCGACGATCGCTTCGCCGCTAAGATCGGCCATCGGGCCGGACTCGATCAGCTTGCCGTCGCGCAGCACCGTCAGGGTGTCGCAGATGGCCTTCAGCTCGTGAATGCGGTGAGAGATAAACACCACGCCGATGCCCTGCTGCTTTAAACGTCTCACTACCGCAAACAGGCGCTCGCTCTCATGCGCGTCCAGCGGCGCGGTGGGTTCATCAAGAATCAAAAAACGGCAGTGATGGGACAGCGCCCGCGCCAGCAAAATCTGCTGCTTTTCGGCCAGCGAACAGCCGTCGATGGAACGGCGAACGTCCAGCGTCACGTCGAGCTGCGCCAGCGCCTGTCTCGCCTGCTGGCGGATAGCGCGCCAGCTGAAGCGATGCCCCGGCTGCGCCAGCTGGTCGAGCATGATGTTTTCGGCAATGCTTAACCCCGGGATCAGCGCCACGTCCACCTCCTGCTGAACGAGGTGGATCCCCAGCCGTTTGGCATCGAGCGGTTCGCGGATGCTCACCGGCTGGTTGTTGATGCTGATCTCACCCTCATAGTGGTCGTGCGTCCCGCACAGCACCGCCATCAGGGTCGATTTTCCCGCGCCGTTGGCACCGGTCAGCGCGTGTACGGATCCGCCGGTTAAGGTGAAATTCACGCGCGACAGCGCCTGAAAGCCGGAAAAGGCCAGGCTGATACCGCGCATCTCAAGGCGACTGGAAACCATCCGCGTAAATCCTTCATTACTCTTCTGATTTATCGAATTTTTCACAGCTCTGGTTGA
Source organism: Enterobacter sp. C3_dUdeg (assembly GCF_057536195.1). NCBI lineage: Bacteria > Pseudomonadati > Pseudomonadota > Gammaproteobacteria > Enterobacterales > Enterobacteriaceae > Enterobacter > Enterobacter sp. C3_dUdeg. The sequence continues at coordinate 111,609 of NZ_BAAKFX010000002.1, forward strand.
CTGACAACGACGGAAAAGGCATAAGTTAAAGCGAAATATTATTAGCCATCCGGATGTCCAGACATAACATCGGGTTAGCGCTTCCGCAAAAAGGACACCATCATGAGCAACACCGATATCCGCGTCGTGCCTGGCCCGGCGAACTACTTCTCTCATCCCGGAAGCCTTGCGCAGCTGGATAACTTCTTTACCCCGGAACAGCTTTCCCGCGCGGTGTGGATTTACGGCGAGCGCGCTATCGAAGGCGCGCGCCCTTTCCTGCCGGCGAGCTTTAACGCGCCGGGAGCGAAACGCCTGCTGTTTAAAGGCCACTGCAGCGAGCGCGACGTCACCCATCTGGTGAATGAATCCGGCAGTGACGCCAGCGTGGTGATTGGCGTCGGCGGCGGCGCGGTGATGGATACCGTCAAGGCCGTGGCGCGCCGCTTAGGGGTACCGTTTGTGGGCATCCCCACCATTGCCGCCACCTGTGCGGCGTGGACCCCGCTTTCCGTCTGGTACAACGATGCCGGTCAGGCGCTGCATTTTGAGATCTTCGACGACGCCAACTTCCTGGTGCTGGTGGAGCCGCAGATAGTCCTTAACGCCCCGGCGGAGTACCTGCTGGCGGGCATCGGCGATACGCTGGCGAAGTGGTACGAAGCGGTGGTATTGGCACCTGAGCCTGAGAACCTGCCGCTGACGGTGCGGCTGGGCATCAACGGTGCGCTGGCGATCCGCGACGTGCTGCTGGCGCGCAGCGAAGAGGCGCTGGCCGACCAGCAGCGCGGCGAACAGACGCAGGCGTTCCGGGACGTGGTCGATGCAATCATCGCCGGCGGCGGGATGGTCGGCGGCCTGGGCGAACGCTATACGCGCGTGGCGGCGGCGCATGCGGTACACAACGGCTTAACCGTGCTGCCGCAGACGGAGAAATACCTGCACGGCACCAAGGTTGCCTACGGGATTCTGGTGCAGAGCGCCCTGCTCGGTCAGGACGACGTGCTGGCGCAGCTGGTCGCGGCGTACCAGCGTTTTAACCTGCCGACCACGCTTCGCGAGCTGGACGTCGACATCACTAACCGCGACGAGCTGGATAAGGTCATTGCCCACACCCTGCGCCCGGTGGAGTCGATTCACTATTTACCTGTTACGTTAACGCCTGACGTTCTGCGCGCCGCGTTTGAGAAAGTGGAATCCTTCAGCCGTTGATCGCGCCGACAGGCTATACCTAATGATGATTCTTACCACTCTCGTAACGAGGTCATCATGCAGATCGATTTAACAGGTAAAAAGGCGCTGGTTACCGGTGCCAGCCGCGGATTGGGTCGTGCGATTGCCCTGTCGCTGGCGCGCGCCGGTGCGGATGTGATTATTACGTATGAAAAATCTGCCGATAAAGCCCAGGCGGTCGCCGATGAGATTAAGGCGCTGGGACGACACAGCGAAGCCGTACAGGCCGACAGCGCCAGCGCGCAGGCGATTCAGGATGCCGTCACCCATGCGGCGCGTTCTCTTGGCGGGCTGGACATTCTGGTCAACAACGCCGGGATCGCGCGCGGCGGCCCGCTGGAGTCCATGACGCTGGCGGACATTGACGCCCTTATCAACGTCAACATCCGCGGCGTGGTGATCGCCATTCAGGAAGCGCTGGTGCACATGTCCGACGGCGGGCGCATTATCAACATCGGCAGCTGTCTGGCAAACCGCGTGGCGCAGCCGGGCATTGCCGTTTACTCGATGACCAAATCGGCGCTGAATTCCCTCACCCGCGGGCTGGCCCGTGATTTAGGGCCGCGCGGCATTACCGTTAACCTGGTACATCCCGGGCCCACCAACAGCGATATGAACCCGGAAGACGGGGAACAGGCTGACTCTCAGCGTCAGCTTATTGCTTTGGGTCATTACGGTCAGCCGGAAGACGTCGCGGCGGCGGTCACGTTTCTTGCCAGTCCGGCGGCCGGGCAGATCTCCGGTACCGGCCTGGACGTGGACGGCGGTTTGAACGCCTGATCGCAATCTCACTGCAAGCCTCTGTCGTCCGACAGAGGCGTTTCCGAGCGCCCTCGACGGTTTGCGTTTTGCCGCTTTCTCCGGTTATTTCCCCGCTCTACAGTACCCCATTAGAAATTCGGAATTTATCTAATAGCCTTATTATTTCCTTATACTTTGTGTGGACGTACAGTGGAGGTACGGATGAAGATTGTCTGGTCAAAGAATGCAAAGAAAGAGTTTTCCAAAATCGATGGCCGATATCAGCGAAGAATCAAAGCAAAACTTGCTGAGCTGGACGATCGCTCAGCTCCCCGGCCCGATATCAAAAAAATATCGGCAACAGAAAATCATTTCCGGCTACGCGTTGGCGATTACCGCATTCTGATTACACTTCGGGACGATCCCGATAACCATTGTTATGTTTTGGCCGTCAAGCGCAGAACATCAACGACCTACCTTCACGAGGAGAAAGCCCCCTATGGCTGTTCAGCTAATTAAGGACAATGACGGAAAAGCGCAGTACGCCGTAATTCCCTATGATGAATACTTTCGTATGTGCTTACAGATGGCAGAAATCGACGACGAAACCGATGATGATCTAGAGGATATTGAAGTCGAACACGATTGTTATGATGACGTAGGATTACCTGGTGAAGTGTGCGACGTCATGCATAACGAGAACGTCAGCCTGCAGGCCGCGTGGCGTATCCTGCGCGGCATGTCCCAGCAGGAGGTGGCTGAGAAACTCGGCATCACCCAGTCCGCCGTGTCACAGCTTGAGGCCCTCGACTCCCGTCCGCAAAAGCGCACCCGTGAAAAGCTGGCTGCTATCTACGGCTGCAAGCAGGAACAGATCAGCCTCTATTTACCGAAAGAGGGTTAACAGCACTTCGCCCCGCTCTTGCCGCCGTAGCGGGCGTCCTGGCGGTCGCGGAAAAATTCTTCGTAGGTCATGGGCGTCTGGTCCGGATGGTTGACGCGCATATGCTCGACGTAGTTGTCGTAGTCCGGCACGCCAATCATCATTTTGGCGGCCTGGCCCAGGTACTTACCTGCTTTGGATAGAGTGTCGAACATAACCAGTTTCTCGTTTGTTTCCGGCCCTCTCCCGGAGGGAGAGGGCGGAGAAGAAATGTAGGCCGGGTAAGGCGAAGCCGCCACCCGGCACACAGGTTAGTGCGCCCCTTTCGCCTGGGTCACAATCTCTTCCAGGTTTTCAGGCATCGGCTCGTACGGTGTTTCTTTCGCCGTTGGCTGATCGTTTTTCAACGCCGCCAGCGCGGTCTTGAGAGAATACAACGCCAGCACCACGACCACCACCATAAAGAAGATGGTCAGCCCGGCATCCAGACGGTTGTTAAACACCAGCTGGGACAGCTGCGACTCGGTGTACTGCGCCGGGATCTTGCCGCTGTCGATCATCGCCTGGAACTTGTTGGCGATCGCCAGGAAGCCCACCTTGTTGTCCGGGCTGAAGGCTTTCTGCCAGCCCGCCGTCAGGGTACAGATCAGCAGCCACGCGGTTGGCACCAGTGCCACCCACGCGTAACGCTGGCGCTTCATCTTGAACAGCACCACCGCGCAGAGCATCAGCGCCATGCCTGCCAGCATCTGGTTGGCGATACCAAACAGCGGCCACAGGGTGTTAATCCCGCCGAGCGGATCGACCACGCCCTGGTGCAGGAAGTAGCCCCACGCCAGCACGCACAGCGCCGTCGCCAGCAGGTTAGCCGGGAGCGAATCGGTACGCTTCAGGTTCGGGGAGATCACCCCCAGCAGGTCCTGCAGCATAAAGCGCGCCGCACGAGTTCCCGCATCCACCGCCGTCAGGATAAACAGCGCCTCGAACAGGATGGCGAAGTGATACCAGAACGACACGTCCATCAGCCCGCCCAGCGCGCCGTGAAGAATATACGCCATGCCGACCGCCAGCGTCGGCGCCCCGCCCGCACGGGAGATAATCGACTGCTCGCCCACTTCACTGGCGATGCTCGTCAACGTATCAGGGGTAATCGCAAAGCCCCAGCCGCTCACCACCTGCGCGGCGGACGCCACCACGTCAACGGTGCCAGCCGGTGCCAGTACCGCCATCGGGCTGTTCATCGCGAAATACACGCCCGGGTCGATGATACAGGCCGAGACCAGCGCCATGATGGCGACAAAGGATTCCATCAGCATGCCGCCGTAGCCGATCAGGCAGGCCTGATTTTCATTCGCCAGCATCTTCGGCGTGGTTCCGGATGCGATCAGCGCGTGGAAGCCCGACACCGCGCCGCAGGCGATGGTGATAAACAGGAACGGGAACAGGTTACCGGTCCAGACCGGGCCGGTACCGTCGATGAATTTGGTTAACGCAGGCATGGTCAGGGTCGGACGCATAATCAGAATGCCGATCGCCAGCCCGACGATGGTGCCGATTTTCAGGAACGTAGAGAGATAGTCACGCGGAGCCAGCAGCAGCCATACCGGCAGCACCGCCGCCACAAAGCCATAGCCCACCAGCATCCAGGTCAGCTGCACGCCGGTAAAGTCGAAGAACGGCGCCCAGGTCGGGCTTTCCGCCACCCAGCCGCCGGAGATAATGGCGAACACCAGGAATACCAGGCCAATTACCGACACCTCACCAATGCGGCCCGGGCGCAGGTAGCGAATATAAATCCCCATAAACAGCGCCAGCGGAATGGTGAAGGCAACGGTATAGGTCCCCCACGGGCTGTGGGTCAGCGCTTTCACCACGATCATCGCCAGCACCGCGAGGATGATCACCATGATCATAAAGGTCGCCACCAGCGCAATTACCCCGGCGGTTGCCCCCATCTCCTCTTTCACCAACTCACCCAGCGAACGCCCGTCGCGGCGGGTCGAGACGAACAGCACCATAAAGTCCTGCACCGCGCCCGCCAGCACCACGCCCGCGAGGATCCAGATCATCCCCGGCAGGTAGCCCATCTGCGCCGCCAGCACCGGCCCCACCAGCGGACCCGCTCCGGCAATCGCCGCAAAATGGTGACCGAACAGCACTTTTTTGTCGGTCGGCACGTAGTCCAGCCCGTCGTTATGGCGGACGGCAGGCGTCATACGCGTCGCGTCAACGCCCAGAACGTTCTTCGCGATATAGCGGCCATAAAAACGGTACGCGATCAGATAAATGCAGACGGAGGCGACGACGATCCAGAGCGCATTGATCTGTTCCCCCCGGTTGAGGGCGATATAGCCCAGGGCAAAGGCTCCCACAACGGAGAGCCCTGCCCATGTAAGGTATTTCCCTGAGTTGTTCATAGTTGTTGTCCGTTGTTGTGAAACAGTGAGATGTTACATTTTGTTTCTAGAACAACCGGAAAAATTTAACAACTTTGAAACGCAATAATGCGTGGTCAAACCAGAGATTTACACCACAGTGTTAAGCCGATCACTTTGATCTGCCTGGCTTAGCCCAACACCATCGTACTCAACCGACAGGTACAGCACCGCCGCCCCTGCTCGTCGAATACCACAATCTCCCAGCTCTGGCTCGAACGCCCCAGATGCAGCGGCTGGCAAACGCCGCGCACTTTGCCGTGAGAGACCGCACGATGGTGCGTGGCGTTAAGCTCCGTCCCCACCACGCTCTGCCCGTCACGGGTCATCAGAAAGCCGGCCATCGACCCCAGGGTTTCCGCCAGCGCCGCCGACGCGCCGCCGTGCAGCAGGCCAAACGGCTGATGGGTACGCGCATCCACCGGCATCTCCGCTTCCAGCGTGTCGTCGCCGAGGCGGGTATAGACGATACCGAGATGCGCCACCAGGGTGTTCAGGCTGGTCGCGTTCAGCTCCTCGAGCGGTAAATGACGTTTCCAGATCATCTTACGCCCCCAGCGTGGAGCCGCCGTCCACCACGATATCCTGCAGGGTGATATGGCTGGCGGCATCGGAAGCAAGGAACAGCACCGTGCTGGCAATCTCCTGCGGGCGAGCGATTTTGCCCAGCGGAATGCCGAGCTTGAACTGCTCGCCAAAACCGCGAATACGCTGCTGCTCCGCGTCGTCTCTTTTCCACAGCGTGCGCTGCATATCGGTATCCGTTGAGCCCGGCGACACCAGGTTACAGCGCACGCCGCTGCCCGCCAGCTCCAGCCCGACGGTCAGGGCCAGGCTTTTCAGCGCCGCCTTCGACGCGCCGTAGGCGCTCATGCCGATGCGCGGCGTGTGTGCCGCGTCGGACGCCACGGTGACTATCGCCCCGCCCTGCTGACGGCGGAACTGGCCCATCGTCTGCTGGAACAGGTTGAACGCGCCGCCGACGTTGACCGCAAAGGTCTGCTGCCAGTCCTCCTGCGAGAGCTGGTCCGTCGCCCCCATGCGCAGAATGCCCGCCGCGTTGACCAGCACGTCCAGCCGTTCAAGCGACGCCAGCGCGCGCCCGCACACCTCATGCACCTGCGCGGCATCCGCCACGTCCAGGGTTTCAGTGGCGAACGGATAATCCCCCAGCGGAAACGCCAGATCGAAGCCGGTCACACGTGCGCCCGCCTCCACAAACGCCAGCGCCGTCGCGTAGCCAATCCCCTTACCCGCGCCCGTCACCCAGACGGTTTTACCGGTGAAATCCAGACCCATCACTTCACCTCGCGGGACAGCAGCGCCCACCATGCGTCGATGGTTGGATTTTTGGCCAGCATCACGAAGTCGATATCGCCGTGCACTTTGCGCCAGCGGGCGGCCAGCGCCATCATGCGCACCGAGTCCAGACCGTAGTCGATCAGGTTTTCGTCATCCATCGGCTCGTCGGACTCGTCCAGCAGCGGCAGGATCAGCTCACGCAGCGCGGCTTTGGTCGCCGGAACGGACGGCAGCAGCTCGTCGGTCATCACCACGCGGCCCGAGCGTCCGGCCACGTAGTTGAGCGACATCAGGTGCTCGTCGCGGGTGAAATCCGCCAGCGCGTCGGCGATAAAGAACGGCTTGATGTCGCGCATAAAGGCATCGGTGGCGGTGGTCATGCAGCCGATGTGGGCGTACACGCCGGTAATCAGCAGCTGGTTTCGTCCCGTCTCTTTCAGCATCTGCTCCAGCGGCGAGCGGTGAAACGCGCTGTAGCGCCACTTCACCAGCACCGTGTCCGCTTCGTCCGGGGTCAGTTCGCGGACAATGCGCTGCTGCTCCGGCGAGCGGGTCAGGCCCGGCCCCCACATGTCGTTCAGCAGGGCGCGGTCTTCGTCGCTCTGCTCTTTCGGCTGAGCGGTGTAGTACACGGGAATATTGTGCGCTTTGCAGTAAGCGCGCAGTCGGGCGATATTCGCCACCACCTGCTGCATCATCGCGCTGTTTTCGCCCCAGAAGTTCAGGAAATACTCCTGCATATCGTGGATCAGCAGCGCGGCACGTTCAGGCTCAAACGCCCAGTTCACTTTACTGGTCGGCAGCTCTGCGGCGGTCGGCAGCGCGTAAGCGGTTAATTTTGGAATGGCCATACTCTGTTCCTCAGCCCCGGGCGCGTTCAGCAAGCCACAGGCGCAACTGTTTCTTATCGACTTTGCCGACCGGCGTCAGCGGTAGCGCATCCACGCTCTCCACGCGGTCCGGCAGCTTGAATTCGGCAACGCCCTGCTCGCGCAGGAAGCGGCGCACTTCAACCGCGCGCAGCGGCTGTTTCACCACCAGATACGCGCAGCTTTTTTCGCCCAGCAGGCTGTCCTCCATGCTCACCAGCGCGGCGTGGATCACCGCCTCGTGGCGCAGCAGTAGGTTCTCAATCTCTTCGGCGGCGATCTTCTCCCCGCCGCGGTTGATCTGATCCTTCTCTCGCCCCTGCACGGTGATGTAGCCCTGCTCGTCGATGGCGATCAGATCGCCGGAGCAGTAAAAGCCGTCGGCGTCAAAGGCGCTGGCGTTGTGTTCCGGGCTGTTGAAATAGCCGCGGAAGGTGTAAGGCCCGCGCGTCATCAGACGCCCGACCTCACCGCGCGGCAGCGGGTTACCGTGCTCGTCCGCCACCCACACTTCGTCGTCCGGGCTCATCGGGCGGCCCTGAGTGTTGATGATGCGCTCCGGCAAGTCGTCGAGCGCGGTGTAGTTCACCAGCCCTTCCGCCATGCCGAACACCTGCTGAAGCTGGCAGCCGATTTCCGCCGGAATGCGCGCCGCGAGCGTGGCGGAGAGGCGTGCGCCACCCACCTGCAGCAGCCTGAGGGACTTAAGCTGCGCGTTGCCCGCGCCGTCGGTAATCGCCTGCAGCCAGAGGCTCACCGCCGGAGGAACCAGCGAGGTGACGTTAATCTGATGCCGTTCAATCAGCGGGAAGCAGAGCGTGGCGCTCGGATCGTTCGCCAGCACCACGCAGCCGCCGGCGGTGAAGATGCCTAACGATCCCGGCGAGCTCATGGCGTAGTTATGCGCCGCGGGCAGCGCGTTCAGGTAACGGGTGTATGCATTGATTCCGCAGATCTCGTTGCTGCGGCGAATGCTGTAGTCGTAGTCGTTATGCGTGCGCGGGATCAGCTTCGGCGTGCCGGTGCTGCCGCCGGAAAGCTGGAAAAATGCCACTTCGTCAGCGGGCGTCGGGTTCGGAATGAAGTTATCCGCCGGACGCGCAATCGCCGCTTCCAGGGCGTGTTCGCCCTTATCGCCGCGCAGCAGTACAAGGCGTACCGAGCGATGCGCATCCACAAAGGCGTTGAGGAAATCATCGCCCGCAAACAGCGCGTGGTCGCGATCGCCAATCAGCACGGCGGGTTTGATCTGCTCTGCGTAGGCGTTCAGCTCGCTGCGCTGATGGCTAAAGAGCGCGTTAACCGGCGCGACGCCAATTTGCAGCAGCGCAAAGAAAGTGACGTAGAACTCGGCCACGTTGCCAAGCTGCACCAGCGCGGTCTCGCCGCGCTGCAGCCCGCGCGCCTGAAGAGCGGACGCCAGGTTGTTCACCGCCTGATTAAACGCGCGGTAGGTGATGTGCCGCTCGCCGTCGACAATCGCCACGGCATCGCTTTCAGCGCGATCCGTCAGGATGTGGGTCAGCGGCAGATCCTGCCAGTAGCCTTTTTCGCGGTAGCGGCGGGCGAATTCCTCAGGCCAGCGGGTAAAGGGAATGGTCATGAGCGATCCTTAGTGCAAGCCAAACACGTTGAGCATGGTGGAGAGCTTCACGCCCGTTTCGCGCCATTCGCCCACCGGCGAAGAGGCAGGCACAATGCCCGCGCCGGCAAACAGGCGAACGCTATTTTCGCGAAGACGCGCGCAGCGGATGGTCACCACCCACTCGCCGTTGCCTTCGCTGTCGCACCAGCCGACGATGCCGCCGAACAGCTCGCGGTCGAACGGCTCCAGCTCGGCGATCAGCTCTTTTGCCGCCTCATGCGGGAAGCCGCTCAGCGCCGGGGTCGGGTGCAGCAGGCAGGCCAGAGTCAGGGCGTTTTCGTTTTCACGCGCGTCACCTTCAACCGGCGTCGCCAGATGCCACAGCGTCGGCGTGGTGATGAGCTGCGGGGAAGACGGCATGCTCAGGTGGTGGCTGCGCGGTGCCAGAATGGCCTTCATCGCCTGAGTCACCAGGTCGTGCTCGTGGCGGTCTTTTTCGGAGGCCAGCAGCTTATTGCCCGCTTCGCGATCCAGCACATCGTCCGGCTGACGGCGCGCGGAGCCTGCCAGCGGCAGCGAGCTAAAGTGCGCGCCCTCTTTACGCAGCAGCAGTTCGGGGCTGGCGCCGAGCAGCACGCCGCCGTCTTCCAGCGGCACGTGGAAGTTAAAGCTCGCCGGGTTCTGGGCGATCAGCCGCTCCATCAGCGCACCGCTGTCCATGTGTTTGTCGGTCGCGATATCAATCAGACGCGACAGCACCACCTTGTTCACCTGCGGCGTGGCGGTAAGCGACGCGGCGCGCGCGACCATCTCTTCGAACACGGGCTGCGGCGGGATCTCGGTGCGTTGTTCCACCTTCAGCGCCTGCGAGCCGGAAAAATAGCGTGCGGACTGCTGACGTGCCGGACGGGAAAAGGTCTGCCAGCGCTGCGGAATAAACAGAGAAGATGGCTTGCGGGTATCGAACGGAATAGCCCCTACCATCACCGGATGAGCGATACCGTTAGCTTTCGCATTCCGGAAGGCCTGGGCTAATTTTTGCTGGAATTGCCCGGCCGGATCGTCACCGCCGACGGCGGGTTCACTGAAGCGGGTAAAACAGCCTGAGGTAGTAAAACTGCGGTAAGGCGACATAAAGAAAAAGCTGTCTGATTGCAGCGTGGTCGCGGTGTGCTGAACTTCCTCAGCCAGGGACGTGTCCATTTCATCCTCCTCAAAATGATAAAAGAAGCAATAATGATTATCATTTATATTTTCGTCGGCTAACCTAATCCCACATCGCTGCGCTGTCAACCGTCGGACAAATAACTTATGCGACAAAAGCTTGCATCCCTTCGCATCAACCATGAAAATGAGAAGCATTATCTTCAACGAAAACAGGATGTCGCGCTATGAAATTCCCTGCCCTATTCCGTAATACCCTGCTTTTATCTGGACTTTTAGTTTTAGGACTTGCCTCAGCCGCTGCCGCCGACTGGCCGCGTCAGGTGACCGACAGCCGAGGCGTTCACACGCTTGAGAGCAAACCGACGCGCATTGTCTCCACCAGCGTGACCTTAACTGGCTCCCTGCTGGCGATTGACGCGCCGGTCGTTGCCAGCGGCGCGACCACGCCGAACAACCGCATGGCGGATGCGCAGGGCTTTTTGCGTCAGTGGGGCGATATTGCGAAACAGCGCAAGGTTGCGCGGCTGTACATTGGCGAGCCAAGCGCCGAAGCGGTCGCCGCGCAAATGCCGGATCTGATTTTGATCAGCGCTACCGGCGGGGATTCCGCGCTGGCGCTGTACGATCAGCTCTCCGCCATCGCCCCAACGCTTATCATCAACTACGACGACAAGAGCTGGCAGGAACTGCTGACGCAGCTGGGCACCCTCACCGGGCAGGAAAAACAGGCCGCAGAGCGCATTGCCGCGTTTGATAAACAGCTCGCGCAGGTAAAACAGCAGATGAAGCTGCCGCCGCAGCCGGTGAACGCCATCGTCTACACCGCCGCCGCGCACAGCGCCAACCTGTGGACTGCGGAATCGGCGCAAGGCAAGCTGCTGCAACAGCTGGGCTTTACGCTAGCGGATCTACCCGCCGGGCTGCACACCTCAAAAAGCCAGGGCAAACGCCACGACATCATCCAGCTGGGCGGTGAAAACCTGGCGACGGGGCTGAACGGCGAAGGGCTGTTTGTGTTTGCCGGCGATCGGAAAGACGTGGATGCGATTTACGCCAACCCGCTGCTGGCGCATTTGCCGTCGGTGAAAAACAAACGGGTCTGGGCATTGGGAACCGAGACGTTCCGCCTGGATTACTACAGCGCGATGTTGGTGTTAGACAGATTGAATACGTTGTTTAAGTAGGCATTTTCCTCCCTCTCCCTGTGGGAGAGGGCATCAGGCCGCACCGTCGTTCAACACACTCTCCTGCCTGAACCGCCGCAATTCCACCAGCGCCACTAACAAAATCACGCCAATAATAGCCAGTACAAACCCGCCGCAGCTCGCCGAGGCCACCGGAGTCATCATCGCCCCCAGCCCGCCGAGGATCGCCGCACCAATCGCATCCCCCGTGACGTTCTGCGCCGTCCACAGGCCGTTAATGCGCCCGAGCATCCCTTCCGGCGTCTGGGTCTGGATCAGGGTGTACTGCAGCAGCGAACTGATGGCGCTCAGCCAGCCGAAAATCACCAGACACAGCACCCCGAGCGCCCACACCGGCATCAGGCTGAAGAACCCGATGGCGATAAACGACGCCAGCGTGGCAAGCAGCATAATCAGCCCCGGACGCGCGCCCTGCGCCAGGTTGCCGCTGGTCAGCGCCCCGCACGCCGCGCCGAGCGGAATGGCGGCGTAGAGAATGCCAATCTCCGAGGCGCTCATCTGCCACTCTCCCGCCAGCGCCGGGTAGAGCACGCGCACGGCGCTCGCCATGGTCAGCAGGCCGCCGAGCAGCGCAATCCCGCCAATCAGCGGGTTGCTGAACAGGAAACGAATCGCGGCCATCAGCGATTTCAGCGGATGCTCGCGCGGCTGCGGCGGAGGCGGCAGCAGCGGCAGGCGCAGCAGCGTCAGCGTGGTGATGAAGGTTCCCGCCGCCGCCAGCCCGTAGTTCCACGCCACGTTGCCGGTCGCCAGCAGCAGGCCGCCCACCATCGGCGAAATCACCGAGCCCAGACGCACGGTGAGCATGGTAATCGCCCCCGCCTGCATCAGGTTCTCGCGCCCGACCAGCGCGGGCGTCGCCGCCAGCAGCGCCGTCACGCCCAGCGAGGCGAAGAAACCGTCCCACAGCCCCAGGGCATAAATCGCGATCAGCGACGGCTCCGGCAGCATCGCGTTCAGACACAGCCCAATAAAGCCCACGCCGCAGGTGCCGCGCGCCAGCAGGATCAGCTTTTTACGCTCGTAGCGGTCCGCCAGCACGCCGCCGACCATCAGGCCGATGAACATCGCCCCGCCGGTTAAGGTGACGGATAACCCCACCAGCCAGCTGGAGTGCGTCATGGTCTGGATCTGGACCGGCACGGCGACGCCGAGCAGCCCGAGGGACAAAATGGAGATAAAGCGAGCGATAAAAACGGCGCGATACGCCGGGTGCGTTTTAAGCAGGCTGAGATTGAGCAGCCAGGATTTTTGATTCATGACAAAGCCTTGAGTCTATTTCTACCCATTCCATGGGCGCACATGCTAACATAGCCAAATAAGATAGATAACGATAATCACTATCATTATCAAATCATGGATGTTGCTATGTCGTTTTCCTCTTCTTCGGTGCGCGCCGTTGCCGTGCCCGTTTTATTGCTGCTGTTGATCCTTGCGACTGCACTCAGCCTGCTGGTCGGCGCGAAGCCGCTGCCCGCGTCCGTTATCGTTGATGCGCTCTCCGGCACCTGCCAGAGCGCCGACTGCGTCATCGTGCTCGACGCACGACTCCCCCGCACGCTTGCCGGACTGCTGGCCGGTAGCGCGCTGGGCCTTGCCGGCGCCCTGATGCAAACCCTTACCCGTAACCCGCTGGCAGATCCCGGTATTCTCGGCGTTAACTCCGGCGCCAGCTTTGCCATCGTGCTCGGCGCAGCGCTGTTTGGGTTGACCTCGCCCTCCGAACAGCTGGTGATGGCCTTCTGCGGCGCGCTGGCCGCCTCGCTGGTGGTCGCCTTTACCGGCAGCCAGGGCGGCGGGCAGCTGAGTCCGGTACGCCTGACGCTTGCGGGCGTGGCGCTCGCGGCGGTGCTGGAAGGCTTGTCCAACGGTATCGCCCTGCTCAACCCGGACGTCTACGACCAGCTGCGCTTCTGGCAGGCCGGCTCGCTGGATATCCGCACCCTCGAAACCCTAAAAGTGGTGGCGATCCCGGTCATTATCGCCGCCGCCGTGGCGCTGTTTTTAAGCCGGTCACTCAACAGCCTGAGCCTCGGCAGCGACACCGCGACCGCCCTCGGCAACCGGGTGGCGCGCACGCAGCTGATTGGACTTCTGGCGATCACGGTTCTGTGCGGCAGCGCGACCGCGGTAGTCGGCCCGATTGCCTTTATTGGCCTGATGATGCCGCACATGGCGCGCTGGCTGGTGGGCGCGGATCACCGCTGGTCGCTGCCGGTGACGCTGCTTGCCACCCCTGCCCTGCTGCTGTTTGCCGATGTGCTGGGCCGCCTGCTGGTGCCCGGCGAGCTGCGCGTCTCGGTGGTCAGCGCCTTTATCGGCGCGCCGGTGCTGATCTTCCTGGTTCGCCATAAACGCGGAGGTGGCGCATGATGGCCCCGTCCCGTCGTTTACTCACCAGCATCTGCCTGCTGACTATCGTCATTCTGCTGCTGGCGGTCTGGAGCCTGCGCAGCGGCGCGGTGACGCTTGATGTTGTCCAGGTCTTTGACGCCCTGCTCGGCAGCGCGCCGCGCAACATCACCATGGTGGTGACGGAATGGCGCCTCCCGCGCGTAGCGATGGCGATTCTGGTCGGCGCGGCGCTCGGCGTGAGCGGTGCGATATTCCAGTCGCTGATGCGCAACCCGCTCGGCAGCCCGGACGTGATGGGCCTTAACACCGGGGCCTGGAGCGGCGTGCTGGTGGCGATGGTGCTGTTTGGTCAGCACCTGACGGCCATTACCTTTACGGCGATGGCGGGCGGCATTCTGACGTCATTACTGATCTGGGCGCTGGCCTGGCGCAACGGTATCGACACCTTTCGCCTGATCATCATCGGGATCGGCATCCGCGCCATGCTGATGGCCTTTAACACCTGGCTTTTACTGCAGGCCTCGCTGGAAACCGCGCTCTCCGCCGGGCTGTGGTACGCCGGATCGCTCAACGGCCTGACATGGGGCAAAACCTGGCCCGCCGCGCCGCTGATTTTGCTGATGTTTATCGGCGCGCTGCTGCTGGTGCGGCGCATGCGTCTGCTGGAGATGGGCGACGACACCGCCTGCGCGCTGGGCGTGCGCGTCGAGCGCTCGCGCCTGATGCTGATGCTGGTCGCCGTACTGCTGACCGCCGCCTCCACCGCGATTGCCGGGCCAATCTCGTTTATCGCCCTCGTGGCACCGCACATCGCCCGTCGTCTTAGCGGCACGGCGCGCTGGGGATTAACCCAGGCGGCGCTGTGCGGCGCGCTGCTGCTATTGGCCGCCGATCTCTGCGCCCAGCGGCTGTTTATGCCTTATCAACTGCCGGTGGGCGTGGTGACCGTCAGCCTCGGCGGGATTTACCTCATCGTCTTGCTCGTTCAGGAGTCACGCAGGAAATGACTGATTCAACCACCCGCTTGCGCGGCGAAAACTTAACCCTCGGCTACGGCAAAAAAATCATTGCCCGTGACTTATCCGTCGCCATTCCGGACGGCCATTTCACCGCGATTATCGGCCCGAACGGCTGCGGCAAATCGACCCTGCTGCGCACCCTGAGCCGCCTGATGACGCCGGCTGAAGGCAGCGTGTTCCTCGACGGGGAGCAGATCCAGCGCTTCGCCAGCAAAGAGGTGGCACGGCGCATCGGTCTGCTGGCGCAAAACGCCACCACGCCGGGAGACATCACGGTGCAGGAGCTGGTCTCGCGCGGGCGCTACCCGCATCAGCCGCTGTTTACCCGCTGGCGTAAAGAGGATGACGAGGCGGTGAACCGCGCGATGCTGGCGACGGGCATCACCGATCTCGCCCAGCAGAGCGTGGACACCCTCTCCGGCGGGCAGCGTCAGCGGGCGTGGATCGCGATGGTGCTGGCACAGGAAACGTCGATCATGCTGCTGGACGAGCCGACAACCTGGCTCGACATCAGCCATCAGATTGACCTGCTGGAGCTGCTGAGCGAGCTGAACCGCACTCAGGGGTATACCCTGGCGGCGGTGCTGCACGACTTAAACCAGGCGTGCCGCTATGCGACGCATCTGATTGCGCTTCGCGACGGTGAGATCGTGGCGCAGGGTGCGCCGAAGGAGATTGTGACGCCGGAGCTGATCGAGCGGATCTACGGCATGCGCTGCATGATTATTGACGATCCGGTGGCGGGTACGCCGCTGGTGGTGCCGCTGGGGAAGCGTGCGGGCTGATGCCCTCACCCCGGCCCTCTCCCACAGGGAGAGGGAGCACCCCCTCCCCTCGCCCTGTGGGAGAGGCGCTTTTGACGTTACCCCAATATCTCCCTCAACACCGGCCCTATCTTCTCAAACGCCTGCGGTGAAATGATATCCACGTGGGCGCAGTCCTGGCTGTACACCTCAAGCTCCGCCACCCACGGCGCCCAGGCGACCTGCGGATCCATCGTTCGCGTGCGCTCGGCGACAAACAGCGTCGCTTTGCCGTCAAAGCGCGCGCTGCGCGCCGTGGTGAGCAGCCGCACCGCGTCGGCGTAGTTGCCCTCGATAGCGTTAAACAGCTCGCTGGAGCCCTGACCCTGCTGGGCGGCAATAAACGCCTGACGCTCGCGCTCGATTTCCGCCAGCACCTCGGGGTCGAGGCCGTTGGCCTCTTTCTCCGACCAGTTCTGGGTTTCCGGCGGCCAGGTGTCCAGCAGGCCGAGGAAGGCCACCGCTTCACCCTGCTCGCGCAGACGGGCGGCAATACCCTGCGCCAGCGTGCCGCCGAGGGAATAGCCGAACAGGTAATACGGCCCCTGCGGCTGCTGTTTACGCAGCGTAGCCAGGTGATGCTCAATCACCCCATCCAGATCCGCACGCTGCTGCATTGGACCGTCCGGACGCGGCGACTGAATGCCGACGATGGACCAGCGCGGGCTGAGGTAGCGTGCCAGGACGCTAAACTGCCAGGCAAAGCCGGACGCCGGGTGGAAACAGAACAGCGTCGGGCCGTCGCTTTCGCGCAGCGGAAGAAGGGTTTCATACCCCAGTCGCTGCGCCTGCTCGTCGCTCATCTGCGAGTCCAGCAGCGCGCTGAGCTTGCTCACCGTCGAGGCGACCATTATCTGCCCCGGCGTGACCCTGCGGCCAAACGTGCGGCTGAGCTGTGCCGCCAGGCGCATCGCCAGCAGCGAGTGTCCGCCGAGGGCAAAGAAATCGGCGTCGATATCGTTCACCTCGCAGCCCAGCAGGACAGAAAACGCCTGCGCGACGGCGATTTCGGATTCGTTTTCCGGCACGCGTCCGGAGGTTTTACTCGTCAGCTCCGGCAGCGGCAGCGCCTTGCGATCCAGCTTGCCGTTCGCGCTGAGCGGCAGCGCGCTGATTTGCAGCAGCACCACCGGCACCATGTGCGGCGGCAGCTGTGCTTTTAGTGCTTCCATCAGCGCGTCGCGATCCAGCGGTAAGCCGGATTCGGAAACCACATACCCCACCAGCTGGCGGGCATCGCCGCCGGTGGCTGCCGCCTGGTTGAACACGCAGGCGTGCGCCACGGCCTGGGCCACGTCCGGCAGCGACAGCATCGCCCGGTCGATTTCGCCCAGCTCGATGCGCTGTCCGCGGATTTTTAACTGGTCATCGCTGCGGCCGAGATATTCCACCGCGCCGTTGTCCAGCCAGCGGGCAACGTCGCCGGTACGGTACATCCGCTCGCCCGGGGCGAACGGGTCGGCAATAAAGCGGCTGGCGGTGAGCTCCGGACGGCCCAGATACCCCTGCGCCAGCTGAATCCCGGTGAGATAAAGGTCCCCCGCCACGCCAAACGGCACCGGGCGCATCATCGCATCCAGAATGCGCAGCCCCGTGTTCCACACCGGGAAGCCGATCGGCACGCTGTTGCCTTGCACCGCCGCCAGCTCGGGGCCAAACGCCGGATACCAGCTGACGTCAACCGCCGCTTCGGTTGGGCCATACAGGTTGTGCAGCGGCGCACGGGTGAGCTGCTCCCACTCGCGGCACAGCCCGGTCGGCAGCGCTTCGCCGCTGCAGAACACCTGCTTAAGCGTTCTGCAGCAGTCGACGTTTTCCGGCGTCAGCGAGGCGACAAACGCCGCCAGCATCGACGGCACGAAGTGGGTAGTAGTCACGCCGTACTGCGCGAAGAAGCTCTGCATCGCCTGCGGATCGCGGTGCGCGTCCGGCTCGGCCATCACCAGCTTCGCCCCGGCGATAAACGGCCACCAGAACTCCCACACCGACACGTCAAAGCTGCACGGCGTTTTCTGCGCCACCACGTCCGTCGCGTCCAGCGGGTAGTGGTCCTGCATCCACTTCAGGCGGTTAACGATGGCGGTATGGCCAACCATCACCCCTTTCGGACGCCCCGTCGAACCGGAGGTAAAGATGATGTACGCCGTCTGCTCCGGCTTCGCCAGTCGCAGCGGTTTTACATCCGCAGCCGGTAAAAGGGTGTTGTAACTAAAGGCAGTAATCGGCAGATCGCTAAAGCGCGGAAGCTGCTCGTCGGTGGTAATGAGCAGGGATGGCTTCGCGTCTTCCAGCATCATCCGCAGGCGGTCGTCCGGGTAGCCGGTGTCGAGCGGCAGCCACGCGGCGCCGGCCTCGACGATGCCGTGCAGCGCCAGCGTCAGGAACACCGAGCGCGGCAGGGCCACCGCCACGCTGTCGCCCGGCTTCACGCCGCGCGCGCGCAGCAGGTTTGCCAGCGCCACCACCTGCTCGCGCATCTGGCGGTAGCTGAGCTCAATATGCGCGTCCGCCAGCGCGGGGGCGTCCGGCGTTTTGCTCGCCTGCTCCGCCACCAGATCCGCCAGCGTGGTGGCCGGCAGCGCCAGCCCGGTATCGTTGATGCGCGCAAGCCTCTGGTATTCCTGCTCTGAAACGGTTTCCACTTCGCCGCAGCGCAGGTCCGGGTTGGCCGCAAACTGCATCAGCATCGCGTTCAGGCGCGCGACGTGACGGGAAAGCGTCGCCTCATCGTAACGCTGCTTACTGGCGAGGATCTCAATACTCAATCCGCCCTGTTCGTCCGGGAACAGCGCCAGCTCAAGGTCGTTCACCGGGCCTGTGGCCAGCGTGTGGGTGATGGCCTCCACGCCGTCGATATCCAGCTGATAATCAAACACCTTCACGTTCAGCACCGGGCCAAACAGGGCTTCTTCGCCTGCGGCACGCCCGCTGTCGCGCACGATCTGCTCGGCGTCGTAGCGCTGGTGGCGGCGCATTTTTTTCAGCTGGTTGGCCAGGCGTAGCGCCAGCTCCGGCAGGCTCTCCTGCGGGTTGATATTCACCGCCAGCGGCAGGACGTTGAGCACCGGCCCGGTCGCGGTCAGCGCGGCGGAGCCCATGCGTCGCATAAAGATAAACCCGGCGGCGTAGTCCAGCCTTCCGGTCAGGCGGCCCAGCCACAGCGCCACCAGCGCAATAGCCAGATCGGTACGCTGCGCCTGCCCTGCCGCCTGCGCAAGCTGGCTAAAGGCGCGACCGTCGGCGGCGATTTTGAGGCGCAGAATATCGGTAGTGGCGGCGCGTCCCGGCAGCGGCGCGGAAGAGAGCGAGACCGGAGAAGGAAGCTGCCTGCGCTGCTCCGCCCAGAAGGCGCCGTCGCGCTGATACGCCTCGCTGTCGCGATAGCGCTGATACTCTTCCACCACTTCGGCAAATGGCGTAAACGGGGAGTCAGGAGTCGATTCATCCTTTTTCCACGCGGCGTAAATCGCGGCGATCTGGCTGGTAATGGCCGGGAAGCTGAAGCCATCCACCACCAGATGGTGATAGCGCTGATACCAGTACCAGTGGCTTTCACCCACCTGAATCAGCTGGTGAAACGCCAGCGGCTGACCGCTGTCGACGCGCAGGTTTTGATTGAGATCGGCCTCCATCAGCGCCACGGCATCTTCGTGAGAGGCAACGCGAACGATGGACGGCTCCGGCAGAATGAGGGTGTCATCTACCCACTGCCACACCTCGCCGTTATCCTCGGCAAAACGCATTCGCAGGGTATCGGCCTCCATCATGCCCTCAGCGATGGCTTTTGCCAGCAATGGCGCGTCGATATCGCCTTTCAGTTCGGTGTAGTGCGCCACGCTCCAGGCGTTTGGCAGGGAGGACAGCTGCTCCGCCATCCAGATACCCGGCTGGGCGGCGACGAGGGGAAGACGGTTCATGGGTTCCCCCCCGCAAAATGAGACGGTTCAAGCGTGCGCCAGTGCCCGGCCAGCCACTGCTGGCACGCCTCCTGAGACTGCGCTTCGCACACCACGCGCCACCCCGCCGGCAGTTCGCACTGCTGCGGCCACAGGCTGTACTGCCCACGGTCGTTTTGCAAAATGGCGAACTGTCCCTGCGGATTATCGAAAGGATTGCTGAATTCCATACAGACTCCGTTATTGAATGAGCGGCTGCCAGAGGGTCATCAGCCCCTGCGTCAGCCCACCGCGCCAGCAAAGCGCATCGTGTCCGCCGTCAACCTGACGCCAGGTAACCTGCTGCTGCGCGTGTAGTTCGGCGTAAATAGCCTGATTGGCATTGAAAATCAGCGGCTCGTTGCGCCCGGCCTCGAGGACGATACGCAGCCCGCTCGCGGTCAGCTCACCGGCTCTGAGCTGTTCGATGAGGCGCCCTTCCTGCTGCCCACCGCGGTGCGGCCACCAGTACGAGCCGGACTGGCTCAGCACGCAGCCAAACCGCTGCGGCCAGCTGAGGCCAGCATAAAGCGAAGAGAGTCCGCCAAAGCTCTGGCCCGCCACCACGGTACGGTCGGCGCGGTCGCTAAATGGCGCAATATTATTTACAAGAGGGAGAAGTTCTTCCTGTACCGCCAGCCAGAAATCGGGGTTACAGGGCAATTCGCGGTTGCGGTGTTCCATGTCGATCGCATCGATTAATACGTAGACCGCAGGGGGCAGTTGGCGCCCGGTGGTGAGCGACGTCAGCGCAGGCCAGACGGGCATGCTTTCGGCCCAGAACTGCCCGTCGAGCAGCACCGCCAGCGGGCGCTCGGGGCCGTCGTCCCCGGGGGTAAAAATCCACACGCGGCGACGGTTGTTGAGACGCTCGCTGTTCCACTCAATGCAGACCGGCGGCTGATACGGCGTATCGGGACGGTCCCAGCCGGGCTGAACCGGCGCGTCCGGCATCTCCAGCGCCGAAACGGCATGACCGCGCCCGCCGCGCCAGCTCTGCCGATTCAGCGGGTCGGAAACCGCGTGCGGCAGCAGCTTGCGCCAGCCTTCGCGCAGCGCCATGCGGCCCGGCAGTTCGCCTTCAAACACGGTATCGGCAAAATCGTTTTCATTTACAGAAGGGATAAAACAGTAGCTCCCGCGCCACTCGGGGCTGAATTCGCCCTGCCACTGCCAGACGTCGGTATCAGGAATGCGCTCGAGGGACTGCGGGCGGGCATTTTGATGGTGATCGGTCACGCCGGTAACGTAGAGCCAGACGCGTTTGACCAATGAGGTTTTCTGCGTTCCTGCCGGATCCCGCCACCAGAAGGTGACGCGACACTTCTCCTTCTGACGTTCCCATTCAGGTCCGTTTTTCGACTGCCACCACGCTTCACTTCCGGTTGTTAACGTCGTCACCCTTATAACCCCATGTTTCACAGTCTTTTTTGTTTCAGAGCAAATTTTATTGATAATATTATTGATAACTATTTGCATTTGCAATAGCGTAATGCCCGCGCTGTGGGAAGCGCGCTCATTAAATAATCATAAAAGCGGGACGTACAATGAATAAGAAGATTCACTCTCTGGCCTTGCTGGTCAATTTAGGGATTTATGGTGTCGCGTTGCCCGCCATGGCAGACGACAACACCGCCTCTGCGCAGCACGAAGATACGATGGTGATCACCGCCGCCGAGCAGAATTTACAGGCGCCGGGCGTGTCGACCATCACCGCCGACGAGATCCGCAAAAACCCGCCCGCGCGCGACGTGGCGGAAATCATCCGCACCATGCCGGGCGTTAACCTGACCGGGAACTCCACCAGCGGCCAGCGCGGCAACAACCGTCAGATTGACATTCGCGGCATGGGTCCGGAAAACACCCTGATCCTGATCGACGGCAAGCCGGTCACCAGCCGCAACTCTATTCGTCTGGGCTGGCGCGGCGAGCGCGACACCCGCGGCGATACCGGCTGGGTGCCGCCGGAGATGATCGAGCGCATTGAAGTGATCCGCGGTCCGGCCGCCGCGCGCTACGGCAACGGCGCGGCAGGCGGCGTGGTGAACATCATCACCAAAAAATTCGACGACCAGTGGCACGGATCCTGGAACACCTACCTGAACGCGCCAGAACATAAGGACGAAGGTTCCACCAGGCGCACCAACTTCAGCCTGAGCGGCCCCCTGGGCGGCGACTTCAGCTTCCGCATGTTCGGTAACCTCGATAAAACCCAGGCCGACGCGTGGGACATCAACCAGGGTCATCAGTCCGATCGTACCGGTGCCTACGCCAACACCCTGCCGGCTGGCCGCGAGGGCGTGGAAAACAAAGACATCAACGGCGTGGTGCGCTGGGACTTCGCGCCCATGCAGTCACTGGAGTTCGAAGCGGGCTACAGCCGCCAGAACAACCTCTACGCGGGCGACACGCAGAACACGAACAACGACAGCGCGCAGGTGAAGAAGAATTACGGCAAAGAGACTAACCGTATCTACCGCCAGAACTTCGCGGTGACCTGGAACGGCGGCTGGGATAACGGCATCACAACCAGCAGCTGGGCGCAGTACGAACACACCCGCAACTCCCGCCTGGGCGAAGGTCTGGCGGGCGGGACGGAAGGGTTATTCAACAGCAATAAATTCACCGACACCGACCTGGCCGACGTGATGCTGCACAGCGAGATCAACCTGCCGATTGATTTCCTCGTCAACCAGAACCTGACGTTGGGCACCGAGTGGAACCAGCAGCGCATGAAGGACTCCACCTCCTTTACGCAAACCCTGCAGGGCGGCACCGTTCCGGGCATGAGCAACGACCGCAGCCCGTACACCTCGGCGGAGATTTTCTCCCTGTTCGCCGAAAACAACATGGAGCTGACCGACAGCACCATGCTAACCCCTGCCCTGCGCTTCGATCACCACACTATCGTCGGCAACAACTGGAGCCCGTCCCTGAACCTGTCGCAAGGTCTGGGCGATGACTTCACGCTGAAGATGGGGATCGCGCGCGCCTATAAAGCGCCGAGCCTGTACCAGACCAACCCGAACTACCTGCTCTACAGCAAAGGCCAGGGCTGCTACGCCAGCTCGGACGGCGTGGGCTGCTACATGATGGGCAACGACGACCTGAAAGCGGAAACCAGCATCAACAAAGAGATTGGTCTGGAGTGGAAACGTGACGGCTGGCTGGCGGGCGTGACCTGGTTCCGCAACGACTATCGCGACAAGATTGAAGCGGGCTATGCGCCGATCGGTCACACCTCTTCCGGCAAAGTGCAGACGGATATCTACCAGTGGGAAAACGTTCCGAAAGCGGTCGTCGAAGGGCTGGAAGGCTCCCTGAACGTGCCGGTCAGCGACACAATCAACTGGACCAACAACATCACCTGGATGCTGCAGAGCAAGAACAAGGAGACCGGTGACCGTCTGTCGATCATTCCGGAGTACACGCTGAACTCGACCCTGAGCTGGCAGGTTCATCAGGACGTGTCGCTCCAGTCGACCTTTACCTGGTACGGCAAGCAGCAGCCGAAGAAGTACAACTACAAAGGTCAGCCGGTGACCGGGTCTGAGAAAGACGAAATCAGTCCGTACAGCATCGTTGGCCTGAGCGCGACCTGGGACATGACCAAAAACGTCAGCCTGACCGGCGGCGTGGATAACGTCTTCGACAAACGCCAGTGGCGCGCGGGTAATGCCCAGACCACGGGCAACGCCACCACCGGTGCGTATATGTACGGTGCGGGAGCGTATACGTATAATGAGCCGGGTCGCACCTGGTACATGAGCGTGAATACGCGTTTCTGATTCAGGCAGTAACTCCCCCCTCTCCCCGTGGGAGAGGGCCGGGGTGAGGGCATCAGGCCGCACAATTCTGAAGGGAAAAACATGCACACAACCCACACCACGTTCATTATTGCCGGCCACACCGTCCACAACGTCACCTTCGACCCCACCACCTTCACCGACGCCGACCTTCTCTGGCTCCCCCACTACGCTGAGCTTTTAAACGCCGGACGCAAACGCAAAGCCGAGCATCTTGCAGGCCGCATCGCCGCCGCGCATGCGCTCGGCGCGATAAATGAACGCGCGACCCCCGGCATCGGCCCCAGCGGCGAACCGCTCTGGCCGGAAGGAGTTTCGGGGAGCATTACCCACAGCGGCGCGCAGGCGATGGCGGTTGTCGTCCGTCATCAAGATGCGCTCGTAGGTATTGATTGCGAAGCCATTCTTCCAGACCACGAAGCCCGCGAAATCCAGGACGGCATCGTTGATGCGCAGGAAGCGATGTACCTGACGCACTCGGGCTACCCTTTTGCGCTGGCGCTGACGCTGGCTTTTAGCGCCAAGGAGAGTCTGTTTAAGGCGCTCTTTCCACAGGTGAAAACTTATATAGGTTTTGACTGCGCTCGTATTATGACACTCGATGAAAGAACACTTACGCTGGCCCTGACCCGCCCACAGGCTGAGTTTAAAGAAAATACGCTATTTACAGTTCACTGGTTACTTGATGGTAATCAAGTCATCACTTTGCTGTAACGCGCGTCAGGCATCGAAAATCTTTATTCAGCCACTCTTTCACTTCTTTTATTTCTCGCAATGCAAAAAACACTTTTTAGGAATATATCAATCTTCTTTTCCATTTCTGCAGGAGTAGGATAAAAACCCAATAACGATAAAATTTAAATGGATTTATAATGCCGGTAAATGAACGCATTATTCCCACCTCAGGAACCCCGATTAACCCAGGCGGTATCCGACAACTCACCATCGGTGAGATAGCCCTCGCGAAGACGCTTTACGGTTACAGTATCCATTATCATCTGGTGTGGGTGCACAGGGAAGGTTATCTTCCTTTTAATCTCCAGCCTGTCGATATAGCGATGAGTCCCAATGGTGAAATGTGGTACAGAGAGGAAACGTATTCACCAGATTTTTCGTTAGAGAAAAGCCTCCGAAAAAAGCATCGATTCATGCATGAAATGATGCACGTCTGGCAGACACAAAAAGGAATGTTTGTCAGAACCAGGGGATTATTTTCTGGCATTGCTGATTATTCATACAGCTTAGATAAAGCAGATCTAATGCATTATGGTTTAGAGCAACAGGCATCAATAGTAAGTGACTATTGGTTATTGAAATTCCATGGATTAACAAACAATGAGCATTTGTTTGAATATCGTGATTTTAACCGGAATGAGACTATTTATTACCTTCTTCAGAAATACCAAGCGATTTTGAGAGGTTTTCCTGGATGAAAAAAATAATTACCTTGCTTAGTTTATGCATTTTACTGACGGGCTGTCCAGGAGGCAAACGTGCGCCACATCCCAGAGCCACGTACATCAATGGAGATTATCTTTGTTTTAGCGTAAATAAAAAAGACAAACTTAATTACTATACAATTTACTCTAGTGAAGGTAGCGATATAACTATCGTGATGGGCTCCGGAAGAGAACATTTGAATCTTAACTACCCTGATAATTGCATAGATATCAATTGGAAATATGGATATACCTACATAATTAACTATGGACTGAATGGTGAAGATTATGAACATGAGTTTTTTATCGATAACGACGGGCAACTAACTAATCTGGGAGGATTATAATGTCACTACCCGCTTACCTTTTTCTCTACGATGAGCACGGAATGTTCATACAGGGCGACTGTATGATGCCAGGTCGAGAAGGTGCTATAGAAATCATGAACAGCAGTTACGGCATAAAACAAGCCGTCGATAGCCATACCGGAAATATGACCGGAACAAGACAGCATGGTCCGGTTACTCTGCATAAGCAATTAGATAAAGTGAGTCCTTATCTTGCCGTTGTCGCTTGCGAAGGAAGACGCCTGCAAAAAGCAATTATCAAATATTATGAAATTGTTGAAGCGGGAGCGGAAACAGAGATCTACACCATCACACTTGATAGCGTGGTAATCTCATCTCTGGATTTCACGCATGTATACTATCCGGGCAGCTCTGCGCCTAACATGCATGAAGTTGTAGGCCTGCGATTCCGTGGTATTCAATGGAACTATGTGAAAGGAAATATCAGATATGACGATGCATGGATAAAACCTGCGCAGAAAGAAAAAACCAGCACATAACTATCCTGATTCATCTCATTAATAAACATTAATGTATGTGGCTGCGCAGAAATGCGATCCTGGCATTCCCAGGATCGCCGTGATATTTACCGCTACCCTTTTCCACTTTCGTTCACTGGCAAATCCCCCGTATCAATTAACGCTCCCGGAAACGTCTCCAGCCACTTCATCAGCTTCAGCTTATTTGTATACGTTGCGTTGACGCCTTCCAGACAACCCCACAGCTCACGGGAATTTTGCGGCGTAATCACAATACAATCCGGCATCACGCGGATCTTCACGGCTATTCCTGCTTTAAACCCTGCGCGGGTTAACCACGCGCCGGTTAACGGCAGATAGTTGCGCTCCATCCGAGTATAAAGTTCCACACAGGCGGAACCCGCCTCTCCTCTTTCATGAAGATACGCAGAGTGAACCGGCTCGTCATGCAACGCCCGGATGCGTTTTTTGCGTAGCTTCTCGCGATTTTCTTGCTGAATCTCTAGATCTGCATTTTCTGTTTGGGCAATAGCCCGCTCTGGCATAGAATTCTTCGCAGCCATAATCAACTCCCTTTTAGTTGTTTGTGGTTAGCGGTATGGAGGTGGTCGCACACCTTTGTACCGCGATTCCTTTTTGTTGCCTTTTTACATATCTTTCCAGATCTCAGTGCTGGGTTAATTTCGGCCATTATACTTCCATGTATAAATACACAGGGAATTAAAATAAGGGGAATTTGATAAATGCGAGGTAACTCGAGGAATAATAATCTTGAGGTGAAAATCTTTTTAAATATTATGTAAATAAATTAGTCAATACAATACCATTCATGAATGATATAGTTAGATGCGTTAAGAGGGCAAAAATCGCCCTCTTGCGTTAGACTAACGATACTTTTGAGAGAAATTAGACTTAACAACACGACTTATGTAGCTATTGAGTCCATGACCAGCATGAGCTAATTGCTGCATCTTTGCCACTACAGCGAGCCCGGGCTTGCTGGTATCGTAAACATATTTCCATCCATCTCTGAAGTGAACAGTGATTGAATCGTTAGTTGTTTCATAAAAAACGACTCCAGAATCGCCACCCTTGTTTGCATAAACTGGCAATTTGTTACCCTCATTTAATTGCAGTGAAATTTACTGCCAGTCAGTTATATGCTTTATGCTAATGATATTTATTGTAGTTGATCGCACTTTCTGTTTTTTAATGCTTTAAGCAAGAAGCGTTCATTAATTATTCAAAAAGCCCCTTCCGGATAACCATTTAAAAACTCCAATTAATTGTGAGATTTCCCACAAAAAAAACAAATTCATTCCCAGAAAAATGAGTTATGCCATCAATATAAATTATTGATATAAATACACCAATACAAACTCTTCACACATTTTCAAAAATAACGGGGCCAAAGTTTAAACACTCAGCCCCCGCTACCTAACCTTTATGATGCTCATCTAGACATCAAACATCCGGGAACATCACGCTATTTCCCGGCGCTTCCCTGTGCAGATGGATAAAGTTCAGGTGCCGTTCATACTGGTCCAGAATGTCCGTAATCACCTGCTCCTTGCTGTAGTCCATCAAATCATTCCCCTGGCTCCCTTCCAGCAGGAAGGTTTCCAGCCGGTAGTAGGTCGATTTCCCGCTGCGCGCCCGGTAGGTAAACCCGGGTACCGAATACTGCTGCGGCCAGATCTGATAAACAAAGTTCTGCTCGTCGCCCATGTGCACCAGCAGATCCAGGTGCCCCAGGGTCTCGCCCTCCTCCGGCGGCAGGTTTTTCAGCTCCACGTACGCACCGCGCAGCTTCAGCTCCTGCGCGACCTCTTCCATCGCCGGGAAGCAGACCGTCTCCATCATCTGTTTGGTGTAGCGCGTGCCCGGGTAGTTCATCAGGCGCGAGAGACGTTTCTTCCAGCTCAGCCTGTCCTGCGCGCCCATCGGACGCGGCGCGGTGTCGCGGCTGGCGCTGACGCGGCGGTAGTCTTCCACCTTGAGCGATTTATACAGCCCGGCCATCACGAAGAAGATGACGAAGCTGAACGGCAGGCCCATGATCACCGTGGTGTTCTGCAACGCCGAAATGCCGTTGGTCATCAGCATGCCGAGCGTCAGCAGGCCGATGGCGACGGACCAGAAGATGCGCAGCCAGTTCGGCGCGTCGCTGTTGATATCTTTGAGCTTCGAGGTGAAGTTGCCCAGCACCAGCGCGCCGGAATCCGCCGAGGTGACGTAAAACAGCAGGCCGGTGATGGTCGCCACGGAGGCGCTAAAGGTGAACGCCGGGTACTGCGCCAGCAGGCTGTAGAAGCCGCGCTCCGGGTGCGCCATCGCTTCCTGCGCGAAGGTCGCATTGCCGTGGATGATCTCGTGCAGTGCGCTGTTGCCGAAGATAGACAGCCACAGCAGGGTAAAGGTGAACGGGATAATCAGCGTGCCCATCACGAACTGGCGGATGGTGCGGCCACGCGAAATACGCGCCAGGAACAGGCCGACAAACGGCGACCACGCCACCCACCACGCCCAGAAGAACAGCGTCCAATTGTTCATCCACTCCACCGGACGGTCAAAGGCGAAGCTGTTCAGCGTCATGCCCATAAAGCGATTCACGTAGTCGCCCACATTGAGCACTAGGGCATTGAGCAGGAACGAGGTATCGCCCATAAACAGCACGAACAGGATCAGGCCCAGCGCAAGCGCCACGTTCAGCTCGGAGAGCACGCGGATGCCTTTATCGACGCCCGACGTCACCGAAATGGTGGCGATAATGACGGAGAGCGCGATCAGCGCCGCTTTGGCCGCCATCGAATCCGGGATATCAAACAGCACGCTCAGCCCGTAGTTGAGCTGCACCACGCCAATCCCGAGCGTCGTCGCAATACCAAAGATGGTGCCGATCACCGCCGCGATATCGACGCTGTGGCCAATCGGCCCGTTAATCTTTTTACCGAAGATCGGGTACAGCGCGGAGCGGATGGTGAGAGGCAAATTATAACGATAGCTAAAGTATCCGAGCGCCATGCCCATCAGTGCGTACATCGACCAGCCCGTCAGGCCGTAGTGGAACAGCGTCCAGACCATCGCCTGGCGCGCAGCCTCCATCGTCTGCCCCGCCCCTTCCGGCGGCTGCATATACTGCGTGACCGGTTCGGCCACGGAGAAGAACATCAGGTCAATGCCGATGCCGGCGGCAAACAGCATCGCGGCCCAGCTCAGCAGGCTGAATTCGGGCTTGGACTGCTCAGGCCCGAGCTTCACGGAACCAAAGCGCGAGCAGGCAATGCAGACCACGAAGACGATATAGAGCGTCGCGGCCAGCAGATAGTACCAGCCGAAGGTCTTCGACACCCAGTTCAGGGTGCGCCCAATCCACTCGGCAGAAAAATCACGAAAGAAGATGGTCGTCAGGGAAAACAACAAAATCAGCCCGGCGGACGTATAAAAAACGACCGGGTTGATTTTGTCTTTTTCTCTGTCTTGTGAAAGGTCTGTCATCCAGTATCCCCACTGTTTTTGTAACTATTAAAATCCAAATCCGCAACAATTAAGACACATTTTATATTGAACGTCCAATCAAAAACCGCTTTAATGTATTACCAACGCTGATGAATGGAGTGGCAAAAATGCCCAAAGTGGGGATGCAGCCGATCCGGCGCAGGCAGCTTATCGACGCCACGCTGGAAGCAATAAATGAAGTGGGAATGCATGACGCGACGATCGCGCAGATCGCCCGTCGGGCGGGCGTTTCCACGGGGATCATCAGTCACTACTTCAAAGACAAAAACGGTCTGCTGGAAGCGACCATGCGCGACATCACCGGCCAGCTGCGCGACGCGGTTTTGAGCCGCTTACGCGCCCTGCCGGACGGCAGCGCGGAGCAGCGCCTGCAGGCAATTGTCGGCGGCAATTTTGATGAAACCCAGACCAGCGGCGCGGCAATGAAGGCCTGGCTGGCCTTCTGGGCGAGCAGTATGCACCAGCCGATGCTCTACCGCCTGCAGCAGGTGAGCAGCCGTCGTTTATTGTCAAACCTGGTGTACGAGTTCCGCCGTGAGCTGCCGCGCGAACAGGCCGAAGAGGCGGGCTACGGCCTGGCGGCGCTGATCGACGGGCTGTGGCTACGCGCCGCGCTGAGCGGCAAGCCGCTGGATAAAACCCTGGCGCAATCGCTCACCAGCCACTTCATCAGCCAGCATTTACCGACCGAATAACCGAGGAGAATTTATGTCCCGAATGGCAGAACAGCAGCTTTATATCAATGGTGGTTATACCTCCGCCACCAGCGGTCGCACCTTCGAGACCATCAACCCGGCCAACGGTGAAGTTCTGGCGAGCGTACAGGCCGCCGGACGCGAAGACGTCGATCGCGCCGTCGAAAGCGCAAAACGCGGGCAAAAAATCTGGGCGGCGATGACCGCCATGGAGCGCTCGCGCGTTCTGCGTCGCGCCGTCGATATCCTGCGCGAGCGCAACGATGAGCTGGCGAAGCTGGAAACCCTCGACACCGGTAAAGCGTATTCCGAAACCTCCACCGTCGATATCGTCACCGGCGCGGACGTGCTGGAGTACTACGCGGGGCTGATCCCGGCGCTGGAAGGCAGCCAGATCCCGCTGCGTGAGACCTCGTTCGTCTACACCCGCCGCGAGCCGCTGGGCGTAGTGGCGGGCATCGGCGCGTGGAACTACCCGATCCAGATCGCCCTGTGGAAATCCGCCCCGGCGCTGGCGGTGGGCAACGCGATGATCTTCAAGCCTAGCGAGGTGACGCCGCTCACCGCCCTGAAGCTCGCAGAAATCTACACCGAAGCGGGCCTGCCGGACGGCGTGTTTAACGTCCTGCCGGGCGTGGGCGCGGAGACCGGCCAGTACCTGACCGAGCATCCGGGCATCGCGAAAGTCTCCTTCACCGGCGGCGTTGCCAGCGGCAAAAAGGTGATGGCCAACTCGGCGGCCTCGTCCCTGAAAGAGGTGACGATGGAGCTGGGCGGTAAATCTCCGCTGATCGTTTTCGACGACGCCGATCTGGATCTCGCGGCAGACATCGCCATGATGGCGAACTTCTTCAGCTCCGGCCAGGTGTGCACCAACGGCACCCGCGTGTTCGTACCCGCGAAATTCAAGGCCGCGTTTGAGCAGAAAATCGTTGAGCGCGTGGGCCGCATCCGCGCGGGCGATCTCTTCGATGAACGCACCAACTTCGGCCCGATGGTCAGCTTCCCGCACCGCGACAGCGTGCTGCGCTACATCGCCAAAGGCAAAGAGGAAGGTGCGCGCGTGCTGTGCGGCGGCGACGTGCTGAAGGGCGAAGGCTTCGACAACGGCGCGTGGGTCGCCCCGACCGTCTTCACCGACTGCACCGACGAGATGACCATCGTGCGCGAAGAGATCTTCGGCCCGGTGATGTCCATCCTCACCTATGAAAGCGAAGAAGAAGCCATTCGCCGCGCCAACGACACCGACTACGGCCTGGCGGCGGGCATCGTCACTGCCGACCTGAACCGCGCGCACGGCGCCATTCATCAGCTCGAAGCGGGCATCTGCTGGATCAACACCTGGGGTGAATCCGCCGCAGAGATGCCGGTCGGCGGCTATAAACACTCCGGCATTGGCCGCGAGAACGGCGTGATGACGCTGCAGAGCTACACCCAGGTGAAGTCCATCCAGGTTGAGATGGGTAAATTCCAGTCCATATTTTAACCGGGAGGTTTATTTGCAATTTGACTACATCATTATCGGGGCCGGCTCTGCCGGCAACGTACTGGCAACGCGACTGACTGAAGATCCGAATACCACCGTTCTGCTGCTTGAGGCGGGCGGGCCGGATTACCGCTTTGACTTCCGCACCCAAATGCCCGCCGCGCTGGCGTTCCCGCTGCAGGGCAAGCGCTACAACTGGGCGTATGAAACCGAGCCAGAGCCGTACATGAACAACCGCCGCATGGAGTGCGGGCGCGGCAAAGGGCTGGGCGGCTCGTCGCTGATCAACGGCATGTGCTACATCCGCGGTAACGCGATGGACCTCGACAACTGGGCGAAAGAATCTGGCCTTGAGCACTGGAGCTACCTCAACTGCCTGCCCTACTACCGCAAGGCGGAGACGCGCGACGTGGGGCCGAACGACTACCACGGCGGCGACGGTCCGGTGAGCGTCACCACCTCGAAGCCGGGCGTGAACCCGCTGTTTGAGGCAATGGTGGAAGCCGGCGTGCAGGCGGGCTACCCGCGCACAGACGATCTCAACGGCTATCAGCAGGAAGGCTTCGGCCCGATGGACCGCACGGTCACGCCGCAGGGTCGACGCGCCAGCACCGCGCGCGGCTATCTTGACCAGGCCAAAAAGCGCCCGAACCTGACCATCCGCACCCACGCCATGACCGATCGCATTATCTTTGACGGAAAACGCGCGGTAGGCGTCGAGTGGCTGGAAGGCGAAAGCACTATCCCAACCAGAGCGACGGCGAACAAAGAGGTGCTGCTGTGCGCGGGGGCCATTGCCTCCCCGCAGATCCTCCAGCGCTCCGGCGTGGGCAACGCGGAGCTGCTGAAGCAGTTCGATATTCCGCTGGCACACGACCTGCCCGGCGTGGGCGAAAACCTGCAGGATCACCTGGAGATGTACCTCCAGTACGAATGCAAAGAGCCGGTCTCCCTTTACCCTGCCCTGCAGTGGTGGAACCAGCCGAAGATTGGCGCCGAGTGGCTGTTTGGCGGCACCGGCGTGGGCGCGAGCAACCATTTCGAAGCGGGCGGTTTTATCCGCAGCCGTGAAGAGTTCGAATGGCCAAACATTCAGTACCACTTCCTGCCGGTAGCGATTAACTATAACGGTTCGAACGCGGTAAAAGAGCACGGCTTCCAGTGCCACGTCGGCTCCATGCGCTCCCCGAGCCGCGGCCACGTGCGCATCAAGTCGCGCGATCCGCACCAGCATCCGGCGATTCTGTTCAACTATATGTCACACGAGCAGGACTGGCAGGAGTTCCGCGACGCAATCCGCATCACCCGCGAGATCATGCACCAGCCCGCGCTGGACAAATATCGCGGCCGCGAAATCAGCCCGGGCGTCGAATGCCAGACCGACGAGCAGCTCGACGAGTTCGTGCGTAACCACGCTGAAACCGCCTTCCACCCGTGCGGCACCTGCAAGATGGGTTACGACGAGATGGCGGTGGTCGACGGCGAAGGCCGCGTTCACGGACTGGAAGGGCTGCGCGTGGTGGATGCGTCGATCATGCCGCAGATCATCACCGGCAACCTGAACGCCACCACTATTATGATTGGCGAGAAGATTGCCGACGCCATCCGCGGGCGCGAGCCGCTGGCGAAGAGCACGGCGGCGTATTATGTGGCGAACGGGGCGCCGGTTCGACGCTAAAAATATTTCTCCTTACACTGGCCCTCTCCCCATAGGCTGAGGGATCCCCAGTAATTTTTAAGCAGCAGCAATAACGTTGTTTAAGAACGACTTAAGCCTTTCAGCGATGCCCTGGTCCGGCTGTAAATCGCTGAGGCGTTTGCCTTCCGGCCGGGGCGAGGCGCATGGATGCGCCGAGAGGGCGGGCTTTACAGGGACGTTACCTCCGCCCGTTCCCGATAAGCCGGAAGGAATAAGCCGAAGGGACCGCGAAGCGGCGATTTACCGCCGGGAGCCCGGGTCGCCAGGGTGGTGGCGACTGAGCCACCCTGGCACGTTCACCAGTCATGTTGTTACAGAGTAGCAAGGAACATAAAGTGAACGGAATGACCACTACAGCCTTATGTTCCCCTCACCCTAACCCTCTCCCCGAAGGGGAGAGGGGACTGTTCCGTGCTGGCATTACTTTGTGGTGCCCCCTCAGCCCATAGGGGAGAGGGGATTAACCTACCCCGCCCAAAATTTATTTTCATTTGCCTGCATCCAGTTTCCCCCCTGCCCTCGTATGTGAGTATGTGAGCAACGCCTTTGCTCCTTAATCCGAGGATAAATGATGAAAAAGCTACTCAGTGTTGCATTCGTATCCAGCGCTTTACTCTTCTGTGCAGGCGCATCAGCGGCCATGACGTCTGGCTCCGTGATGGTGGGCGGAGCGGAAATGTTCCCGAGCAAAAACATTGTTGAAAACGCCGTGAACTCTAAAGATCACACCACGCTGGTGGCGGCGGTTAAAGCGGCCGGGCTGGTGGATACGCTGCAGAGCAAAGGGCCATTCACCGTCTTTGCGCCCACCGATGCGGCGTTTGCGAAATTGCCTGCGGGTACGGTCGACAATATGGTGAAGCCGGAAAATAAAGCTCTGCTCACCAGTATTCTGACCTATCACGTGGTCGCCGGTAATTACGATATGAAAGCGCTGGAGCAGAAAATTAAACAGGGCGGCGGCCACGCGGAGCTGAAAACCGTTAACGGTCAACCGCTGTGGATCATGAGTAACGGCCCGCACAATATTCAGCTCAAGGATGGTAAAGGCAACGTGGCGAATATCAGCACCTACGACGTCCATCAGAAAAATGGCGTGATCGATGTGATCGATACCGTCCTGATGCCTAAGTAGTTGTCTATACTTCGGAAGTGTGACGTTGCCTTCCGGGAAAAACATGGATAACGCGCTGGCTGAACAGCAGTTGAAATTAATGCAGGCGGTCGCAAACGGCGATCGCCGCGCATTTGAACAGCTTTACCGACTCACATCGCCTCACCTGTTTGCCGTCGCGCTGCGCATGCTACGCCATCGCGCCTGGGCAGAAGAAATCCTTCACGACTGTTTTGTCACCGTCTGGAGTAAAGCCGACACCTATAACGCCGCCCTGAGCTCTCCGATGACCTGGCTTACGCATATTGTTCGCAACCGCTGCATTGACTGGCTGCGCAGCGGGCAAACCCGGGCTGCCGCCCGCGAGGAGTCGTATTCCGAAGAGAGTCTGCTGAGCGAAAACGATGAGCAAAACAACTGGTACGACGACGCGCAGGCAGCACGGCTCAGGCATTGTCTGGATCATCTGAGTCAGGAACAGCGCCAGAGCATTACGCTCGCCTACTATCAGGGCATGTCCCACAGCGACATTGCCGACTGGCTCCAGCAGCCCGTGGGCTCGGTAAAAAGCTGGATCCGCCGCGCGATGGATCATCTTCGGGAGTGCGTGGGCCTATGAATGACAGCGAAAAACGCGATGACATGCTGGCTGCAGAATATGCCCTCGGCACCCTGCGCGGAGGGGCGCGGCTTCAGTTCCAGAAGAGGCTTGCCGCTGAGCCCGGTCTGGCTGCCCGCGTGGCGTACTGGCAGGAAATGTTCAGCACGCTCGACAGTCATCTCGCGCCCGTTCACCCACCCGAGACGGTGTGGAAGAGAATCGCCCTCGATCTGCCACCGAAAAAGCCTTTGCGCCAAAGCCGGCCCTATCTCGGCTGGATGGTCGCGGCCGGCCTCGCCGCCGTTACCGTCGTGACCTGGTATTCCACCCGCACGCCGGAACTCGCACCGCTGATGGTGCTCAACGATGCCCAACAGCACGGGCAATGGATCGTCAGTGCGGACAGCCGCCGCCAGTATCTGAGCATCACCCCTCTCAGACCGAACGCTGTCGCGGCGCAAAACAGCCTGCAGCTTTGGCTTATTCCTGCCGGGAAGGCCCCGATATCCCTTGGGCTGCTGCAAAGTGATATACCGACTGATGTTGCCCTCAGGAACAACACCCTTACCCCTGACGCGATGATAGCCATAAGCCTTGAACCTAAAGGGGGATCACCCACCGGTCAACCCACCGGCCCCGTGCTGTACAGTGGCAAGATTTAATCCTCCGGCCTTGTTCGCAGGGCCGCGGGGGTCACCAAATTTTATTCTGTTCATATGATTGTTACATATAAGAATTAAATATTAAGCTTGCAATTAATTTAATTATTAAAAAACGTCATTGACATTTTCTTCCGCACTCCATTAAGTTTTAAGCGAGCATTATTTCATTCCAGATACAGAATATATCAAAAAACGAGCGTTTAAGAATTTTTCATAATTCTTAAACCGCTCCCTTATTTTTATTTATTTTAATCACACAACAGTGAGATAAGATCATGAATAATAGTGCAAACAAAGTTGTTGTTATCACCGGTGCCAGCAGCGGTATTGGTGAGGCCATTGCCCTTCATCTGGCAAATAAACCGTTTTCACTGGTGCTGGTTGCCCGTCGTCTGGAGAGAATTAACGCCCTGGTGGATCGCATTATTCAGCAGGGCGGCCAGGCGATTGCCGTGAAGGCGGACGTGACCCGACAGGAGGAGGTTCAGCGCGCGATTGACGCTGCCGTTGCCGCATACCAGCGCGTCGACGTGCTGATCAACAACGCGGGCTTTATGGCGATTGCCCCCCTCAGCGAGCTGAAAACCGACGAGTGGGACCGGATGATCGATAC
This sequence comes from Enterobacter sp. C3_dUdeg, assembly GCF_057536195.1. NCBI lineage: Bacteria > Pseudomonadati > Pseudomonadota > Gammaproteobacteria > Enterobacterales > Enterobacteriaceae > Enterobacter > Enterobacter sp. C3_dUdeg. The sequence continues at coordinate 147,580 of NZ_BAAKFX010000002.1, forward strand.
CAATATCAAAGGCGTGCTGTACGGTATCGCAGCGGCATTTCCGGTATTCCAGCGCCAGGGGAGCGGACACTTTATTAACGTGGCCTCCGTGGCGGGTATCAAGGTCCTTGCCCCCGGCGGCGTGGTGTACAGCGCCACGAAATTCGCCGTCCGCGCCCTGAGTGAAGGCTTACGTCAGGAAGCGGGGAAAACCGTTCGGACGACCCTTATTTCCCCCGGCGCCGTTGAAAGCGAGCTGCAGTTTGGCAGCTCTGATGCCCCGAGCAAACAGTTCCTGCATGAATTTTATAAGCAGGCTATTCCGGCAGAGTCGATTGCCAGAGCCGTATTATTTGCTATCGAACAGCCTGGCGACGTTGATGTAAATGAAATAATTGTCCGTCCTACGCAGGAAGAATTTTAGCATGAGTTAAATAACGCTGAACGAGGTGTCATTATGATTAAATCATTAACGTCCCTGTCAGAATTAAATATGCGATCGGGTGCCGATATTCTCCTTGAAGTGCTGGAGAGTGAAGGTGTGGAATATATTTATGGCAATCCCGGCACCACCGAACTCCCGCTCATTGATGCCCTTCTTCGCCATGAAAATATTCACTATATTCTGGCACTCCAGGAGAGCAGCGTGGTCGCCATTGCCGACGGCTACGCGAAAGCCTCCGGCAAGACCGGTTTTATCAATTTGCATACCGCCAGCGGTCTCGGACACGGGATGGGGAATCTCATTAACTCGCGGATCATGAAAACGCCGCTGGTTGTCACCGTCGGGCAACAGGATACCCGCCACTACGTGCGCGACCCGCTCCTGTATGATGACATAGTCTCCATTGGGTCGCCGGTGGTGAAATGGGCGCAGGAGGTCACCAGCGCCGACCAGCTACCGGTTCTTGTGCGCCGGGCCTTTCATGCCGCCAGCTACCCTCCCGCGGGTCCGGTGCTGCTATCCCTGCCAATGAACGTCATGGAAGAGCTCAGCGACGCCGGGATACAAACGGCCTCTAAAGTGAACTACCACACCGTGGCGGGCTCGCTGGACGAGCTGGCGCAGGCGCTAAGCGAAGTCACCCCCGGCAGGATCATGATTGTGGCGGGGGATGAAGTTCACTCCAGCGGCTCGACGCAGGAGATTGTCCAGCTTGCTGAAGCCCTGGGCGCCCACGTCTACGGCTCCTCCTGGCCGCTGAATTTACCCTTCCCCACGCAGCACGCGCTCTGGCGAGGCAATATGCCCACCACCGCAAAGGAAATCGCCAGCGTCGTTAATGCCTACGATGCGGTGTTTATCATTGGCGGCAGAAGCCTGATTACCATTTTGTATAGCGAGGGCGAGGCCATTCCGGAAACCTGCGCGGTGTATCAGCTCTCGGCGGATATGAACGAGCTGGGACGCACCTACGCCACCCGCCTCTCGGTGATGGGGGATATCACACTCTCCCTGAAGGAACTGTTGCCGAAGCTTGAGCAGCGCCGGGTGGCAAGCAAATTGACGCATCAGCGGCTGCTCAAAGCGGCACGCGCTGAACGTGAAAAAGAGTGGCAACTGCAGGAAGAGCGTCTGGCAGCCGAGCGGCTGCGCCCGGCGATTTCGCCGATGGTCGCGGCCTACGAGGTGATAAAGTCCGCTCCACCGGGCATAACGATTGTCGACGAAGCGATTGCAACGGCCAGACACGTTCGCCGGTTTATCTCCGACCAGCAGCACCCGCGCTACTACTTTATGCGCGGCGGCGGTCTGGGCTGGGGAATGCCTGCAGCAGTAGGTCACTCGCTGGGGCTGGGGCGCGAGCCGGTTGTTTGTCTGGTTGGCGACGGCGCCTCCCTGTACTCGCCGCAGGCGCTCTGGACGGCGGCGCACGAAAATCTGCCCGTCACCTTTATCGTGATGAATAACCTGGAGTACAACATCCTGAAAAACTTCATGAAAGGACAGCCGGGCTACAGTTCGACAAAGCTGGGTCGTTTTATCGGGATGGATCTGATTAACCCGCAAATTGATTTCCAGTCGCTGGGCACCGCGATGGGTATCCGCTGCTGCCGGGTGACCCAGGCCGCGGATATCGCCACGGCGGTGACGCAGGGGCTACAGTCAGGAAAAACCAATTTGATTGAAATTGCCATTTCCGCAGATTGATCGACCGTTTCAGATGTACCCTACATAAAACACTTATAACCGAAACGCCTCAAGCCGCTTAATCTGCCGCCCTTCTCCGTCAAAATTCTCCGCCGCCAGCCAGGCGCGCAGTTCGGCATCGCGCTGCGGCCACTCGCCGTCAATAATAGAAAGCATATCGCTGTCGCGGTTGCGCCCTTTGCGCACCAGCTTCTGGCGCAGGCGTCCTTCCCAGACAAACCCCAGCCGCTCCGCCGCATTTCGTGACGCAACGTTCATGGAATCGCACTTCCACTCGACGCGCCGGTAGCCGTGCTCAAACGCATTTTTCAGCAGCAGCCACACCGTTTCGGTGCCCATCCGGGTTCCTTTCATCCTGCGCGACCAGGTCACGTGCCCGATCTCCACCGACCCCAGCAGCCGCTCGTTAGCCATATAGCTCACCAGCCCCACCGCGCGTTCGGTGCGTAAATCAATGACGGCAAACGGCACCAGCTCATCGTCCATCACCTTACCCACGATCCAGTGCACGGTGGCTTCCACGCTCGCTGGCTGCGTGCTGGCAAGCCACGTCCAGTCGCTGTCGTCGCCCAGCGCATAGGCCTCGTAGAGATCGGCCGCGTGGCGATCGGCATCCAGCGGCTCCAGGCGGCAATACTGGCCGAACAGCGGCGTGCGGGTTAATACGCGCGCGCCTCTCCAGTCGGGAACGATATCGTTAACGGTTTGACCATGTTGATTGATTTCGGGCACGGCGGTGACTCCCTGAAAGGTAAGGAGTTTGTTATAGCAGGTTAAAAAGCGGGCGAAAAGCAGCGTATTTTAATAGCCCGAACGCATGCGATATTCCTGGAAGGCATAAGCAAAGCTGAATTTCGACTTTGCGGAATGTCAGAGTCGCCCTAACGTAGCGGAGCATAAAACAATCACAATATATTCTTCTCAGGGATCGCTATGACGAAAAAACTGTTGCCGTTACTGGTGCTGGCTGCGCTCTCAGGCGCTGTCCACGCCGCTACACCGCCCACCACGCTGGTTGTTGCCCAGGGGCTGGATGACATCGTGAGCCTCGACCCGGCCGAAGCCAACGAGCTTTCCAGCATCCAGACCGTGCCGAGCCTGTATCAGCGTCTGGTACAGCCGGACCGCGATAACCCGGAAAAAATCACCCCGATTCTGGCAGACAGCTGGGAAGCGGACGCGGCAGCCAAAACCCTGACGATTAAGCTTAAGCCCGATGCCAGATTCGCCTCCGGTAACCCGCTGCGCCCGGAAGACGTGATTTTCTCGTACACCCGCGCCGTGACGCTCAACAAATCCCCGGCCTTTATCCTCAACGTGCTGGGCTGGGACGCGAGCAACATCGCCAGCCAGCTGAAAAAGGTGGACGACCATACCCTCCAGCTTCACTGGACGGCGGACGTTAGCCCGTCGGTGGCGCTGAATATTCTCTCAACGCCGATTGCCTCCATCGTCGATGAAAAGCAGGTTGCGGCGAACGTGAAGGATAACGACTTCGGTAACGCCTGGCTGAAAATGCACTCGGCGGGCAGCGGCGCGTTCAAAATGCGCGTCTATCAGCCGCATCAGGCTATCGTGCTGGAAGCTAACGAATCGGCGCCCGGCGGCGCGCCGAAGCTCAAAAGCATCATCATTAAAAACGTCCCCGATCCGGCCTCACGCCGCCTGCTGATCCAGCAGGGTGATGCGGACGTGGCGCGCGATCTCGGTGCAGATCAGATAAGCGCCCTGGACGGCAAGCCGGGCGTGAAGGTACTGAGCATTCCGTCCGCCGAGCAAAATTACCTGGTGTTTAACACCGGCAACAGCGCCAACCCGCTGCTGAACAACCCGGCGTTCTGGGAAGCCTCGCGCTGGCTGGTCGATTATGAAGGCATCACCAAAAATCTGCTGAAAGGCCAGTACTTTGTTCATCAGAGCTTCCTGCCGGTCGGCCTGCCGGGCGCGCTGGAAGACAACCCGTTTAAATTTGACCCGGCAAAAGCGAAAGCCATTCTCGCCAAAGCGGGCATTAAAGACGCGCACTTCACGCTGGACGTGGAGAACAAGCCGCCGTTTATCACCCTCGCCCAGTCGATGCAGGCGAGCTTTGCTCAGGGCGGCGTGAAGGTCGATCTGCTGCCTGCCGCCGGGAGCCAGGTCTATGCCCGCGTGCGCGCAAAGCAGCATCAGGCGGCGATTCGTCTGTGGATCCCGGACTACTTCGACGCGCACTCAAACGCCAGCGCCTTTGCGTGGAACGACGGCAAATCCAGCACCGTGGCCGGGCTTAACGGCTGGAAAATTCCCGAGCTGAACAAAGCCACGCTGGCGGCGGTAGCCGAGCCGGATCCGGCGAAGCGTCTGGATCTCTACAAAAAGATGCAGGAACAGCTGCAGCAGAATTCGCCGTACGTGTTCGTCGATCAGGGGAAAACCCAGATCGTGGTGCGCGATAACGTGAAGGGGTATCAGCAGGGGCTGAACGCGGATATGGTCTGGTACGATCGCGTCACGAAGTAGCCCTTCTCCCTCTCCCGTGGGAGAGGGTTGGGGTGAGGGCAACATCGTGCAACAGAGCCACCTGTTCCCCCTCACCCCCGCCCTCTCCCACAGGGAGAGGGGGTCGTCCGTGCATATTTTCAGGATAACGATTTTCCCATGCCACATCTTTCCACCCGCGTTCTCCAGGGGCTGCTGACCCTGCTGCTCACGCTCTTCGGGCTGCTGCTCGTCACGTTTGCGCTCTCGGCGTTTTCACCGGTCGATCGCGTGCTGCAGATCGTGGGCGATCACGCCAGCCAGTCAACCTACGATCAGGTTCGCCATCAGCTTGGGCTGGATCGGCCTCTGCCCGTGCAGTTCTGGCACTACCTGCAAAACCTTGCCCACGGTGATTTAGGCACCGCCAGCGCCACCGGGCAGCCGGTGCTGCAGGATCTGCTGCACGCGTTCCCCGCCACGCTGGAGCTGGCCACGCTGGCGTTAATCATCGGCGCCGTGCTCGGCGTGATTGCCGGGGTGCTGTGCGCCCGCTACGCCGGTTCGCCGCTCGATCTCGCCATCAGAACGCTCACCCTGCTCGGCAACTCGGTACCGATTTTCTGGCTCGGCCTGCTGATGCTGGCCCTGTTCTACGCGAAGCTGCAGTGGAGCGCGGGTCCCGGCAGGCTGGATGATATCTGGCAGTTCACCGTCGAGCCGCGTACCGGCTTTGCGCTGGTGGATACCTGGCTTTCCGGCGATCGCGAGGCGTTCCGCAACGCCCTCAGCCACCTGGTGCTGCCGGTGCTGCTGCTGGCCTATTATTCGCTGGCGAGCATCACGCGCCTGACGCGTTCCGCCTGCCTGAGCGAAATGAACAAAGAGTACATCCTGCTTGCCCGCGCCAAGGGCGCCGGGGAGATGACCATCCTGCTGCGCCACGTGCTGCCGAACATTCGCGGCACCCTGCTGACGGTGATCGCCCTCGCCTACACCAGCATGCTGGAAGGCGCGGTACTGACTGAAACCGTCTTCTCCTGGCCGGGGATCGGGCGCTACCTCACCACCGTCCTGTTCGCCGGAGACACCACCGCCGTCATGGGCGGCACGCTGCTGATTGGCGTCTGCTTTGTGCTGATCAATAACCTTACCGACCTGCTTGTGCGGGCGACCGATCCCAGGGTGCGCTGATGCCGTTTTATCTTTTCTTACGCCGCCTGCGCCGCTCCCCCGCCGCGTTTTGCGGGCTGGCTGCCATCGCGCTGCTGGTGGTTATCGCCCTGTTCGCGCCGTGGCTCGCGCCGCTTGACCCGAACTGGCAGGACGCCGCCGCACGCCTGCAGGCACCGAACAGCCAGCACTGGCTGGGCACCGACAGCTACGGGCGCGATCTGCTTTCACGCCTGATTTACGGCACCCGTCCGGCGCTCGGGCTGGTGGCATTAGTTACCGTAATCACCCTGCCCACCGGGCTGCTGGTGGGGATTTTGTCCGGCTACTACGGCGGCTGGCTGGAGCGCATCCTGATGCGTTTTACCGACGTGGTAATGTCGATGCCGCGCCTGATCCTCGCCTTCGCGTTTGTGGCGATGCTTGGCCCCGGGCTGGTCAACGGCGCGCTGGCGCTGGCCTTAACCACCTGGCCGGCCTACGCGCGTCAGGCGCGGAGTGAAATTCAGCGTCTGCGCCACAGCGATTATCTGGCCGCCGCCGAGATGATGGGCATTCGCGGCCCGCGCCTGCTGGTCGGCCATATTCTGCCCCTGTGCCTGCCGTCCGCGATTGTGCGGCTGGCGCTGGATCTGGCGGGGATTATTCTGGCGGCCGCCGGTCTGGGCTTCCTCGGCCTTGGCGCGCGTCCGCCGATGGCCGAATGGGGCGCGATGATCGCCGACGGCATGCAGGTGATTTTCGACCAGTGGTGGATTGCCGCCATTCCGGGCGGAGCGATTCTGTTTGCCAGCCTCGCCTTTAACCTGCTGGGCGACGGCCTGCGCGACGTACTGGAGCCACAGCATGACTGAACACCGCGTCATCGTCGATGCGCTGAATATCGACTACCCCGCCGCGCGCGTGGTCAACAACCTCAGCTTCACGCTAGGCAACGAGCGGCTGGCGCTGGTGGGGGAATCCGGCTCGGGCAAATCAATGTCCGCCCGCGCCCTGATGGGGCTGGTGCGTAAGCCCGGCATCGTGAGCGCGAACCGGCTTAACGTGCTCGGCAACGACCTACTGAGCATGAATAACCGCCGCTGGCAGGCGCTGCGCGGCAACGGGATTGCGATGGTCCTGCAGGACCCGCGCTACGCGCTGAATCCGGCGAAAAACGTCGCCGCTCAGCTCGATGAAGCGCTGACCCTGCACCAGCGCCTGCCCCGCGCCGAGCGCCTGGGGCGCATTCACGACATCATCCGCGCCGTCGGGCTCAACGAACACGTCCTCCAGCGCTACCCCGGCGAGCTCTCCGGGGGCATGGGCCAGCGGGTGATGATCGCCATTGCGCTGATCAACAACCCGCAGGTGCTGATTGCCGACGAACCCACCTCCGCGCTGGACGCCCGCCTGCGCAACCAGATCCTCGAACTGCTGGTGCAGCAGAGCGAAGAGCGCCGGATGGCGATGCTGTTAATCAGCCACGATCTGCCGCTGGTGGCGGAACACTGCGACCGCGTGCTGGTGATGTATCAGGGCGAGAAGGTCGATGAGATGGCGGCGAACCGGCTTCCGCAGGCGACGCACCCGTATACGCGAACCCTGTGGACCTGCCGACCCAATGCGCAAACGTTCGGCCAGATGCTGCCGACGCTGGACCGCACGCAGCCGTGGAAGGAGGCCGATAATGGCGCTCGTTGAAGTTAAGGATCTCCAGGTGAGATTCGGGGAGAAAACGGCGGTGTCCGCCGCCAGCTTTGCCATTGAAAAAGGCGAAACCTTCAGCCTGATAGGCGAATCCGGCTGCGGGAAATCAACTATTCTGCGCGTGCTGGCGGGATTGCAGCGCGAGTGGAACGGGCGCATTTCGATCCTGGGAGACGCGCTACGGCCAGGACGGCGTTTTGAAGGCGAGCTTCGCCGCAACGTGCAGATGGTGTTTCAGGATCCGTGGGCGTCGCTGCACCCGAACCACACCGTTGCGCGCACCCTGTCGGAGCCGTTAAACATCCACGGCGAAACGCAGATTGCCGAAAAGGTAGCGGATGCGCTGCAGCAGGTGGGGCTTTCCGCCGACGCGGGCAAGCGTTATCCGCACCAGCTTTCCGGCGGGCAGCGTCAGCGCGTGGCCATTGCCCGCGCGCTGCTGCTGCGCCCGCAGCTTCTGCTGCTGGACGAGCCGACTTCGGCGCTGGATATGTCCGTGCAGGCGGAAATTCTGAACCTGCTCAACCGCCTGAAAGCCGAGCACGGCATGACCTACCTGCTGGTGAGCCACGATGCGGACGTGATTGCCCATATGTCCGACCGGGCGGCATTTATGGCGCACGGGGAGATCCAGAAAGTGTTTGACCGTGAAGCGATGTTGCGGGGTGAGCACAGGATGGGGTAAATGCGCGCGGCGGTGCCCGGTGGCGCTGCGCTTACCGGGCCTACGTTTCGTGCCGCGTTGATGGTTTTTCGTAGGCCGGGTAAGGCGTCGCCGCCACCCGGCAAAACGTTACTTAAGCAGCTTCACCGTGGCATCAATGTCGATCTCATCTTCGGTGAAGATCAGCGTCGTGTTCTGGAAAGTGGTGATCGCCAGCTTCTTCACCGTGCGCATTTCGCCCGGCTTTTTCTCGGATTTAGGCTTGATGCTGTTCATCAGCAGCCCAACCGACAGCACCGCGTTCTCTTTGTCGATTTTGGTATCAGCCGGCTCTTCTTCGTTAAACACCACGAAGGATTTGATGGAGGAGAGCTTCACGCGCTCGCCGGCAATAAAGAGATGTTTGCTTTCGGGGATCACCTTCACCGCGTAGGCGGAAAGGCCTTTGTTGTTGGTGGTTGGCTCAAAGGTCACCGCGGCATCTTTCTTAATCAGATCGGGGTTCGCGACCTTAATCACATGAAAATAGCGGTTGTCGCCGTTTTCATCTTTGATAAATCCAAAGCCTTTATCTTTAAACCACGTTGTGATTGTACCGTTCATCGCTGTTACCGCCTGTCAGATCGTAATGACTAAAGTTTTGCAGCGCGCAGTGTAATGCACAATGACGGAGGAGACAAAAAAAAGCCCCTGCACGGGTGCAGGGGAAAACTCATGTCAGAGCTTTTACCCTAAATAATTCGAGTTGCATGAAGGCGGCGACGCAGCGAATCCCCGGGAGCGTACATCAGTACGTGACTGGGGTGAGCGAGGAAAGCCAACGCACAGGCAACTTGAAGTATGACGGGTATATTAGTATTTAGTTGAACACCATCCCTCCATCGATTAAGAGCGACTGGCCGGTCATGTAGTCGGAATCCGGGCCTGCCAGGTATGAGACGCAGGCGGCGACATCTTCCGGCTCGGACAGGCGGCCAAGCGTAATGCGTTTGGCAAAGGTTTCGGTCCCGTAGCCGAGCGGTTTACCCGCCGCCTCGGAGACCTGACGGTCGATTTCCGCCCACATCGGCGTTTTGACGATGCCAGGACAGTAGGCGTTAACGGTGATCCCCAGCGGCGCGAGATCCCGTGCCGCGGTCTGGGTTAAGCCGCGCACCGCGAACTTGCTGGAACTGTAGACCGCCAGTTCCGGGTTGCCGGTGTGTCCCGCCTGGGAGCAGGCGTTGATGATCTTGCCGCCGTGTCCCTCTTTGCGGAAGGCGTCAATCGCGGCCTGGATCCCCCAGATCACCCCTTTCACGTTGATGTTGTAGACCTTGTCGACAATGTCCGGCGTGATGGATTCGATGGGGGTAGACGGCGCAATCCCGGCGTTATTCACGATCACGTTAAAGCCGCCCAGCGCGGTGCGCGCTTTCTCCACCGCCGCAAATACCTGTTCGCGGTCAGAGACATCGACCTTCACGGCGACGGCGTTGCCGCCGTTACGGATGATTTCATCGGCGACGGCTCTTGCCGTCTCGACGTTATAGTCGGCGATGGCGACGGCAAAGCCATCTTTCACCAGGCGAAGCGCGATCGCTTTACCAATCCCCTGGCCTGAGCCTGTTACGAGAGCAACTTTTTGCATTTCTCTGTCCTTATATTGAGTCACAAAATCTGGCTGAGATGGAGCTGACCCATCAGCAGCGGGTTATCGCTGTAGTCGACGGGAATGGCCACCACGGCCGGGCCATCCACATCCATCGCCGCACGCAGCGTCGGCTCAAGCGCCTCGGCGCTCTCCACGGCAAAGCCTTTCGCACCGAAGGCGTCGGCATACGCTTTGAAATCGACCGGGCCGAACTCGACGCCGGAAAGGCGCTGGTATTTTTTCTCTTCCTGAATCGCCACCATGTTGTAGGCGTTATCCACCCAGATGATATGCAGCACGTTGGCGTTGAGGCGCACCGCGGTTTCCAGCTCCATGCTCGACTGCAGGAAGCCGCCGTCGCCGGAGACTGAAACCACCTTGCGGCCCGGGTTCACCAGCCACGCGCCAATCGCCCACGGCAGCGCGACGCCCATGGTCTGCTGACCGTTGGAGATCATCACCTGACGCGCCCGGAAGCTGTAGAGGTAGCGGGCGATCCAGATGTGGAAGCTGCCCATGTCCACGGTGAGCGTCACGTCGTTATTCACGATGTCCTGCATGGCGCGAACGATGCGCAGCGGGTGCAGGGCAAACTGGTTGAGCGAGGCGCCGCGGCGGTCGAGCAGATCGCGCTGATGCTGGCGATCGACCAGAATTTCGGAGGCCCGTTGGCTCAGCTCGAGCTTACGGTCGATCCGGTTAGCAAGCAGGTTCAGCGTTTCGGCGATGTCCCCCACCAGCTCCAGATCTGGGACGTAGTTACGCTCTTCATAAGCGGGCAGCACGTCGATGTGCACCAGCGTCGCGTCGCCGCTGTTCCACATGGACGGCTCGTACTCCACCGGGCTGTAGCCGATGCAGATAATCAGGTCCGCCAGATGCAGCAGCCGGTCGCCCGCCTGGTTATTGAACAGGCCGACGCGTCCGGCGAAGCGGGTGAAGTGTTCCTGGTTTACCGCCCCGGCGGCCTGATAGGTGCTGGTCACCGGAATGCGGCTTTTCTCCAGCAGCTTGCGCAGCGCGGCGCTGTTCGCGGGCTGGCTGGCCATCAGGCCGAGTAAAATGACCGGATTTTTGGCGTTTTCGATAAGCTTCGCCACGTCGTTAATCGCTGACTCCGGTGCCGGGCCCATCAGCGCCGGGCCGCTGGCGGGTAAAATCGCCCCCGTCGCGGGCTGGTCGACAATATCCTGCGGCAGGCTGACGAACGCGCCCCCCGGCCTGCCGTGCTCGGCGGCGCGAAACGCGTTCGATACCACCTCGGCAATCGCGTCCGGCGAACTGACCTCCACGGCGTATTTAGTGACAGGGCTGAACATGGCGACGGTGTCCATACTCTGGTGCACCAGCTTGGCTTTATCCGCCCGCTTCACCGCCCCGCCCAACGCCACCACCGGGTCGCCTTCGCTGTTGGCGGTGGCGATGCCGGTGATCAGGTTAGAACAGCCCGGCCCGGAGGTGACCAGCGCCACCCCGGCCTTGCCGGTCAGCCGCCCGACCGCCGCCGCCATAAACGCCGCGTTGGCCTCGTGGCGTACCGGGATGATCTCGATGGAGGAGTCCAGCAGGGAGTCAAAGACCTTGTCGATTTTCGCACCCGGGATCCCGAACACCTGCTTCACGCCCTGCGCTTCCAGCTGGCCGACAACCATATCGGCGCCGTGCGCCCACTGACGTGACTGTTTCTCACTGTTCACGGTAGTTCTCCTGTTAGTTTTCGACGGAACGGATCGCTGCATCAAGATTGCTGGGGTGAAGGTTGGCCTGTAAGAACGCGCTGTCGGCGGGCAGATCAATCATCAGCTTGTGAATTTCACCGAAGGTGAGCACGCCGCTCTCCAGCTGATAGTCGAGCAGATGGCCCCCGCCCTGACGGTCGTCGGTGATGAAATGCTCGTGATAGCCGGCCACGTTAATACCCTGCATATGCTGCGGCGTGCGGAACCCGACCAGCACCCCTTCGCGCTGGTTAAAGCGGAACACCGGCTGGTCGTCCAGCACGTCGGTCATCGCGCGGTACGGCGGCTTCTGGCGCGGTACCGTGCGGGTATGGGCGTGGCGGAAGTTGCCGTCAATGCGCAGCGCGCAGAACAGGTTGTCGGAGGGGATCTGCTGGTCGATGACGTCGTGGATCTGCTGACGGCTGACCGGTGCATCGAAGGTTTTGCGGTACTGCGGCTGGAACCAGGTCATCACCGCGAACGGCGTTTTCTGTTCTGGCTTCGCGGCCCGGGCGCTGCCGTCGGCGCGCAGCTGGTACACCTGGCTGCTGAAGGCAATCATTTCACCGTCCAGCTCGTTGAAGGTACCCAGACCAAAATCGCCGTGTGCCAGCAGATCGGCGATGGTGGTCTCTCCTTCGTACACGCCGCTTAGCAGGGCGCTCATTAGCGATGTCTGATAGATCACGCTGTCAGGATGCTTGGCGGAGAACCCCCGCAGGGTCTCGCACAGGCTGGCCTCACAGTCGCAGGCAGATGAATGCATCATCGTGCTCGTCCTCTTCAACTTTATTTAGAAAGGTTAAATAAATGTTGACCCGATTCAGCAGAGAGTTCCAATATAGAAACCATGCTGGTTTGAGACGTTTTAGATATGGAACTTCGTTATCTGCGGTATTTTGTCGCGGTTGCACGCGAGCGACACTTCACCAGGGCGGCCGAAGCGCTGGGTATTTCACAGCCTCCTCTGAGTCAGCAGATCAAACGGCTCGAAGAGGAAGTGGGCACGCCGCTGTTCAGACGCCTGACGCGGGGCGTGGAGTTGACCGAGGCGGGAGAAGCCTTCTACGAGGACGCCTGCAAAATTCTGGCGCTGAGCGATGCCGCGCTGGAAAAAGCCCGCGGCATCGCGCGCGGGCTGAACGGCAACCTGTCGATTGGCATCACCAGCTCCGACGCTTTTCATCCCAAAATTTTCGCGCTGATCCGCCAGTTTCAGGTGCAGAACATGGCGGTGCAGGTTCACCAGGTGGAAGCCAATATGTCGTCGCTGACGACAATGCTGGCGGAGGGTGAACTGGATATCGCCTTCGTGCGCCTGCCGTGCGAGAGCAGCAAGGCGTTCGAGTTAAAAATCCTCGACCGGGAGCCGATGGTGGTGGCGCTGCATCGCGATCATCCGCTGGCGGCGTGCGATTCGCTGGCGTTAGAGCAGCTTCGGGATACGCCGGTGGTGCTGTTCCCGCAGGAGGTCGCGCCGGGGCTGTACGAACGGGTTCACGGCTGCTGCGAGCGGGCCGGAATTGACGTGCAGCACGCGCTGCAGTCGTCGCAGCTTTCCTCCTCCCTGAGCATGGTTTCCGCAGGCGGCGGGTTCGCGCTGGTGCCGAAATCCATGGCGGCCATTTCACCGCCGAATGTCACCTATCACGCGCTGAGCTCGCCGGAGCTTTATACCGATATCGCGCTCTGCTGGCGGCGCTTTGAACGCTCGCGGACGGTGAAGCGGTTTTTGATGATGATGAGCGAGGGGTGACGGCAATAGAGGGGTTTTGGTTTTTGCAGGCCGGGTAAGGCGTAGCCGCCTCCCGGCAATGCCCTTCTGGAAGCCGCCTCGCAAACTTTCAAGAAACCTTATGTAATTCAGGGTGATCCCTTTCCTTCCCTTTTTCGCCGCCGTAAAGTGCCTGCGTTGCGGCACATCCGTAACCGGGCGTAGGAACCCGTTAGCATAACATGACGTTTTTTTGGACAAAGAGGATGCTAAATGGCGACTACCCCTGGATTTTCTTACGCGCTTTCTGAGGAAAGCGCAGTTCATCACCTCATCAACACTTCAATTTCCGATTCTGCGGATCTCTTCGAACTGGTCGATGCCTGCACTGCGTATGTCAGCGTGCTGGTGGAAACTGACGACGCGGTGACGTTTGCCACGCTCTGTAAGAGATTGCTGGTTGCGCTTAAGCGACTGCGGGAGTGCTGTGACTCGGAACTTCCGCCGTACCTGGTTGAACAGTTGATTGCGGGTGAAAAGATAACCTCGTGTGTACCGGACTGCTGGCAGGAGACGACGCTGCAGGTGGATTATGCCGTAGCGTTAACGCTGGCGGTTATGGGCGGAACGTTGCCTGCGAGCGTGGCGAAAGAACTCACCGGGCTGCTGCATGATATGGTCTGGTTGCTGGCGGAATTTGTAAAGGAGCCTTATATTTCGGCACATTGAGGTGGGTGATAGGTGGCCGGAATCCTGCTGGTTAGAAGCAGGATTTCGACCTTACGCTAACGTTGAATGTCTGCTAAAAGCGAGGAGCGGACATCTTAAGTAAGTTGTTTTTTTATGCTACTACCTCTATATAGCAATGTTATATGGCTACATTTATACAGAAGTAAGGATTAGTCTTTTCCCGGGCCATAATTGAATTTTGTACCTTTACCAATGGCGTAAAACTGTCCGCCAGCTACGTAATGGACAGTACGTAATTCATCTGGAGCATCATCAAAAATCCAGTGCCCATTTCTGAAAACGCGGTCATCACTCCATGCTCCGACAATTTCCCCCATGAACAAGTTGTGCTGCTTTTCATTTTCTTCATTGGGTATGACCTTACATACTAACCAGCCAGCGCAACCTTCAACTAAAGGCAGATCAAACTCTTTTTGATAAAATAGTGGAATTTTACTGTTTTTATCGGGTGTGTCGGAATAACTGTGGCCTCCAGCATATAAGACCATATCCATCTGATTTACTACTGGGATCTGTACAACGTAATATCCGCTTTTTTCTACAAGCCCGCGAGTAAATGCCTGTGGACCTATAAAAGCCATCACTTTGTTATTGCCTACTAATCCCACCCAGGCCGCTGCCATGACATTTTCAATGCCATCATTTTTAGCCGATATCATCGTCGTTGGCCCGATCTGTAATAGCCGATAGGCTTTGTTTAACTCTACTGGTTGAATTGACATAATTTACTCTTTTGAGTTCTGATAAAAAGTAAGACAGGTTACTTATTTTATTGTTCGATTATATGACTGGAATAGTTGCAAATTAATTGCTATTATCAAAATATATTAATGCAAATTTCACAACAATCATGAACAAACTTGATGCTCTAAAATTTTTCATCATCGCCTCTGAGACCTTGAACTTCCGCGAAGCAGCAATCAAGCTGTCGGTTTCACCATCAGTAGTAAGCCGAACAGTCGCTGAGTTGGAGAAACAACTTGGTGAACCTCTATTCAAACGCAATACGCGTTCGATCTTTCTCACCAGTTTCGGTGAACTATTTTTACCCCAAGCGAAACGACTGCTGGAGGATTCAGAAAAACTATTTCAGACGGCAAAAGATGATAATGAAATGAAGGGCATTGTTCGTATCACATTACTTCGACTTCCAAATCATGAACAAATCTTGTATGAACTATTGACTGCACTACGTCCCTATCCTGAGTTATTTATCGACTGGCGTTTAGATATGATGAAACTTGATACTATCGAGCATCGTATTGATATAGGTATACGCGTAGGGCGAGAACCTAATCCAAACTTTATCATTAAAAATATTGGGCAAGTTGAACATATTTTAGTCGCATCCCCTGAACTCATTGCGCGCCTGGGGGCACCTACTGATTTAGAAGATCTTCGACAGCGTTATCCATTTAGTGGTTTAATTAATCCTGAGACGGGAAAATCATTTGAGTTTATGAGTGACGCAGTAAATACTTTTGTCCCTCGTCATATTGAATTTTATACTACAGATCCATATGCCGAAATTCAGGCCGCATTGGCCGGAAAAATGGTTGTACAGTCAAGCGACTTTATCTGTAGAGAGTACTTAGCAAGCGGCCAACTTGTTCCCCCACTGCCAGAATTGCGACAGGAGAAATGGCAATTTTATTTATACCGGCCTTACCAGCTGATTACTCCAAAAAGGGTGACGGTCGTTTTCTCGCTATTAGAAAAGATATTACGCAAATATTTCGAATCAAATTAACATTCTCCTCCACGTCCGCTTCTGGCACAAAGCGGACATTTTTTTCACAGTCACCTCATACAGTGTTCACACTCATTAAATGACCGCCGTCAGCACGAGCATTTGAAAACTGTACTCCATCACTTTTTCCATATTATCAACCCACCAACTATCACCTATTATATTTCCAATATGGAAACACGGGGCAAGGATGCACGTAGTCTCAAGAGCGCCTTTCGACGCGACTACCAGACAATTTCCTAATCAAGCACAAGCCCTGGACGATCTTTACCGAGTACTAAAGAGGAACACTACCCGTCACCGGACGATATGCGAAAGCGATTCCCCAGCCTGGACAGGATGAAATACCGGGTGAAATGGTGGGTCATTGATGTTGGCAGCGGGCATTTAAGAGTGATGTTTTTTGCTGATTTTGAGCGAGGAAAGATTTTCATCAAACACATCAGCACACACGCAGAATATGACAAGCTCACGGACCTCTACCGGAGAACGAAAGAATGAATTATGCAGCAGCCATCAAAGCGGCAAAGGATCTGACAAACGCGCTCCCTTTCCTGGGCTCAAGCCCGTCGCGGCATGATTACGAGGATGCGCTGACGTTGGTGAAGATGCTCACCACTAAAATCGATAAATACGAAAACAAGTCTCCGGTGTTTGCAAAATTTAACGCGCGTGTTGCCAGCATTCCGTCAGGCGTTGCGTTATTGCGAACGCTGATGGATCAGTACCAACGTTAACGCTGGATCATATGCGTGCGCTGGCGAAGGGTTTTGGTTTGCCGGTGAGTGCGTTTGTGGGGAAGTGATCGAGAGCAGGCGCTTTGTACCCAATCCGCGATAATGCGTCGTTTACATACAAGAACAAAGAGCTATTTATGAAAACAATTGAAGAACTACGAAACGAGCTTCTAAAAATAGGTGAGCAACTAGGGGGAGGCACAAGGCCAAACCATTACTTCTTTATCCCTGACCAACCCGATGGGGTTGCAACTCCCTATCTTGAAATTCATGGCAAAGAATATCATTTTATCGTCAGTGAAAGAGGCCTTGAAATACAGCGGAAAGTAACGCTCAGTGACGATGAAATTCTGTATTGGTTTGTGGAGAGTGCCGTGGCGGGGCTCGCCTCAACGTATGCAGCAAGCCATTCATCTGAACGAGAATTTAGAGAGGTTTATTTCAGAAGACAATACAGTTTAATGCTCTCTATCAAACCTGAATGGGCAACAAGAAAGCGCAAAGAAATCACTGAGCTCCTCCATTCGCAAAGAAGCGAACGTGGTTAACCCAACCGGCTCGTTACATTTACTTCCCTGTTGCCCTCTCTTTTCCTGGTAATTGCCTGCGACACACCATCTGTTACTCTGGCAGGACGCAAGGGATGACAAGGAAGAGAGATGCTTAACCCAGGATTCGTTACCCGCAAAGCGCTTGCTCAGTGGCAGGATGTTCCCGCTTTTCTCCCCCAGTTCCAGTTTCATGAAAAACACCTGACGGTCATTCACACTAGCCGCCCTGAAAATATTCTGCCGATGATTGCCAGCTTTGACGTCCGGCAAGATGCCGTGATTCGGCGGTTAATGTCATTGCGTCAAATACCGCAAAAATTTCTGCGCAACCAGAAGCCACAGTCGATCGGCAACTTTGGTTTGCACAGTTTTACCCTTTTGAAGAACTCTGCATCTGAGCTCTGCTATGGCTTAAGAGGGCAATTCTGGCGTACCGATTTCGGTCTGGAAAACGTGCCGGATGCCAGTGCTTTTCAGACCCCAGCCGAGCCGGGCAGCGCGAAACTGTTGCTGCGCTACAAGGTAACGGAGCTGGCGCCCGGCAAACATGAGCTCTCTACGGAAACATTCATCTATTGTCCGAACAGACGCACTCGACTAAAAATGTCGGCTTACTGGCTGATAATACGGGCGGGAAGCGGCTGGATCCGTAAAAGGACGCTGAAGGCTGTTAAATCGAATATTGAAGGACGGGAGTCATAAGATGCTGGCTTATATCACAATAGGTACAAACAACTTTCAGCGCTCCGTGAATTTTTATGACGCTGTTTTTAACGTTCTGGGCTACTCGCGTCTGCCGGCATGGACTGAAAGCTGGGCAATGTGGGGAGATGAAAATAATCCCGGCGAGGGGTTCAGCTTCTGTCTTTGTCCTCCTTTTGACCAGCAGCCCGCGACGGCGGGAAACGGGACAATGTTCGCATTCAGTGCAGATAATGCGGATCTTGTCAGACGGTTCCATGCAGCTGGCCTCCTTGCGGGAGGAACGGATGAAGGCGAGCCTGGTACGCGAAGCGCGTACGGCCCCGACTTTTATGTTGCCTATCTGCGCGATCCTGACGGGCATAAGCTCGCATGCGTTTATCAGCATTACTCTCCTGAAGCCGATAAGTTTGTAGGCGGGGAATAGTCGCTTCAATCCTTATCTATCGCCCCACCGCCACGCTCGCCGACAGCCCTGCCACCAGCTCAACGCCCTCCGGTAACCTGTCGATATGAATGCGCACCGGCACGCGCTGCGCCAGGCGCACCCAGCTAAAGGTGGGCTCGACGTCGGGCAGGCCCAGCCCGCCCGCCTCATCGTTGCTGTCCCCGATCCCATGCCCGATGCTCTCCACATGGCCCGTGATGACCGGCTCGTACCCCATCAGCACCACCTGCGCGGCATCCCCGACGCGAATATGGCGCAGCTTGGTCTCCTCAAAGTACCCGACCACCCAGAAGCTATGGGCATCAACGATGGCGACCTTCGTCTCCCCCGCCGTCGCGTAGTCTCCGGGGCGAAGCCGCAGGTGCGTGACGTACCCCGAGACCGGCGCGCGCACGGTGGCGTGCGCCAGATTCAGCTCTGCCAGATCCAGCGCGGCCAGCGCGCCGTGATAATTGGCCGCCGCGACGTTCGCCGCGCTGCCGGTTTGCTGTAAATCCTCGCTCGAGATGGCGTTTTTAATCAGCGTGCGTCGGTGGGCCGCGTCCTGGCGCATCAGCATCTCATGGCGTTTCGACTCGACGTCCGCCTGCGCGCTGACCACCGCCAGCTTAAGCCAGCGCGGATCGATGGTGTAAAGCACATCGCCCCGGTTCACCCACTGATTGTCCCGCACGGCCACGCTGATGACCGGCCCGGAGACGTCCGGCGCAATCTGCACCACGTCCGCCCGCACGCGGCCGTCGCGGGTCCACGGCGTTTGTGCATAGTGTTTCCACATCATAAAGGCCAGAAGCATGGCCGCCGCGACCGCGATTAAGGTCAGCGCATAGCGAGCCAGTAAAGAGAGCAGTGATTTCATGACAATAACCCCAACGCGGTCAGACCCTGCATCAGCAGGAAAAAAGTGACAATCCAGGTTGAAACATCCATCAGCGGGCGAAACGGCAAGCGCCGGTAGAGCCTGCTGAGCGAGAAAAGCGCGACGAGGCCCAGCGTGCAGACCAGCGCCGCGAGGGCGACCATCAGCAGCCCCGGAATAAAAACCCCGCCGATATTGAGATCGTTAACCATGGTCTGGCTCCCGTAATGCGCAGTGCAGATCCACCAGCCTGAAGACCAACTGGCGCGTATGTTCATCTGCTGCAGGCAGTTGGCGCTCGATAAGGGCAGCGATGCGTTCGCGCAAGGCGTTGCGGTCCGCGGCGTTTAACCGATGAAAAAGCGCGTCAACCTCCCTGCCGGGCGGTGCGTCACTTCGGCGTAAATGCATGACCGCCAGCCCCAGACGCAGCGCGTGCAGCAGCCGATCGAGCGCCTGCTCCGGCGCGCGCGCGCTGCGCTGCAGGCGCGGCAGCAACAGGGCGGTTCGGTCCATCATCAGGTTGATCCAGTGCGTTTCATCAACCCGCAGCGTGCCCTTCACGCTGCGGCGAATGTCGCGCCGGCAGAGGTTCAGCAGACGCGCGATGGCGCCGTCCGCCTGCACGGTTTGCAGCAGGCTCATGCTGACGACGGCAAAGCCGGTCGCGGCAAAGAGCGCGATGGCGGTGTTGGCCGCGACGGCGAAGTCTCCGCTGTAGTGCGCCCCCAGCTCGCACAGAATGGGCAGCGTCAGGGTGATGCCCATCGCCATAAACGTGGTGGGCGGGCGCGCCTGAAGCGACCCGGCCAGCAGATACGCCGGGGCAAGCACCGCCACCAGCACCGGGAAATCGCTTACCTGCGGCAGCAGCGCAAAGCTGTAGAACAGGCTAATGACCACGCCCCAGAATGAGCCAATGATGTATTTCACGATGTGCGGCGCCGGGGTGTCGAAGCTGCCAAACAGCGTGCAGCAGACGCCGAGTATCGAAACCGCCGTACCGCCATCCGGCCACGCCGAGAAGATCCAGACCAGACAGCCGCTCAGGATGATGCCGAAAGCCCCCAGCGCCGTGCGGGCGGCAGTTAGGGGATCGCGATGGAAAACGTAGCCTTTCGCCGCGCGGGTTTGCACCTCCCCAAACACGGGTTTTGCACGGTGGATGGCCCCGGAAAGACGTTCGCACTGCTGCAGAAGCGCGATCGCCTCCGAGAGGTAGCGGATAAAACTGACCTGCAGCGCGTCGTCAAACGTCTGCGCCTGCGCGGCATACCGATCGATGAGAAGCGCACAGCGGAGCCGCAGCGACTCTGCCGTACTGCCGGCATCAGCGCCTTCAGCGGTAAGCCAGGCCTGAACGTCGCCCATCAACGCCTGCACGTCGGCGGGCAGGGTTCCGCTCGCTGGCAGGCGATCGTGTAGTTCACAGTTGACGATAACCAGCCGCGCCAGCCGGTCGTGGATCGCTTTTCTGGCCTGCCGCACCGGGGCTGAAAGGGCAAAGTCATACGGAATATGGTGGCTGATGCCCTGCAGGAACTGCAGCGCCAGAGCCAGATGCAGGGGGCCGGAAGCCGCGTCGGGTTTGCCTGATAGGGTGTCCGCCACCCGCCCGCGCGCGGCCTGTAGCGTCTGGGATAATTTAGCGTTGAACTGGCCCGATACGCGCGCGGGCAGCACGTAGCGGTGGATCAGCGCCGCGCAGAAAATCCCAATCGAGATCTCCTGCACGCGGACAATGGCGACGTTAAAGATGCCGCCGGGATCGGACACCGCAGGAAAACCAATCAGGCTCGCGGTGTAGCCCGCCAGCACAAACGCGTAAGCCCGGGGCGTGCGTTCCAGCAGGGAGAGCCACAGGCAGAATACGATCCAGCCCGTCAGCACCACGCTGCACAGGACTGGCGTATTTGCGAAGGCAGGTACAATCACAACGGTCGCGCTGGCACCCGCCACGGTGCCGGCCAGCCGGTAGAGGCTTCTGCTCAGCGATGCGCCGACCGACGTCTGCGACACGATGTAAACCGTAATAATGGCCCACGAGGGACGCTCAAGACCGATCGACAGCGCGAGGTAATAAGCCAGCATCGCCGCGGCAAAGCTCTTCGCAGAGTAGATCAGCGCGCCCGCATCGTTTCGCAGCGCGGCGGGGAGACGCACGGGATGAGAGAAAATGTTTTTCATGCCGGAATTATTACCGGCTTGCAGATCCGCTTAAATACTCTATTCTGTCAAAAAATACCTAAATGTTGCCAGAATCGTGAAGCCTCAACCCGCTACTACGCTGTATGACCCCGACTCTACCGCCAGCCCGGCGTTGGCGCGTCATCTGGACTTCGTGGACTACGCCGCGGAAGTGCCGGTGCATACCCACCGCAAGGGCCAGCTGATTATTGCCCGATACGGCGCGGTCAGCTGTTACGCGGAAAATGACATCTGGATCGTGCCGCCGGACTGCGCCGTCTGGATCCCCGGCGGGATCCCGCACAGCGCCAAAGCGACCTGGAACGCGCATCTTAACTATCTGTTTATTGAGCCCGGCGCGGCGGCGCTGCCGGAGAGATGCTGCACCCTGGCGATCTCGCCGCTGATTAAGGAGCTGGTCGATCGTCTGACGCGCGAGGGCGTGGATTATCCCCCCGACGGCCACGTCGCCAGATTGACCCGGGTCACGCTTGACGAGCTCGCCAGCATGCCGCAGCAGAAGCTAAGCCTGCCGGTCTCAACCGATCCGAAAATTCGCGCCATGGCGGACGCGCTGGTCAGCCGTCCTGAGGACAGAAGCACCCTGAAGGACTGGGCGAAACGGCTCGCCCTCAGCGAGCGATCGTTTGCCCGCCTGATGCAGCGCGAAACCGGGCTGAGCTTCGGGCGCTGGCGGCAGCAGCTGCATTTGATTATTGCCCTGCGGGAGCTGGCCAGCGGCGTGCCCGTCCAGAACGTGGCGGCAACGCTCGGGTATGAATCGGTGAATGCGTTTATCACCATGTTCCGAAAAGCGATGGGCAGCACGCCCGCCAACTACTTTGCCGAACGGAAAAACAGCGGCCGTTAGCCCGGCCCCTCGCTCCCCGCCGCCAGCAGCGGCACCACCACGTCGCTGATGGGCACCGCAATCCCGTGCTTGCGGCCGTAGCGCTGGATCACGCCGTTGCGGATATCCCACTCCATCGGGCGATTGGCCTGACGGTCGGCCAGGATCGAGGTGCCCAGGTCTTCAGGCGCACGCTGAAAGTTTGCCAGGATCTCCTGCGCCACGTCATCGTCCAGCTTCGCCCCTTCGGCGCGGGCGACGGTAAGCCCCTCGCGCAGGTAGGCCAGCGCAAGCTCGCTGATATCCTCGCGCCTGAACATCCCGGCGCGGCGGTTAGAAAGCACCATCAGCCCGGCGACCGCGTTTTGCAGCAGCTTGCGCCAGGCGACGGAGGCGAAATCTGTCGAGAGTTCAACCGCGCAGCGCGTACCGCGAAGCGCCTCCACCACCCGCTGCGCCTGCGGCACGTCCGGCAGCGTCAGGCGCGGTTTGGCGCGCAGCCAGACGGAGGCATCCGGCTCGCGCTGGGCCGGGAACCAGACCACCGACGGCAGCACCGTCGCGCCGTTAACCCACGGCTCAAGCTGGGCTTTTTGCTCCACGCCGTTTTGCAGGGCGCAGACCACGGTGTTTTCATCGCACAGCGCGCGCAGCCACCCGGCGCTGTCGGCGTTCTGGGTAGTTTTCACTGCGATGAAAACCAGAGCCACTGGCTGCCTGATGACGGCCGGATCGGTTAATACCGGACCGGGTACCACGGTTTCACCCTCGTCGTGGCGCAGGCGTAATTCCGGGTGCGCGGTGCGTCCGCACAGCAGCGGCGTGCGGCCAACGTCATGCAGCACCGCGGCGATGGTGGTACCAATTGCGCCAGGCCCAATCAGCGCAATCACTGGATTGTCAGACATGGTTAACTCCCCTTTTCGCTAAGCCTGCTAACAGTTATACCACCCTGAAAAGTGAGCGCCACGTCGTTGTCTATACTCAACACACTACAGACAACGGAGTGCGCCATGCCTTTACCCGATTTTAAGTCCTCTGAACCTTTCACCCTCGGCATCGAACTCGAACTGCAGGTGGTTAACCCGCCGGGCTACGATCTGAGCCAGGACTCCTCCGCGCTCATCGCCGCCGTCAAAGACGACATCAAAGGCGGCGAGGTCAAACACGATATCACCGAAAGCATGCTCGAAATCGCCACCGGCGTGTGCCAGAACATCGATCAGGCGGCGGCGCAGTTCTCGGTGATGCAGCAGAGCATCCTGCGCGCGGCGGCGGAGCAGCATATCCAGATCTGCGGTGGCGGGACGCACCCGTTCCAGAAGTGGCAGCGTCAGGAGGTGTGCGACGACGAGCGCTATAACGTCACGCTGGAGCGCTTTGGCTACCTGATTTTGCAGGCGACGGTGTTCGGCCAGCACGTGCACGTCGGCTGCAGGACCGGGGACGACGCGATTTACCTGCTGCACGGCCTGTCGCGATTCGTGCCGCACTTTATCGCCCTGGCGGCCGCCTCGCCGTATATGCAGGGCACGGACACGAAGTTCTCCTCGTCGCGGCTCAACATCTTCTCGGGATTTCCGGATAACGGCCAGATGCCGTGGGTCAACAGCTGGCAGGAGTTCGAGGGGCTGTTCCGCCGCCTGAGTTCCACCAGCATGATCGACAGCATTAAGGATCTGCACTGGGATATTCGCCCCAGCCCGCACTTCGGCACCGTCGAGGTCCGGGTGATGGATACGCCGCTGACGCTCGGCCACGCCATTAACATCGCCGGGCTTATCCAGGCGACGTCGCACTGGCTGCTGACTACGCGGCCCTATAAGCATCAGGAAAAAGATTTTCTGCTGTACCGCTTTAACCGTTTTCAGGCCTGTCGCTACGGGCTGGAGGGGATCCTGACGGATGTGCATACCGGCGAGCACAAAACCTTGGCGGAAGACATTGCGTGGCTGCTGGAGCAGGTTGCGCCGTCGGCCGAGAAGCTCGGCGCGACGAGCGCAATCAATGAAATTGCCCTGCTGTTAAAGCAGGGCAAGAGCGAGGCGCAGCGCATGCGGGAGTTTATCGCCGACGGCGGCTCGCTGATTTCTCTGGTTCAGAAGCACTGCGAGCTGTGGGCGACGAGTCCGTAAGGCCGTGCCCCCACTCCCGCAGGCGCTGGAACAGCACGAACAGCGCGGGGATAAACACAATCCCCACCACGGTCGCCACCAGCATGCCGCTGAAGACCGTGGTGCCGATGATGCGGCGGCTCTGGGCCCCCGCCCCGGTCGCCAGCATCATCGGCAAAACGCCGATAATGAACGACACGGCGGTCATCATCACCGCGCGGAAGCGGCGCGAGGCCCCTTCCCGCGCGGCATCGACAATCGCCATTCCGTCCATACGCCGCGCGCGGGCGAACTCGACGATAAGAATCGCGTTCTTGGCCGCTAACGCGATCAGCAATACCAGACCAATCTGCACGTACACGTCGTTGGCGTAGCCCGCCAGCCACAGCCAGACCAGCGCCCCACCGAGGGCGAACAGCACCGAGAGCATCACGCTCGCCGGGAGCGTCCAGCTCTCGTACTGGGCGACGAGGAACAGCCACGCCATCACCACCGCCGCCAGCACGATCCACATCGCCTGATTGCCGGTCTGCTGCTCCTGGTACGACATGCCGCTCCAGGCGTAGTCGTAGCCGGCTGGCAGGCTCTGCGCCAGAATCTCGCCCATCGCCGCCATGGCGGTGCTGCTGCTCACTCCAGCCGCTGCCGAGCCGCTCACCGACACGGACGGGAACTGGTTGTACTGCTGCAGGAACGGCGCCCCGACGGTCGGCGTGATGGTGACGAGGTTGCTCAGGCGCACCCGCTCGCCGCTGTTGCTGCGCACGAACAGCTCGCCGATCTGCTCGGCGCGCTCGCGCCACTGCATCTCGTTCTGCATCACCACGTGGTAGACGCGGTTGTTGATGCTGAAATCCCCGGCGCGGGTGCCGCCAAAGGCGGTTTGCAGGCTGCTAAAGATGCGCGATACCGGCACGTCGAGGCGGGCGGCGCGCTCGCGGTCAACGGTCAGCGTCAGCTGCGGCACGTTGCTGCTCCAGGTGGTGAACACGCGGCTCAGCTGCGGGTGCTGGTTGGCTTTCATCAGCACCTCGCGGGTGACGCGCTCCAGCTCCGCCGGGCTCTGCCCCGCCTGAGACTGGATACGCAGGTCGAAGCCCGAGGCGTTGCCCAGCCCCGGCAGCGTCGGCGGCGCGAAGGTCATGATGGTCGCCTCCGGCAGGGCCAGCAGCTGGCGCTGAAGGGTACCCATCACCTCATCCAGCGGCGGACGCTCGCTCCAGTCTTTGAGCATGATGGAGATAAACCCGCCGTTGGAGGCGCTGGTGCCGTTGAGGATGTTAAACCCGGAGACCTGAATCACGTCTTCCACCGCCGGATTTTGGGCGATCAGCTCCCGCGCGGTGGTCATCACCGCTTCGGTGCGCTCCAGCGAAGCCGCTTCCGGCAGCTGAACGCTGGCGAAGAAGTAGCCCTGGTCCTCCTGCGGCAGGAAGCCTTTTGGCATCGACGTAAAGCTGAACGCCACCACGGCCGCCGCGCCTGCGGTGGCCAGCAGCGCCAGCCACGGGCGAAGGTTGAAGACAGTCACGATGCGGGTGTAGACGCCACGCGTGGCCTCCAGCCCCCGGTTGAACCCACGGAAAATCGCCGCGGGCTGCACCGGGCGCGGACGCAGGAGCATCGCGCACAGGGCGGGCGTCAGGGTCAGCGCCACGAGGCTTGAGAGCGTGACGGCGGTGGAGAGCGTCACCGCAAACTGGCGGTACAGCTCGCCGACAATCCCCGGCAGGAGCGCTACCGGCACAAACACCGCCAGCAGCACCAGCGTCGTGGCGATGACCGGCCCGGCGATCTGGCGCAGCGCCAGCGCGGTCGCCGCCGTGCGGCTCTGCCCTTCCGCCATCAGCGTTTCGACGCTCTCCACCACCACGATGGCGTCATCCACCACCATGGTCAGCGCCAGAATAATGGCGAACAGGCTGAGCGTGTTGGCGGAGTAGCCGAGCGTGTAGAGCACCGCGAAGGTGCCCACCAGCGATACCGGAATGGCGAGCGCGACAATCAGCGTCGCGCGCCAGCTTTGCAGGAACAGGGACACCACGACCACCACCGCCAGCATCGTCAGCGCCAGCGAGACGCCGATCTCTTTAATGGTGGCGGCCACAAAGGAGGTGGTGTCGAATTTCACCTCGTAGACCAGATCGTCCGGGAAGCGTGTGGACAACCGTTCCAGCTCCGCGCGCACCGCGTCGGCCACGCGCAGGGCGTTGGCGGACGGCGTCGGGTAGATGCCGAGATAGGCGGAGTCGTGCCCGTTCAGCTGCGCGCCGGAGCTGTAGCTGCGCGAGCCGAGCTCAATGGTGGCGACGTCCTTCAGTCGCACCAGCTGGCCCATCTCGCCCGCGCGGATGATAATGTCGGCAAAGTCTTCGGCCTGGCTTAAGCGCCCCAGGCCGTTGATGGTCAGGGTCTGCTGCTGGCCGTTAAACACCGGCGGCGTGCCGACCTGGCCTGCCGCACCCTGCACGTTCTGCTCGCGCAGCGCCTGCGCCACGTCGTCGGTGGTGACGTTCAGGGCATTCATGCGGTCCGGACGCAGCCAGATGCGCATGCTGTAGTCGCGCGCGCCAAACATCTGCACCTGCCCGACGCCCGGCAGGCGAGACAGCGCCTCGCGCACCTGGGTGCTGGCGTAGTTGCTCACAAACAGCGGCGTGTGGGTGTTGTCCGGTGAGTAAAGACTTACCCCCATCATCAGGTTGGTGGCGCGCTTGCGCACCTGCACGCCGTTTTGCTGCGCCTCGGTCGGGAGCTGCGCCACGGCCTGCGCCACGCGGTTCTGTACGTCGATGGCGGCGAGGTCCGGATCGGTGCCCGCCGCGAAGGTGATGTTCAGGCTGTACGAGCCTTCGTCCGAGCTGGTGGACTCCATGTAGAGCATGTGATCCACGCCGTTCAGCTGGGTCTCCAGCGGCGTGGCGATAGCCTCCGCCACGTCAGCCGAGCTGGCGCCCGGCCAGCTGGCAGACACATTCACCACCGGCGGCGCGATCTGCGGGTACTGCTCCACCGGGATAATCCTCAGCGCAATGGCCCCCGCCAGGGTGATGACCAGCGCAATCACCATCGCGAAGCGCGGGCGTTTGATGAAAAACGTCAGCATGATGGCTCCTTAATTCAGTATCTGGACGGCCGTGCCTGGCTGCACGCGCTGCGCGCCGTCAGTAATCGCTCGCTCACCGGACTTCACGCCGGATGAAATCCGGAACTGCTGGCCGATCTGTCCGGCGACCTTCAGCGGCCGCATTTCGGCTTTTCCGTCGGCGTTAACCACCCAGGCAAAGAACCCGTCGCCGTTCTGCTGGACCGCCGCGGCGGGCAGGGTCAGAACCGGCTGCTCGCTGGCCGGGCGCAGCGTCACGTTCACGCTGCCGCCGGGCAGCAGCTGATGGCGCGGGTTGGCAAACTCGGCGCGCAGCATCACGCTGGCGGTGCGCGGATCGATGCGGTTGTCCACGGACGTCAGCTCGCCGCTGACGCGCTGGCCGTTGCTGTCTATGAACGCCTGCCAGGCCTGCTTCATGGCGCTGATATCCGCATGCTGTCCGGCTTTGGTGGCAAACGCGCCCTCTTCCAGCGCAAAGGCGATGCGGATGGGATCGAGCTGCACCACCTCCACCAGCACGCCGCTGGCAGGGTTGACCAGGCTGCCGACGTGGAACTGGCTGTGCCCCACGCGACCGTCGATCGGCGAGGTAATGCGGGTGTAGTTCAGGGTGACATTACGGGTTTCGAGCCGGGCTTTGGCCTGCTCCAGCGCGGCGCTGGCGACGTCCCTTTGCATGCGGGCGTTGTCCACGTCGTGACGGCTGATGGCGTTGCTGCTGCCCAGGCTTTCAAAGCGGGACAGCTGCTGCTGCGCCTGGCGCAGCGTGGCTTCGGCGCTTCTCACCTCAGCCTGCGCCAGACGCAGGGCGGCGCGCGGCTCGGCGTCGTCCAGCTCGAACAGCAGGTCGCCTTTTTTCACGTACTGCCCGTCGCGGAAGTGGATTTTGGCGATCGCGCCTTCGGTACGCGCGCGCAGCTCAACGGTGTGGATGGCTTCGATGCGGCCCGGGATCTGGCGCTCGGCGGCGTGGGCGGTCTGCTCCACGGTGGCGACACGAACGGGGATGGCGGCAGCGAATACGGGTTGCAGGGTGCAGGCGAGGAGCGCGAACAGGAGTGGGAGTTTCATTAAGAGGTACCTTAGATGTGTTCCCCTCACCCCGGCCCTCTCCCACAGGGAGAGGGAGGTCAGAGTCCCCTCTCCCCGTGGGAGAGGGTTAGGGTGAGGGCAAAAGGTTATGCAGCCTTACGGAATCTGCGGGTCAGTCGCTTCTCGATTTCGACGACGAAGAACATCACGCCCGCTACCGCCAGGGTCACAAACCAGTAGCGCAGCGGCAGGGCTTCGGTGCCGAACAGCATCTGCATCAACGGCAGGTAGATAATCGCCGCCTGGAGCAGGAACAGCACGCCCGTCACCAGCCAGATCCCTTTGTTCGCCAGCAGGCCGCGGTTCAGGGAGAACCCTTCGGTGTTGCGGCAGTTAATCATGTACACCCACTGGGCGCAGACCAGCATCTGCAGCAGCACGGTGCGGATGAACTCCGCGCTGTGGCCGCGCGGGGCCAGCCAGGCTTCCAGCGCAAAGGCGGCGATGGCAATCATGGTGCCGACGAAGGCCACGCGCCAGACGGCGTAGGCGTCCATCACGTGCTGCCCGGTCTGACGCGGCGGACGACGCATGATGTTGCGCTCGGCGGCTTCGAAGGCCAGGCCGAAGGAGAGCGTGGCGGAAGTGGCCATGTTCATCCACAGGATCAGCACCGGCGTCAGCGGAATGATGTTCCCCGCCAGCAGCGCAATTACAATCAGCAGCCCCTGCGCGAGGTTGGTCGGCATGATGAACAGAATCGTCTTCTTCAGGTTGTCGTAAACGCGACGCCCCTCTTTCACCGCGCTGGCGATGGTGGCGAAGTTGTCGTCCGTCAGGACCATGTCCGCCGCCTCTTTGGTCACTTCCGTGCCCTTGATGCCCATCGCGATGCCGACGTCAGCCTGACGCAGCGCCGGGGCGTCGTTCACGCCGTCGCCGGTCATGCCGACGATTTCACCCTTGTCCTGCAGCGCTTTCACCAGGCGCAGCTTATGCTCCGGGCTGGTACGGGCGAAGATGTCATACTTCACCGCCGCTTCCGCCAGCGCGGCGTCGTCCATCTTCTCCAGCTCGTAGCCGGTGACCGCTTGCTCGCTGTTGGCGATCCCCAGCATCTGGCCGATGCTCATCGCCGTCTGCGGGTGATCCCCGGTGATCATCTTCACGCGGATCCCCGCCTGCTGGCAGGCGTTAATCGCATCAATGGCTTCCGGACGCGGCGGATCCATCATCCCGGCGATGCCGAGGAAGATCAGGCCGTGGCTCAGGTCGTCATGGGTCAGTTCCTGCTCGCCGTTCGCTGGCTTAAACGCCGCGGCGACCATGCGCAGCCCCTGACGCGCATAACGCTCCATCTCGGTTTCCCAGTACGCGCGGTTG
Organism: Enterobacter sp. C3_dUdeg; assembly: GCF_057536195.1. Lineage (NCBI taxonomy): Bacteria > Pseudomonadati > Pseudomonadota > Gammaproteobacteria > Enterobacterales > Enterobacteriaceae > Enterobacter > Enterobacter sp. C3_dUdeg. Next base: position 177,237 of record NZ_BAAKFX010000002.1, read on the forward strand.
AAGGCTTCCGCACCGTTGCGGGTCTGCTGCTGCGCGCACAGGGCGAAAATGACGTCCGGCGCGCCGGTGATCAGGATCTGCTCCTCACCGCCAATCTGGTAGTGGGTGCTCATGTACTTGTACTGCGAGTCGAACGGGATTTTGTTAACCAGCGTGGTCATGACCGACTCAAGGCTGGCCTTCGCCGCCAGCACCTTCAGCGCGCCCTCGGTCGGCCCACCGGTGATGCCCCACAGGCCGCGCTCGTCCTGAATCAGCTGGCTGTCGTTGCACAGGTCGATGGTGCGCAGGTACTGTTCCAGCACGGTGCCCGGCTGGATGTGGACCGGCTCGTCGCTGCCTTCCAGATAGATGTTGCCTACCGGCTCGTAGCTGTTGCCGTCCACGCGGTAGCAGGCGTCAGCGGTGATAATGGCTTTAACCGTCATCTCGTTCATGGTCAGGGTGCCGGTTTTATCCGAACAGACCACGGTCATCGCGCCGAGCGTTTCCACCGTCGGCAGCTTGCGGATAATCGCCCGCTTGCGCGCCATCGCCTGCACGCCCAGCGAGAGGATGATGGAGATAATCGCCGGCAGACCTTCCGGCACGGAGGCCACCGCCAGGCTAATCAGGGAGAGCAGCAGTTCGCCCATCGGGATCTCGCGGAACACCAGGCTGAAGACAAACAGCGCGGCCATCATCGCCAGAATAATCGCGAAGATCGCTTTACCCAGCTTGTCCATCTGAACCAGCAGCGGCGTGCGGTGCTTTTCGATACCCGCCATCATCTGGTTGATGTGGCCGAGTTCCGTATCCTTACCGGTCGCGGTGACCACGCCGACGCCGCCGCCCGCGCTTACGGTCGTCCCGGAGAAGACCATATTGGTGCGATCGCCCAGCGGCAGTTCGCCGCTCAGCGGATTAATATGTTTATCCACCACGGTGGATTCACCGGTCAGAATCGCCTCTTCCACGCGTAAATTATGCGCTTCGATTAAACGCATATCCGCCGGAATACGATCTCCCGCGCGTAATACAATAATATCGCCCGGGACTATTTCAGTTGTGGGTAGAGTTTCGTGATTGCCGTTACGAATAACGCGCGCCTCGCTGGAGAGCATATTGCGAATACTCTTCAGGGATTTTTCCGCGTTGCTTTCCTGAATATGGCCAATTAAAGCATTGATTACCGCCACGCCCAGAATAACCAGCGTATCAACCCAGTGGCCCATTACTGCCGTTAATACGGCGGCGGCCAGCAGGACATAAATCAGCACATCATTAAAATGGGCCAGGAAACGCAGCCAGGCGGGTTTGCCTTTTTTCTCCGGCAGCGCGTTCGGCCCTGTTTTTTGCAGACGCGCCTGCGCCTCTGCACGATCCAGACCGCTGGCCTGGCTCTGCGTGTGGGTGAGCACCTGCTCTACGGTCTGCTGGTATGCCAGCCCGCCGGAAGGCGGCACGTTTGAGGACAATTTTTTTTCGGTCATCGTATTTTTCCTTCAATATCCGGTGAACAGAAGCCTGAATTCCTTTCTGGCTAAATAAATTCATTTTTAAGTCTTGCGGGTAAAATTGATCTACCGCAATATAATGACTTCTCGGTTATTCAAAACTGATTAAAACTATTTCGATGGCCTGATTTTTACAAAATATTTCTAAACCAACACTAAACGAGGGGGAACCATGTGGGGTATTTATCGCGGACGCCGACTGGTGTTATACGTTATCGCGGCCATTGTTATTGCCACGTTAATTGGTTATAGCACCTATACATTTGTAAAATTATTTTCCTGACAAAGACATTTATTTACATAACGCGATATTAATATAAATGCCGGGTCGTATTTTGTTATTTATTCCCCAAATAATATCTTCGTTTTATTCAATAACGTCTTAGTCGCTGATATTGCTTTACGTTACAGGATGCCGGACAATGACATTTTTAACTGACGATTAACATTACGATGAAACACCCGTTAGAATCGCTGCTTACGGCAGGCGGCATTTTATTGCTGGCCCTGCTCTCCTGTCTGCTATTGCCCGCGCCGTCGCTGGGTCTGGTGCTGGCGCAGAAGCTGGTTCAGACCTTTCACATGGTCGATCTGAACCAGCTTTACACCATTTTGTTCTGCGTGTGGTTTTTACTGCTGGGTGCCATCGAATTCTTCGTGCTGCGTTTCGTCTGGCGCCGCTGGTTTTCACTGGCGTCGTAAGCCAATAAAAAAGCCGGGTGGCGACTTCGCCTTACCCGGCCTGTGATGGCAATTTTTGTGACCCGCCAGGGCGGAAAACAGCTCAGTGCGTCTGACTGTGGTTCTCCTTGCGGTACGCCCCAGGCGGCTGGTTGAACGTGCGGGTGAAGATACGGGTAAACGTCTGCTGCGAGTCAAACCCGTAACGCAGGCAGATGTCGTACACCCGAGCGTCGGATTCACGCAGATCGCGCGCCGCCAGCAGCAGCTTGCGCTCACGGATATAACGCCCCAGGCTCTCCCCTTTGTACTGCATAAACAACCGCTGCAGGTGCCACTTCGAGTAGCCCGCGTGGCGGGCAATCTCTTCTATACGTAATGGCTGGTGCAGATTGTCGTCGATCCATTCGACGATAGTGTCGATGACTTGAGCGGAAATGGTCATGCTGCTGTCCCCCTCTGCTTCTCGCTTAAACATTATTCCCACCACGCGCGAAAGGTTTGCGTGGCGTCATTCACCCGGACGGGCTCGCCCAGCGCCGGTGTCAGTAGCCGATAGTTTTTATCCTTGCTGGCTTTAGCCAGCTGGATCAGCGGATCGTTCCACGTATGTTTCGCCAGCACGAAGCGTCCGTTATGCCCGGGCACTACGGCTTTCGCGTTCAGATCCACCGAGGCCTGCGCCGTTTCCTCCGGCAGCATGTGGATGTACTTCCAGTCCTGGTCGTACTGGCCGTTTTCCATGATGGCAACATCCACGCCATCAAACTGCTCGCCGATGGCCTTAAAGTGCGGGCCGTAGCCGGAATCCCCGCTGTAATAAACCTTCCGATCTGGCGTGACGAACATAAAGCTGCCCCACAGGGTTCGATCGCGCTTGATGCCGCGCCCGGAGAAGTGACGCGCCGGCAGAACATGCACCGTCAGTTCATCGCTGATGCGTACCGACTGGTTCCAGTCGCGTTCGTCAATAATCTCAGGCTTCATCCCCCAGTAGCGCAGATGGGATCCCACGCCCAGCGGCGTCACCACGCGCTTCACCTTCGGCAGTAGCGCCCGGATGGTGGCGTAATCCAGATGATCGTAGTGATCGTGCGAGATAATCAGCAGGTCGATTTCCGGCATGCTTTCAGCGCGCCACGGATATTCCCCGGCAAAGGCTTTATTCAGGAACGAGAACGGCGCGGCATAGTTGCCGAGCACCGGGTCGATCAGGATGCGTTTGCCCGCGAGCTGCAGGTACCACGAGGAGTGGCCGAGCCACACCAGGGTGTCCTGCTCCAGCGGCAGGCTCGCAAGATCGGTTTTCACCAGCGGCAGCGGCTGGGCCGGGCGCGCGTTTTCGGTTTTTTTGGTCAGAAAATCCCACGTCGCGACCAGCATGTTTTTGTCGCCGTTATAGCCCGGCGTCGGCAGCGTATTGTGGAATTTCCCGTCGCGATACTGGGGAGAGGCCTCCACTTCAGTGAGCTGCTCACCCTGCGGCGGCTGGCCGAATCCGGCATTCAGAACAAACGGTAAACTCGCAGCTGAAGCAATAATCATGATTAACACCACGCAGATGAAGAGAGGTTTTTTCATATCCAGACCCGAAAACGCGCCCCATCCGATAGTTTGCGCGGGGTAAACTTGATTATGAGTGAGTAAGCACTCATTATAGATATGATGATAAAGTCGTCAAGACGTTTTCGATCTTTGACATTCCGCGTTGCAGCGTGTCAAAGCACGTGTTTCAATCAGGGTTTTTATAATTGACAGGGGGAAAAATTTAGTGGCACGTCCGAAGAGTGAAGATAAAAAACAGGCCTTACTGGAAGCCGCAACGGTAGCGTTTGCACAGTCAGGTATTGCCGCCTCAACGTCGTTAATCGCCCGTAACGCGGGCGTCGCCGAAGGGACCCTGTTTCGCTACTTTCCCACTAAAGACGATCTGCTGAATGCCCTCTATCTGCACCTGAAGCAGGATCTCTGCCAGGCCATGCTGGCAAACCTCGATCGCACCATCACGCTGCCCAAAGAACATACCCGCAATATCTGGAACAGCTACGTGGACTGGGGTATTCGTAACCCCGTTTCTCATGCGGCTATCCGCCAGATTGGCGTCAGTGAAAAGCTGAGCGCCGAAACCGAACAGGCGGTGAAAGAGATGTTCCCGGAACTCCATGAACTGTGCCGCCGCTCGGTGCGTCAGGTGTTTATGTCAGATGAATTTAAAACCTTTGGCGATGCGCTTTTCTTATCGCTGGCCGAATCCACGATGGAATTTGCCACTCGCGACCCTTCCCGCGCCGTTGATTTTAAAGCGCTCGGTTTTGAAGTGATGTGGCGCGGGCTGGCCCAGGAAGAGAGCGATGGACAGTAAATCCTTGCAGGAGCACGCAATGCGCGTGGCCCTTGAGTTGCCCTTCACCGAACACTGCTGGCCGTTTGGGCCGGAGTTTGACGTGTTTAAAGTGGGCGGAAAGATTTTCATGATCGCCGCGGTCGCGCACGGGCGACCGCACGTCAGCCTGAAGTCAGACCCGGAGAAATCGCTCTTAAATCAGCAGATCTATCGCGGGATCGAGCCGGGCTACCATCTGAGTAAAAAGCACTGGATTTCCCTTTACGGCACCGACGACGTGACGCCGGAACTGGTTACCGACCTCATCCGTGACTCCTGGAATCTGGTAGTGGATAAGCTGCCGAAAAAAGACCAGAAGTGGATCCGTCCGGTCTGATTGTTCGTCTGAGACGAACAGATTAAGCGCTCGAATTGCACTTATCTTTTTCCGCGTCCCGCTGTAATCTGCTTTCCTTTCGCGCCCGCGAGCGGGCGAATTTCATCACCAGGAGTTGTTATGGATATCATTTCTGTCGCCCTGAAACGCCACTCGACCAAGGCGTTCGACCCAAGCAAAAAACTGACCGCGGAAGAAGCGGAAAAAATCAAAACCCTGCTGCAGTACAGCCCGTCCAGCACCAACTCCCAGCCGTGGCACTTCATTGTGGCCAGCACCGAGGAAGGAAAAGCGCGCGTGGCGAAATCCGCCGCGGGCACCTATGTGTTCAACGAACGCAAAATGCTGGATGCTTCTCACGTGGTGGTGTTCTGCGCGAAAACCGCGCTGGATGACGCCTGGCTGGAGCGCGTCGTGGATCAGGAAGAGGCCGATGGCCGTTTCAACACGCCGGAAGCCAAAGCCGCAAACCACAAGGGCCGCACCTTCTTCGCCGACATGCACCGCGTGGATCTGAAAGATGACGACCAGTGGATGGCGAAGCAGGTTTACCTGAACGTCGGCAACTTCCTGCTGGGCGTAGGCGCGATGGGCCTGGACGCGGTACCGATTGAAGGTTTCGACGCCGCTATTCTCGACGAAGAGTTTGGCCTGAAAGAGAAAGGCTTTACCAGCCTGGTGGTAGTACCGGTTGGGCACCACAGCGTGGAAGATTTCAACGCCACGCTGCCGAAGTCTCGCCTGCCGCTGAGCACGATTGTAACTGAGTGCTGATCTTCTCTGGCACGCTGGGTTCCGGCGTGCCTGTTTTCAATACCGCATACTCCCGTTGTGTATAAATGCATCCGTTAGCAGGCAAATTATTTGTAACAGCATAGAAATACCTATATCGGAAATTTCGCATACAATTTAATAATTAATAATTACGTTCTTCTATGTGATATCAACCAGTTATAGCCTCTCACCATCCCAATCAATAATCCTCAAAAATATATCCATTTATTTTTTGTCACGCTCACGTTAATTAGTCCCTTCTGGTACCGCATTAATTAATGCACATTTTGTATGAATTGTTACATGTCTATTTTTGGAATCGAGGTTCTGCATGTTTTTATGTGCGTCCATTTCGCATGAAGAGAAATGGGAACACTTTTTCAAGGAATTACAAGGATAGATATATGAAAAATAAAAGTGCAGTGAGCACAAAGGCTAATTCAAAGGTATTGCACGCCAAACTGGCGCCGACCTGCTTTGCGACCATGCTTGCGCTGGGCATGATTATGCCAGCTCAGGCTGCCATCGTGGCAGGTAATACCGATAAACCGGCCATTCATACGGATGCAAGTGGCGCAACCATCGTTGATATCAACAAGGCGAGCGCGGGTGGGGTTTCCCATAACGTTTATTCCGAATTTAACGTCGACAGCAACGGCGTGATCCTGAATAACAGCGGCACAGCAACCAACACCCAATTAGCAGGCCAGATCAATGGCAACGCGAATATGGCCGGCGGCAGCGCTAAAGTGATCCTGAACGAAGTGCGTTCATCCGATCCGAGCCAGCTGAACGGCATGGTCGAAGTGGCGGGCCAGTCCGCGCAGGTGATTATCGCCAACCCATCAGGCATTACCTGTGACGGCTGCGGCTTTATCAATACCAACCACGCTACGCTGACCACCGGTACTGCCACCTACGATAACAAGGGTAATGTTAGCGGTCTGGATGTGAGCAAAGGTCAGGTGACCATCACCGGTAAAGGGATGGATACTCGTTCTACGCAGTACACCGACATTATTGCCCGTTCAGTGAAGGTCAATGCGAAACTTCAGGCTAACGAACTGAATATCGTCACGGGTAATAACCACATTGATAAATATGGCCGTGTGCAGAAGAAGTATGACAGCAGCAATGCCCCAGACGTAGCGCTGGATGTGTCTGCGCTGGGCTCCATGTACGCGAATAAAATCTATATGGAAGGCACTGACGCCGGCGTTGGCGTGCATATCGATCGTTCTGACCTGACGGCATCCGACACGCTGTCAATCAACGTTGAGGGTGTGGTCGAAAACAACGGCGGACGTATCAGCGGTAAAAATTCAGTTACCGTGATGGGAAGTGATGTCCTGAACCATAACGGTCAGATTACCTCTGAGGGTATGGTGTTCGTTACCGCAGACAACACGCTGGACAACACTAACGGCGTCATTAAAGCTGCGATGGTGAATGTTTCCGGCAAAAATACCGTTAACAGCCATGGTTCCATTCAGGGCAGCCAGAATACCTTTATTACCGCTGACTCGCTGGACAACAGCGACGGTGAAATTCTCAGCAATGGCGATTTGACGATCGGCCGCGCCTCCTGGAATTACAACGCGCAAGGCGTGAATAACACCCATGGCCGCATTGTTGCTAAGGGTGCCCTCAGCGTTGACGCTGCCAGCCTGAACAACTCCGCTGGCCGCGTAGAAACCAACGGTGCGATGAGCGTCAATGTCGACACGCTGACAAACGACAACGGTCTCATTTCCGCCGGGAACGGCTGGAACATGATTAGCGCCTCCATGCTGAACAACGATAACGGTGTGATTCAGTCTCTGGGATCTGACAGCCAGCTTCAGGTGAGCGGCAACAACATGCTCTCTAACCGCAATGGATCAATCCACAGTGACGGCTCTGTTTCAATCAATGGCGCGCTGGATAATATGTCCGGCACCATCGCAGCCGAAAAAGACCTCTTTATGTACGGCACGTCCTACTATTCTGACCTTGCCAGTAAGATGGAAGCAGGCGGCAATATCGACATGACCGTGACCGGTACGTTCCAGAACGCCGGAACCCTTAAAGCGGGTCAGGATATGATGTTAACCATCGGTTCTAATGGCTGGAATAACTATGGCGGCCCGGCGCAAAACAGCGGTTCCATCGCGGCTGGCGGTCGCCTGGCGCTGCAGATGAACAGCAGTCAGTTCGACAACAGCGGCGACATTACCGCTAATCAGATGGATCTTCAGCTGGCAGACCTGTCCAACAGCGGCTCGATCGTCAGCAAGAATGATATCAACCTGAACACCACTAGCCTGGAAAACCGGGGCAACGGTACGCTCGTCGCAGACCATAACATCAACATTACCGCCTCTTATCTGATGACCGATGCAGGCAGCCAGATCAACGCGGGTTCTGATGCCATGCTGTTTGTCATGAACAATCTGGACAACAGCGGTGACATCCGCGCGGCGCATGACATTAATCTCGACGTAATGGGCAGCTACGGCTGGTCTCAAAGCACCGCGTATAACTACGGCACGATTGTGGCGGGTAATACCCTGAACGCACAGATGGACCGCGTAACCCTCATCAACGGCGGTACGCTGTCTGCTGATAACGGTATTACCCTGGTCAGCAACTACCTGACCAACAGCGGTAACATCACCAGTGCAAGCGGTATTACGCTGAACACGGCTAACGGCATTAACAACGAAGCCAGCGGTAATATTACCGGCGATCGCGTGTACACCATGGGTTACGTCAATAACATGGGTGTGATTAACGAGACCAGTACAGCAAATCAAGACAACGGTAGTAACACTGCTGATAACAATAATACCAACCCAGATTCAGATACCACGGCGAATAATAGTGGAAATACCACCGTTAAGCCAAACGGTACACCTGAAGGTAATGGCGTTTGGGAAAACGGCGTTGTCTATTATCCGGGCGATCTGTATTACGGGTATCCCATTCAGGATATCGTTTATTACCCAGGCGGCTACTCCATTTATACCGCGTAATCGTTTGAAATAAACCAAAGCCCCATTCCTGCAATGGGGCTATCTATTTTTTTCGTTAAATTCAGGATCCTTCGCGGTCCATAAAGTTATTTACATGACTAATTATCGATCTGGCCTCGTTCTGCTATCACTGCTCGCGTCACTTCCCGACACTGTACATGCCGAACCGGCCACCACTCAGCAGCAGGATCAGGCGAGGCACGAACAGCTTGCACCGCCTGGGAAGTCAGTCCTTTCATCAGAAGGCATGCTCGCAACTGATGCGCTTGCACTGCCACATGAGACAGTGTGCTACGACATTCGGCATCTGAACATCGACAATACGCAGTCGCTTCCTCACTGGCTCACTTTTCGCGATATCATTCGTCAGGCTGAGAATAACTGTATCGGCGTGAAGGGAATTAAAGCCATACATACGGCCGTGCAGAATCGATTAATATCCCACGGATTTATTACTACCCGCGTATTAATACCGGAGCAAAATTTGCACAAGGGAACGTTAACCCTGCGAATTCTGCCTGGACGCGTCAGTGATGTCATTATTCAGGATGAAAGCGGCCTCTCCGTTCATAGCTGGAATAACGTCCCACAAGGGACGGACGATCTCCTCGATTTACGCGGTCTGGAACAGGGGCTGGAAAACCTGCAGCGCATTCCCGGTTCGCAGGCCAGTATTCGTCTGGTGCCGGGGGAAAATCCTGGCGATACCCGCGTTGAGATCAAGCGCGACCAGCGTAAAGCCTGGCGACTGGGCAGCTGGTTTGATGATTCCGGTAGTAAATACACCGGACGGTACCAGGGGGGCCTGGCGCTGTATCTGGATAACCCCACCTCGCTCAACGATATGTTTTATGCCGCGTATGGCGGTGGTTTCAAAAATGAAAACGGCAAGCGTAACGATAATACCTCGGCGTTTTACTCCGTTCCCTGGGGATACTGGGCGCTTGAACTTTATGCCAGCCAGTACAGAACGACGCAGACTCTCCATAGCGGTGATTTTAACTACCGGTACAGTAGCGATGAAAAGTTAATGACCGCCGCGCTTAACCGCGTGGTTTACCGCAGCGCGAGCCAGAAAACCACGCTGGGCTTTAAAGGGATCAAGCGGGATTCCCGCTACGATCTTAACGACGTGGAAGTGGAGGTTCAGCACCGGGACACCAGCAGCTGGCAGCTTAGCCTGGAACATTTAGCCTATCTTCCCTTCGGTCAGCTTACGGCAAGCCTCGGTTATCAACATGCCGCACCGTGGTTTGGTGAAGAACCCGATGCTGAAGAGATGGTGGGCAGTGCCGACGCGCAGGCGCGCATTATTACGCTGAGTGCAGACGGTACTTTCCCGTTCAAACTGGGCAAGTTTGCCTTCAGCTATGAACCGCACTTCAAGCAACAGACCTCTCCGGACAGGCTGACCCAGCCCGATAAGTTCACCATCGGCAACCGCTGGACGGTGCGCGGCTTTGACGGAGAGTCCTCATTGTATGCCGACAAAGGCTGGTATCTGCGCAACGATATCAACCTGAATCTGCCGGTATGGGGAATGCAGCCGTATATTGGCGCAGACTATGGCGAAGTCAGCGGCTCAGAAAATGATTACTGGAGCGGGGCGCACATTGCCGGTGCGGTCGCTGGTGTGCGCGGGGTAAAAGGCCATCTGGGGTATGACCTTTTTGCGGGTGTGCCTCTGGCAAAACCGGATGAGATGCATACCAGTCCCGTCACGCTTGGGTTTTCGGTGCAATGGCAGTACTGACACTGAAAGTCTCAGAATGGACGCAGGAGCGTTAGCCCCTGTCGGAGGGGGTAAATACAATCATGATTTACCCTCTTCAGGCTCTAATGAACACGCTGACATCCTCTTTGATTACGCTGGCAAATATATTGCTAAACGCCCGCACGATACGCGTGCTGATACTGTCCACTTTCAGCCTTTACTGGCTGGTGCTACTCCATATCCCCTGGCCTAACAACGGCGATTACGGCATGAACCTGCCGATGAACCTGCTCTGCTGGGGCGTGATGTCCATGCTGTCGCTGCTGGTATGGCTTTTTCTGCGTACGGCAACCGTGAGTATTACACGCACCAGCATACTCATGCTGGCGAGCGCGGTTCTGTTTACGCTGCCGATCCTCTGGTCTCCTTCTGAAGGCTTGCCGACTGCCCTACCCCGGCTGGTCGGGATCTGGGGCGGAGTGATGTGTTACGTGACTCTGCTTCAGGTTCCTCTTCAGGAGAAAGAAACCACAGGGATTTTTTATCTGCTGGCTATCGCTGCCGTTGTGGAATGTCTGATTTCGCTGGCGGGGCTTTACTGCCCGGCATATCTCCCCTTCCCGCTCAATAACCTGGCTGAAAATTATTCTGGCTACGCACCGGGTATATTTCAGCAACTGAATGTCACCGCTTCATTTCTGGCGACGGGGCTGGTCGCCCTGCTGTTTGTTCTTGCCGATGCTCGATGCGTCTGTTACCGGGTTCGCGCAGAATCGTATCGCCTGCTGTTTATTTGTGTCAGCATCATAGTGATATCGGCCACGCTGGTTGTGTTTCACTCACGCACCGGCTGGCTCGGCGGGTTAATCGGCATTCTGTGCGTATCGGTGATGTTCAGCCACCCGCGTTTTCGCGTTCGAACGACAAGTCGCCGCCGCCTGCTGGTGGTCCTTTTGCCGTTCGCGGGAGGGCTTTTAGGCACGCTGCTGCTGAATCAGCCTCTGGCCGCATCCCTCGCGCACGAAAGCTCCAGCAATCAGCGGATGTTAACCCTGGAATACACGCTACGTATGATCGGCGTTCATCCTTGGCGGGGCTGGGGGTTAGGAATGTTTGAACCCGCCTTCCAGAATTTTATGGCCGCGCTGCCGTTCGATAATCCAAGCCGGGAAATGATGCAACACCCGCACAATGAGACGCTGTTTATCTGGGCGGAGGGCGGCGTGATTGCGCTGGCGGGCGGGCTGTGTCTCCTGTGGGGCTGGATAGTTCTTTTCCTGAGGCGAAAAAGCCTGTGGCAGTGGGCGGCACTGCTCACCACCTTGCCGATTCTGCTGCACACTCAGGTGGAGTTTCCACTCTATTATTCCGTGGCGCACTATTTTGCCATTCTGATTTTAATGGCCTCAGCAGACGGAGAACTCCGCACATTTCAGGTTCGCAGTTCGCGGTTACGTTGGCCGCTGGTGTTCATCGCACTGTATGGCTTAGTGCTTTCTGCACAGCTTTTTTTTGCCAGCATTGTGCTGGGAAATTTTGAGACGGGCAGACTTGCTTTCCCTGAGAGCATTACCGGTTTACACGTGCCGGGACTCATGCAGATGCGATATCAGCGTGACCTTAGCCAGCTCCATTTGTTGCATTTCAACCGGTCGGGCGATATCGATGAGCTGGAAAAGTATGCCGTTGAAAACAGGGAGTGGATTACATTGCATATGGTTGAGGATGCCTGGAACGATCAGGTCAATATTATGTCCTTTTTACAGCACCAGAACGAAGCTGAGAAATTAAAAATCCAGGCCCACCGGTTAATGCCATGGGACGATCGTTTTAAGCCATAAGGGATCCAAAACGCTTTCAGCCGCGTTTATTAACGCGGCTTTTTTATATGTGGAATTACGTCCTCAAGGCAGATCCACGTATTCCTCCCTCTCCTCAGAATGTCATCACTCCTGCAGTTTAAAATAGCCTATAGCGAGGTACGTCCCAGCAAAAATACCTTCTGGCATTGCGGCTAGAGACAACAGGTTTTGGCGGTACGCCGTTGAAAAGTATAGTTGAAGCGGGAAGAAGATTGGTATCGACGCTAACTCTGCGTAAATCGCCCGAATCAAACCCGTTCAGGGCAAGAATTGGGAATAAAACGAGGCAGAAAAAATGAGGCCGGGCGTCCTGCCCGGTCGGTCATTGCGGACGTTACTGGTAAATGAGTTCCAGAACTGCCGTGGCATTTGCTACGCCAGGACGAATTGCTTCTTTAGTTTGAATATAGCGAGCGGTAATAGGAAAACTTTCTTTCCCGCCGGAAGATTTTTTCAAAGTAATGAGTTTGTTGATTTCAAGCGGCGTACCATTATAAAGAAGCTGAACGCCTACACCATCTGCAACGCCGTTCTGGCCCTGATTGCCACTGAGTGCCAGAATACTCTTTTCGGTTGAATCAGGGTTCTGTACGCCATTAAGCTTAATATTGATATTTGCGTTGGCATTGCAGTCCAGCTTAAGATCCACCGTGCTCGTCTTATCAGGAGTAGAATTCACCCCTTTAAATTCAGTTGTGAGTATGTCTCCTATTGGAAAGGATAAGCCATTGCCCGATTCAATTGAACATGCCAAAGAGTTAACATTCCCTCCCGATGTATTTATGTTAAAGAGAACAGTGCTTGTTTCTAAATTGGTCACACGGCCTATTTCGCCTGCCGCCAGTCGACCCGAAGTAATATCACCAGTTTTTACTAAATAAACGGTTGCAATATTACTTGCTGTCCAATAAACATACGAACTAGTATTAGTCGGGACAGTCAAAGAAGAATTATTCTTCCCTGGATTCTCAAAATAATCGTAAGCTCCTGCACCTGAATGGGTATAAGTAAACACCTTAATGCCGACGCCTGGGATGTTTGTATTATAAACGGAGGCGAGTGATGTTTTAGTTGCACCGGCATAATTCATCTTCATCTCTTGCGTGCATGTACCGCTGGCTGCCAAGATGCTTATCGTCGCCGGGACGGAAACTTCCTTCTGCAATAACACGGTGCCTACCGGCACATCTCTTTGTATATTAAGATCGTTAAAGGTAAAATCTGCTACCTGGCCTTGACCACCTAGACTACAACTAGCATAGCTATAACTACAAAACAAAAAAGAAATAAGGAAAAAAAAGATATTTCGATTCATAACACATATCTCATAAAAACCTAAAGTCAGATCAATCCTTCTTTAGTTACTGAAAAAGAGAATACAATGAACTTGTATTAAATATGAAACAGAAAAGCCATAAATCTGTCATTGGCCGTTTCACTCATAATTTATGACAAACGTCACCGTCACATTCGTGCTTCCCGCCGTAACGCTGTCTTTTACAGCCGTATAACGCGCCGAGAAATCCAATACCGCCTCAGCCTGCTCCGGTTTCAGTGCTACACCCGTGCTGGTTTTCCCCGGTGGGACAGGCTTACCGTTACCGTCATAGATTCCCAGTGCCAGACCACTGACTGAATCTGAACTGACGTCAATAGCGAATAAATCAGAGTTTAGTGAATCCGCAACGCCCGAAAAGGTAACGGTGGCTTCACTTGCCGCCGGTCCGCAATGTTCCAAATTAATGGAGAATGACTTATCGGGTGAACTGTCTCCTGCTTTCCTGAATTGTTTTTGTGCCATCACCCCCATATCCACAACGAAATTTTGTGAATCAGAAGCAATTTCGCAAGTGTTATCCTGAATAACACCTGCAATATTCACCGTTCCGTCATGGGCCTGTGACAGGCCACAAAAAATCATCACTAACAAGGAAATAAACTGTATCTTATTACATTGAATCATGACCAGTAACTCATTGATATGATAAATCAAAAAATAAAACCGCTGTCGCATCACCAGGCGTCACAGGATATTTTGTTGATTTGTAACGCAACAGAAAGGAGAGCGTATTTTCTCCCTCATCCAATGGAAATGTCTTCGATTCGGACTTATTAAAAGGTATGGTTTTGCCCCCGTTATCCAGCAATTCAATACCAATACCTGTAGCGAGTGTCGTTCCTGTTTCAGTTTCGCTCAGAGCGAGTAATACTGGATTGTCAGCATCGGGCGTACCCGAAAACTTAACCGAAACTGAAGCCAATTTACTGTAACAATTTGAGAGATTAATATTCATCGCTTTGAATGCAGAATTACTGCCGACAGAGGGAAAATCCTTACCTGAAAATGAGCCTATAGTGATTTTTTTTGTGAAAGCAACCTCACAGACGCTTGCCACCACATCGCCAGAGATGGTCAGGGTACTTTCGCTCGCCTTAACCGGAAATATCCCTGCCACAGAAAAAATAAGCAAGAAAAAACATAACACATTATTTTTCATGGTTTCCTTCCCTATTAGCGACAAATCAATTTGATCTGCGTAATCGCTGTATTTTCTGCTTCAACAGGAAGTTGATAGCTTGCGTTACAGGTCATGTTGCTGCCCTCTCCCCACTGCACCGTGAATGTGCCCTTTTGCGCCAGGCCGGATAGATAAACCTGTCCATCCTCTCCAACAATGCTGCCAGTACCATCGTCACGCGTGACGGTCGCCCCAAACGGAACAGGCTGGTTATTATGCAGCAACGTTATCAGTGCACGGCTACCTACATGGGCCTTGAAGGAGACGCGAACCAGAGCACCTTTTGTAGGAACAACATCTGCTACCGTGTCCTCAAGATCAACTTTGTCACCCAGTGTTGTGGTGTCCAGGCCTATACGGTTTTTACGGTAGGTCGTTGCGAAAGGCACAACAGCATATCCACGCCAGTCCGTTTTAACGCCGGTGGAGTTTTCAACTTTAACGTTATCCGCACCCGGCGCTTCAACCAGGACATTCGTTTCCCCTAGCGGCTGGCTCAGAGTAATGCCGTGTCGATGCGCCACGATGCCGCCCGCAACGCCGTAGGTCACCTGCTGAGAATTACTGCTGTCGTAGCTGTAACCTACGTTGGCATTACCATATCCGCCCTGATAAGCAAGGCTGGCATTACCGCTATTACCTGTACCCTGATTACCGTAGCCCTGCTGAACGCTGTAGCTCAGGTTATTGCCTTCCAGCAGAGTACCGCTGATCCCGGCGTTCTGGGTGACGCTACCGTGGTTATCGTGGTTCATGCTGTATGTCGCAAATGCGTTATTTGACGACGAGGCTCCCTGCGCTGAGAGCCATTTACCGATCGGTAACGACAGGTTGAATGCAATCATTTTGTCGGCTACGGGTTGGCCGGACATCTGGCTGTAGTTGTAGCTCAAACCGATATTAATATCCTTCCAGGTGGTGTTATAACCAAACTGCACCAGCGTATCTTTATCATCGTTATGCCAGTAACTTTGCTGGCTTCCGCTGAGATAAATGGAGCCAAAACCACCCAGTTGTTGAGAAATATTGACCTGCAACTTTCCGCGCTTGGTGTAATAGAGGTTGTAGTAGTCGAACCAGTGCGGCACATCGTTGTTATCATCATCATCCTCGTTCAGCGGATTGCTGTTGTAGCCATCCATGTGCTTGTACGTAGTATCCGTAAAGGTGTAATAGCCTGACGTTGAATAGCGATAGCCCAATAACTGGAAGTTAGTTCCTATTTCGTTTAACGATTTTGCATAAAGCAAACGCAATGACTGACCGCTATGCTCGGTCTCATCAATAAGCGTACTTTGGGCGTGAGTGACATCCGCAGACAGCGCGCCCCAGTGGCCCATATTGACCCCCGTCCCAATCGCCATTGACTTGTAGTTGTCAGACAGCTGTGCGCCGCCATACAACGTAAAACCATGCGGCAAGCCCCAGCTTAATGTTCCTTGTGTGAAAGAGACTTGATCTTGCTGTTCGTTGCTGGTGCGGTACTTCGCGGCTGTGGCAGAATATTTCAGACGACCTTCGCGCTGTAGTAACGGGACGGCGGAATAAGGGACAGAATAGGAGGTAATAGCACCATCCTGCTCTTTTACTTCTACCGTCAAATCCCCGCTTGAGGATGTCGGAAAGAGATCGTCTATTGCAAAGGCGCCAGGCGCTACGTAAGTCTGATAAATAACGTATCCGTTTTGTTTGATCGTCACCTGAGCGTTGCTTTTTGCAATACCGCGCACCGTGGGGGCGAAGCCTTTTAGGCTGTCCGGCAACATATTGTCGTCTGAGGCCAGCTGAACACCACGGAAGCTAACGCTGTCAAACACGTCACCACTGGTATAACTGTCACCCACCGTCAGTTCACTTTTCAGCGAGATGATCGTGCGTTCCAGAAAACCACTAATGTGTTGCCACTGGCTGGTTGTCTCTCCATTACTACTGGTGCTACGGTTAAATGTAGAATAGTCACGATAACGCCATGCTCCCAGGTTTACGCCGCCGTTTAGCCCCAGAAAATTGCTGCTACCTTCGCCGCTGCTGTCTTTTCGTCTGGAGCCATTCAGGTTGTAGTTCAGAAGCAGGGCGTTAATCCCCTGATCCCATTTTTCCGGAGGAATGTAGCCCCGTGCGCTATTTTTAAGCGCAACCTGTGGCACACTGAGATCCAGGCGCTGCTTGCTAAAATCAAAACTGGCTTTAGCCCCCTCAATCAAAGTCGCGATGTCGATACACTGTACGTCTACAGACTGTTTTCGGTCTTGCGGAATACTCAGATCGAGCCCCAGGCCGCCCAACACCTTCTCAGATAAACAGGCCGTCAAACCTGTATCATCGGAGGATGACGGGGCACTGGAATTCTGCGTTTGCCGCGCCTGAAACTCGACATCATGACTGGTGATAAAATCATTATTGAGATAGATGTCTACGCGATATATCCCAGGGGCCTGGCTGCCGTCGTTTTCAAAGCGGGATAGATCGGCAACCTGATTTTTGCCATCCGCTAAAAAAGCCGGATTAAAATAGTTCTCTGCATGCAAAACACCGGGAAATAAACCCGTTCCAATAACTAAAGCTAATGGAGATAACCGCCAGCAGACTGCATTAATCATTCGAGCTTGTTTTCGAAGTTTCATAACATCTTATGACCTGTCTGCATTACGCATTGCATGTTAGTGCTGGGGTTACTGCGCCATAGTCATTCATGGTCTGGAAAGAGATACTGCCCTGGGCATTATCCGGCGCCGTTACCTGAAGGTTACCCATTGGGGGAACCATGTTGTTCGGCAATGCTTTCCCTCCAACGCTGAATTTCACCAGCGAAACAAAATAGGGAGAAGGGTTTGTAATGGTGATGCTTTTTCCACTACGCTGGCAACGCAGCGTTGCAGGTGCATCCATTGATTTCATTTTTAAATGCGCAGGGCGAACAAATAATTTGATCACACTTTGCGTAGCGATCTGTAAGGTATTACCCTGAAGTTGTTTTTTATCGAGTGAAGGTATTGCTTTGTTATTGAAGTAAAATACTGACTCGCGATCTTCCGGAAGTTTTGGGCCTACATACATGATGCGCAGAACGTTCGCTTTTTGAGGCTTCATCACAAACAATGGCGGCGTCACGGTAAACTGTGTGGATTTATTACCCTGGAGATCGGACACCCAAGATTGTACCAAAAACGTCTCTTTGTTATTGGTGTTAACAACATTGATGCTGGTTTGTTTTTCACCCAGCGGATAAATGATTCGGGTGGCCCCCAGTGCGATCCCTTCTGCATAAACAAAATGACTATTTCCCAGACAGAGCATTGGCAAGAGTAACATTGAAATAAGGGTTTTCATTTTTAAAAAATCCAAAAAAAAATAAAAAAGCATCCTGGTGAGCACTTATCCATTTTTACTTACTGATAAATCACCGAGAAAGTGACGGCCGCACTGGCATCCCCCGCCGTAACGGGCATCGATACAGAGCGATATCGTGCGGTAAACAGTAATGTGTTCTCTCCGGCAATCAGCGGCATTTTTGCGAGAGGTTGGCTATCAGGAATTACCTGGTTGCCTCTCATATCAAAAATACCAATTCCGACGCCCTTTGCAGCACCAGAGCCAAAACCTGCCTGAAAGACCTGTGGATCCTTAAGATCAGCCAGTCCGTTGAAGGTGACGCCTGCCGACTCGCTGGTTGAAGTGGCACAATTTTCAAGCTTAATCCAGAAGGTGACCGGTTCCGCCCAACTTCCTGGCCCTAAAAATGAACCGGTACGGACTTGACCCATCATGACACTCTGGTCAAAACTCTGCGTATCAATTGAACATGAGCTATTAACCACAGCACCATAGAAATGCACTTTCCCCACGGTTGATATATCGCTGCTAATACCTGGCTGAATAAATAGCAGTTGAACGAAAATTATCAGTGCTATCAGACGAAACATGTTTATCTCAATAAAAAATAATGATGAAGCGCCAGAAATATCCCCCCCGGAATTCCAGAGGGGGATAAATAAAGCAATCAGGAATAGATGATCTGGAATGTAGCAACAGCTTCAACAGCACCCGCAGTTGGTTTATCGCCAGTTGTCAGATAATCAACACTCATAGGAATGGTGTTGTCGCCTTTTGACAGCGGAATGGTGTCAGATGCGATACCAGAGTTAACATTCATCGCCTTACCATCTGGCCCAAACAGGCGCAAAGCCACGCCAGTTGCTCCGCCAGAACCTGCGGTGTTAGCCAAAGCACCTGCAGTTACAGCGTCAGACTGACCGCTGAAACTGATAGCGGCATTCGTATAAGTGCTGACATCGCAGTTAGTCAGGGTCACGTAGAACGGCTTAGACTGGCCAGAAACGGCATCTTTAGCGCCGAGGCTTTTCAACGTAATTTGATCAATATGGACAACCTGGTCTTCAGATTCCAGGGCAACAGCGCACGGTGCGTCTACCACAGAACCCATAAACTTAATATTACCACCGTTGACGGTCGTAGTGCTTGCCGCCTGTGCACAGGTGGCGCTTGCCATAATAGATGCCATAACTACAGCGAACATATGCTTCTTCATTTAAAACTCCAGATACCTATAAGAAAGAAAAATCCTGTTTTCTCAAATAAAACATTATTTTTTCAGCGAAAAAATACTCAGCATGTTGCAACAATGTTTTACTGACATGGGAATTTTTACAATATTAACTTTCCAGTTCAAATGAAATGCGATCCTCTCCTGGCTCCTAAATGGGACAATGTTTAGAAGGACAATACCCTTAGCGGTACTTAGAATTACAGCATCAGCATGGAGAACTGTCTTTTCCCGTTAAGGAGTCATATATTATCTCTTGGAGTTTTACCGTGAAAATTATTTCTATTTTACTGCTTGGCTGCACTATCGCTGCCAACTGCCAGATGGCTCATGCAACGGTCAATATTGGCGGAACACGCCTCGTCTATGCAGGTGCAAAAAAAGAAGTGTCGCTCAGCGTTCGTAATCCGGACAGTAGTCCTTATCTTATCCAGACGGTTATCGATAATCTTGATAGTAGTCCGCAAAAACCGCCCTTTATCATCACCCCTCCGCTTTATCGCCTTGATGGAGGGAAAGAAAACCTGATGCGCGTTATCCAGTCAGGAAATCTTCCACAAGATAAAGAGTCCATGTTCTGGCTACGTGTTAAGGCAATCCCATCTGCGCCACGTGAAAAAAATACGCTACAGATTGCGGTATCAACCAGCATCAAACTGATTTACCGCCCGGACTCGCTGAAAAACCTGGATGTAGAGAAAGAGAGCGACAAACTCAGCTGGCATATCTCTGGCAACCAACTGGATATCAACAATCCGACGCCCTGCTACATTAATTTCAATGAAATCAGTGTTGCCGGAAAAAAACTCACGAATGTCTCCTATGCGTCTCCAGGAAAAACAACATCTTTTACGCTACCTGCGGGTGTTAATTCAGGAAATATTCAATTTAGCGTCATCAGCGACTTCGGCGCTGTGGGTAAGATGCACTCAAAATCTGCTTAAATGGTTATGATTATGTTTAACGTAAATAAATTCTTTTTATCATCAACAGCCTGTATTTTCCTTGCTGCGGGTATTGTCCACTCGGCTTTTGCCGTAGACCCAGTACAAATTACCGTAACGGGGAATATTGTCGCCTCACCTTGTGTAATCGATACGGGAAGCGAGTCATTAAATATTTCTCTGGGAGACCAGTTGCAAAGCGCCGATCTCAATGCAGCAGGAAGCGGTTCTGCATGGGTACCAATTAACGTCGTTTTCAAAAGCTGTCCGGCGGGTACTTCAACCATTACCGCGACATTTCACGGCACAGCCGATGCTGGGGACCCGAATACACTGTACAGCAACACGGCAGTAGATGCGGGTGAAAACAAAGCGGCCAAAAACATCGCTGTTCAGCTTGAAGGTTTGGCTAATGAAGCTTACGGCAACGGCAAAACGGCGACTATTGATATTGCCTCCGCAGGCACGACCCCCACCTTTAAGATGCATACTCGCGCTTTCAGTAAAGACGGTGGCGCGACACCGGGAAAAATCAGCTCCGTTATCACGATGTCATTCACGTATAACTAACAAACGGGTTTTTCTCCCGGATACGGCTCAAGGATGGCCGTTTTCGGTCATTTTTTGATTATAGGGTGCTGAAAGGGGTATCATGATTTTCTCTCGCTTTGCGTCTTTGCTGGCTGCATTCAACGCGTTCTCCCCATCGCCTTTACGTTAAACATCCTTCACCTTTCAGCCTCTATTAAGATAACGTGTTGTTTGTTGCGCGTAGCCCATGGTGTCATTTATAACCTTGTCCTCACGACCACCACTTTTATCAACCTCTGATATACTCGTAGTGATATTTCTCTGGGAATGTTGTACGCTATGAAACCTGAAAATTATATTATAAAACTTATACATGAACTCTCTGAACCGGCGCGCGTAAGGGTAGGACGCCAACGGCAAATCATTTCATTGGATCAGCTTGAAGAACCGATGACATTCATACTGCATTCCGGCATCGTCGCCGTCTACCGAACGAGAGACCGGCTTCTACTGAAGTTTATCGAAGCCCCGATGATCGTTGGTATGAATGATCTTATTGATACCAATGCGGGTTTTTATATGCAGGCCTGCGGTGAAATTAGATATGAAATCAAACCACGAAAATCCACACTTGAAACTATTAACAATCGCAATCTTTGGCAGGAAGCCGCCTATTCGTATATGTATGCCATAAAACGTTTACTACAAGCTCACGAAACTTCGGTTGGGTTGTCTACATACGAGTTGATTCGTTTAAACCTTGTGTCACTAATGACCGAAAAAGAAGACGTTCGTCTGTCAGTTAATGCCTGTGATTACATACAGGAAAAAACCCATCTTTCGCGCAGTCGAATTATGAAGATCCTGAGCGATTTGAAAACAGGCAACTATATTAAAATTGAACGTGGGCTCTTAATGGCAATACACAGGCTTCCGGATCACTACTGACCCGGGTAACCAGGTTTATTTGTTCTGCTTCGCCAACCATGCCATTGCCCTTTCTCCCGCCTCATCCACCGGTAAATACACCAGCAGCCGCGACCCGTTTCGCGGCGCGGAGTACCAGTACATCTGCTGCAGCGTAAAATCCCCCAGCTCGGGATGGGTAAACAGCTTAAGCTGGTTCTCCACGCCGCGCACGTCGTTGCGCTGGTGCCACAGGGTTTTAAACTCTTCCGACACCGCAAAGAAGCGCGCCAGTTTGGCCTCCCACAGCGGATCGCCCCGATGCTCGGCCATCGCCGCCCGGAAATAGGAAACAAATATGGGCAGCACATCGTCACGCCTGCCGAGACGCGCGCGCCACGCCGGATGGGTGAGGAACAGGTAAATACAGTTGCGGTCTTCCGGCGGGATTTCATTGAAATCGACGCCCATCAGGTGCCCGAAGCTGTCGTTCCACGCCACGATGTCGAAATTCGGTTTCTGAATGCTGGCGGGTTTAGGCATCAGCGTATCCAGCAGGCGGCGCGTGCCCTCGCTGATACCCTCGCAGCAAACCGCCTGCGGCGCTTCACCCGGCGGCAGCCCGGCTAACACAAACAGGTGTCGGGCCTCGGTCGGGGTGCATTGCAGCGCTTTTGCCACAGCCGCCATCACCGCGCTGGACGGATTGACGTCCCTGCCCTGCTCAAGCCAGGTGTACCAGGTCACTCCCACGTCCGCGAGCATCGCCACCTCTTCCCGGCGCAGACCCGGCGTGCGGCGACGACCGCTGCGCGGCAGGCCGAGACGCTGCGGATCGAGGCTTTCGCGTCGCGCGCGTAAAAATGCCCCCAGCTGTTTTCGGGTGTCATCCTGAAGTGAGACGACGGGTTCAGACATCAAGGCCATAAATCCCCCTGCATGGTAGTGCCAGTACCAGTATAAGCAAGAACTGGTACCCGTTTATCAGATGGTTGATGCTACGACCATCTGTTGAATGACGCAATGGAGTTACCATGAATACGTCAGTTGTTTCACCGGGCCGCGCTGGCCTGATATTGCTGCTAACCGGCCAGATGCTGCCGATGATTGATACCTCAATCACCAACGTGGCGCTGGACGCCATCACCCATTCGCTGAACGCGACCGCCACCGAGCTGGAGCTGATAGTCGCCCTCTACGGCGTGGCCTTCGCCGTCTGCCTCGCGCTCGGCAGCAAGCTGGGGGATAACTTTGGCCGTCGGCGTCTGTTCATGTGGGGCGTCGCGAGCTTTGGCCTGGCCTCGCTGCTGTGCGGGATGGCGGGGAACATTGAACAGCTGCTGGCCGCGCGCATCGTTCAGGGGGCGGGAGCCGCGCTGATCGTGCCGCAAATTCTTGCTACCCTGCACGTGACGCTGAAAGGTACGGTGCACGCTAAAGCCATCAGCCTGTTTGGCGGCATCGGTGGGATTGCGTTTATCGTCGGCCAGATGGGCGGCGGCTGGCTGGTGTCGGCGGATATCGCCGGGCTGGGCTGGCGTAACGCCTTCTTCATCAACGTGCCGATTTGTCTGGTGGTGCTGGGGCTGAGCCGACATTTCGTACCCGAAACCCGTCGCGAGACGCCGTCACGCATCGACTGGACCGGAACCGTGCTGCTGGCGATCATTCTTTGCTGCCTGCTGTTCCCGATGGCGCTCGGCCCCCAGTGGCACTGGTCGTGGCCGCTGAAGGTTATGCTTCTCGCCATTATTCCGCTGGGCTGGCTGACGGCGCTGAATGCGCGCAAAAAGGAGCGAGAGAATGCCCACCCGCTGATCCCGCCGCGCCTGCTGCAGCTTCGCAGCGTTCGCTTCGGCATTCTGATTGCGATGCTCTTTTTCAGCGTCTGGTCCGGGTTTATGTTCTGTATGGCGCTGACCATGCAAACCGGTCTGGGGATGGCACCGTGGCAGTCCGGAAACAGTTTTATCGCCCTTGGGGTGACGTATTTTATCTCCGCGTGGTTCGCGCCGCGACTGATTGCTCGCTACAGCACCAGTACCATACTGCTGACGGGTCTGGCGATCCAGATTGCCGGCCTGCTGGCGCTGATCGCTACGTTCCGCGTCTGGGGAATGGAGAATACCGCCCTGACGCTGGCGCCCGCGACCGGGCTGGTCGGCTACGGGCAGGCGCTGATCGTGAACAGCTTCTACCGCATCGGGATGCGCGATATTCAGCCTGACGACGCGGGGGCCGCGAGCGCCATTCTCAGCACGCTGCAGCAGGCCGCGCTGGGGCTTGGCCCGGCCATTTTTGGCGCGATTTTGCTGCACGCGCTGCAAAACCATCACGGGGATTACACCCAGGCGGTGAACGTCTTCCTGATGGTGGAAACGGCGATGATGGTGGCGCTTGCCCTGGCGACGCTGCGCATCCGCCATAGCCTGTGCCTGCCGGTGGTGAAGGTCTGCCAGGCCACCAAATAAGCCCGGGAATTTGCATAATAGATCCGCAGCCGCCATTATGGGGCTGCATCAATACAGGAGACGTTATGCAGGAATTAATTGCTCAGGTTGAAGAGTTAGGCATTGAAATTAATCACACCACCTCTTTAGTGATTATCTTTGGTATTATTTTTCTTACCGCCATCATCGTTCATTTTATTCTGCACAAAGTGGTGCTTCGCGCTTTCGAAAAGCGCGCGCAGGCCAGCAGCCATTTATGGCTGCAGATCATTACCCAGAATAAATTATTTCACCGTCTGGCCTTCACCCTTCAGGGGATAATCGTCAACGTTCAGGCGGTACTGTGGCTGCAAAAGGGCAGCGAAGCGGCGGAAATTCTCACTACCTGCGCAAAGCTGTGGGTCATGGTGTATGCCCTGCTCTCCTTCTTCTCGCTGCTGGACGTGATTTTTAATCTGTCGCAGAAAATGGCCACCGCATCACAGCTCCCGCTGAAGGGGATCTTCCAGGGCATCAAGCTGGTGAGCGCCATCCTGGTGGGGATATTGATTATCTCCCTGCTGATCGGCCAGTCCCCGGCGATTCTGATCAGCGGTCTGGGCGCCATGGCCGCCGTTCTGATGCTGGTGTTTAAAGACCCGATACTCGGACTTGTGGCCGGGATCCAGCTTTCCGCCAACGACATGCTCAAGCTCGGCGACTGGCTGGAGATGCCCAAATACGGTGCCAACGGCACGGTAACGGACATCGGTCTGACCACCGTTAAAGTGCGCAATTTTGATAACACCATCACCACCATTCCGACGTGGGCGCTGGTCTCCGACGCCTTTATCAACTGGAGCGGCATGTCGGCCTCCGGCGGGCGACGCATTAAGCGCAGCCTGAATATTGATACCACCAGCATTCATTTTCTCGACGAGCAGGAGCAGCAGAAACTCATTCAGGCGAAGCTGCTGAAGCCCTATCTGGCCGCGCGACATGAGGAAATTAGCCTGTGGAATCAGAAGAACGGTGAAGGGGAGTCAGTATTAAATCTGCGTAAGATGACCAATATTGGGACCTTCCGCGCCTACCTGAATGAATATCTGCGCAACCATCCGCGTATTCGCAAAGATATGACGCTGATGGTGCGCCAGCTAGCGCCTGATGCGAATGGTTTGCCGATTGAAATATATGCCTTCACCAACACGGTGGTCTGGGCAGAATATGAGGAGATTCAGGCCGACATCTTCGACCATATTTTCGCAGTGGTGGATGAATTTGGGCTGCGTATTCACCAGTCCCCGACCGGGAACGATATTCGCTCGTTGACCCTACAGCATCGGTGAGGTGGGTTGCCGGGCGTGAAGGCAGGTGCAGTCTGGTGCCCTCACCCCGGCCCTCTCCCACGGGGAGAGGGAGAAAAGCAGATCACTTTTTGCGGGAAAGCTTAAACGCCACAAACAGGAAGATAACCCACACCGGCAGCAGCATCGCCGAAAGACGCATCTCATCCATGGTGCACATCAGCACCAGAATCAGCCCGAGGAAAGCGATACAGATATAGTTCCCCGCCGGGTAAAGCAGCGCTTTGAACTGCGTCTCGCGTCCCTTGCGGCGCATCGCGGCGCGAAAGCGCAGGTGCGCAAGGCAGATCATGATCCAGTTCAGCAGCAGCGTGGCAACAACCAGCGCCATCAGCAGGCCAAAGGCCTCTTTCGGCAGGAGATAGTTGATCAGCACCACCAGCGACGTAATGGCGCCGGAAAGTAACAAGGAATTCACCGGCACGCCGCGACGGCTGACGCGGGTGAGGAACTTCGGCGCGTTGCCCTGCACGGAGAGGCCGAACAGCATGCGGCTGTTGGAGTAAACGCCGCTGTTATAGACCGACAGAGACGCCACCAGAATGACGAAGTTCAGCGCCGAGGCCACCACGTTGCTGTTCAGATCGTGGAAAATCATCACGAACGGGCTGCTGTCGGACTTCACTTCCACCCACGGATAGAGCGCCAGCAGCACCACCAGCGAGCCGATGTAGAACAGCAGAATCCGGTACACCACCTGGTTGACCGCTTTGGGAATGCTTTTATGCGGGTCGCGCGCTTCCGCGGCGGTAATGCCGATCAGCTCTAGTCCACCGAAGGAGAACATGATCACTGCCAGGGAGAGGATCAGCCCTTTCCAGCCGGTCGCCAGGAAGCCGCCGTGCTGCCACAGGTTGTCGATCGTGGCGCGCTCGCCGCCGTGGCCGGAAAAGAGCAGCCACAGGCCAAAGCCGATCATCCCGATAATCGCCAGCACCTTGATCAGCGCAAACCAGAACTCGGTTTCGCCATACAGGCGCACGTTGACGAGGTTAACGGCGTTAATAATGATGAAGAAGGCCGCCGCCCAGATCCACGTCGGAACATCCGGCAGCCAGTACTGCATGTAAATGCCTGCGGCAGTCAGCTCCGCCATCCCCACCAGCACGAACATCACCCAGTAGTTCCAGCCGGACAGGAAGCCAGCAAACGGGCCCCAGTATTTATAAGCAAAGTGCGCGAAGGAGCCTGAAACCGGCTCTTCAACGACCATTTCGCCAAGCTGACGCATGATCAGGAAGGCGATAATCCCGGCGATACCGTAACCCAGCAGCACCGCCGGGCCAGCCATCTGAATAGCGGGGCCGATGCCGAGAAACAGCCCGGTACCGATCGCGCCGCCAAGGGCAATTAACTGGATATGTCGATTTTGCAAACCACGTTGCAGCGTCGGATTCTGATCCGACGAGGCTTCAGCGCTACCATGGCCTGAAGCGGATGACGCGTCTTTCACGTCCTACCCCTGTCTCTTTTTTAGAAGGGGCACGTTTTAACACTTCATGCTGGAGGTAGCAAGGGATTGGGGCATCCCTGCCCCGGATAACGAGATGGAACGCTTAAAACGCGTAGCCAACCGAGACCTTAAAGGTGCGCGGTTCGCCCTGCGTAATATAGGTACCGGAATCGTCCACGCTGGCCCAGTAGTTTTCATTGGTCACGTTGTCGATGCCCGCGCGAACCGTCATCTGGTTTTCATTGTGGTTCACCGCGAAGCGATAACGCATTCCCAGATCCAGCGTGGTGTAGCTGTCCAGCTTTTTGGTGTTTGCCAGGTCAGCGTACTGCGCGCCGGAGTGGTTCACGCGGGCGGTGGCGGTCAGGCCGTCAATCGGCTTGATGTCGTACTCAGCGCCCAGCACGGCGTAAAAGTTCGGAATCCCGATCGCATCGTTACCCTGATTCACGCCATTTTTGGTTTTGGTCAGTTCGGCCTGCAGCCAGGTAGCGCTGGCGTTCAGACGCATCCCCAGCGCGGGCTCGCCGAAGACGTTCAGCTCCACGCCACGGTTTCGCTGCTCGGCGTCCAGGCCGTAGTGGCCGCTGTCGTCGAGGATCGCCGACGGCATTTTGATTTCGAACAGCGCAAGCGATCCGCCCACGCGGCCGAAGTCTGCCTTCACGCCCACTTCGTTCTGCTTAGAGTGAACGATACCGGTGCTCTGGCCGTAGTTGGTGGCGGTGTTAGGTGCGGTTTTGCCCGGCTGCAGCGCTTCGGTGTGGTTTGCATAAAGGGAGATCGCCTCCCACGGCTTGTAGACCACGCCGTAGGTGGGCATCCAGCGGCTGCCGTCGAAACCGTCCGCCGCGTTTTCCGCCCCGGTGACTTTGTTATACCCGCGAATGACCACCTTCTGATGGCGGGCGCCTGCGGTGAACAGCAGCTTGTCATCCAGCACGCCCAGCGTATCGCTCAGCAGCCAGCCCTGGGTACGGGTGCGCCCGCTGGTCAGCGGATCGCTGTACTTTCCGCCGGAACCGTTGAAGTTGGTGCTATCCGGCATGTCGACGCCGGTGTTGTGGTAGATGTTGGTGGTCGGGTTATCTTTCGTCGCCGACATTTTCCACGCGATTTTTTCATTTTTGGTCATCGCCGAATAGCCAACGTTGACCTTGTGCGAGACGAAGCCTGTAGTGAAATTACCGCGAACGCCCGCCATGCCGCTGACGGAATCGCTGATGCGGTTGGTATCAAGACGGCTGACCGTTGCCTTGCCGCTTTTATCCACCAGCTTCGGCGCGCTGTAGATGCCTTCCTCGTGCGCGTGCTGCGCGCCAAGACCGGTATAGGCGGTCCAGCCGTCGGTGATGTCGTACTCGCTGCGCCACATCCCGAATTCGTTTTCGATGTTGCTGTAGGCCCACTTCTGCGAGAAGTTGCGATCGTTTTTCGGCGGCTCGGGAACGAAATCCACCGCGGAAATATTGACGCTGGTCGGGCTGCCGTGGAAGGTTTTCTTCTGATAGCCCAGATCCAGCGAGGTGCGGAAGCGGTCGCCGGTGTAATCCAGGCCGGTAGAGAGCAGCGTGGTGCGGCGGCGGTCATTCGGTATGCCGGTTTCCCCTTCGCGATGAACCAGGTTCACCCGCGCGCCAAGCTGGTCGCTGTCACCGTAGCGACGGCCCGCATCCAGCGTGGTGCCAATCTGGGAATCCGAGGTGTAGTCCACGCCGACTTTCGCCTGCGGGAGTTCGCCCGCGTGTTTTGGCTCAAGGTTGATCATCCCGCCCACGCCGGAGCTTGCCGCGCCGTTCATCAGCGAGTTGGCCCCTTTGAAGATCTCGATGCGGTCGACCATCTGGGTATCCACCACCTGGCGCGGCAGCACGCCGGACAGGCCGCCAAAGGTCATGTCGTCGCCGTCGAACTTCAGGCCACGGATGCGGTAGGTCTCCGCGCTGTTGCCGTACCCCTGAACGAACTGCACGCCCGCGTCGTTCGCGACGACATCGGCAATGGTTTTCGCCTGCTGATCTTCCACCAGCTTCGAGGTGTAGCTGATGATGTTGAACGGCACGTCCATGGCGTTTTGCTGGCCCAGCATACCCATGCGCCCGCCGTTCGCCACCTGTCCGTCAAGGAAGGCCGGTACCAATTGGTCGCCACCGGGTTTGAAATCGCTGGCTGATGCAGCCTGGACAACGAGGGTGTCCTCTTTTTGATTGTCCGCCGCAAAGGCGGAATGTGTCGCCGCGCCAACGGCGAGCGCCAGCAGCGTCTTGTGTATTTTGGTGTTGTTCATCGTTAACTCATTTTAAAGTGCGCGCAAAAATGACCCGTTGTCGGGCCTTAGAATGTATTGAATGCAATGCAAATGAGAACTATACGCATTATCCATGCGTTAGCAAGTGTAACCGCGTTCATAAGGAGATTTGGCGAGAAAAGAGGGGGAACAGCCACCCCGTTTCGGGGATGGCTGCAATAACATTATTTTTTCTTGTAGATATTGGCCGTACCGTGAATTTTATTGTTGGTGTTCCCTGAAGTGAGCACCAGGACATCCGCGCCTTGCTTATCGGCTTTCTCAATCAGTTCTTTTTTCGCATCATCCACCGATACTTCATTCGAGGTGTTTACCGTACCGATTTTTTTATATTGAGATGCAACTTTCTTGAACTCGCTTTTAGTGAGTAGCTGGGCAGCAAAAGCATTGGTCGTAAACAGTAACGCCGTTCCCAACAAAATAGCAGTCGTCTTTTTCATAACCTTTTTCCTTGAGATTAATCAGCAACTACGAAAAACCTCACGCATTGTGGTGAGGTTTTATGAGCATGGTAGAGAATCTCAGGAATTGCCATGCGTTCGGGAAAAATCTTTTATAACAACCCGTTGCATGAAATTACTAACGAATATTAAGAATATTCGAATACCCGCGCGGTGCCAGCAATATCAATGCGTACAGCCGTGCCCGGGTTCCATCCTGGCTGGCTTACGGTCTTCAGAATTACGGGCTGCTGCTGCCCGGCTAATCCCAGGGTGAGCGTCGACAGCTGGCCGGTGAAGTCCACGTCGAGAATCGAGATCGGGCTTTCATGCGCTGCACATGCCGTCACGCGTAATTGTTCAGGGCGCATCATTACCCTGCCCTGCCCTGTTGCATGCGCGTTGTCCGTCGGCACTTCACCCAGCGCGCACACGGCATACCCGGCAGCGAGCTGAGCAGGGAGGATCACGGCATCGCCAAGAAACAGCGCCGTCTCTTCGTCAACGGGACGGGTGTAGACGTCATAAGGCGTACCGACCTGCGTGAAGCGTCCGGAGCGCATGACGGCGACCTGGGTAGCAAAGGACAACGCTTCGTTCTGGTCGTGGGTGACCAGAATCGAGGCCACGCCCGCTTCGGCCAGCAGATCGGCCGTTGCCTTACGCGTCATCGCGCGAAGGCCGGTATCCAGAGCCGAGAACGGTTCATCCAGCAGCATCAGTGAAGGTCGCTGGGCCAGCGCACGGGCAAGCGCCACGCGCTGCTGCTGTCCGCCGGAAATCTCGTGGGGCCAGTGCGTTGCGAGCTGCCTGTCCAGAGAAACCATCTCCATCAGCGCCTCAACGCGCTGGCGCTTCTCGTGGCGAGTGCCGTCCAGCCCCCAGGCGATGTTGTCTGCCACATTGAGGTGCGGGAACAGCGCACCCTCCTGAGGCACAAAACCGATCCGGCGCAGGTGGGCGGGAACAAAACTGTTTTCATCGAACAGCGTTCTCCCCTGCATGACAACGCGCCCGGTGTCAGGCGTTTCGAACCCGGCCAGAATACGCAGCAGCGTGGTTTTCCCCGACCCGGACGGCCCGACAATCGCCGTCCTGCTCCCCGGCGCCACGCTCAGGTTTAAGCTGTCGAGCACCTGCACATCAGAAAACGATTTAGAAATGGCGGTTAATTCAAGCATGTCATAGCCCTGCAATTTTTTTCGACTGCATATAGAGAATGGCGGTCAGCGGGAGTGAAATCAGGATCATCAGCATCGCGTAAGGCGCGGCGGCCACATAGTCAATTTCACTGGTCAGCGCCCAGAATCCGGTGGAGAGCGTGCGCGTGCCCAGCGGAGAGAGCAGCAGCGTGGCGGTCAACTCGTTGCTGACGCCGAGGAAAACCAGCGCGGCCCCCGCCGCCGCACCCGGCGCGGCCAGCCGCATCGTGACGCTCCAGAGCGCCTTCGCGGGCGTGCTGCCCAGGCTGCGCGCCACGTTCTCCAGTTCGACCGGCGCCTGCGCAATCCCCGCCCGCAGGTTGATGAGCGCACGGGGCATAAACATCAGCAGGTAGGCAAGGAACAGGGTAATTTCCGTCTGGTAAATGGGACGGGCGTAGTGAATGGTGACGGTGACCAGCGCCAGCGCCGTGACGATGCCCGGCAGCGAGCTGGTGATATAGATGCACCCTTCCAGCATCCGGAAGATGCGGTGCGGATAGCGGATACCGAGCCACGCGATGGGGATCACGCACGCCGTCGTCAGAAGCGCGCCGCCCACGCCGAGCATCAGCGTCTGGCGCAGGGAGTGCCAGAGATCGGCACTCATCCAGTTTTGCACGCCGCCGAGCCAAATCCAGCGACACAGGACAATTAACGGCACGCCCAGCGCCAGCACGATCAGCACGATGAAAAACAGCTGGCCCAGCGCGGCGGCCGCAGGCTTCAGCGGCCAGCGTTTCTGCTCGCGCGCGGCCCCGGCGCCAATGCGCGCGTAGCGTGCTTTTCCGCGCGTCACGCCCTCCAGCATTAATATAGCCAGACAGCACAAGGCCAGCACGCCCGCCAGCATGTTCGCCGCCGGGCCGCTGAAGGTAGACTGGAACTGGTCATAAATTGCCGTGGTGAAGGTATCAAAGCGGATCATCACGTACAGGCCATATTCCGCCAGCAGGTGCAGCGCCACCAGCAGCGCGCCGCCGCAGATAGCGAGCTTAAGCTGGGGCAGCACCACGCGGAAAAAGACCCGCCACGGCGGCGTACCCAGCGAAGCGGCGACATCTTCAAGCGTCGGGTCAAGGCGACGCAGCACCGCCGCAACCGGCATATAGATAAACGGATAGTAGGCAAGAACCGAGAGGAACACGCCCGCGGAGAGCCCGTGCATGGACGGGACAGCGCTCACCCAGGCGTAGCTTTGCACAAACGCGGGGATCGCCAGCGGGGCGACCGCCAGTGCGGACCAGATCCCTCGCCCGGCAAGCTGCGTGCGCTCCGTGAGCCAGGCGATTGCCACGCCCGTCACGATACACAGCGGAACCGCTAAAGCCGTCAGCCACAGCGTGTTGCTGAGCAGCTCAGCAACACGCGGGCGAAACACCAGCGCCTTAATGGTTTCCCAGCCGGTCTCAATGCCAATGGCAATGATAAAACCCAAAGGCAGAAGCGCCATTAATGAAAACAACACAGCTAACGCAACCATCGGCAGTGCAGGACGCCTGCGGGCAGGCTCCTGCACTCTGTTTTTTCCGATGTCGAGACTCAGACCAGACATAAGACGTTCACTTCACTCTCAGGATCACAGCAGGCCGGCTTGCGTCATCAGCTCGATAACTTTTTTACTGTTGAGCGTTGAAGGTTCAACTTTCGGCGCATCAAGATCTTTCAGCGGGACCAGTTTCGGGTTTGAGGCCGCGTTCACGCCCACGGCATATTCAAAGGCGTTGTTGGTCCGCAGGCTTTCCTGGCCTTCTTTACCGGTAATGTATTTGATGAAGGCCTGCGCCTGCGCTTTGTGTTTGCTGGACGCCAGCACGCCGCCGCCAGAGAGGCTCACGAACGCGCCCGGATCCTGGTGTTTGAAGTAGTAAAGCTGGGTGTTTTTGCTGTTTTCACCGGTTTTGGACTGATCGACAAAACGGTAGTAGTGATAAATCACGCCACCATCAATCTGACCGGCATTGACCGCTTTCATCACGGTGCTGTTGCCTTTATAGGCAACGAAATTGGCTTTCATCGCCTTGAGCCATTCCAGCGTGGCCTTTTCGCCTTTCAGCGCCAGCATCGCGCTCACGATGGCCTGGAAATCCGCGCCTGACGGTGATGCCGCCCAGCGGCCTTTCCACTCGGGTTTTGCCAGATCCATCAGCGATTCAGGCAGCTGCTTTTCATTCAGCTTTTCCGGGTTATACACAAACACCGTGCTGCGCGCCGCGATGCCAATCCAGCGGCCGTGCGCCGGACGATATTCTGCCGGTACCTGCTTCAGGGTGTCTGCATCCAATGGCGCAAACAGGTTGGCGTTATCCACCAGCACCATTGAAGGCGAGTTCTCCGTCAGGAACACGTCTGCCGGTGACGCGCTGCCTTCCTGAACCAGCTGGTTACCCAGCTCGCTGTCATCGCCATTACGCAGAGTGACTTTAATGCCGGTTTCTTTGGTAAAACCGTCAACCCACGACTTCACCAGGTTTTCGTGCTGCGCGTTATAAACAACGATACCTTCGTTGTTATCAGCGGCAACCGCTTGTGTGGAAAGGAAAAGGGATGAAGACAACAAGGCAAGCGAGAAGCAGGACAGCAGGCGAGAATTCATGAACATATCCTTTATAGACCAACGGGATTAACGACTCATAGCTTTGTGGGACAGGATTAAAGCATACAACAACGCTAATGATAATTAGTATCAATCGAGTTTAGTCGTAAAAGTGTAAAATTTCTTTTTAGCAGATTTTAGAATGATAAAAATCCAAATTTTAATGAGAGATAATTTTTAGATTAAGAAAACCTTAAGCCTGCCTACAGTGAAATTCATTAGCCTTCTATTCATTATGACGCGAAGGTAAATCTGTTATTCATGCGCCCGGCAGATATAAAAGCCCCGATCTTGCGGGGCTTTTTATGCTTATCCGGAGGTCGCTAAATTTATAAGGCGACTAATTTAAAAAGCATCACATAACCGCATGAGGGGCATACATAGGATAGGTGAAGAACAATAAATGCACGCAGTTCAGCCCAAAATGGAATAACGTTGCAACCCAGAGCCTGCCGCTCCACATCCACGCCAGGCCGTAAATAATGCCGGAGAGGCTGGCAAAAATAATCAGTAGTAAACCGCCGCTATAATGCATCAGTCCAAAGATGACTGAGGCAATCAACAGCGCGACAACAGGATGAATAATCCGGGACAAGCGTTGCTGCAGGTAGCCTCTGAACAAGGCTTCCTCAGCCAAAGAGACGAAAAAAATATTCGCAAGGGCAAATTGAGCGAACCATTCTGGCGCATGCGGCTCAATTCTAAGTCCGCCCAACGCAACAGCCAGAAGTAACAGCGCGGGTATCGCAAGAACCAATATTCCCCAGCCGACCTTGCCCGCTTTATAGAGGGGTTTTGCGACGAATAACGTTGGCATGCACGTAATTAAAAAGAACGGCACCACTGCCTTGTCCATATTAAAGTACATACTGAACGGTATGCTTTGCGGACCTACGACGACAGCATCCAGCACTTTGGGGTTATGAAAACCAGGGATCAGATGCAAAACCAGGGCAACGGCGATGGCCACGCACAGGCCTTCGACCAGATATGTATATTTATTATTTTTATTACGTAGCCATTCAACAACAGACCAGCCAACAACGATTGATGCAATAACCAGCAGCGCCGGGGCGTCAAGAATGCCCTGTTTCCAGCCCAGAAATGCCGTTAATCCCAGCATCAGGTAAGCCAGGCTTTTATTAAGGGAGAGTGCGGCAAGCGAAGTTGCGAGTAGATACCACATAAATGTCCTTCTTGACCGGTAAATTTTAGGGGCGATGTCCCAAATATGTCCCACAACGGAAATCAGGAGGATGTGAAAGAGGCGTAACTCTATGAAATGAAATGGCACGCCCTGTAGGATTCGAACCTACGACCTACGGCTTAGAAGAACGTAGAGTACTATTTAACACACTGTAATGTAATTAGTTTTTCCGCGCTCGCACGTGGTTTGTGTCATTACGTGTCGTTATATGCTCCTGCGTTTCGTTATGATTCATCCATGCATGACACATCCGTGACACAGAGAGTGCACAGCCATGCCTCCGGGCATAGCTATGCCTTTTCCCCATCACATCACCGGGCAGTCGTCGAACTCGCCCGAGCGCGCATCATTGATGCTGTACGTGATCACCCCAAACACTGGCCGTGAAGAATCGCTGGCCTCATCCCTTAATGGTAACGGCTCCCTCCTTCCATTTTCAGGGTTTTCAAGATACGGCTGCGGATGTGTTCTGTAGCGCATGATCCTGAACTCACCATCAACGGCACAGACAAGCAGAGAACCGTCTTTCGGTGTCAGTGATGAATCAACGATGAGCATGGCGCCCTTCATGATCCCCGCACGTAGGTATGTCGTGCCGGCTACCATCATGTAGGTAGCTGAAGGATGAGCAATAAGCCGCTTGTCGAGTGATATACGCTCTTCAACGTAGTCTTGTGCAGGGCTCGGGAATCCCATAATGCACCTCCGATAAATACTGTTCATGCATACAGTATTATTGATCGATGGCGTCGATCAAGTCCCTCTTCGTCTGATTTTTGTGATCTGCTTTGATGTGGTTGATACGACTGGTTATGTCCGGATGACGACCTTTATAAAAAGGTCTATCATCCGTTATCTTAATTTCGCCATGCCTGGCGCTTTTGAATGATGGTTACAAAATGACCTATAAACAATTCAGGCTCGATATAAATGGTTTGAGAGCCTTTGCAGTGATTAGTGTTGTCCTTTATCACTTTGGCGTTCCCTACGTATCAGGGGGATTTGTTGGCGTAGATGTATTCTTTGTGATTTCTGGTTTTCTTATGACAGGAATCGTGCTTGAGCGCGTAGATCACAAAGGAGTGCTTGATTTCTATATAGCCAGATTTCTGAGGATAGTTCCTGCCTTGTTGGTAGTTGTCATCACCCTGATGGCTTTCGGCATGCTTGCTTTAAGCACAAATGAATATGAGGTACTCAGCAAGAATGCTATAGCTTCATTGCTTTTTTATTCAAATAATTATTATGCTATTCATTCTAGCTACTTCGACCCATCATCTGAATTAAATTTTCTGCTTCACACATGGTCGCTATCAGCAGAGTGGCAATTCTACATTCTGTACCCTTTACTGGTTATTCTAATTAAAAAATTACGACTTCCTGTAGGGTTGTCATTATCAGCGATATTTACCATGTCACTCGCCATTACCCTTATGCGCGTAACGGGAACTCGAGAGGATATCTTCTATTTGCTCCCTACAAGGGCCTGGGAGATGCTGTCAGGAGGTCTTGTTTACATGGCGTCTGTGCGTTACAAAACGCCAGAGTGGATAAAGCATTGTGATGGCTACGGTATAGCGCTCATCGTTGTCGCCGTTACCATCTTACACAGTAACGGGTACTGGCCAAGCTATTCGACTTTTGCTCCCGTTCTGGGGGCTTCTATGGTTATTCTGGCTAATGACCAGAATTCGATATTCACATCAAACAGAGTGGCCCAATGGGCTGGCAAGACATCTTATTCAGTTTATTTATGGCACTGGCCAGTAGTTGTTGCAATGAGGTATTACCATATCGACTTCAGCGCCATAAATATTTTTATCGGAGTTGTAACATCCTTCGCGCTAGGAGACCTTTCCTACCGAATTATTGAAAGCACTCTGAGAAAGAGAGCCAGGTTAATATTTAATATTTCTCTTTTTGCTGTCGCCCTGTCGGCATGCATGTTTGTTATGATAACAAAAGGCTTAAGCTTTAGATTTTCAGATGCTCTGAAGCAGGTTGTTGAGTATCGCATGGATAACTCTTCATGGAGGCCAGATACATGCTTCCTGAATCCAGAGCAGGATTACACGGCGTTCTCAAAATGCCAGGACAAAATGACTTCAAAATCATTTGTTGTATGGGGTGACTCGCATGCTGCACATCTCATGCCTGGCTTAAGGTCGGTTTTTGGTAATGACCTAAATATTACTCAGAGAAGCGCGAGTCTTTGCCCGCCTATCATTGGCCTTCAGATAGATGGAAGACCGCACTGCAAGACTATCAATGATATGGTTGCAAGAGAGATTTCAGATAACAAACCTAACACGGTATTGATGTCTGCATTGTGGTCTGTCTACCCTATGCGTGAATATCTTCCCTGGACGATTAAATTCCTGAAGGATAATGGCGTTAAAAACATCATTCTTGTAGGTCCTTTCCCTGTCTGGAAAAAAACTTTGATTGATACTATAGAAGAGACCGGAGTTAATGCCGGGAGGACAGTTCCATGGGCCATGACTGATGAAACCAGAAATCTCAGGGATAATGATGTCTACCTAAGAGGTTTGGCGAAAGATAACTCGCTTACTTATATTTCACCACTTGATACGATGTGCACGGAGAGTTATTGCAAGGCAATAATCGGGCATAAACACGCTTACCCTGTGCAGTTTGACTTTGCGCACCTTACGCCAGAAGGCTCAAGGTGGTTTATTGAGGAAGTTGAAAAGCAGGTATCAAAATAAATAAGAGGGGCAAATGCCCCTCTTTGTTTTACAAAGCTATATTTTGCTTGAGAGGATCACACCGGTTCATCAAAATCACACTCAGGGCAAATCCAGCACATGAAACCATAGCGCATCCCCTGGTACATCTGAGCACCACAGATAGGACAAAATCTTTTTGAGGATGTATTTGAAGATTGGTCATTATTTGTTGTTGGGGCACTGTTATCTGACATGATTTTCTCCATTAAACTGGATATTTGGCAATAATTGCCGCCCTATCATTTTGAAACTTTAACTTCAAGGCATCAAGTTGAGCCTCAACTATGGTTTTTTTTGGTTGCTCACTGTCGCCATCGTTAACCGAGGCGGCTAGCCATGCCATATTTAATAAATAAGTTTCTTCTTTGTAAGAGTTACTCAACGAGGCCAGTTCTGCTTTTCTCAATTCAGAATTAGGCTGTACAGGAATATCAACCCACGCTGGCATTCCATTTTCATCTCCCCCTCTCACCTTTCCTGAAGGCGGCTCAGAAGTGAATTCATTATACACCTCTGAGCTAACCAAAACCGCATCGCTAGGCCAGGTTCCTGCAAGGTCATAACGCGGCTTTAGGTCATACAGATAAAATGTATTGTTTGACTTGCTGAAGTAAATATCATTATTTTCCATTTCAGAACCCCACCGCAAACCATCTAATTGAACGACCGTTAAAGAAGATACTCCCGCCAGAACTTAAAATACCAACAGTCATGTTTGTGCTTGTAGGTACAATTGCCACTTCGAAAGGAGTCTGGCTATATGTGCCGTCCTCAAAAATCGCAAATGCAGCTATACAACCGTTAGGGAATGCCTGAGGGAAGTTAACCACCAAAAAGTTTCCTGTCCCACCAGGGGCTGTGACCTTGCCTCCCTGCTGGATCATCAGACCAGGTCCATGCGATACAAAGCTTAATGTCGTTCCTGAAAAAGTTAAACCAAGCGTGTTCTGCATAGAGCCAGAATCAGCACTCGAGAGAATGGTCCTTGAAAATGCTGATAAATCAGTTAATGCCATAGTGTCAGTGCCATTAAAATACGGAATCTTATTGGCCGTTCCTGTCAGGGACGCTAAAGCGGTTAATGTTGGATCGAGAGGTTGTAGATTCGTTAAGAGATAATCAATTGTTCCGGCTGTCATCATGTTTGCTGCAATGTCATTTGCAGACCACGCCCGGGCGGTCGTTCCTTCCTGGCCGCGACTGATGGTCATAGTGTCGCCGGAACGTGCTGTGACATGAACGATTTCGGTTATTTGCCCTGTTGCGGCATCAATTAAAGTAAGCTTGAAAAAGCTGGTACCAGATACTGGTGATGGAAACAGTGCGCCCGTTCCGGTATTTACAGTCATTGAAGTTGCACTGGAGCTAATTCCTGCTGCCAGCACTGTCTGTGCATTGTTGGCGGCCAAAAGTGTAAGTGCCATTTATCCTCCGGGATTTCGGCAATAAAAAACCCGCACAAGGCGGGCTCTTAGTGTTAATATCAATTAAAAATGAATGAGGATTTCAGAATGAATAGTCTACCGGTGTTTATTGCTAAGTTTCTCTTGTCATCCGTCAGCGCAATAACAATTCTACTTTCGGCTTTTCTGATATTTTTAATTTTCGACATGTGGATTCATGAAGGAATACCACCATTCGAAAACATTAAATTCAGTGTCGCGATTTTTTTTACAAACACTATGCTTCTGGTTATATGCCAGTGCCTTAAGTATTACACTGACATGGCTATAGATCGCCGTGATAACACTACCCGATGATAGTGACGGTAACAGGCTGATAAAATGGCATATGGAGCAATCCACTATCAAAGGCCTGCTTGAAGAGTGAGGCGTACTCGTAATTATCACTCTTTATAAGCAGGCTGTTCTTCTGATTGTAAATTCGTGAGTTGAAAGAAAAGCGATTAAACATGGATGTATCAGTAAGCTTTCTGTATCCCTTTATAATCGATATGCTTGCGCCAGAACCAGAGAAGAGAACAGAAATACTCCACCTCTGGTCATTAACAACATCGACACCGTCAATGCCAGTCAAGAACCTCATGATGCGGCGCTTCAGCCATGGGATGGTGAAGTAGTAACCGTCACCTTTGTAGAAATTCCATGTCATTATGCGTTTGAACAGATCATCAGAGACAACAACCTGCTCAGACTGATTTACCACCTTCCGCCCATTGAATGGTAGTTGGTTAAACAGCATGGCATTGTATGGACCATAAACGCTTCGCTTCCCACTTATAAGCACCGGTGGTTTTACGCCATAAATCCCTCTGGCTATCCATTTTAGCTGGTCGCCAGCATTGTACCCGCCGACAAAGATCGGAAGGTTGGCGTTAATCATCCATGAATAAATTTCCTGAGCCATGGTGTTATACGCAGTGACGAACGCCTGAAGATCATCATCGTCGTTATACTGCGTATACAGGTATGATTTAATGATATCTTCCAGCATGTTATATCCCGTCAACAATCACCCCATCTGAGGCGATGTACCAGTAACTGTATGGGTCGCCGCTGATGATATTCGTCCCGGCGTCCACACCTGTGATAACGCCGTTCACAGTCACAATAACATTCAGGGTTGAGATAAGGCTCATATCCAGCGTGCCGTTAATCGCCTGAAGGAATACATCCTTAACGTTATTGATGTTCATCGGGTTTCCAGCAAATATCCCATTCACATAGTTAATCACCGGCTGCGACACAAGGGAGGCGATTGTGGCATCCGTCAGGTAATTCGCGCGTTCTGTCGCCCATTCAAACTTGATAGTCACCAGTTGCTGGAGCGGTACAACAAACGGGATCAGGTAGTTATCTGGCCAGTCGTTTATTGTCACGATGTTATTTCTAAGATTAGGCGTGACCACCCCGCCACCGGTCCAGGTGCCTGAGGAAGTGGTGTTAATGCCTATAGAGAAAGTGTGTGGGCTCAACACGGTGACGGTAAGAGGCACGTTATTGATGCCGCTCATTCCGGTGACGCCGGTGATGTTGATAAGCTGCCCTGTGCTGAATCCGTGAGTGATGTCAGTCGTTACAACGCCAGGGTTAGCATTTGTAATTCCCGTGACATTCAGGTCTGTGCCTTTAAGTCTGCTGATATCGCCAGCTGACTTATAAATGGCCCCGGCCATTTCATAGATATCGCCACCACCGCACATCACAATCCATGCATTGCCGCTCTGAACCACGGAAACCAGCCTGGCCTGAACATTGCTCAGGTCGGTTAGCTTCTGACGGATAAAGCCAGGATAACCCTGAACAGTTGACATCTGACCTTCCCAGACGCGCTCGCGAAACTCGTAGTTAGTTTCTGGCGCCCCGCCAGGCGTGCCGGCAACAGGGTTGGTACAGGTCAAGGTAATATCCGACGGCAGACTGGTCAGTATCTGGTTAACAGATCCTGCGGGTACAGCCCACGACCCGGTATTTGTCGCAACACCAGTTACCATCGAGCTGACACCTGATGACAAAATTATTGTAGCGTCGGCGATCTGATAGGTATAGGTGCCATCACTGACCAGAAACCCCTGGGGTATTACGAATCCAGCCGGTCCCGAGAAGGTCACTGGAACTGTGGTTGACCCTTCAGTTTTTTGCGGGCTGATACCTGACTGCTGAGCCAGGAGGTTCAGCATGTACATATTCGCTTTAAGCGGGCCAACAGAGTTTATGAGGTCGACGCGGATCTGATCGGCAATGAGCAGCGCGCCAACGTCGGTACCGACTATATCCTCAATCAGCGAGCCCGGGAGGTCCGTAGTAATACCGGGTGATAACTCAGTGGCTCTGGAAACCAAATCTGCGCGCAGTTCTTCGGATGTTTTCGGCACTGGCCCGGCTGCGTCATAGCTTACGGACAAATCACTCATACGTTCACCGTTGTGATAATTTTAGAACCGGCGTTCGTTATCGCCGAAATGTTGTATACGGGCGGGTCATCACTCACCAGGGCGATCTGCAGCGATGAGAAATACTGGCTAAATTGCCGCTGAAGCCTGTCAACATAGTAGGTTGGCAGCACCTGCTGAATGACCGAGCTCTGCGCCGGAATGCCATTATTTGCAAAAAATGGTGACTCCTGCGGAGCCAGCTTCAGATTCTGGATCAGCGTCGTAAGATAAATGGAGTCGTTGAAGCCATTTTCATCCGGCACCACCAGCACCCACTTGCCATTTGCATCTCTCCCGTAGGTTCTCATTGCGTGATGTTCCCGTTGAAAGTGGTGGTTGGGCCGCCGGTGTTTGAACCGCCATTACCGTTCGAATGCTGATGAGAATTCACCCATGCAACCAGAGCGGCCCAGCCAGTATGCATAATCGCCGGGCTGGTGCTGGCGGTTGAGTCCTGCAACTTCCCGGAAGTCCCCGTGATGCTCCACATACCCTGTGTTAGGGTTAGCACCGTGCTGCCGACTGTCACCTTAAACAAATCTACTGCCGCAATCGTCACGCTGTCAGGCGTTAACAGAAACGTCGTGTTGCTTCCCTGATCCCGGATGGTTACGCCCTCGGGCCCGTAGATGGTGACAACGTTCCCGTCGACAGCCTCCCATTCCGTATTGCTGATCGGCAGGTACACCAGGGCGCTCAGGTTGGCGGGAGGGGTTAGGTCAGCAACCCCCCCGCCTTGACCGCTGACGCCGCCGAGGTAAGTGTCGGCAGGGATGACAATGCCTTTATCCCCTGGCTGCATCGGATAGCGGATGTACTGCGGGCCGAAGAGTGGGATGGTGACATTAGGGAAAACGTATGGCGTGTCATGCAACTCGAAAGACACGGTGACCATGTTTCCCTGCTGCTCAACAATGCTGGCCGGCAGGATTTTACCGGCGGCCTGGAAAGCCTCATTAAACTTCTGCTCGGCGAACCTGTTCATGTTTCGGCCGAAATTAAGCTTCTGGTCAACACTCATTTTGTCTTAACCGCCTCCGCTGGGTATGCCTCAATCACAGTGATCCACGCTTCAGCTGTTGGCTGCCTGCTGTTACCCAGCAACCTCACCGATTGCACTACAAATTCACCGTTAAAGGCTGAGTCATCGCGAAACTGCGAGTAAGAGGATGCCTGAATCATCGGCCTGGCCTTTTCTGGCATCAGGATATGGTCGCCAGTCTGCAGGTCTGCGCGCATGACGCAGACGACACTGACAACGCCGAAACTGATCCATGTTGGCTGGCCGATCAGGTCATTGAATTTTATCTGGACAGGATTTTTACTCCTTTCCGTCGCGCTGATTTTCGATCCCTGATCTGGATGGTTAGCGTAATCGTTATCCCACACCCGGATTTCGTTGCCGTTCACCACGGCAATTTCCACCCCCGTATAGCCTGGGTCTTTGATGCGGGACAGCGAAAACGCCCGCAGGTTTTTTGCCAGCTCAGCGAGGGAGCCGCAAAACATGGGGCGATCGTAATTCAATGTCAGCCTGTCGCTGATGCTTATGTTCGGCGTAAATCCGCCCATCGTCATGATACATTGTGTCAGCGCAACGGAGAGTTTCTGCCCCATAGACCATGGCATGGTGAGCTGCAGAGGCACCATTTGCCCGCGGGCAGTGGTATTAACCGGACCAGCGACAATGATGAAGTCCAGCCGCAGCTCTGTACCCTGCCAGTTGCCGAACACCTGAAAAATGGTTCCCTCAATGGCAAGCTTTTTATCCCATACGCCCGCAAGCGGCAATCCTTTCGACATCCCGGCAAAGATCTGAATTCGCTTACCGTAAAGGTTCTGTCTGGCCTGCTGCATGTCTTTAGGGCCGATACCCCATACAGTGAGATGGGTTTCCCCTGCTGGCGTGGATTCACCAAAGCGCATGATGTCGAATTCCACCATCAGCGCGCCGGGGTTATAGACTCCATTCTTCAGGCTGGAATATTGCTGGATTAAGGTGTCGCCATCAAAAATGTTAATTTCGTAGTAGCGCATCAGCTCGTTACCTCAATCTGCCCGTTCTTTTCACGCCAGATCATGGTCGTCGATGTAAACACCCCATTCAGAAGGTTTATTCCCCCGGTGGATGTCGAGCCCACAACAGCAGTATTCAGCACCGGATTTCCGGCGCTGTTGGTGATCAGCAAATACCAGCGCTGCGCGGCGATGTTCCACTTCATCTGGCAGGTGTACACCGTACCGTCGAGAACAGGCGCGAACGTCATGCTCTTCCTTTCAAGCCCGGTAAACGGGTAATTGACAGTGCTCATATGCCAAATACCCCCTGCAGCTTGCCAATCACGCCTGTCACCGCTTCAGTAACCGAACCACCGAGAGATGTGTTGCCAAGAGCGCTGACTGTGTTTGTCCATGCGCTGCTGTTGTTCTGGTCCCCGCCGTCAATTTTGCTGAGGAAGCTGTTTACGGCCTGATCTGCAGCAGTTTCGGTAATCAGTGGCTGCTCGAAATCCCATAGCCACGACCGCTGAGGAAGCGGGTCATTACCGGTAGAGCTGTCCTTAACCGTTTTCAGGATGCAGTTGTTGTATATCAGCGAAGGGGTGGCAACGATGTAAGTCCCGCCCAGGTTGGCATGTGCCTGAAGCACCGCCTGCAGTGCGCTCAGAGTAACAAGCTTTGTCATGGCTCCGGTATTCTCGTTCACTGGCGCATCCATC
This sequence comes from Enterobacter sp. C3_dUdeg, assembly GCF_057536195.1. Lineage (NCBI taxonomy): Bacteria > Pseudomonadati > Pseudomonadota > Gammaproteobacteria > Enterobacterales > Enterobacteriaceae > Enterobacter > Enterobacter sp. C3_dUdeg. Next base: position 221,329 of record NZ_BAAKFX010000002.1, read on the forward strand.
ATCAGGCTGACCCTCAGCGGCTGAGCCAGAAGCGCGTTGGCCGCGACTGTCTGGTTAGCAAATGGATATTTAGCAATGTCGTAGTCGACCATTGTCGAGCCCAGAACAGGCCGCCAGTGGCAGAAATATTTGTCCAGATCGGTAAGGTTGATTGCCCCGCCGAGCAGCCCGGTCACAAAGCTGGCGCTCTGGGTAAGCGCAACTATGGGCAGCATGCCGCCGGGGATGGCCTCCGCAACTCCATTGCAGAGGATGACCGGTGAGATTTCAAACCCGAGCCGGTAGAGTTCGCGAGTAAATGCCATTATCCAGTCACTCCAAGCTGTGATGATGAAACGATGGCATTGCCGCCTGTGTTGTTGAATATCTGGATAACTGCGCCCTCGCTGACCCGGTTTCCGGCGCCCTCTTTCGTTGACATGGCGGAAATGAGTTTTGCCAGAATTGCAGGGTCGTTAAGGTTCAGCCTGTCGTTAGCGCCAAGCCCGGTCGTTTTAACGACGTGACGGATGTACTCCTCTGTATCGTTCTCGTTCGACGGGGCCCATTTTTTCGCTATATCAGTGACCGTGTTGATGCCACGGGTACCATAAATTTGCAGTTGCTTCGCCGACGCCAGCACGCCCTCATCGAGTGTAGGGAAGACCGCAAATTTCCCGCTCTGTGTGTTGTGCGTTCCGTACCCCTCTGCCCAGCGCAGATTGGTCGGGTTGTTGAACCGGTCGGCGATAGTCCTGCCTTTCGCGGAGACATCAGCAGGGGTTGGATCGACTGGCTTAATATCCCCACTGGAGAAGAACCGCTTAACACCCTTCAACCATCCCCACACCCTGGGGTCATCTTCGGAACCTGGCGTGTAAGTCTGCCCTGTCTTCGGGTCCGTAACTTTCTTATTGCTCAGTATTGAGGATCCGGAAGTCAAATCCGATACTGAGATGTCGGTTTTACCGACAACCCAGTCGTAAACCTTCCCGATTAGCGCCCCAAGCTTTTCGATACCAGCCATGAAGTCGTCAACGTCTTTGGTGAACTCTGGCGATGCGAGGTATTTCCCGAAGCGTTCAATACCTCCCGCCAGCCCGTCAATCCACTTACCGAGTTCTGGAGACTGCAGCACCGTATCAATAGCGCCAGCAAGCGCATCAGAAAGCTTGCTCAGCTGCGGGGTTAACGGGCCGAGCCCGCGCACGAACGTGTTCCGGATGCTCTGCTCGCTGTAATCCAGCTGGACGTTGAAATCCTGCCACTGCCGAGCCTGCCGATCGGTGATCTGCAGTAACTTCGCATCCTTCTGCGCCCGGCGTTCCATGGCATCGATTTCTTCATCGCTCATGTTTTTAAAGCGATTCAGGTCATCAAGGCTGAAGAAATTCGTCAGGCCGTAGGCGTTTGCACCCTGCAGGGTGCTTCCGTTTTTGACAAAGATATCTCGAGCATTGCGAATCATCTGCGGCAGGAGTTTGGCCGGGTCTTGGTCTGGGTTGTTGATGCCCATAGCCTGGAATGCCCAGCGCTTTGACAGATCCATCTGGCTGTCGCGGATAGCGCCCAGCGCTCCCGTCGGGTTTCCAAGCGCTTTCTGGTAGTTAATGGCTGTCGAGTCCAGCGCGCCGATGCTCGTCCCGATCCCGAGAGAGGTGAAGCGCTGGGAGCCGGTTGTGGCCGCCAGGCGGTTAAGCCCGAAAAGACCGCCGACACCCAGCACGCCGGTAAACAGACCGACAATTCCACCCCATGACAGCAGGCTTGTGGTTGCATCCCTGATGTGCCCGGCCAGAGACTTAGCATCCTTCGTTGCATCACTCAAAAAACCCTTTGATGAGCGGGTTTTCTTGTTGAAGTCTTCCTGACTTTTATTCGCCCGGTCCAGGCTGTCGGTAAGCCGCTCAAGTCCGCTGTTTATCGACAGAATCGCGCTTGCTCCCTCAGAAAAAGCTTTAGCCAGAAGGTCACCTTCTGTTTTGGCTTTCACCGTCTCTTTGGTAGCATCCGAGGCGCCATGCGCCAGCCCGCGCCATGCTTCAGGAAGATCCTCAAGTGCAGCCTGATATTCTTTAAACCTCTCCATAAATGCGACAAACTTGTCGTCATTTACGTCAATATCGACAATAGACTTAGCCACCATTGAAGGAACCCCTGTCTTTTAACGCGGAAATGATGTAACGCTGGCGGTACTGCGCCGGGCTGGCGAACTCTTCGCCTGTGATTTCCCTGATCACCCGCCAGAAACCCTCATTCGACGCCCAGTCTAGGAGGGTATATGCGACGTTTCCGGCTGGGCACTCTGGGTCTGGGTATCGGTAGGAGGATTCGACGTCTGCAAGGAATCGCGGAACGCCGTAACGCTCAATGATACGAGTTGCCCACCGAACATGCCGATCACTGATCCCACTGTCGGGGCGATCAGATGGGCTTTCTGAATGGCAGAGGTAACCATAAAAAAAACCACCTCACCTTCAACTTCGCGGTATTCGTCAGGAGAGATAACCCCCTGCTTCATCGCCACTTCGAATGATGCAGTTTTCCAGGTTCCACCGTCATTCCAGACCACAGATGTAAGGCGCTGGATCTCGTCAACGATGGTTGGAGCCTGCTGAGCCTGCTGGTTAGCTTCGTCCATCAGCTCCTGCTCGCGCTTGAGCTTTTTACGGAGCATCATTGCGGCGACGCGCGCCGCGCCCAGACCGCCGACCTGCGAGATGAAGTTGGTAAAGAGGTTGCCCAGCAGCAGGCAGTGCTCCTCCACCACCTCATACGGGAACGGGGTAACGTGCAGGTACACGATTGACCCGTCTTCCCGGGTGATGTTTGTTACCAGGTTGAGCTTTTTGTCAATTTTCACAATCAGACCCACATGTTGTCGTTAGCCAGGATGTAGCCGCTGATGGTCACCACGTACCCGGCATCCATGCCGGTAAACGGCAGTTCGTTGAAGTTAACCAGATAAGCGTTCAGCACGGTGAAATTGCTGAGCGTGTTCGCGTCAGGGGTGATCACCACCTCGCCCAGTGCCGTATCGGTGGCGAAGCGGTTTTTGTAGCTGTCGCTCAGGCCCTGCGTGCGCAGCAGATGGACGGTGACAGTCACCTGCTGATATGGCGCCTGACTGCCTACGGTGCCGGTCAGCGTCGGGATAATGTCCGTCGCCGGGCCATCAGGACGCATGCTGATGGCGTCCTTGCCAAGGTAAGAGGCGGTGATGTTCAGCGCCGGAACGTCAGTTACTGACACCGCGCCGCGTACACGATTGAGGAATCCCTGCGGTACTAATGGGTTTGCCATTTTTTACGCCCCTACAAAGTTGGTTACGTTCACGTTAAACGTGATGGATTCGAAGCCGCGGCGCGGCGTCATTACGGCGCTCAGGCCAGCGTATTTTCCAGCGGCGTAATCGGACGGATTCAGGCTGGTGTAATTCGCGAACGGCACGGCGTTGATCACCGCGTTACCGGCATACGTGCCTTTCTCGTATTCGGTGTTGAAGTCCTGCTGCGTCAGCCCGGTACCAATCACTCGACCCAGGATCAGGCCGTAACTGATGCCATTGCGCAGCGTCTTCAGCGCGCGACGTTGCAGACGGTCGATGCCGTTCTGCTCGTAGTACAGCGGATTAACGCTGGTGTTTGACCCGTTGATGATTTCGTTGGCCAGATCCAGCTCGAGGTTGATTGCAGTCCACGCCACTGAATACCAGTAGTTGAACGGATTGCCGTCCAGCATGTGGCCTGCCACCAGCATTTTGTTGCTCAACCCACCTTCCGCAGCGGTGCCGACGTAGTTGATGCTGTTGTCCTGGAGCTGTTTAAGCAGCGTGCCATTGCCTTCTACCGGGTACTCGGTTACGCCATAACCAAAGCGGTACGCCATCGGCGGCACCATGTTTGACGAGCCAGGGTCGTTTGCCAGAGAGGACTGGAACGGGAACGCCATGGAAAACTCGCCTGCCGGGATATTTGTCGATTCCACACCTGCAAACACTGACTTGTTTTTGGTGGCGACCCACGCCGGGTAGGTGGCGATCGTGGTGGTGACAAAGAAATACACCAGTGACGCCGGGCTGGTATACAGGCCAGTCAGGGTTTTAAACGTCGTCTCACCGTCCCACTCTCGCGGCACCAGATACGAGAAGAATTTCTGGTAGGTGTTACCCAGAGAAATGTCTTCATCGATGAAGTCGGCCAGTGCAGCCACAGCAGCAGCGACGGACACATCACCCAGCTCAAGCACGTAGACCGCACGGGTTGTGCCCTGCGCCCAGAACGTGGTGTTCATCTCGATGATTTCGTTTGCTGCTACGGTTTTCACCGTACCCATAACTGTTGCCGTGCCCGGGTCTGTTGCCAGTGGGTAAGTGAAGGCGGTAGAAGTGGTCACAGTGGCTGTTACGGCGCGGTTATACGATGCCGGGGTAACGCCAGAGACAACCAGCGGGATAGTATCGCCAACGTTCCATCCATGCGCCGCCGAGAGGGTCACCGTAACCACGCCAGTTGCCCAGGTGATCGTTGAAATGGTTTTTGCTGGTGAGGTAATAGCCTTCAGATCGTCTTTGGTCGTCAGGAGCTGATACTCGCCTGCAGCCAGGGTTGTTCCGCCCATAGAGATCATCGCGCCGGATTTAAGCAGCTGAGAGGGCTTCGGTGGGTTTGTCACCGAGACGTTAATGTTAACAATTGCCATTTATTTATTTCTCCGGGTAAATGGACGGAATCGCTGACGTGATTAGCTTGCGCGCGACGTTCCGCATGCGCTGCTGGTAATAGTTGACTTTGAACTTAATGGTTTTTCTCATGGCGATGATGTTCAGTTCGTTCTGCGTGACGCGTTCGTCCTGAACGACAGGGATATTCATCACGCCCATTTCCGCGTCATCGCCGAGCGTGTACTGCTGCACGTACCTCAGGAAATCTTCAACCCCGGCATTACGCAGGCCAGTGATGGATATCGTCACATCCTCGGAAACCAGTTGATACTGGTTCTGCTGCTCATCGAGGTAAAAGCTCCCGGCAATCGGCGCAGTGTTGCTGCACTTCACCGTTGCATACGGCGGAGACAGATTCTGTGTCGACAGCATGGCCGGGAACATCGGCATGTACTGGCTCAGCGCCAGCCATACCGGCAATGAGCTCGAAACCACAACGTCCGACAGGTCGATATCGTCGGCAGAGTTGATGATCTGCGATCTCATGTAGGGGAATATGGCCTCCCCTGTGTAGTGATAGAGATTGGCCGGTTCGTTCAGCCCGGTACGCCGGGAGAAGGAAAACTGGAGGCCAAAGAACTCGCCGATATACAGGACGTCAGAACCGATATCGTTGAACGGGTCGATGTCCGCCTGAGCGGTAAACGTCACGACGTTCCGGTCGTAAAGCTGTTCATCGTCCTGGATGGTTTCGGTCGTCAGGTGCAGATAGCCCTTAACGTTCACCGTATCGGGCTCGCTGCTCGGGTCGTCCGACAGAACAGACGCTTTCACCCAGAAGACGAAACCATCGAGGGGCAGCACCTTGCGGATATACTTCGTGAACGTGACCACCTGAAAGCGGCTCAGGTCATCAAGACCCTGCGTCAGCGTGGCGTTAAGCTCGGTTTTTGCAGTTTGCTGCAACTCATCCAGGGAAGGCATTTAGCACCCCGCTCACCCAGGCGCGCATCGCGGCCTGATAGGTTCCGGTATCGATGAATGACGGGCGCGGAGGCCCCTTTTTGTTCTTGAATCGCCGGGATATACCCTCCAGCGCGCGGCGCGTAGGCACGCCCGGCAATCCGTTCATTTCGGTGTTGTCGAGGAAGGCGACAAATAGGTCATGGATCCGTGACATCGACTCTGCCAGAGGGTCTTTCGCTGGCGGCGCGCCGGCCATCATATTCTCAAGCGACGCTGCCAGGTCGTTCGCCATCAGGTCAGCGATGTCGTTGCTGTACCTGTCGAAAAACGTCTGCATGATCTGGTACTTTTCCTCCAGATACTCGGCGACGTCTCCGGTTGTGGTGTTCTCATCCTCATACGGGACATCAATCACCCCCAGGTGGAAGGTGATCATGACAGCCCCCACAGGCTGCCGAACTGCTGGGCAATCATCAGGTACCGTCGGCCCCATGGGTCCTGCAGCATCTGCAGGTCAGCCAGTGACAGGTCTTTGAAGAAGTCCGGCACCAGGCGCTGAGCGCTGGTTGAGTTATCTCCTGCACCAGTAATCACGCCAGCCTTGAAATCGTTCAGGCCATACGTTTTCCTGAACTCGGCGAATACCGATTCCGTGCCATAGTTGACCAGGAAAGACGCGCCCAGGTTGTACACGGCAACAGTGTACAAGTTCGGCGTGACGCACGCGATATCAGGGTTTACCCACTCAACCGCGCCGCCATACGCCAGAGTGAAAGACGGCGAGTCGTCGGGAACCTGCGCGGCGGTCACGCCCATGTCAGTTCGAACGAATTCGATGAATCCCGACAGGCTCGTTGTCATTTTTTCTTGCTCCCGGATTTTTCAGTAACAATTGTTTCGTTAACCGTTGGGGTGTCTTCGCTGTCTTCGCGGCCTTTCGCCTGCTCAGCGCTGACTTCCATCTCGCCGGAATAGCCGGTACCGCTTTCGCGCAGAGAACTATCCAGAGCCGCTACGGATGCCTGGCGACGGCCGTGGGCGCCACGGGTCAGGTGAATATCGTTATCGCGGATTGCTTTTTCGATTACCGACGCTGATACAGGCTTGTTCAGGCTGTAGCACAGGCCGACAAACGCCTGGCTCTGGTCGATTTTTGTCGAGTCAACCAGACCATAAACCTGATGGTGCTGCACCACCGCTTCAATCTCTTCAGTTGTGCCATCCAGTACCATCATCTGGTCGCCGTGGTTAATCGGTATCTGAATAAGGCGGCCGGTCTCCAGCTTGCGATAGGCGAAAATCTGGCGCTGCTTGGTGGTGTTAGCGATATAGAGTTTCATTGGTTACCCTCGTAAAAAAGCCCCTGCTGAGTCTCCCCGGCAGAGGCTTAACCACTTCAAAGAATGGATCAGGCGCTGTACGCCATGGACAGGATGGTGATTGCTTCCGGACGAACTGCCCAGCCTGCGGTAGAACGCATTTCGGACAGAACATCGATGGCACCACCAGCGATCGGCGTCGGAATCTCGCGCGGCGCGGCCATGTCGGTAAACATCAGCGCGTTCGCGGCAAGAGACGGGGTCAGCTTGGCGAATTCGTTGGTGTTCACGGTAGAGTTGACCATTGGCACTTCGACCTCAGGGATGGTGATTACCACCGCGTCGGTACCGCCAGCGCCAGCGCCGATCAGGGTATCGTCATACACCCAGTCAACCTGGACGTTTGCGCCTTTCAGCACTTCTTTCACCGTGCCGCCGACGGTGTCAGTACCACCACCAGGACGCTGGTAAGAAGTCAGCTGAACGATCTGCTGAATCTCCATGGCGCCTAGGACGCGTTGCGGCCCCAGGATGACGACGCGCTGCTGGCGGCCAAGTTGCATGGTGCGGGTCAGTGCTGCCTGTACGTGGCCCAGCAGGTATACCGCCATCTGGCCGTGGTCATAGGTCAGCACGGTTGTGTTACCGTTGCTGTCCGGAGGCAGGGACTCGGTAGTCGCACCAGCGGTGTTCAGCAGGCCTTCACCGCCAGCAGGGTTCATGCCATACAGCAGAGCAGAGCGCAGCTGCTGGAAAATACCCTGACGCATGCCCAGGCGCTGAGCTTCCGGCAGTGCAAAGTTCCAGTTACCGGCAGCCGCCATGTCATGGTGATCGTAGATACCACGGCAGCGGAACAGGTAGGTTGGGGTTGAAATCATCTTCGCATCCAGCGCCACGCTCGGCAGCTGGTTACCGTTACCGGACTGGCTGGAAGTCGTCTGGGTGCGGATGTCCAGGCGGCGCATGTAGACGTACTGATCGCCTACGCCGAGACGGACTTGCGGGTTACCGCTGGCGATGGTTTCAAACGCACCTGATGCCTGCTGGTAACCAATGATCATCTCCGGCGCGATGTACGACGGATTGACGATGGTGTAGCTGGGGGTAATTGCAGCCATTTAATTCAGCTCCCGATTAAAGTAAGACCAGCGCGCAGCTGTCGGTGTTATTCCAGGTCAGGAAACCCGTCGCGCTGTCATAGTTGACAGTCTTGGAGTTGCCTGATTCGATGGCGAGCACTTTTACCGGCAGCGTGATGTCGGAAAGCGTAACTGCGCCGATGGTGCCCTGCGTTGTTGCAGCGCCGCCTGGTGCAGTTGCCGGGGCATAGGTGAAAGTCGTTGTGTTCACGACTGAAAGCACAACCACAGTGCCGTTGTACGCAGCAGGAGCGACGCCGCTGATTTTCACGTACTGACCAGCAGTCAGGCCATGAGCTGAAGCGGTTACCGCTGTCGCCACACCATTGGCATACGTCACTGCAGTTGTCGCAATATCAGAACCGGCGAAACCGGCCGCCGCCGCGGTGGTGATCTGGTTGTTCACAAAATCCCAGGCCAGCGGCGTTTTCACCGACGCGCCGGAAGTGCCCAGCGCAACAACCTGTGCAGAGGCTTTCAGCGGTACGCGCATGTTAGAGCCCAGGCGATAGTACGAAACGCTCATGCCTGATGCGTACAGCGGAACCGGTGACTGAGGAGTGGTCAGGCCGTTGTGAGCCTGATTGAAGACGGTAAAGCCTTCCAGTTCGGTAACAGACACAGCGCGACGGATGTAAGAACCGCGCGGGCTTGAACTGGTGCCAGGCAGAAGCTCAGCAACCGGCAGACCGCCCCAGAGAGGTTTGGTTTCCGTTGCCGCCACAGTACCCGCCGCCAGGTTAAAGCGGTTAGCCGGGTCATCGAGCGCCACGCCCTGAATATAACCGTCGGACTGCACACCGAAGGAGCCCAGCGCATTCGTGGTTGCCATCGGGTTAAGAGATAAGTTAGCCATGCTTGAGAGCTCCCGTTAAGCCTGGTTGTTGAAACTGGTGACCTGACGCTTGCCGGACTGGAACGGAGCCCAGGTGGCAGCAGGATCGCCTTCGAAGGTGCTGATCTGGCGACCGGTCGCATCAGCGCGTTTAATTTCGCGCAGCATACCAGGGCCAACAGACAGGCTTGCCGATTTCTGCGCGTCGGCGTAGATCGTCTTCTCGGCTACGCTCAGCAGGGCTGAGTCAGCGATGGAGGACAGGTCGACGGATTTGAAGTCAGGCGAATGCTCCTGAAGCTGGATCATCAGGCGGCGGCGATATGCCAGCGGCTTTTCACCAGACAGCGGCACCGGCGCGCGCTTGCCGAAGCAGGAGAACACGCTATCGGCCTTCACCTGTGCGTCGGCGACTTCGTTGCGCTCTTCATCGCTCAACTCGGTTGGGATGCGGGAGCGCAGGTCGGCGATCTGCTGACGCAGTTCTGAATCAGCCTTTTCTTTCGCCATGCGTTCTGCCTCTTCCGCGTCGGCCTTCTCTTTGGCTTCTGCGTCTGCTTTTTCTTTTGCGGCTTTCTCTTCCGCGTCAGCTTTGGCTTTCGCCTCTTCGGCCTCTTTTGCCTCAGCATCAGCCTTTTCTTTCTTGGCTGCTTCTTCGGCATCGGCCTTGGCTTTACGGTCTGCTTCTTCTGAGTCAGCCTTAGCCATGCGAGCATCCATACACTTATTGAATAGCTCTACGAATTTTTCCTCGTCCATCTTTTCAGCCTCGTTTGGAATGGAATCAGATTTAACACCAGTAGGGGCAAGGAGCTTGTCCCATACGCCCTGTTCACAAATTGCAACGTGGTCGAGCAATACCGGGGAACCTTCCACCAATAGAGGCTGACCGTCGATTTTGATGATTGAGTCCTGCGCTTCGCTGTACGTGACGGTTGGCGAGGTACTTAGCTGCCGTGTCGCCATAATTTCGGCGGCTTCAGCGTCGTACACCCGGCCAATAGTCCAGACCTCGCCATTATCAGCAACCCAACTATTCGTCAGGGTGCCGATAACACGCTTCGCAAATTCATCGCTATCGAGCTTGTTTTTCTCCGGGTGCAGCCAGATAAGCGGTACACCGGCAACTCGCTGGAGAAACTCTGGGGTGAGATAGTCATCCGGGTTACGGAAGGCCATCTGTTGATCTGCAGAGCGCCAGGTAACCCCTGTTCCGGTTACCCGGATGGCGAACATCCACATGTTGATAAAGAATTGCGGGCTGCTTAGCGTCCCGTCAGCGATGAGCGCGGCCACTTCGGTCTCATTGAGCGCCTGCTGCGCCAGCATCTCAGCGAAGGGCTGATGAAGCGGTTTGGGCAGATCGTCAATGTGGAACCATCCGGCGGCCAGCGATTCATCGTTAAGCTTCGCCTCGAACCTCTCCGGCACCTCGGCGCGAAACGTCAGATAATCGCCGTATACGCTGTGTGGAGTGAGCGGGCCATCGTACTGATAACCCACCTCTTCCAGCACCTCGCGGCGCGCGGCATCAATAGCCAGCTCGCCCGGCTCTACCGTTCCGCCAGGCTGGCACCACGTGCCATCATCCGAGCGCTGGATCAGGAAGACGTACTTACCCTGACGGAACATTATCCCGCTGCCAAAAATAGCCACGTTTTAATGCTCCTATGCTGCTTTCTTCATCGACTCCATGAACTTCTGCCCCTTCTGGGTCAGCATGTATTCAGGAATGCTTCGGAGGTTGTAGATGTAGGTCACGTAGCACTGACAAAAAACCTCTTCGCCAGGCTGAGTGATTTCGTCAAGGTAACCGGCTGGACCGGCTTTCACGTACCCGTTTTTTTGCGCCCAGTTCCCACGGATCAGGTAATACAGTTGATCGCGTTCCTTGTGGTCCTCGCGGAAGTCGTAACCCGGCCGCCGCCAGGGGCTGTGCCAAATCGCCGCAATCGCGTTGTTGCTCGTTGCGATCACGTTGTCGATATTGGCTATCAGCTTATGGTTCTGGTCGATCATCACCCTGCGCGCTTCATAGTCCACCTTCTCGGCGGCCTTCTGAATGTGCGCTGCCGTCTCACGCATCGTTCCCTGAATGCCGGTCAGCGCAATGCTGTCGGCTGAGGGAATGCTGCTCGCCCATCCGCTAAACCGCGACAACGTGGTGTCGATGGCTTTTTTGCGGTTGAGCTGGATAAGGTCGGCACTGGCGAGGATCCGCCTGTCGAGCTCCGTCCTCAGCTTCGGCTCAAGGTAGTTGAGCGTAAACCTGGATATGCCATGATGGCGCTTCAGCGCGCCAGCGCGGCCCACCTGCAGGTCGTAAGCTTTAGTCAGGTTGCGGGTGACCATCGCCATGTAGTCATCGGCGGTTTCGCTTTCGGCTGCCTGGCGGATAATCGTCTGCCAGCGCTCCAGCTCTTCCCGGGACGAGTAGCCGTTGCGGAGAAAGAACTTCACCGCGTCTCTCACTGTTCGGGTGAAAGTGTTCATAGCATCATCCCGCCGCCCGGCTCTTCAGCTTTCGGCGGCTCCGGCGGTGGGTTTTCCTTCAGCGAGTCGTAATCGAGATTAAGACGCTGAGGGAAGAGGTTCTCGTTGGCATTGGCGTTTTCGCACGCCCACTCGATCAGCGTCGCCCGGTTTTCGGGGTCAGCCGTGAGCTGCGGAAGCACCACTTCCAGCATGCTGACAATAGCCTTAAAGCGCGTCTCGTCGACCTTCACCTTCTCGCTTTCCGGCTCTTTCAGGGAGGACGGCCAGCGATATTCGAAGTTGTTTATCCAGCTGGCGAAATACACGCTGTAGGTGTTTTTCAGCTCCGGGAAGTCGGCACGCAGCGACTGGAAGAACTCAATGCTCCAGGCGCGGTACTGGCACACGCGGATGAAGAATGCGTAAAGTGGGTCAAGCCACTCTCGGATGTTGTCGATGTATACCGCCACGGCGCGGGCATCTTCCGTGCCTTCACCGAAGCCTTGGGCGAACGTCTCGGAGTTGAGGATGATCGCTGGCATGTCGGCGGCGGCCGCTATGTTCTCCAGAATATGCTTACGCGCAGAGTCGAGAGGCTTTTCAAGGTTGCTCAGGTCGATTGACTCAATGCCATCCTGCGGTCCAATCTGCAGGACCTCGCCAGTTTTACCTCTCTTCAGCAGCATGCGCTTGAACCCACCCAGCGCCTGCATAACTTTGTTAACAACAGCTCCAGCTCCTGCAATTTTGGTAATTAGCAGGCCCCCTTTAACCGCAACCATGTCATCAGTGCGCATGGTCTGAATGAAGGATTTCAGCGGGAAAAGCGCACGCTGATACACGCTGCGACCGGTGAACCCGAACGCTGCAGGGTTGTAAGCGAGATAAATTGGATCTTCGTTCTGCGCGACTATGCAGCGCGATTTGTGGTATGGCTTGCCAGCCACACGAATGCCTTCGACCTTCTGGAAGTCATGGGCATTCGGGTCCTGATTCAGCACGATGCTGCCCGCGGTGTTCAGCGGGTCCAGGATGTTAAAGCTGACGTTGTGCTTATACAGCGTGCGGTAGTCCAGCGATTCATTGGGTTCTTGGTTATCAACCAGCATTGCGATCGCTGATACACCGTAAATACGCGCGATGCGCGCGGCGTTGGCAATGTGCTGGTTCGCACCCATCGCTTTCCATTCGCGTTCGAACGCGTCGCGCAGGCGCTGCTCAAGTCCATAGGACTGGGCAACATGCACGGTGCGCGGCTCATTCATCGCCATTTTAATCGGTCGATCGACCATCTTGCCGCCCAGGGGGTGGAAGAGATAAATCGTCTTGCAGGCCTGATACCCAGCCGAGGAGCCTGGCTGAATGTCGTCACTGTCCAGCAATGCCATCAACTCTGGAGAGCAGCTGCCGATTTCGAAATCGTCTTCGTTCATTGGTTCTCTCGTCAGATTGCATCGCCGCTGCCGAAGGCGATGATCAGCCCGTAGGTGTAATCATCGAGCAGGTCATCGGCGCGCTTATGCGCTTTCTTGTCGGCAAGGTGGAATCGGGAAACCTGCTTGTGCAGATGGTTTGCTGTCTCGCCCTTGAAGACGGCTGTCTTCTCGTAGGCGTGTCGGGATATTTTCGCCAGGCCGCGGTAGTGGTAACCGGAGGCCATAATGGCGCGTTCGTCCTTTCCTTTGCTGGTAAGGGCGGACTCAATTTTGTTGACCGGCCATCCCAGGCTTTCACCTTTCTGCAGGAGGATGCTGCCCATGCTGGCGTCTTCGATGAACACGCCGAGGCTGCCGTTGATGGCAACGCACTGGCCGGAAAGCTCGTTGAGGCGGTCGAACACCGACGGCATCCACGTCTCCAGCAGCGCGCCGTCAATCTGCACGACATCCCAGTCCAGAATGGTGAGGCGCTGAATGCCGGGCCGGGTGTCGACGGCGTAATACACCACCGCCGTGCCGTCATGCTCAGAACCACCCTTGACGGCGGTATCCATGACAGCGAAGACGGCCTGGCACATTTCAGGGTAATCGACAGGCTGATCCTGATTCTCACCCTCAAACCATTTGCGGACGTCGAACAGCGAAGCGGCTGACCAGTCGACGAACTCGGCCAGAAACTCCTGGCGGAACACGCGTGGGTCGTTGTTGGCCTTCTCCTTCTCGAGTTCTTCCGGCGGAACGAACGGGTTGGAGGATGTCGGCGCGTGATGCTCGATGAATCCGAGATTCTTGTCGTGGCAGATGGCGTAGAAGAAGTTCTCTTCGTCCACCCCGTCCGGCGTTGAAAATACGTAGGCCCGGCCTTTCGTCGTCAGCAGCGTTGGCTTAATCGACTTCGGCCAGATCTCCCTCAGCATCTCCGGCGACTTGGTAAATGCCGCCTCGTCTATCAGGATGATTTCGTACTCACGGCCACGTCCAGCCAGTTTGTTGTCGTTGGTGACCCAGAAGTCGATCTTCCCGCCGTTCTTCAGCAGCAGGCGCTTCTCCTGGCGGCTAAAGCTTTTCTTCAGCGGCAGCAGGATTTCTTCGAGCTTGTCGTAGATTTCCTGATACTGGCGATACTCCGCGGTGAAGATACCGACGCGGCCACCGAGTTCAATGTCCATGCCCGGGCGCTTAAACGGCGCTGTAGCGTAGGTCACCGCAGCGCTGGACAGCATGAAAGTCTTACCCCAGCGGCGACCACACCGGACCGCATGCAGCTGACCATCCCAGGAATCAGACCAGACTTTTAACTGCCCGTCATGCAGCGTCGGGAGGTAAATGTCGGCCATATCATCTTCCAGGTATCGGCAGGGTGTTGTGTACGACGATCGCGTTGTCTTTGTCGCCGTCTTTCAGAGCACTAATTTCGTGACGTAGTTTCTCGTTCTGCAACTCGAGACGCTCTACATCGAGCAGCGATTGACGCTCGCTTGTATTCCGCAAGAGGATTAGTCGGGCCAGCTCTTTGCGGGCGCTGTCTTTGTCGGCAGTAAGGATTTCAATACCGAACTTGCCAAGCTTCACGCCTTGCAGCAAATAGCGAGCATCGCCTTCCAGATCCCGGGTATCGGCAAAGAATGGTTCTCCAACGCCTTCACCATTGCAGCGCGGGCATTCTGGGTTTGGGTCACCGTTATCGACAAATCCAATACCCCCCGATGTGTCCGGGGGATGCGCACCGTCAGCCTCAGCTTTACGCTCAGCAGCAAGTTGCTCGGCAATATCCCGCCACTGATATTTGTGCTCGTTCCCCCAGCAGTACCGACAGTTAACGCGTCGATACTGAGCTATCTCGTTAGGGTCCGCGTTGATGATTGCAGTCAACTGCCCGATCACATCATCAAGCTCTGCTGCGTATCGTCTCTGTCGCTCATTGCGCAGGTGATGCACATAGCGTGAAACCTTAGGGTTTCTGAGGAGCTGGCTAGCTGTCACGTAGGCGGCATTTCCCGTCCCCGTGTAACCGGCGAGACGATATGCCTCGACGCGAGTTTTACCTTCGACGACATGCTGGGCAAATATCATCTGCTGGTCTGAAAGACCGAAATCATCAGGCGCTGAGAGCGGAGTAACCGAGCGCTCTGGTGCAGTTTTTTTTTGCACCTCAGGCTCTGGCTTTGCGCTCTCCTGCGCGTATTTTCCCTTTTGCGAATTCGCATTTTTTTTCGCAGCTTCTTTCTGCGATTTCGCACCATACGACGTTACTTTGATGTAGCGTTTCGCAGATGCGTAATTCAGTCCCTGAGCCTGGCACCAGTCTTTGGGGGAAATACCTGTTTTGGCATGCTCGGCGAGGAACTGGTCTTGCAGTGCTCCCCAGTCCGGTTTTGCCATAATACTTACCTCACGTTGACATTATCGAAGCCCCTCAGTGAAGGGCTTCTGTAATGCCTGCTCAGTCTTTCAGGAACTCTTTCGTGTTGACGGAAATTTCCCCGGTAAAGAGCACTGCACTGGTGCAATCAACGATGACCGATGCGTGAGGGTTGGCGTTTTCGTTCAGCCATTGGATCAGCGGCTTTGAGGCTGCCTCGAAGCTTGCCTGGTCATAACGCGGTGCATTGCTTTGTTCTTTTTCCACTTTCTCATCCTCATTGTGAAATCCCCGCTACTGCGAGGCTCGTTGTGCTTCTATCTGCCTAATGGCATCAATCTGGCCGTTGCAGTTCTCAATCGAAAGCAGTAGTGCAACGTTTAGTTGCACGCTGTCTCCGAATGTCATTTGTTCTGGTACTTCAGGCACAACGCAATCAATCAGTAGATTTGCGGGTATCGGCGGATTTTTTACCTTTATGGCCTCGCGCACTATCTGCTGCTTTGCGCACCCCGATAACAGCATTAGCAGGGATATACTCAACAGCACATGCATTGCCTTTGAGCGCATCCTTCACCTCTTCTTGCAGTTTCTGGGCTTTCATTTCAGCTGCAGCACGACGACGCGCTTCAGTTGCCACTATCTTGTTCATTACGCCGATCTGCTCTACCAGGCCGTCAATCGAGTTGGCCAGGCCTTCGTTCTTCTGGCCGACGTCTTTAATCTGCTCTGACAGCTTTCCGTTATCTACGCTGAGCTTTTTATTGTCTGAGGCAAGGCGAAGCGTCAGAAGAATTACGATGACTATCGCTGCTATGGTGATGATCTCGCCTATAGGCCACTTCTTAAGCATTCTTCTGGCTCCATGTGCAAACCTGGTACTCAACATCGCGGCGGTTAATCAAGCCTTTCCACTTTTGACCACCTGCAAATACCCAACGCTTCAGCTCATCACACGCGCCAGAGTAATCTTTGGCGTTGAGCTTTTTCATGAGCGTTGAGTTAATGGCGGCGTTTGCTCCAACGTTGTAGGCGAAGGAGTAAATGGCGGCGCGTTGTGTTTCAGTGGTGGGAACTTTGATGGCCGGGTCGACCTGTCTTGCTATGCGAGTCAGATCGCTCTTCGTAATCGCATCGCATTCTTTGTCTGTGTATCGCTTGCCGGGAATGATGTCTTTGCCGGTGTGTCCGTCACAAACAGTGAGAACGCCAACGACATCTTTGTAGGCGACGTATTCCCTACCCTCAAGCCCCCCCTTTCCGGAAAGCATTGCGGTGGCTATAGCGATTGCGCCAGCGCCAATTGCGCCAGCTATTTTATTTCTGAGCGCGCTATCCATCAGAGTTCCTTCGGAGCTTTTTGTCCGAGTTCAGCAATCACTCTGGCAGTTGCGGAGGGATTGTCTGTGTCTGTTTTGTTTAGGATGTCCTGCAGGATCTTCGTTCGCTTCATCTGCTCACGTTTATTGAGCCGGTAGGTAAGTACGCCGAGGGTGATACTGAATGCGACGCCGATAATGAAGCCCCAATCCTGCAAAGACAGGCTGGCGAAGAAAGCTGCAAGACCAGCGCTACCGTAGGAAGCATTGCTGTATCTCTCATCCATCTTCATGTCTCACCCCCAGAGTTCGGGGATCTGTTCAAAATAGGAATTAACGTGGTTGTTGAGTGAACAAATCCAGGATACATTTTGCGGTAACGTGGTTTGTTCGTGACTAAAGGCATGAGCAAATCAGGCAAGAGGCTGTTCGAGCAGTCTCTTGCCACCCATTTTCACGAAGCCCAGCTCAATGCTGGGTTTTCTTTTTTGCAAAGCGCACCGGCACCGTAGCCACAGCGGATAAGGTGAGGGTATTGTCTGTCTGGTATTTGGTCGGATGCGCTTTCAGAAAGGTCGTGCAATAAAAAAAGGCCGCCAGATGGCAGCCAATGGAGAGTTTTTGGATTGCTTATCGTTTGGCTTTAGCTTCTTCTAGCGCAGAGACAACGCGCTCTTTCCACTCTACAAAATCAAATGTAAATTCGCCAAGCTCTATTGCAGATCTATAGAAATCACCATTTTCTAATATCTCTTCTAGGAGAGATATCAACTCTTGCTCTGTTTTATCGCTCATAACAACCTCGTCTAGTTGCTCGTCAATGTTCGCTATGGCAGGAGATGACGATATCTCTTTTCACGCGGCCACGCTAGCCATAGCTGAAGGGGACCGGTTACGTTTATCCGGCGTCTTTCGACCGATTGCCTGAGGTAGCAGGTTTGGATGTGGTGGCCGGCGCTGATCTCCGGCTTTCCTTCATTTCGATGAGAAACACTTCGGCGTATTGCTAGTTTCACTCTCATCAGGTTGCATTACAGAAGGTACACCTTGGCGGCCAGCGCATCAGCCTGCGCATTCACCACAACGGAAAGAGCACTGTTAGTTGCCGGGCCAGATGTCGGCTGCATAGGTAGTCGTCGCCGACCCACGCCCTAAACACACTCGTAAATGCGCTTAGGGTTGACTACCCTGGCATCCAGTTATTCCCCGGCTGGGGATACTCTGCGCGACGCTAATGCGTTTCGTCCCTTACGGACTCTTCAGGCGCGCAGTGCTCTTGCCTGTTGTGCAGATACGAAAAAGCCCAAGTCGTTACCTCGGGCTTGAATTCTTTGTGTCGACAATCAAAGCTATGGCGACGATATCAGATTTACATGAAATATATGCGTTTTAATCCAGTTTTGCAAGACTTGAGTCTAAATTTGTCGCCTTTTGTTGTGAACGTGATCGCGTAACCTGCAATAAAGCCCCGCTATCCAGGCGCAGGAAGATGCGGCGCATCTCAACCCAGCGGTCCGTAAACGTCTCTGACCAGTTCTTTGGTGTTACGCCAACCAGCGAAGCCAGCGCCTGATATTCGTACGTCTCACGGCCAGCCAACTCTGCTTTCACGTCCTGCGCCGCCAGCCATATCAGTTTCTTCAGGCGCTCCATTGTCTTGCCGGCCACCTTCTTCGTGCCGAGTTGCTCCCGGAACTCTGCCCACGCCCATTGAGTTATCGCCACCTGGTACTCAAAGCGGATGTTCTCGCTGTAGTTCCACAGCAGCCACGCTTTCTGATGGTCTTCCAGCGACAGGACAGCGCGGCGCCAGGATGCGGTAACGAACTCAACCGGGCCCACCAGCGCGATAGATGATCCCTTGGCGCGGGACTGACTGCCGCTCATCGCCGGACCGTCCGGGTTCACTTTCCGACCGGTGACCGGGTCGGTGATTTTCTTCCGTCCCCGACTGCGCGCCGTCGCGGTGAATTGCGCGTTCTCGGCGAAAGCTACCAACTGCCCTTTTGTCGCCCCGCTCAGATCTGCGGTCGCCACAATGAGCTGCTGACGGACGTATTCCAGTTGCTGACTGTTCATGCGGCTTCCTTCTGTGGCTGATTGGTTTTGTTCTGGTTGTGCTTTGCTACTGGTGGCATGCTGGCGCGCTTAACGCTTTCTGCCTGGTAACGCAGGAAGTCGGCGTGGTTCATGCGGCCTCCCGCTGTTTCAGTGCTTTGAGTTTGGCGCGGTACTCATCGCGGATCCGGATGAAGTCTTCACGGCGGTAGTTGGTCATTTCGTGGGGGCCGTTGAGCCAGTCGACGTATTCCTGGCCGTAACGAGCGACCAGGCCAGCTTCGTATTGCTGCGCGACCGTCGCCTCTTTGGCGGTGTACTTCCCAGCCCCGGCATTACACGATTTGCACTGCTTATGGGCGTTGCGTTCTTCAAAGCGCAGCTCAGGGTTGGCGCCGACCGTTTTGAAGTGGCCGCAGTCCCATTGGCCGCCATGCAGATCTGGCGGGTTGGTCTCGCCGCAACTGATGCATGGCAAATCAGCATCACGCGCGCGGATGTAGGCGTTGAAAGCTTGCTGAGCCTGGGCTTTGTAGTAACCGTTAGGTCTGAGCTCTGCCAATCGCGCTTTACGGCGCTGTCGCCCTACCTTCTCTTCGGTTCGCTGGCGCTGCGCTTCCTTCTTCTGAGCGGCTTCGCGGGCTTTTGCGGTCTGTTCTTTGCCGATCGCGCTGGCGCACTCGAATGAGCAAACTACCTGCCCGTCGCGGACCGGGTGGAACCACTGGCGACAAGCTTTATGGGCGCACTTGCGGCGCGGTAACTTAGCCATGCGCCCTCCGTGCCGCGAGACGCAGCCATTTCTGATCCACCAGGCGGGCGGTATAGCCCTTCAGTGTCGGGATGTCGGACGGCTTAACCGCGGGCTTGCGCTGGCGGCGCGCCGGAACACGGAAGATTTCGTTTGTGATGACGCGGGAAAGTGGAGTAGACATCAGGCCTCCTGCTTATCGCGCAGCTGCTGGTATTCACAGCTCTGCGGGATTGTCAGGTGACAGCCGATATTCATCGCCCAGGCTTCAACTTTGCACAGGAAGATGTACATCTCGCCGGTTTCCAGATCGGCGGTATGGCGGAGGGATTGGACGGTGGTGACCTCTCCGGACACCACGTCCACGCGGTCTTTGCTTTCGTAGCCGAGATAGGTGTGCTTCATCGCGTCCTTGACCCACTCGGGTGTAGCGAAGGTCTTGCCGCGGGCGATGAGGTATTCGCTGATTTCGGTGTACCACATGTGGCTGAGCGCGTTCTGCGACAGGCTGCGTTTCTCTCGCCATGGCTTAACCTGAAGGCGGAAGCATTGCCCGGCATCCAGCAATGGCTGAATCTGCTGGCCTATGGCCGCGAAGTTGCCGCGATGGAGTTTGATGCCGTCTACTGGAAGTGTCATACGGCCTCCTTAACGGAAACCGCAGAATGCAGGAAATCGCAGGTGCATTTCTGCATCTGTGACAAGGTGAGGAGTTCAGATTGTGGTCGCATTTAAGTCCCCTTAAATGCGCAGAAGTCACCGGAGTTGTTCAGGCTCCGATGACTTAATTATGGATGGATGATTATTGGAAATCAAACGTTGCTTGACGTTTAGTTATGCGTCGAATTGACTGGGTGTCACACCTCCGGCTTCGGCGCTGCCTCTATCATCGCCGCCCAACACAACTTCGCCCGATGCGCCGCCTGCTGACATCCGGTCATGGCGTCGTAGGCTTCCCACACCTCCGCATCGCTAAAGAACTCGTCTGGCTCAGACTCAAAACCTTCGACGATCATGTGTTCTGTAGGCTCAACCGGCACCAGTTTCCAACCATCCGGAATCACCGGAGAGTTGCCGCTGGTCGACTCGGCAATTTTTGGCGAAGAATCCAGAGCTGGCGCTGTCTGCATGGTGGTGGTCGACTCGGCGTTTTCGGCACCCTGAAGCATGGCGGCGCGGCAGGTGCGAATAGCGGTATTCCATGCGCATCCCGCTGTGGTGCTGTACCTTTCCCCCTCGTATTCATACCCTACGATTTGATGCCCATCTTTCAGGATTGGTTTCATTTCCAGGTCATCCGGCACAGATACCGGCGCTGGAGGGGCGGTGTATAGCGGTTGATACAGCCCCAACAAGCTCGCATCTTCGGAAAATGACCAGCGCGGATTGGGGTTGCCTTTAATATCAGTGGTGCGATAACGCCACGCCACAGCCTCCGCTTCGAGCGATGCCAGCGCGATACGCGCCAGCTCCACTACATCATCGTGCGTATAGCATTTCTCACCGCTGGCGATACCAGCAACGCGTTCTTTGGTAATAGTGCTCATGGTAAATTCCTCTCAACGTCGAGCATTTCGTCGTAGTCATATTCAGTTTCAGAACCATCAGTTCCGAACAGGGTAACGGTGTCATCCTCCATCCAGAATGATTCGACCGTGTATTGCTTTCCTTGAGAGGTGATAATTACATCGCCAGGCTCAACATCTTCGGCGCGTATCTGCAGTTTGTCGATGTTGCTCATTGGGCGGCCTCCGACTTAAGCAGTTCGCCACACTCGCGGCAGTATTTATCCCAGCCATCGGCTTTACGGTGCTGACATTTGGTTGTATCCCACCCGCATATAGCGCAAATTGCGTCTGATTCACCGTTAAACATGCGACCACCATCGTGCTTGCAATAAGACTGGAAACGGCGTTCGAGTTCTTCGTATGTTGGTTTGCCGACTTTGCTCATGAATGCACTCCTTTGCGAAGGTTTGCTGCGATACTTACGCATATCTCTGCAGACCTAATCAGCCCAGGAACATTCTCGTTTGGTCCCACTTCTCCCTCAACGAAATCAATCATCGCGTTACGCGCCACATCCACACCCTGCGCCCGCACTTCAGCCAGGAAAGCGTCGGTGGCTGGAGTTTCTACTGACAGTGATTTAGCCCGGTAGTCGTTCCAGCCTCTTGCGTAGATTGGGTTAACTGACATGCCATCTTTCACGCAATACGCCTGGCCGCCGCGGTTGATGACCTCAATTTCTTCCAATGCTGCAGACTTCACAGCCTGAACTTCCGCAGCCAGCGCCGCGCATCTGGCTTCAAGCTCGGACAATCTGTCACTGCATTCCGCCAGCACCATATCAACATCGGTATCAAGAGGAGGAACATGCATGCTGGCACGGCCTTTGGTGAAGTCCTCAAGTGCATTTTCGATTCGTTCTTTCAGTGCTGGCTGTGTATTATTTTTCATGCTCTCACCCCGTATACGCTTAAAATTCGTTTCATCACCGCGCTGTTGCGGCATTCCTGGCAGATCACGTTTGTGTCCGTCCGCTGAATTAACTTCGACTTGCCATGCCTCATGCCCGGTATCGTGTCCGGGGCGAAGCGCATGCCGTAACTGGTCAGGCTGTACAGGCGCTGTCCGTGCTTTCCTTCGCAGCTGATCAGGCCGTCGGCCAGCAGAGTGCTAACCGTGCCGGATATCTTTTTGGTGTCCATGCCGATAAGCTCGGCCATCTTCAGGCTGTTCAGGCCCGGGTTATTGCGCAGGGCTGCCATCACCTGCTCACGGATTGTTATGGTCATTGGATAAGCCCCCTCTCTTTCCCGCGCTGATACTCTTCCCAGAGCCATTGAGCTGGGGTTAGAGCCCCGAGGGTCGCTGCGTTTGGCATGCACCCGAAGCTTTTCCCTTCCGGGTGATAACCGGCTTGACGGCTCACGTGATTTGTCGGGATCACTTCATCAGAGTTCTCGAGCGCCAGGACGGGAGACGGTATTTTTTCCCCGCCGGCAACTTTCAGCGCCCATTCCTCAAGTTTTTTTGACGCGTATTTTTCAGTTTCCGCCTCGCTCAGTTGCCGCTGGTACATCGCTCTGCGCGTATCGGTCACAATCCAGTACATGACGTCATGAGACCACGGGAAAGATTCTGCTCCGCCGGTATGCAGACCTTTTTCGCGGCTATACCGATGGAACTCATTCATCACATCGGCCAGGCCAATGCCAAGCACAGTGCCGCTATCCTTGCACCATTTGATGAATTGCCCCGGCGACGGCCAGAAAGGTGATTCACTGGCGCGGGCGTGCCGTACTCCGGCAGAAAGCTGTTCGCGTGTGCGGATCCCATTCTCTGAAAACGCGGCGATCCACTGACGTTTTGCCGTTTTCTCGTCTGCGTCAGTTTTCAGGTTTGTCTGCGTAGACGCAGGGAAAATCTGCTTCAGCTGCCGAAAGAGAGAGTCAACAAGCCCCTCTGCCTCAGGGTTGATAACCTTCTGCTGGTCGGTACTTCCGTTCGCCATTCTGGAAAGTAGCGCGCCATCACGGCCGTTAACGGCTTGCATAATCTGATTATTCACAGGAAGTCCTCCCATCCCTCACGGCTGTTCCAGTGCGGCGTTTCCTGCTCGGCTCGACCACGCTTAGCCAGCGGGTTAACCCGGGCGTTTCGAATCCAGACTCTGAAGGCCGAATTCCAGTCGATCAGCAGCGTTCCGCGGGAAAGGTGATAGTCCCGGAAGTTCAGCAACTCAGTTTCAATGCTCACCCCCTTCTCGGCAGCCATGGCAATGTGATCTGCTGATGGCTTAAACAGGGGCGGGAATGGAATCTCCCCGTTTGGTGAAATCCCGATCCGCCGCTTTGCGGCTTCGCTCATAAAACCTTCGCGCCCAGAGAGAGAGTTAGGTTCAGTGACTGGTTCAAAAGAGTGACTGGTTCTGGTGCCATCTGGTGGCATAGGGGGTGTGCCATCAGATGGCATAGGGTGTGCTACGTCGTGGCATACCCCTGTGCCATTTAATGGCATAGGGGTGGTATCTAGTTTCAGGTAATACACATTTGACGTGTTACCTTTTCCGTTATTGACGCCAACGCGGTTCTCACGCTTGATAAGCCCCATTTCTTCAAGCGCATCAATATGGTTACGAACAGCCGTTCGGCTGCATTCGCATTGATCGGCGATGTGTTGATACGAAGGCCAGCATTCGCCTTTGTCGTTGGCGTTATCAGCCAGCTTAATCAGGACGAGCTTACGCAGTGAGTTTCCCACTTTGACCCCCATTGCTTTCGCCATAAGTGACATGCTCACGTGCTACCTCCGGTTTGTTTACTCTCTTCGCTTTACCTGGCATAATTGCCTCGCAATTGACTGACGTTTATTGCACCTGAAAGCCGTTGGTGTTAGCGCACCGCGGCTTTCGCCCTTTCTGCGTTCATGCTTCAAAATCTCCCTTCACTCCATCCCTGCTAGAAATCAGGATGGCGAGAAGCAGCGACATGTTCGGAACCAGATTCTCCCGCCACCGGCTTACGGTTGATTTGTTCACGCCAGCTACTTCGGCGATCCTGGTGGTCCCAAGATCTGCGATTTGCCGCTGCACCCAGCTCTCAATTCGTCGCGCCTCCGCTTTGTTGCGTGTTGTTAAGGTCTCCATTTGCGATACTTCCTCTGATGTAATTGGTTATGGCCGCCGGTCAGGCGGCTGTTGATTTATTTGGCTCATCGCCAAAGAGAAGCCATTCAGGTTCGCACTTAAGAGCGCGAGCCAGCTCAACCAGGTAACGTGGACGCTTTGTTGTCCCGGCCTCAATGGCCTGCAGAGATTGCTGTTTCATTCCAGCCAGCTTCGCCAGCTGATCCTGAGACAGGTTCATCTCTTCACGTTTTTGCTTGAGTCGTTGAGAAATTGTTTCCATATCTCCTCCACAGTTTTATCTGTATTCTCTGACAGTTATTTCTGTTTGTCAATTACAGTTTTAACTGTGATCATCAGGGAGGACAGAGAGAGGTATTTATGAGTCTTGCGGACCGCGTAAAGCAGAAGAGAATTGAGCTGGGGTTAACCCAGGCAGAAGCAGCTGAAAAAGCCGGAATACGTCAACAGTCCTGGCAGAGCATTGAAGACGGGAAAACACTTAAGCCACGGAATATAATTGGTATAGCCAAGGCTCTGAAATCCGATGCTGACTGGCTGATGAATGGCGGCGCTTTTATGCCGGTGGCAGAGGTTAACAGCAGGAGAGTTCCGTTGATAAGCTATGTTCAGGCAGGCGCATTAGCCGAAAAAAATCCCATTGAGGCTTTCGACGGGAACCTCGAGTACATCCTCACGGACTCTGATATTTCTGAATATACCTTCGCGCTGCGCATAGAAGGTGATTCGATGGAGCCTGATTTCAAGGCCGGGGACATTATCATCGTTGATCCCGAGGTTGAGCCAACTCCCGGGGAGTTTGTTGTGGCAAGGAACGGCGGAGCGCAGGCAACTTTCAAAAAATATCGCCCAACATACATTGACCCCATGGGCTGCCAGCATTTTGAGTTGGTCCCCCTAAATGATGATTACCCTGTCATTAACAGTGATCATCAGCCATTGACCATCATTGGCGTTATGATTGAGCATCGTATCTACCGCAGAAAGCGATAGCAGACCTTCCCTCCTATAAAAAATGACCGGCTTCGGCCGGTTTTTTTTCGTCTGAACAAAAATATTTTCCAATCAAATACAGAAACATATGTATTTTACGCCATTAAATACAGTTTTGTCTGTTGACGATAATACAGTTTTATCTGTATCTTTAATCCATCGAAACGAAACATCGACAGCTGAGCGAAGTTAGCCAGCGGCGGACAGCAAGTCGCCTGCTCATTAAGAATTCAACCAAGCAGCAAATCACCCGGAGCGCTCCTGGCAAATTGAAATGGCGCCCAATGGGATTGAGGCAGGTGTGTAACGCGTGGCGGGTATAGCACACGAAGAGGACTCCGCACCGGAATGGTTTGCTGCTCAGTTCCCGAACATCGGGGAATCTTCAATAGGAATGTTTTGGGATTGGATGAATGCGCAGGCTGATGCGCGGGGTGGAGCGGCCCGGGTGGCTACTGAATCAAGACAGGCTGTAAGACAAGCTGTGTAAATAACTGGTAAGCCGTAGTAGCCAATAAAGCAGGTGAAAATCATAACGTCTATCCCGCTTCGGCGGTGGCAGCTAACACCTGTGATAGTCAATGCCGGAGATCAGCGCCGGCCATCCAATCACCAAAGCCAATCATCGGAGGTCAACATGATAATCGTTACTTACCTGGCTGATGATAACGCCAGAAATCGCCGCAGAGCACGCAGACAGGCTCAACGTGAACAGGCAATGCAGGACTCCTCTCTTGCACGCCGGGTAGCAAATAGCACATGCAGTACACGCGTAACCAAAGCCATTTCGCTTGCTGGAACGCGTCAGAAGGAAGTTGAAGGTGGAGCAGTATGTCTGCCGGAGGTGGCGCTTTTCGCAGCTGGTCATCGTAAGAGTAAACAGGTAACAGCGAGGTGAGATATGAAAACTTTGAAAATTAAATGGCTGTCTTGTGAGTCATGTGATGGCGGAAATCAGCCAGGGTCATTTGTCAGCGTCACCACAGAAAAGGGGTGTGGATTCAGGTTGTACCAGGGCGATAAAGCTGAATGCCCATGCTGCGGAGCAAAAGGTGTAATCGACGCGGATGGTGATAGCGCTTGGGTAGAGTGGGAATCTGAGGCCGCATAGTCGGCCTTCTTTTGGCAGCAAGCCACAGAGGTGAATATGACATTAATTACGCAATATGACCTGAACATGGTTCTGTCGCATCATTTTCACAATCCATATTCATCGGTTTTAACCATGAAGAAAGCCATACGGATTTATTGGCCTAATCGCGGTAATGCAATTGCAAAGTCGAGAATCTATTCCGCCATTTCTATCATAAGATCAATAAAGTTAAGGGGTGATTATGTGGAGTGATACAGCTTTTCCTACCGATGAGAGCAATTATGAAAAAATATGGTCATCACCTGGAATGACATTGCGTGACTACTTTGCTGCAAAGGCCATGCAGGGTCGATTATCAAATCCTGACTGGTTGTGTAGCGATGACCGAACGGCAATCGAAGCATACCAGATAGCTGATGCAATGCTCAAAGCGCGCGAATAGCAGCTTATAGCTAATTCTCTGAGTTAGCTATTGGGTGTAATACCGCACCGTACTATCGGAGACGATTCGATAGTTCTGATAGATGGAAATCCCTCGTTATGTCTTTACCGCCAGCAGTCAGGTCGGCATTCTTTTTGCCTGGAGGAAAGTATGGAATTAGACCTCGGTTATTTTCAGAGGATTTATTTTAACGTCGCCACAGAGTTCCAAAATACAGCCGAATGCATGAGAGAGCCAAGCGTTATGTATAAGCCGACGCTTTCGCAAGATGGAAATAAGTGGCTTGCCATTTATGGCGATTTGCCTACCGGAGTAGTAGGTGTCGGAAACTCTCCAGAAGAAGCTATGCGCGACTTCAATCGCGCATGGTCGGCATCTACCAATCAGGCCGCCTAACCAGCGGCTTTTTTCATACCTCAGTCGCTTCACCGAGGCGGCTTAGTTATGACAACCGGCGGCCATCCACCGCCCTCACATTTTTTTGCAAGCGCAGAAGTCTTGTTTAACGTTCGGCGGCGCGGCCTTAAGCGCGGAGATGATTATGAAATACACCATGAAGGTTTATAAAAACTCTGATGACCATGCTGCTTATCTGAAAGCGCGATCCGACAGCGCCAGAAATGGCCAGTCATTTGAATGGGCGGGTCACCGCTGGGCGTACGAAGTCACCAGTTTTGACGATGCCGGCGATTACGACCTGCTTTACCGGTTTGATGACAAGCCATATCCAGAAGAAGTTTCAGTCACTACAGATGACATGACGATCCGTGACTACTTTGCGGCTAAGGCTATGCAGGGAATCATCAGCAGCGAATGCAACTATGGAGCGTTTAGTGATTTAGCAAGCGATGCATACAGCATTGCCGACGCCATGCTCCGCGCCCGGGAGGCATCATGACAGTAACCCACAACGGCAAGCAGTACACCGCCAAAAAGCTCAACGATAACGAGTGGCAGCTGACGTCGGTATCTGCACCGCGTGAAAAACTGGTGCTGAACCGCTGGCAGATGCATATCGCTGGCCTCCTGGAACAGGTTGAGGTGAAGGTATGATTGGAATGCACTACGGCACCGCATCAGTGCCACGTAGCGAGGTTTTACCGGGCACAATGCTGCAACACCACGGCAAAACTTATCGCGCCTCTGCGAACGTTGAGAAGGGCCTGTACGCCTTCAACATCTTCGAGAAAACCATCATTAAAAGTGATTCCGTTGTTGTGCTGCTGAATGAACGCGGCGAGCCGATGGTTCACTGATACCAACCCCCCTATTCAACCGATCGGCCTGGCTAAAAGCGGGCGGGATCTGCACATCCAAATTTCAGGAGAAACCATGAGCGAAGTAACGGACTTAGTCGTCATTGAGAAACAGAACGCAATGGCGGTATTCACCACCAAAGAGCAGCTCGACCCGATTATTGAGGCGATCGAGAAAGAAGCTCGCAGCCTGGTGCCGGATGTGTCGACCCGCAAAGGCCGCGACGCTATCGCATCCATGGCGCATAAGGTTGCCCGTTCCAAAACTTACATCGACAACGCGGGCAAGGATCTGGTTGCTGAGCTTAAAGCCTTGCCTAAGCAGATCGACGAAAGCCGCCGCATTGTGCGTGAGCGGCTGGACGCGCTTAAGGATGAAGTGCGCCGTCCTCTAACCGAATGGGAAGCTGAGCAGGAACGAATCCGGGTGGAAGAAGCCTGGAACGCTATGCACGAAGAAGCATTGGTGATGAACAAGATGTTCGATGACCAGCGCGCCGCGCAGATCGAAGCAGACCACGAAATGGCTCTGCTGATGAATGACGCTTTCGATCGTGACCGCGAAGAGCAGCGCCGCCTGGCGGAACAGGCTCAGCGTGAACGTGACGAGCGTCTGAAGCAGGAAGCGGCAGAACAAGCCCGCCGCGATGCCGAAGCGAAGCACAAAGCAGAGATAGAAGCTGCAGCGCGCCGTGAAGCTGAAGAGAAAGCGCGTGCAGAGCAGGCTGAACGCCAGCGCGTAGAAGCGGAACAGCGTGCAGCTCGCGAGAAGCAGGAAGCGGAAGCCCGGGCGGAACGCGAAAAAGCCGCGGCGGTTGAAGCCGAGCGCCTGAAGGCAAAACAGGCCGAAGATGCTCGCCTGGCCGAAGAGAAGCGCAAAGCCGACGAGCAAGCCAAGCGCGAAGCTGATGTGAAGCATCGCAAGACGGTCGGCACCAACATCGTTAACGCGCTCACCAGCAACACCAGCTTAACCCGTGAACAGGCTATCGAAGTGCTTACCGCCCTCAAAGATGACCTGATCCCCTGCGCGAAAATTCATTACTGAGGCAACCATGAACGCATACCTCACTTACGACCGGATCGAAGATCGGCGCTGGGCTGAGCAACAGCTCACCGACGAGAAAGAGAAGTGGATCGGTGACCGGGCTCGGGAAATCATCGACATGATGCCAAAAGAGCCATCCTGCCTCTTCCACTTCACGGTCCCGATTGACTCCAGCCCATACGAAGGACTTCGCAGCGATGACGCTGGTAAGGCCTACAACGATTTCATTTCGGCAGTTGCTTACGCCCAGGCGGAATACGACTGGGAACACCGTACCGGCTGCCCGTTTTAATTTTTGAGGGGATTAACGATGGCAAACGAATTAACAATCACAGCGACGTCGCTTCAGGAGATAGGCGTCGACGTCTCCACCTGGAGCGCGCTGAAGAACAGCATCTATCCTGGCGCCAAAGACGAATCGGTAATGATGGCGCTTGACTACTGCCGCGCCCGCCAGCTGGATCCGTTGCTCAAACCTGTCCACCTCGTTCCGATGTACGTCAAAGACTCGAAAACAGGTAAAGGCGAATGGCGCGACGTCGTCATGCCGGGCATCGGACTTTACCGCATTCAGGCAGACCGCTCCGGCGATTATGCCGGGGCTCGCGAACCAGAGTTCGGTCCAGACGTAACTCAGACGCTTACTGGTGTCGAGGTGACCTTCCCTCAGTGGTGCAAATACACCGTTTTCAAGCGCATGCCCAGCGGCGAGATCGTCGAGTTCAGCGCTAAAGAATACTGGATTGAAAACTACGCCACCGGCGGCCGCGACACTACGGCGCCGAACGCGATGTGGAAAAAGCGCCCATATGGCCAGCTGGCGAAATGCGCGGAAGCTCAGGCGTTGCGTAAGGCATGGCCTGAGATTGGACAGCAGCCTACCGCAGAAGAAATGGAAGGCAAATCACTGGACGTTGATATGCGTGACGTCACGCCGCGCACCACCACAGAAGCACTTCCACCAGCAGCAAGCGAAGAAACGCTCCAGGCGATCACCGATCTCTTAACAGCCCTGGATAAAGACTGGGAGAAAGACTTCCTCCCACTGTGCAGCGACATCTTCAAACGGCAAATTCTTGAGGCGTCAGAACTCACTGAAGAAGAGGCGCAGAAAGGGTTTGGCTTCCTTCAGAAAAGGGCTAAGGCGGCAGCATGACACCAGAAATTATCCTGTCCAGGACCGGCATTGACGTAACCACTATCCAACAGGGCGATGAGGCGTGGCACCGGCTGCGCCTCGGCGTTATCACCGCCTCTGAAGTGCACAACGTCATTTCCAAGCCAAGATCGGGAAAGAAGTGGACAGACATGAAAATGTCCTACTTCCACACGCTACTCGCCGAGGTATGCACCGGCGTGGCGCCAGAGGTTAACGCCAAGGCGCTGGCCTGGGGCAAGCAGTACGAAGAAGACGCCCGAACCCTCTTCGAGTTCACCACCGACGTGAAAGTCACGGAGTCTCCGATCCTGTTCCGTGACGAGAGCATGCGCACCGCGTGCTCCCCTGACGGCCTGTGCAGTAACGATTTCGGCCTCGAATTGAAATGCCCGTTCACCTCCCGCGACTTCATGAAGTTCCGCCTTGGCGGTTTCGAAGCCATCAAGTCTGCGTACATGGCCCAGGTGCAGTACAGCATGTGGGTGACCGGGAAAGACGCCTGGTTCTTTGCTAACTACGACCCGCGGATGAAGCGCGAAGGTATTCACCACGTCGTTGTTGAGCGGGATCCACAGTACATGACCGACTTCAACGAAATGGTGCCGGAGTTCATCGAGAAGATGGATGAGGCGCTGGCGGAAATCGGCTTTACGTTCGGGGAACAGTGGAAATGAAACGCACACCCTTCTACCGCCGGCCCGGGCGAACCGGGCAATTCTCCGGCCTACGTGAACGCGTTATCTGGATGATTCAGACGCGCGGCCGCCCGGTAACCGGCAGCGAAATCGCCGAGAAGTTTGGCGTAACGCTCATCGAGTTTAACCGGGTCGCCAACGGCATTACCCGCGGCACCGGACAGATAGCGCAGATCGTTGAGTCGGAAAAATGGCTCAACGATGACGGCATCTGTGACCGTACTTTCGACCTCGTCACGAAGCCGAAGGTTGTAACGCCGCAAGGCAAATCACGGCTGTTCACCCGGCGCGCCATAGAGCAGTCGCAGGAAGGCAGACGGCAGGAGTGCATTGCTCGCGCCGCCCGCCGTAGCCGACTGATTGCTCAGGGCCTCTACATCGACGAAATGGAGTCCATCTTATGACTCACGCTCACGACGACATCAGGGTTGGCACACTGTGCCTTCCCTTCATTGGTAACGGCTGGCTAATGCCATGGGGTGAAGTGGTCAGCAATCCATTAAAGGCGCAGCGGCTCGCTGAGGAATTTCGGGAAAGGCAGGAGGCGGCATGACAGATTCAACAATCTTGGACATGTGCTGCGGTTCTCGCATGTTCTGGTTCGATAAGCAGGATGATCGCGCTGTTTTCAGTGATATCCGCGCCGAGCAGCATGAACTTTGCGACGGCCGCCAGTTAATCATAAGCCCGGACCTTATAGCTGATTTCCGCGCCCTCCCCTTTGCCGACAACACTTTCCCTGTAGTCGTGTTCGATCCGCCACACCTTGAGCGCGTCGGAGATAACGCGTGGATGGGGAAAAAGTACGGCCGGCTGAACAAAGAAACGTGGCGCGATGATCTGCGTGCCGGCTTCGCAGAAGCATTTCGGGTGTTGTGGCCACATGGCGTGCTCATCTTCAAATGGAACGAAACGCAGATCCCGGTAAGCAATATTTTGGCGCTGACTGACGAGAAGCCGGCCATATGGCAACGAACAGGAAAAGCCGACAAAACCCACTGGGTTATTTTTGTGAAAGGCGGCGCAAAATGACAGGAAAATACTCTCTTATCTACGCAGACCCGCCCTGGGCTTACGGAAACACCATCAGTAACGGTGCCGCTGCCGATCACTACTCCACCATGAAGCTCATCGACATCAAGCGCCTGCCAGTGTGGGAACTTGCCGCCGAAAACGCGGTGCTGGCGATGTGGTACACCGGCACGCACAACCAGGAGGCTATCGAACTGGCTGAGGCCTGGGGTTTTACCGTTCGCACGATGAAGGGATTTACCTGGGTGAAGCTGAATCAGAACGCGGAACTGCGCATCAACAAGGCGCTGGCCGAGGGTGAAATCACCGACTTTTACGACTTCCTTGATCTGCTGAACGCCGAGACGCGCATGAACGGCGGCAACCACACCCGGGCCAATACCGAAGATCTGCTGATTGCTACCCGCGGCGCCGGGCTGGAACGAAAGCACGCCGGGATTAAGCAGGTGGTCTACAGCCCGCTCGGAGCACACAGCGAAAAGCCGTGGGAAGTTCGCCACCGGCTGGAACTGCTCTACGGAGATGTGCCGCGCATTGAGCTGTTTAGCCGCTGCGCGGCGCCGGGCTGGCATCACTGGGGCAATCAGTGCGCCACCGCCGCGGTTGAACTGCTGCCCGGCTGCGCAATCGACGTTTTGAAAACGGAGGCCGTATGACGCCAGAAACAGACAACGCCATCCGTGCTGCCTGCCGACGCTGCACCGAGGAAATACAGCAGGTCATGCGCAAGAAGCCAAAGCCTAACCGGAACGAAACGGTGCCTCCCATCATCAACAAGCATCACAAGAAAATTGAAGCTCTGGGAGTTAGCCTCCTGGAGTTCGTCGTATACACAGGGCGGCTTAATCGCCGCTTCGGAGTTGAATCGTGACCAAATACGCGAAACTGGATAGCGAAGTGTTAAGCGCTATCGGTGCTCAGCCAACCTCTTTTTCTGAGCTATTCAGCCCTTCCGTCAGGCAGGAGTGCCTCGTCATTGCTGAA
The DNA here is from genome assembly GCF_057536195.1 of Enterobacter sp. C3_dUdeg. Classification (NCBI taxonomy): domain Bacteria; kingdom Pseudomonadati; phylum Pseudomonadota; class Gammaproteobacteria; order Enterobacterales; family Enterobacteriaceae; genus Enterobacter; species Enterobacter sp. C3_dUdeg. Next base: position 253,989 of record NZ_BAAKFX010000002.1, read on the forward strand.
GCAGAAGGAAAGCACCCGATGGACGTCTTCCGCATCCTTGATCGCCGACTCCAGTCGCTCAGGAAGCTTGGCGTTATTCAGCACGTCAAAGGTAAAGGGTGGATACAGCCATGACATCGCAAATAACCAGGTCGCTAAAGCGGCCTTTTTTATTGCTGGCGTTCACATTCAACCGAATTAACCGACAGTTTCAGGAGTAGTGATTATGAAAGAGTTTAAGGGTACGCCTGGCGAATGGAATTACAGCCATGCTCGCGGCGAGGTGGTAAGTAAGCCTGAAGGCCTCATAGCAGAGCTTGTCGTTAACGGGCGTGAGGATAATAACGGCAGCCTGATAGCAGCAGCTCCTGATTTGCTCGAAGCTTTGCAATCAATCATTGAGCTGCAGACTCGCGGCTATGTTGTTCTTGGTGACAAATACACAGACATGGCTCGTGCTGCCATCAGCAAGGCTCTTGGGGAGGAGTGATCATGGCTGACATCATCGATACCGCAGCAGAGATTGAAGAGCTTCAGCGTAACGCTGCCCTTTCCGCTCACCGCATCGACCGCAACGCCGTATCAGCTGAGCATTGCGCGGAGTGCGGCGAGGATATCCCGGCGCCGCGGCGCTCTGCCGTTCCCGGCTGCCAGACCTGCGCTGAGTGCCAGGTCGTCATCGAGTTGAGGAATAAACAGAGGGGGATCCAGTGAAAGAGCGCGGAATGATTTTTAACGGAGAGATGGTGCGCGCCATCCTCGACGGCAGGAAGACGCAGACGCGGCGCATCATGAAGGTTCAGCCGTCTGATGGTTTCCACCCAACACATAACGGTTACGATCTGGATTTAAACGCCCACTGGTACACGCCTGGCGTGGTCGATAAAAACGGATACCTGCAGCCTGCTAAGAAAGATGTATTTGGCGTTGCTGATGAGAATGAAGGTTATAGCTGCCCATTCGGTGCCGTCGGCGATCGCATCTGGGTGCGCGAAACGTGGGCAGAAGCTGGAGCTGGCGCGCCGGACCTGAAACTTTATCGCGCGAATTACCCTGAGCACGTTCCAACTCATTACGAGAATGTGCCGCCGGCTGATGAAATACGCTGGAAGCCATCTATCCATATGCCTCGCGCAGCCTGTCGCATTCTGCTGGAAGTTACCGGCGTGCGCGTGCAGCGCTTGAACTCTATCAGCCAGGAAGATGCGCAGGCTGAAGGCATGGAACTTACCGGATGGCGGCCAACATACTCTGATCCGGATAGCGGCGGTGAAGTATGGACTCCATATGACAACTTTGCGCAGCTGTGGGAATCCATCTACGGCGAAGAAAGTTGGAAAGCCAACCCTTGGGTCTGGGTAATCGAATTTAAGGTGGTGCCCAATGTTCAGGATAATCCAGCCTAATACCTGGTACGCCGATCCCCACGGCGCACCCTGCAAAATCCTCCGGGCTACCCACGAAGTCATCCACTACATCCGCAACGGTCGCACCTGCATCGCCAGCATGGGCCGCTTTCAACATGAATTCGAACCGCTGACCAAAGCACAGGCCGAGCGGATCGCAGAAGAAATCGAAACAGCAGAACACCTGAAGAAGCTGCGCGCTCAGCGTGCGGCGTAAGGAGGAATGATGCGGATTGAAGAGTTACCGAGGCTACCGAAGCTTTTCCGCGTTATCGAGGTTGATTTGGACGTGCTACGCAATGGCATTGGTTCAGGCTGGGGAGTGATTTTCGACCAGGATGCCATCGTTAAGCGAAAGGTCCGCCGAGTCAAGCACGACGGCGGCTGGAAGTGGCAACTGGTTCGCGAATATCACGGATGGCAAGCGCGCTATGACTACTGTTTCGAGCAAGACCGGGAATGTCTTGAGCACCTCAACTATGACCTTGGTCTTATGCATTGACGCAACTGATAGCCAGTTATGAGCTGGCTATTGGGTGCGAAAGCACTGCCACGTAATCCCTTTTGCCCGGCCCCGCGCCGGGCTTCTTTTTACAGGTGACAAAATGAAAAAAGGTTTACTGCTACTGGCTGTTCTGGCGCTGTCGGCGTGTGATGTTAATGATGCGGATGTGGCCAGCCGTAACGTCAGCAAAGCCGCTGACAATTTCGAAGCACAGCGTCGCTTTGTTTTTTATAACGGAATTACCGGCGAATTCATGCTGGAGATCACCGGGCTTTGCTCCAAAGACAACACCAGCACCGATCGTACCCTGGGCGTCATCTGCAAGACCGGTCCTGGCATCTACAAGAAGCACATGCTCGGCCTGTCAGATAACGTGACCTGGTTCATGGAAGATCTGAGCGGCACGAACGCCAGCGTGAACCATTATCGAGTCACCTTCAAACCTTCAGTAATCATCCCCGATATCGATATCCGCTAACCGCTTAACAGCAGGAGCGCCCTATGCATTAAAACCCCATGACCTGGCTCATCGCCGCACTTATGGCGCTGGGCGCTCTCATCTCATTTCTTCACGAACCGGAAGGTGTGCAATGGCTGCTTTTAATGTGGGAGCAATAGTCCAGAAGAAGAAAGGCGGACTGACGGGGATAGTCGAAACCCTGCTGGAGCCGGAAAACGATAAGGCTCGGGTATATGTCGCATGGGACGGCGGCACTTATCAGATCCATTACGAATACGAATTGCGCGCGGCCACGCCAGACCAGCCGCAGTTTTATAAAACGATGTCATAGGAGGGGGAATGGTTACAGCAGAGCCACTCACTGCGCAGAAGGCGGCAAAACTCCTGAAGGTCTCTCCGAGGACTGTCTACCGTCTCATCGACTCCGGCCAGCTCGCCGGGAAGAAGATCGGGAACAAATACCGCACGACCGACGTCGCCTGTATTGCGTATTTACATGACCCGCGCGATCCTGTTTCCGCGAGCGCGGGTGAACATAAAGGAGAAATTTTATGTCAATCACCCTCAGAGGCGGCGTCTGGCACTGTCATTTCGTTACGCCGTCAGGGAAAAGAATTAGACGATCTCTTGGCACGGGGGACAAGAAACAAGCGCAGGAGCTGCACGACAAGCTGAAGGCTGAAGCGTGGCGGGTGGATAAAATCGGGGAACTGCCGACGAGGACGTTTGAGGAATGTTGCATCAGGTGGATCCGTGAGAAAGAGCATAAGCGATCCCTCGATGACGATAAGACCAAAATCGAATACTTCCTTCGGCATTTCTCCGGCCGGGATATTTCGACCATCACGGCGGACCAGGTAAACGAAGCAGTTTCGAAGATGGTCAACCGCAAGCACATCCAGGTGTGGGAGTCACGCCGGGACGCTGCTATACGCCGGGGAAAGGAGCCGCCGCCGTACACTGAAAAGCCAGTAAGCCAGGCTACAAAGAGCCAGCACCTTTCTTTTATGCGATCGCTGCTGAAAACTGCAGCCAATGACTGGGGATGGATAAAGTCGGCCCCCGTCATTAAGACCAAAAAGCCAATCAGCAAACGCATCCGCTGGCTGACCAGGGAAGAGGCAGAACGGCTTATCGCCTGCATGCCGGAGTCGATAAAGCCGGTGGTGATATTTGCGCTGGCAACCGGCCTGCGCCGCTCCAACATCATTGATCTGGAGTGGCAGCAGGTCGATATGCAGAGAAAGGTTGCATGGGTAAATCCGGAGAACGCGAAGGCGGGCAAAGCTATCGGCGTAGCTCTGAATGATACCGCATGCAGGGTGTTAAGGGATCAGATCGGGAAAAGTTCCAGGTGGGTATTCGTTCACACGAAACCATCGACGCGCCCGGATAAAACTGTCACTCCGGCGGTCCGGAAGATGCGCGTGGACGATAACAGCGCCTGGCGAATTGGCCTGGCAAAAGCGGGTATAGAGGACTTCCGTTTTCACGACCTCCGGCATACCTGGGCGAGCTGGTTAATTCAGTCCGGCGTACCACTGTCCGTTCTGCAGGAAATGGGTGGCTGGGAGTCGATCGAAATGGTCCGTCGTTATGCACACCTGGCACCGAACCATTTAAGCGAACACGCACGGAAAATAGATGCCATTTTTGGCAACCATGACACAAATACGACACAAGGAGAAAATCAGGCTGGTTTGAAACTGGCGTAAGCGCCTGTTTTTAAATGGCACGCCCTGTAGGATTCGAACCTACGACCTACGGCTTAGAAGGCCGTTGCTCTATCCAACTGAGCTAAGGGCGCACTGATATGCGTGTACTTCGCGGTGGTGAAACGCGAAGAATTATACGGTCAATGGCAGGTGAGTCAATGCCTTTTCCGTTTTCAGGGCCAATTACCGCTAGCCGATTGTAAATACGGCTATTTTCTCAACATTTCGTCCTGTTTCACCGTAAAATTTAGCGCTGCGAAAAGGCTTAGTTGCATTTAAGTAACGCCTGCTGTTTTCCTGACCGTCAGCTCGTCACACTAGAGTCAGGTATCCCGGCCGCCTGGAGGCTGACAGACAACAGGACAATGGAGTGACAGCGCAAAACCTGATCGATACGCCCCCCCGGTTACAGTACATTTCTCAGGACATCGTCGGCATTAAGCTTGAGCCCATCGTCGCCCTTTCCTCCTTGCGCCAGGTTGGCGTGGAGGTCCTTAGCGTTCTGTCCGACACGCGGGACAGCGAGAACTTTTTTTGCGATCGCTCCGCAGAGTGGTCGATAACGCTGCTTGAAGCGCAGCTTGCCGCGTTAAAAAATACGCCGCACGGTCATAATCTTTTTATTAATCTGCCGATAACCGTCCTGACAGAGCCCGCGTCTTTTCAGCGACTTATCCGGTTGCCAGGCGTGCCGCTCAATATTGAGATTGTCGACCTCGCGTCCTTTTTGGCGCTTTCCCTCGTAGAGAAGCAGCATGTCGTTCAAAATTTGCGGCAACTTTGCAAACAGGGACACGCTATCTGGCTTGATGACGTGGATGACGTCACAGTGCAGTCGTTTTTATCCTGCCGACTCCCGTTAAGCGGCATCAAAATAGATAAGGAAGCATTCTGGCGTTTACGCGACACCCCTGCGCTGAGGCAACTGGTTTCCCTTTGCTTTCAGCTTGCCGGGAAAGTGCTTATTGAAGGTATTGAGACTGAACGCGATCGTACCTGGGCACTGCAGGCAGGCGCAGACCTCGGCCAGGGATATTACTGGCCGTCCTGGACATGGCCGGAGGATTAAAAAGCCATTTCCAGGAGGGAGACCATGCGAATGACAGTGCGCCGTTACCGGCGGCGGCGTACAGGAAGTGATGCACTGGGATTTACGCGCTCACCTTTTGCTCCCCCCTTTTTCGACCGGCTCGAATTTTTGAGCCAGTCCATCAGCCAGCCCCGCAAAACCGACGCCCCGTTTATCCTTCTGGTGACGGAGGATCACTACCTGCGCACCGGTTTTCTCCACGGGCAGTTTCCCCTGAGCAGCTGCTGCGACTACGCCACGCTGGACGACGCCCTTATCGCTCAGACGCAGTGGCCCTCAGCCCGTCTGGTCGTGGATATTGAAAGCCGATCCACGGGGCTTCTGGAGAAACTGGATCAGTTGAGACGGCATAGCCTGTTTTCTCCGTTCCTGACGCCCTGGCTGTTGGTCCGGGCCGATAATTACGACACCCGCCTCTTCTGCAAAGCGGCAGGTCCCTTTCATGTGCTCGAACGTCAGCTGAACGCCGCCGCGCTCCAGCACAGCCTGCAGGATCCCCTCCCTCCGCCGGGTACCGAGAAAGACTGGTTCTCGCGCAACGAATGGCCCATTCTGCAGGAGCTTTCCCGGGGCAAGACATTGCGTCAGATTGCCCTTATGCAGAATAGCCCCTATAGCCGCATTATCTATCGTCTCAGCTGCATCCTCCTAAAGCTGGGGCTAAGCCATCGCCAGGAATTGCTGCATCTTCTTAATAACCTCTCAGACTGCACGTTTTCACTCACCTCCTAACCCCTTATTTCCTAAAGCGGTTTAAGAATTTACTTACCACTTGCGTTGCGAAAATGTTAATTTTTAACAATATAATCGAATTTATAACTATTCCTAATTTATGGGCGCGAACCTTGTGAAATGCCACAGATTAGCGGAACGGCAGCACTTTCCTCCATCCGTTAAGCGAATGCAGAAGGCGTTAACAAGATGATAATGATGTAAAAACAAGCAGCTTAGCGACAACTGCCAGGAGTAAAAAGCAAAGCGGGCAGCACGTTCTCCTGTGCACCAGACGCCGTTATCCGGATCGGCGTAAGCACTTTCAGATGAAGGTCAGACGGCCTGCGAGGGCAATTTTCAACCTCACTTTTGCGGGTTCGTCCCTTTCAAAGAGGCGTATTTTTGTTAACAATTAATCAACATACAGAGATATCTGTTATTTTTTGTTATTACATAAAGATGAAAAAATGCGGTAAATGAGATAACAGGATATTTCCGCTAAATTTAAAAAAATAGCGATTCAGATCCAGAAGATAATACAAACCAATACCCTCATATTAATTTACAGGGTTTTCGGAAAAAACTTACCCTGTATAATAAGATGCGTATCAAATATGAATAAGAAAAACCTTTTTGCCAACACCAGCCTAATGAGATGACCGCGCTGAGGCATAGTTCTTTTCATTACGTAAACAAGGATGCTTTCGCTCTTTCCAGGGAAATACTACGGTATAGGGATCTGCACATTATATCCTTCCGGCATTTCGAGAGTTTTACCAAACTCTGCATAACGCTTTTAACAATCTGAGGCATTAAAAATGAAACCGGCATCCGTTATCATTATGGACGAACATCCTATCGTCAGAATGTCGATAGAAGTCCTGCTACAGAAAAATAAGAATATCACAGTCAAGCTCAAGTCTGGCGATAGCCATGAAGTCCTTGACTGTATCCGCAATCACCCTATCGATCTGGTGATCCTTGACATTGAACTCACGGGCACGGATGCTTTCGCTTTACTTAAGAGAATCAGAAACTTAAACAAGAACATTAAGGTTCTGTTCCTCTCGTCTAAATCAGAGTTATTTTACGCGGGTCGCGCCATTCGCGCCGGGGCAAATGGCTTCGTCAGTAAACGAAAAGATTTAGGTGAGATCTACAACGCCGTAGAAATGATCCTGATGGGCTATTCCTTTTTCCCGTCGGAAACGCTGAACTTTATAAACCACCTGGGTTCAGGGAAAGGGATGGCAGTAGATATGCCATTATCGAATCGCGAGGTCACGGTATTACGGTATCTGGCGAATGGATTATCCAACAAGGAAATTGCTGAACAGCTACTATTAAGCAACAAGACCATTAGCGCGCACAAATCCAATATTTATTCCAAGCTGGGTGTGCAAAGCATCGTGGAATTAATTGATTACGCCAAAGCCCACGAGCTGCTATAACCTGAATTCACTCCCTGCAGCTTATCTGAGCTGCAGGGAGTGCGGTCAGTGCTAATTATAATTAATCATGAAGGTGGCATCCGCATCAGCCCGTCCGGGCTGAGGGTTATCGGCAGTGGCAATATAATTGGCATAAAATGACAGAATCGCATTTCCCTGCGCATCAACCGAGACCGGCTGGCTGGCCTGCTGAAGCGCCAGCCGCGTTTTATCCGCATCCCTGATCTCAACGGCGACATTGCTTGCAGTACTGGCGTCATTCAGCGCCAGCAGGCCGCTATTGCTTCCGTCGGCTTTACCCGAAAACGTAATGGACGCCGCGCCCGGCGGGCAGCCGGTCAGCTTCAGCGTAAACGGCATCGGCTGCGTGCGGCTCCCGGTGGTGCTGAGCTGTTTCGTGGGCCAGGTGCCCAGCGGGACGGCCTTGTCGCTGTCGCTGCCCTCGGCAACGCAGGTAAAATCGACGATATTGCCGTAGAGCCGAATATTAATCTCGCCCAACGCGGTGTCCGCCTGAGCCTGCGTGCAAAGCGCAAAGAGCGCTACGGTGAGAAAACGGATCCTGTTTCGCATATCGGCTCCTTAGTCGTAATCCACGCGCAAATACCCGCGCGAGGTGAAGCGCCCTTCCGCTGGCTTATTGCCCGTCACGCTCACCGGCCAGACCCGGATCCCCACCTGCGCCTGCGCGCTGTCGTCGAGACGGAACGGAATTTTGCTCGTCAGGTTGTTGGGCGTCAGCGGCGCCCCGCTCTCGTTGGCAATGATGAACCCCACATCCGGGTTATCCGACACCAGCACATTATCAGAGACTTTTTCCGCCTCGATCCGCATCGTCAGCATGGCGTTAGCCTCCACGTTGGTGCATTTGATGGCGATGGTTTTGCTTTGCGATGAGACCCCCTCCGGCTTGTTACCCACGCCCGCCTTGCTGAACAAGGAGGCGCCAATGTCGCCGAAATCAAACTCCACCACGTTACCGGCATTGATGGCGCAGCTTTGCGGCACCTGAATGGTTCCGCTGTAGCTGATGGTATAGACCGGCGTGGTTAACGGATCGGAAGAGGTAGTGGTGACGTAAACGCGGAACATGGTGGCACGCGGGATCACCACCATGTTGATAAAACGCCGGGTCACCTTAAGACGGAAGACCAGGCTGGAGTCCTGAACGCCAAACGGTTTGTTTTTGGAGACGTTAGGATGGCTCCCCATCTGGATATAGCTTTTTGGCGGGTAAAACACGCCAGCATAGCTGTCCGTGATTTTCATCGCCCCGTCCAGATAGTCGTTAAGCTTCAGATACTGATAGCCATCGCTGGTCCCCGTGACCGGATAATCGGTCACATAGCTGCGCTTGGTGGTATTCCCGGTCGTGCCCTTCGGGCAGACGGCATTCACCCCTACCCACTGCGATTTCTCGCTGAGCGTCACGACCTGCCCAATCTGGTTATTCGAGCTGTTGAATTTATCCGTCAGGTCGTAATGCACTTCCGTCGGCACGCCTTTTTCATTGACGCACACGGTCGCTAATGCGTTTGTCGCGGGCAGTAGCGCCAGCAGCGACAAGGCAAAGAGTTGAGTTTTAATCACAGCCGATCCCCTTAAGTGTGATTGCCTGTTGCAGGCTCTGTTCAGATAAGCTGTAAGGTGCGCGACACTGGGACTGCGCCCCGTCGCCCCACTGGATCAGCAGTTCGCCCTCCAGCGGCAGCCCACTCAGGTAAATTTGCCCGTCATCCCCCACCATGCTGGTCACGCCGCTTTTGGTCTCACGCACCACCGCGCCGAACGGCACCGGCTGGTTGCCGCGCGTTACCGTCAGCAGGGCGCGCACGCCAATGCGGGTATCAAAGCTGGCGCGCACCAGCGCGCCTTTGGTCGGCACCACGCTGCTCACGTTGTTTTCGATATCGGTGTTATTGCTCATGGTGTTGGTATCCAGCGCCACGCGGTTGTAGCGATAGACGGTGGCATACGGCATCACCGCGTAGCCTCGCCAGTCGGTTTTCACGCCGGTCTGGTTTTCAATACTGACGCCCGATGCTCCCGGCGCTTTGATCAGCACGTTGGTGTCGCCCAGCGGCTGGCTGAAGGTCACGCCGTCGGCGTGGCCGACCACCCCGCCGGAGAGCTGCCAGTTGAGATCGTGCTGATCGCGGGAATAGTTGTAGCCAACGCCCAGCGTGCCGTAGGTCGCCTGCCAGTTGGCGCTGGCGCTTCCGCTTGCGCCGTTGGTGCTGGCGTGTCCCTGGGTCACGCTGTAGTTCAGGTTGCGGTCCTCCAGCAGCGTTCCGCTGACGCCGGTTTGCCAGCTTGTGTCGCCATCGCTGTTTCGACTGGCGGATGCCGTAGCGTAGGCGCGGTCAATCGCGCTGTCCCGGCGATAGCCCTGACGGGTAAAGAGGCTGAACGGCACGGAGACGTTAAACGACGCGATCCGATCGGTGCCGTCTATCCCAACGGATTTGTTCCACGACCACGAGACGGAGTAGTTGATCCCCTTCACGCCGCCCGCATAGCCCAGCTGGTACCAGAGGTTCGTCTCGTCTGTTCCCCAGTAGGTCTGCTCGCTACCGGAGATATAGACCGAGCCGTAGTCCCCCAGCGACTGAGAGACGTTGAGCTGAAAGCGGCCTTTTTTATTCCACGTCAGGTTGTGATAGCTCTGCACGTCCGGCACATCGTTATCGTTCTGGCTCTCGGCATACTGATAGCCCTCCATTGAGCGCCAGGCGACATCGTCGAGGGTGTAAAACCCTTTTGTGGAGTAGCGGTAGCCCAGCAGCTGGAAGTTAGTGCCGAAGCCGTTAAGGGATTTCGCGTAGAGGAAGCGCAGAGACTGCCCTTCGTGCCTGCTGTCGTCCGCGAGCTGGCTGCGGGCGTGGGTGATATCGAGCGAGACCGCGCCCCAGTCGCCCAAGTTTTTCCCGGCCCCGACGGCCACCGCGGTATAGCGTGACGCCAGCTGCGTCCCGCCGTAGAGCGTGTAACCGTTGGCAAGACCGGTAATCAGGGTGCCCTGAGTGAAGAACGGCGTATCCTGATCGCTGTTACCGCTGCGGTAATCCCCGGCAACGAGGTCATACTTCCAGCGCCCTTCACGCTGCAGAAGCGGCACGGTGGAGTACGGCACGGTATAGCGCTGCTGGGTGCCGTCTTTCTCTTCGACCGTGACTTCCAGGTCACCGCTTGAGGAGGTCGGGTTAAGATCGGTAATCGCAAATGCGCCCGGCTGGACATAGCTTTGATAGATAACGTAGCCGTTCTGGCGAACCACCACTTTGGCAGGCGTACGGGCGATCCCCCGCACGGTCGGCGCGTAGCCCTGCATGCTGTCCGGGTACATGCTGTCAGACGAGAAGAGCCGCCCACCTCGAAAACCCATGCTGTCGAAGACGTCATTCCCGGTATTGCTGTCGCCCAGCACCAGTTCGCTTTTGAGCGGGATGACGGTGCGCTGCGCCCAGGTGCCAATATTCTGCCACTCGCTGTGCCGCTGCCCGTTATTCTGCGTGTACCGCCATGCGCCGTTGTTACGTAAACGCCAGGCGCCATAGTTCAACCCGCTCTGCAGGTTCAGATAATAGCTGTCGTCTTCGCTTCCCCGGTTACCGGTGAAGCTGTAGTTCACCAGCGCGGCGGGAATGCCTTCATCCCACTGTTCAGGCGGAATGTAGCCCCGGGCGCTGTTTTGCAACGCCACCTGCGGCAGGCTGACGTCCAGACGCTGAGAGGCAAAATTGAATACCGTTTCGCTGCCGGGTATGGCCGTGGCCAACGGAACGCAGGTGTCGCCCTGCACCTTAGCCAGCTCGGGAAACGCCGCGACGTTGACGCCAAAGCGATCGAGCATCGCGCGCGTAATGCACGCCGACAAACCGCCCGCCACCGGCGGCGTGTTCTCGGCCTGCTCGAAACGCACGTCCTGGGTACCGATAAACTCATCGTTACGCCAGATATCCACGCGATAAACGCCGGGTGCCTGCTGGTGTCCTTGTTCAAAACGCGACAAATCCGCCACGCTGGCGGTGTCGTCCGACAAGAAGGCCGGGTTGAAATAACTTTCGCTCCAGCCAGCCTGCGGCCAGAGCGCAGCCATCAGCGCCAGTGCAACCGGGCAGTAACGTCTCTGGTGCTTTTTCATCGCCCTGACTCTGCTCACAGGTTGACGCTACGCGCCGGAGTGATGGCACCGTAGTCATTCACGCTCTGCCAGGAAAGCGTACCGCCAGCACCGGCTGGCAGCACCTGCTGAGCCGAGCTTTTCGGCGCAACCATCAGGTTATCCAGCTGCTGCCCGCCCAGCTTCAGGTTGACGAGGGTGATGTAATACGGGGAAGCGTTGCTGACTTTGAGATGGCTGCCCGCGCGCTCAAACCGCAGCTGGGAAAGCGCCTCTTCCGGCTGCATCGCCAGGTTGTTCGGGCGCACAAACAGCTTGATGCGTGAGAGGATCGCCAGCTGCAGCACGTTATTGTTTTCCGTTTTCGCTTTGTTCACCGACGGGATCGCCTTCACGTTCATGTAAAAGAGCGATTCGCGATCGGCAGGCAGCGCTGGCCCGGCGTAAATAATACGCAGCGTGTTTTCACTGTTCGGCTCGCTGACAAACAGGGGCGGAGTGACGGCAAAGGTTTTTTCTTTTTGCCCGCTCGCATTTTCGATCCACGCGTTAATTAAATAGCGTTCCTGTTTGTTGCTGTTGGTGATCGCCAGCGACGTTTGCTTCGCCTCTGCGGGATAAATAACGCGCGTGGCCCCCAGCGCAATACCGCCGGAAGCATTTGCGCAGGCAGAAACCATCATCAAAATAAACGATAAAAAAAGTCCTGGTTTAATTAGGGTATTCATCACAACCGTACCTTTAATAATGTGTTCGCAGGTGTTATGGATAAATCAACGTAAACCAGACATCCGACTGAATTTTGCCTGGCTCGAGGTGTTCGGAAATAGCCCGATAGCGGGCGCTAAAATGGAACGCGAGCTCGCGGGTATCGATCGGCAGCCAGCTGACGGCCGTGGCATTTGGGATAATCTGACGCTGCTGTTCGTCAAAAAGCGCCAGCCCCACGCCGCTGCTGACGGGCGTTTCACCCGGCCGCGAGGTCGCCAGAAAGACCTGCGGATCTTCTGCGGGCGTCACGCCCTGAAACTGGATCCCCACGGTGCGCGAAACATCAACGCTGCAATCCAGCAGCCGCACGGTAAAAGGCACGTTAACCGTGGAAAAACTGCCCACACCGGAAAATGAATTGGTTCGGTACTGCCCCATGTCGATGCGCATATTCTGGCTGTCGGGCGCCACGGCGCAGCCGCCGTTCACCAGTTCACCTCTGAGATGAACCTTGCCACCTTCGATCACCACGGTATGCGCCGATGCCGGGCAAGCCATCGCAAGGGTTAACAGCAGTAGTGTTCCAGTCCTTGTCATCCTTCGTTCCTGGCATTAGCGTATGACGGGCCTCGTCCGTGAGGCCTGAACATCCCTGTGCGGAGGAATTACTCGTATTTCATTACGAAGGTGGCGTCAGCGTTTGCCTGGCCTGGCTCAGTGGTGGCAGCCGTTGATTTGTAACGTGCGGTGAACTTCAGGGTGTTGGTCCCTTCGATCAGCGTCTGCGCAGCAGAGAAGGTCGCGCCGTCTGGGGTCAGAACGCTGGATTTGCTGTCGAGGATCTCGATACCCACGCCTTTCGCGGTGTTGTCGTTGTTACCGGAGGTCACGGCCAGAAGGGTTTTGTCGGTTGGGTCGATCTGACCGGTGAACGCAACAGCGGCAGTTTTGGCAACCAGCGGATCGCAATCATTCAGTTCAATGTTGAATGGAATATTAGAGGTGGTGTCGCCCACTTTGGTAAATTTCGCGGTACGATACTGACCCAGATTAACGGTCTGCTCGGAAGAATCAGTATTTACTGAACAAGCCGCATTAACCAGCTCACCTTTAAAATGTACGGTACCGCCATTTACGGAAACCGGCGCAGCAGGATCTGCTGCATTTGCGGCACCTGCAACCAGGGCCAAAGTAGCAATAACAGTAGAAGCAATGTTGCTGAGTTTCATGTCTATTCCTTTAAAATGTAAATAACCCTTCCCGCGAATAATCGGGAATAAGAAATACGTTTAATTGATTAATTGAAAGCTTATTTCGGAGGAGACAAAGTAGCTCAGGACGCGTTTTTTAAATATGTCAAAACGCTGCTATTTCGCCAGGTCACATCCTAATCCCGCCTAAGAAATTGACCATCCCTTAAGAAGGGTTTTTGCGTCTCACTGATAAAAACGCGTAAAGGGTGACTGACAGCGACGCTCGCTTCTGACAAAATACACGCCATCCCCCCTTTCAAACGTTACAGACGGAATCTTCTCTCTGATGGCAGCAAAGATTATTGACGGTAAAACGATTGCGCAGCAGGTGCGCTCTGAGGTCGCGGAAAAAGTGAAGGCGCGTAAAGCTGCCGGAAAACGCGCCCCCGGGCTGGCCGTTGTGCTGGTTGGCAGCAACCCGGCATCGCAGATTTATGTCGGCAGCAAGCGCAAAGCGTGTGAAGAGGTGGGCTTCGTCTCCCGCTCTTACGATTTGCCGGAAACCACCAGCGAAGCAGAGCTGCTGGAACTTATTGACACCCTGAATGCCGATAAAGAGATCGACGGTATTCTGGTTCAGCTGCCGCTGCCGGCGGGTATCGACAACGTGAAGGTGCTGGAGCGTATCGCGCCGGATAAAGACGTGGACGGTTTCCATCCGTACAACGTTGGCCGCCTGTGCCAGCGCGCGCCGCGTCTGCGCCCGTGCACGCCGCGCGGCATTGTGACGCTGCTGGAGCGCTATAACATCGACACCTACGGTCTGAACGCCGTGGTTATCGGTGCGTCCAACATCGTGGGCCGCCCGATGAGCATGGAGCTGCTGCTGGCGGGCTGCACCACCACCGTGACCCACCGCTTCACCAAAAACCTGCGTCACCACGTCGAAAACGCCGATCTGCTGATCGTCGCGGTCGGCAAGCCGGGCTTTATTCCGGGCGAGTGGATCAAAGAGGGCGCGATTGTCGTGGACGTCGGGATTAACCGTCTGGAAAACGGCAAAGTGGTCGGCGACGTGGTGTACGAAGATGCCGCCGCGCGCGCGTCTTACATCACCCCCGTACCGGGCGGCGTAGGCCCGATGACCGTAGCAACGCTGATTCAGAACACGCTGCAGGCGTGCGAAGAATATCACGACGTAGAGGACGCGTAAGATGGCGACTTTTTCATTAGGTAAACACCCGCACGTTGAGCTGTGCGATCTGCTGAAGCTGGAAGGCTGGAGCGAAAGCGGCGCGCAGGCGAAAATCGTTATCGCCGACGGGCTGGTAAAAGTCGACGGCGTGGTAGAAACGCGCAAGCGCTGCAAGATTGTCGCGGGTCAGACCGTGAGCTTTGAAGGACAGAGCGTAACCGTTACGGCCTGAGCCGTTTTATGCCCTCACCCTAACCCTCTCCCACAGGGAGAGGGGATATAAAATCCCCTCACAACCATCGCGGTTATTTATCGATCAACTTCAAATAATCACTATTTCATCTGTTGAAACGTGAGAATTCAGTTGCGCGTTTTTCACTCTTTGCCCACGATAAGTAGAACGTTCTACTAAAACGTTCTACTTACAATAACAGCGCCAAGAAAGCGCTACTCGGGGGAAATCAGCATGAGTCTGATATCAGGGTTTGTTAAATCGCTGTCTAAGTTATCGATGATTGGTCGCGCCTTAATGCTGCCAATTTCACTGCTTCCCGCTGCGGGCCTGCTGCTGGCCTTCGGCGATAAGTTCCATCTGCCGCTGATGATGAACGCGGGCGGGGTTATTTTTGATAACCTGCCGATGCTGTTTGCCATTGGCTCCGCCGTGGGTCTGGCGTCAGAATCTGGCATCGCGGCGCTGTCTGCGGCGGTGTCGGTGTTTGTCACGAATATCACCATCAGCACCGTGCTGAGCATCACGCCGGAAATGGCCTCCCAGGGTGGGAAATACGCCATGGTGGTCGGCATCCCGACGCTGCAGATGGGCGTCTTCGGCGGCCTGATCTGCGGTATTCTCGCGGCCTGGTGCTATAACCGCTTCCACACCATGCAGCTGCCGGAGTTCCTGGGCTTCTTCTCCGGCAAGCGCTTCGTGGCCATTGCAACGGCGTTTCTGTCGTTCCTGATGGGGCTGCTGCTGCCGTACGTATGGCAGCATATCCAGGCCGGTATCGACGCGCTCTCCGTGGTGGTGAACGGCGATAATCAGGCGGCATCGACCTTTATCTTCGGTCTGGTAGAGCGCGCGCTGATCCCGCTCGGCCTGCACCACATCTGGTATCCGTCCTTCTGGTACTCGTTCGGGGATTACACCACTCAGGCAGGACAGGTGATCCACGGCGACCAGACCATCTGGTTCAAGATGCTGGAAGAAGGTGTGAAGTCCTTCAGCAGCGATACCTACCAGAATGCCGGTAAATTCATGCAGGGCGAATTCCCGCTGATGCTGTTCGCGCTGCCCGCCGCGTGCCTGGCGATGTATCACGAAGCCCATACGAAGAATAAGAAAATCGCGGCTGGTATTCTGTTCTCTGCGGCGCTGACCTGCTTCCTGACGGGGATCACTGAACCGGTAGAGTTTACCTTTATCTTCGTGGCGCCGATCCTGTACGTCTTTAACGCCATCATGGCGGGCCTGGCCTACATGACCATGTATCTACTGCATGCGCATATCGCCAAGTCGTTCTCAGCGGGCTTTATCGACTATCTGTCATTCGGGATCCTGCCGTCCTTTAACGGCTACAAGACCAACTTCCTGAATGCGATTATCATCGGCATTCCAATGGGCCTGATTTATTACTTCACGTTCCGCTTTGTGATCCGTCGTTTCGACGTGAAAACGCCGGGCCGCACTGAAGTGACCGCCAACGCGGATGATAAGTCTGATTCAGAACTCGCAACTGAGATCATCTCCCTGCTGGGCGGGGCGCATAACATCGACTCCGTTGGTTCCTGTATCACCCGTCTGCGTCTGGAAGTGGCAAAAAGCGAGGTGGTCGATAAGGACGGCCTGAACGGACTGGGTGCGCGCGGCGTGGTCTTCGTCGGCGACAACGG
This sequence comes from Enterobacter sp. C3_dUdeg, assembly GCF_057536195.1. Lineage (NCBI taxonomy): Bacteria > Pseudomonadati > Pseudomonadota > Gammaproteobacteria > Enterobacterales > Enterobacteriaceae > Enterobacter > Enterobacter sp. C3_dUdeg. Next base: position 270,427 of record NZ_BAAKFX010000002.1, read on the forward strand.
TATTCAGGTGATATTCGGTGCCAGAGCACAGTTTATCGCCCAGACCATGTCCACCATGATCGGCAAATAATAAGATGCCTGAACGACGCGTCTCCTGTAGTCTGGGAGACGCATTGTCGTATCTGACTGATAATCGGTGAATTTCAGGGAGCGGTTTTGAAGAAAGTCAGCATTATTGATGTCGCAAAGCACGCGGGCGTATCGGTCTCAACGGTCTCGCTGGTTTTGCGCCAGAAAGGGAAAATCTCAGAGGCAACGATCGAGAAGGTCAACGCTGCCATCAATACGCTGGGCTATGTTCATAACGTTGCCGCTGCCAATCTCCGCGCCAATACGTCCAATCTGATTGGCCTGATCCTCCGCGACTTTAGCGACAGTTTCTCCATCAAGGTGATGGCGAGCATCGTCCAGGATCTTGAAAAACAGGGGTATATGGTTTTTCTCGGCCAGCCCCAGAACGACCATGACCATCTAGAGCGCTGCCTGCTGTCGTTTAAGCAGCAGGGCGTCGCCGGGGTTATCTATCTGGCCTCGGATACCCGCACCTCCACCCTGCCGGAGCAAATTCGCCGCTGCCCGCTGCCGCTGGTGGTGGTTTCTCAGTCGCTGCTGGATGAAAAATGCAATCTGGTGATGCGCGATAACCGTCAGGCGGCAAATCTGGCGGTGCGTTATCTTATCGAGCGCGGCCATCGCAATATTGCCTACATTGGCGGACGTGAAGGCTGCCTTATCCGCGAGCAGCGCCTGCTCGGTTTTCGCAGCGCGATGACGCAGAACGGGCTGGTCTGGCGCGATGAATACTCTCCGGCCTGCAGCGATGACACGCTGGCGGCGGGTTTCGCCACCCGCCAGCTGCTGGAAAAAAACAACACCATCACCGCCCTGCTCTGCCACTCGCCGGATGCCATGATCGGCTCCATCTCCGGTATTCATCAGGTTGGACGAACGGTGGGTAAAGATGTGTTTTTGACGCAGCAGGTCGCGCTGGTCGGTTTCGAAGATATGCTCCACGTTAACCTCACCTCGCCGTCCTTTACCTACGTGTCGTCCGCCAGCGAAGAGACGGGGCGTCAGGCTGCCGGGCTGATTATTCGCACGCTGAAGGAGCCGACGCTGCAAACCCAGCGCATTACGCTTTCCGGACAGCTTATCGCGCGCGAGTCGGCGTAAAAATAAGAATTTGACGCGGGTCTGCCGGCGCGGGATTACTGCTATATTTCCATGATTTGCCATGGATAATCGCAATGCCTACCGTTATTACACACGCTGCTGTTCCGCTTTGTCTGGGCTTAGGCCTGGGAACCAAAGTGATTCCTCCCCGCCTGCTTTTTGCAGGGATTGTCCTCGCCATGCTGCCGGATGCCGACGTGCTGGCGTTCAAGTTCGGCGTCGCGTACGGCAATGTTTTCGGCCATCGCGGCTTTACCCACTCCCTGCTGTTCGCCTTTGTGGTGCCGATACTCTGCGTGCTGACTGGACGACGGTGGTTCCGGGCCAGCCTGACGCGGTGCTGGCTGTTTTTAACCGTGTCATTGCTTTCGCACAGCCTGCTGGATTCGATTACCACGGGCGGGAAAGGCGTCGGCTGGCTGTGGCCGTGGTCAGATGAACGCTTCTTTGCGCCGTGGCAGGTGATTAAGGTCGCGCCGTTTGCGCTGTCGCGCTATACCACGCCGTACGGGCATCAGGTGATCGTTTCAGAACTGCTGTGGGTGTGGCTGCCGGGAGTCGTGCTGATGGGGTTGCTTTGGTGGAGAAAACGTGGGCGCTGATGCCCTCACCCCGGCCCTCTCCCACGGGGAGAGGGAGAAAACCTAATAATTCCCTCTCCCTTTGGGAGAGGGTTAGGGTGAGGGGAAAATTACTTACGGCGCCAGGTGGTGCCCTGCGGGCCATCTTCCAGAATGATGCCCATCTCGGTCAGACGGTTGCGCGCCGCATCTGCCGCCGCCCAGTCTTTTGCCTGACGCGCTTCCAGACGCGCTTTGATCAACGCTTCAATTTCCGCCACTTCACCGTCGTCCGCCTGCGCACCGCTCTGCAGGAACGCGTCCGGGTCCTGCTCCAGCAGGCCGAGCACGGAGGAGAGCTTACGCAGATGGGACGCCAGCGCATTCGCCGCGGCCATATCTTCTGACTTCAGGCGGTTCACTTCGCGCGCCATGTCGAACAGCACGGAGTAGGCTTCCGGGGTGTTGAAGTCGTCGTTCATCACCTCAACAAAGCGGGCTTCGAACGCTTCGCCGCCTGCAGCAGGAACAGACCTGTCGGTACCGCGCAGCGCGGTATACAGACGCTCCAGCGCCGAGCGCGCCTGTTTCAGGTTCTCTTCGCTGTAGTTCAGCTGGCTACGATAGTGGCCGGACATCAGGAAGTAGCGCACGGTTTCCGCGTCGTAATACTTCAGCACGTCGCGCACGGTGAAGAAGTTACCCAGCGATTTAGACATCTTCTCGCGGTCAACCATTACCATGCCGGAGTGCATCCAGTAGTTCACGTACTCGCCGCCGTGGGCGCAGGTGGACTGCGCGATTTCGTTTTCGTGGTGCGGGAACATCAGGTCTGAACCGCCGCCGTGGATATCGAAGTGCTTGCCCAGCTGCTTGCAGTTCATCGCGGAACATTCAATGTGCCAGCCCGGACGGCCTTCGCCCCACGGTGATGGCCAGCTTGGCTCGCCCTCTTTGGACATTTTCCACAGCACGAAGTCCATCGGGTTACGCTTCACGTCAACCACGTCAACGCGCGCGCCGGCCTGGAGCTGGTCCAGATCCTGACGGGAAAGCGAACCGTAGGTTGGGTCCGTCGGCACCGAGAACATCACGTCACCGTTGTCCGCAACGTAGGCATGACCGCGAGCGATCAGCTTTTCGGTGATCTCGATGATTTCGTGAATATGGTGGGTCGCGCGCGGCTCGCTGTCCGGGCGCTGAATATTCAGGGCGTCGAAATCTTTGTGCATTTCGACGATCATGCGATCGACCAGCGCAACGAAGCTTTCGCCGTTTTCATTAGCGCGCTTGATGATTTTGTCGTCGATGTCGGTGATATTACGCACGTATTTCAGGGTGTAGCCCAGAAAACGCAGGTAGCGTGACACCACGTCGAAGGCGACAAAGGTACGGCCATGGCCAATGTGACAGAGATCGTAAACCGTAATACCACACACGTACATGCCGACTTCCCCGGCATGGATAGGTTTAAATTCCTCTTTCTGGCGCGTCATTGTATTAAAGATTTTTAACATCGAAGATTCCATGTAAACACGTGTGTGGTTGAAAACCGGCTATTCTACCCGTAATTCAAACCCGAAGCAGCACACAATGCAAGGTGATCGCATCCTGTGGTTATGCTATAACAAGCCCCTATAGATGACCCGAACGCGGGTCGACGTACCACAATAACGGAACAGGATGCAAAAATGGTTACTTTCCACACTAATCATGGCGATATCGTAATCAAAACCTTTGATGACAAAGCGCCTGAAACAGTTAAAAACTTCCTGGACTACTGCCGCGAAGGTTTCTACAACAACACCATTTTCCACCGCGTGATCAACGGCTTTATGATCCAGGGCGGCGGTTTCGAACCTGGCATGAACCAGAAAGAGACCAAAGAAGCGATTAAAAACGAAGCGAACAACGGTCTGAAAAACACCCGCGGTACGCTGGCAATGGCCCGTACTCAGGCGCCACACTCTGCCACCGCGCAGTTCTTCATCAACGTGGCGGACAACGACTTCCTGAACTTCTCCGGCGAAAGCCTGCAGGGTTGGGGCTACTGCGTATTCGCAGAAGTGGTTGAAGGGATGGACGTGGTTGACAAGATCAAAGCCGTCGCTACTGGCCGCAGCGGTATGCACCAGGACGTTCCTAAAGAAGACGTTGTGATTACAAGCGTGACCGTCAGCGAGTAATTCGTGGCGACACTCTTTATTGCGGATCTGCATCTGCAAACAGAAGAACCGGCGATAACCGCCGGTTTTCTGCGTTTTTTACGCGGTGAAGCGAAAAGCGCCGATGCGCTGTACATCCTGGGCGACCTATTTGAAGCCTGGATTGGCGACGACGACCCTAACCCGCTGCACCGTGAAATGGCAGACGCCATTCACGCCCTCGTGGATTCCGGCGTTCCCTGCTATTTCATTCACGGCAACCGTGATTTCCTGATCGGCAAGCGCTACGCCCGCGAAAGCGGCATGACGCTGCTGCCGGAAGAGCAGGTGCTCGACCTCTATGGCCGCAGGGTTCTGATCATGCACGGCGACACGCTCTGCACCGACGATACCGGCTACCTGGCGTTTCGCGCCAAAGTCCACACCCCGTGGATCCAAAAGGTGTTCCTTGCGCTGCCGCTGTTTATCCGTAACCGCATAGCTGCCAGAATGCGCGCGGGCAGTAAAGCCGCCAACAGCAGCAAATCCATGACCATCATGGACGTGAACCCGCAGGCCGTGGTGAGCGTGATGGAAAAGCATGGCGTTCAGTGGTTGATCCACGGTCATACCCATCGTCCTGACGTCCATTCCCTTATCGCCAACGGCGAACCGGCCCATCGCGTGGTATTAGGTGCCTGGCACACCGAAGGCTCCATGGTCAAAGTCACGCCAGAGGGCGTGGAGCTGATCGCCTTTCCGTTTTAACCCCTCGCACCATCATTCTATTTTTTTGAACAATATCGGCAAATTGTTTCGATTTTAATCAGCCCGTGGTCGGCCTATTATTTATCACATCAGGGCAATACGCCCTATCCCAGATAAAATACTTAAGGAATACGACCATGAAATCTATCAAAACTTTCGTTGCAGTTGCCGCTCTTTCCCTGGTTTCTTTCGGTTCTTTCGCTCAAAGCGTGAGCGCAACCGCCTCTACCCTTGACCGCGCAGAAGCGAAAATTGCCGCGCAGGCCGCCGAGCAGAATGCCTCTTATAAAATCACGAGCGCGAAGGTCAACAACCGCGTGTACATGACCGCAGAACTGACTAAATAAAAACCCTGATTGCCGTGCCGCCAGCGAAGACGTGCGACAGCGACAATACGATGAGGAAGGAACAGAGAATGAAAAACATCAGCATCGTAAGTACCCTGCTGCTGGCAGTCGTGGTGTCCACTGGCGCACAGGCCGCGGAGAATCGCTTCTCCGTGCCAAAATCGGGCTCGAATGCCGACACCGGCATGGTGAATCATATCGATGTCAGCCGCGCGTTCGACAACGAGAACCTGTCCGCAGGGGATCTTCAGTAACATCACATAAAAGACCGCTATCGTGCGGTCTTTTTTGTTATCGCTTTCTCGCCATAAGTGCTCGCCTTTTAACCGCGCAACCGTTTTCCTTGCCCGTATAACATGCTATTCTCTGTGCCCTCGAAAGCAGTGTGTTTCGCACCACAGGAGTTTTAAGACGCATGTCTTCCCGCAATAATCCGGCGCGTGTCGCCATCGTGATGGGGTCCAAAAGCGACTGGGCTACCATGCAGTTCGCCGCCGAAATCTTTGAAATCCTGAATGTTCCGCACCACGTTGAAGTGGTCTCCGCGCACCGTACACCGGACAAACTGTTCAGCTTCGCCGAAAGCGCCGAAGAGAACGGTTATGAGGTGATCGTTGCCGGCGCGGGCGGCGCAGCACATCTGCCAGGCATGATTGCCGCCAAAACCCTGGTGCCGGTACTGGGCGTTCCGGTCCAAAGCGCCGCGTTAAGCGGTGTGGATAGCCTCTACTCAATCGTCCAGATGCCGCGCGGTATTCCTGTCGGCACGCTGGCGATTGGTAAAGCGGGTGCTGCCAATGCCGCCCTGCTGGCGGCGCAAATTCTTGCGACGCACGATAAAGCATTACACCAGCGTCTGGCGGAGTGGCGTAAAGCCCAGACAGACGAGGTGCTGGACAATCCGGACCCGCGGGGTGCGGCATGAAGCAGGTTTGCGTCCTCGGTAACGGCCAGCTAGGCCGCATGCTGCGTCAGGCCGGTGAGCCGCTGGGTATTGCCGTCTGGCCCGTCGGGCTGGACGCCGAACCGGAAGCCGTACCGTTCCACCAGAGCGTGATCACCGCCGAGATCGAACGCTGGCCAGAAACGGCTCTGACCCGCGAGCTGGCGCGTCATAACTCCTTCGTTAACCGCGACGTGTTCCCGATCATCGCCGACCGTCTGACGCAAAAGCAGCTGTTCGACAAGCTCGGTCTGCCGACCGCGCCGTGGCAGCTCCTGTCCGATAAAAGCGAGTGGAATGACGTTTTCGCGATGCTGGGCGAGCTGGCAATCGTGAAGCGCCGCGTGGGCGGCTATGACGGCCGCGGCCAGTGGCGCCTGCGTGCAGATGAAACGGCAGAACTGCCGGACGATTGCTACGGCGAGTGCATCGTTGAGCAGGGCATCAACTTCAGCGGTGAAGTGTCGCTGGTTGGCGCGCGCGGGCACGACGGGCATACCGTCTTTTATCCGCTGACGCATAACCTGCATCAGGACGGCATTCTGCGCACCAGCGTCGCCTTCCCGCACGCCAATGCTGACCAGCAGGCGCAGGCGGAAGATATGCTCTCTGCCATCATGCACGAACTCGGGTATGTGGGCGTCATGGCGATGGAGTGCTTTATCACCCCGTCCGGTCTGCTGATCAACGAACTTGCGCCGCGCGTGCACAACAGCGGCCACTGGACGCAAAACGGCGCGTCCATCAGCCAGTTCGAGCTGCACCTGCGCGCGATTACGGACCTGCCGCTGCCGCAGCCCGTGGTGAACAGCCCGTCGGTGATGATCAACCTGATCGGCACCGATCTGAACTACGACTGGCTGAAGCTGCCGCTCGTGCATCTGCACTGGTATGACAAAGAGGTTCGCGCGGGTCGTAAGGTCGGTCACCTGAACCTGAACGACAGCGACACGGGCCGCCTGAGCGCCACCCTGGAAGCAATGATCCCGCTCCTGCCGCCGGAATATGCGAGCGGTATTGTCTGGGCACAGTCTAAGCTCAAGTAAGACATCTGCGCCGGGGAGTTGATCTTCCCCTTCCCCGGCGTACAATCCCCGCCCATTGCTGCTGAGTTTTCTTCTGGAATAACCATGAACGATGGAACGGACTATCGCGCGATCCTCGCGTCTGATACCCCTTTAATCGACGTTCGCGCGCCGATCGAATTTGCCCAGGGCGCGATGCCTGCGGCGATCAACCTGCCCTTAATGAACGACAACGAGCGCGCCGCCGTCGGTACCTGCTATAAACGCCAGGGCCCCGAGGCCGCGCTGGCGCTCGGCCATCAGCTGGTAAGCGGCGAGACGCGTGAGGCACGCATCAACGCCTGGCGGGAAGCCAGCCTTGCCCATCCTGAGGGCTATCTCTGCTGCGCGCGCGGCGGCCAGCGCTCGCATATCTCTCAGGCCTGGCTGAAAGAGGCGGGCGTTGACTACCCGCTGATCCGCGGCGGCTACAAAGCCCTGCGTCAGACGGCGATTCAGGTGACTATCGAGCAGTCGCAAAAGCCGATGGTGCTTATTGGCGGCTGCACCGGAAACGGCAAAACCCTGCTGGTGAAGCAGCACGCGCAGGGTATCGATCTGGAAGGGCTGGCGCACCATCGCGGTTCGTCGTTTGGCCGCACGCTCACGCCGCAGCTTTCCCAGGCCAGCTTTGAAAACCACCTTGCGGTTGAGCTCCTGAAAAAAGACGCCGCGCGCTGGGTGCTGGAAGACGAGGGCCGGATGATTGGCTCCAACCACCTGCCGGAGTGCCTGCGCGACCGCATGGCTGAAGCCCCTATCGTTGTCGTCGAAGACCCGTTTGACGTCCGCCTTGAGCGCCTGCGCGAAGAGTATTTCGACCACATGTGGGCGGACTTTTCTGCCGCATACGGCGAGGAAGCGGGCTGGAAAGAATACAGCGAGTATCTGCACCACGGCCTGTTCGCCATTCGCCGCCGTCTGGGGCTGCAGCGGTATGCAGAATTCACCGCGCTGTTAGATTCCGCGCTGCTGGAACAGCAACGCTCTGGCAGCACAGAGGCGCACTTTAGCTGGCTTGCGCCGCTGCTGAAGGACTATTACGACCCGATGTACGGCTATCAGCTGGAGAAAAAAGCGGAGAAGATTGTGTATCGCGGGACGTACGAAGAGGTCGCTGAGTGGCTTAATCGCTAAAACAAAGCCGGGTGGCGAGGTAAAAGCAAAACGGCAACCTGGGTTGCCGTTTTTAATGTTCATTCCCTCTCCCCGTGGGAGAGGGTCAGGGTGAGGGCATCAGGCCGCACCCAACAAGACGACTTAGAAGTCGTAACGCAGACGCACCAGGTTCATGTCGCCCAGGTTGTCGGTGCTGGAGGTGAACGCGTGTTCGTAATCCACGCGGAAACCGTAATCCAGCTGGAAGCTGATACCCACGCCGTTGTCGATGCGCTGGTAGTTACGGCCGTTCACGTACTCAATACGGTCGCCCATGAAGTAAGGCTGGATGGATTTAACCGCGTACTGGCCGACCGGGAACTTGTAGCCCGCAAAGTATTCAATACCCCATGCATCACCCGCAAAGTAGTCGTTAACCGACACTTTTTTGGTGGTCATGAAGTTCTGGTACCAGCCGCCGCCTGCGGAGAAGGTCCAGTTGTCCGGGGTCCAGCTCAGCGCGGTACCGAGAATGTTCTGGTCGTAGGTTTTGCTGTCGCCGTTGTCCGGGTTACGCATGTCCGCGCGGGTGTAGTTCCACGCCGCGCCCCAGGTCAGGTCGGTAGTCAGGTGGTAATCCAGACCCAGCGAGCCGCCGCCTTTACGCTTGTAGCGCAGGCCGTTGCCCGGCAGGTATTCGCTGTCTTCAAACAGGTAAGATGCGTAGATGTCGGCATCGCCCACGGTTTTCTTATATTTCAGCATCTGGCGTGAACGGTAAGAACCGTCGTAATCACCGTTGATCCCGTTACCCGGAGCCTGACCAATCATGTCGTAGTCCCAGATATCGGTTTTCGCGCCCACCACATCATAGTAAACGCTGTTCTGTTGACCGAAGGTCAGCGTACCCCAGGTATCGCTCTTCAGACCGGTGTAGAGCATACGACGCGTGGTGTCGTGTGCGCCGTCGGCGTAGTGGTGATCCCAGTTAAACTGCGCAGGAATATTGACACCCAGCTCGTAGTAGCTGATCCAGCTGATGTCATCAAACAGGTAGTAATCAGCCGCGAAACGGAAACGGGTGCCGCCGTCAAAGCCGTTACGCTTGTAGCTGTTTTTACCGTCGTCGCCGGTCATGTTCTGGAACTGAGGACGAATACTGCCGCCAACGGTAAAGTTCAGGCGGCTCAGCGGGTTACCCGCCTGAGGCTCCTGCTTAAGAACGGTGATTTCCGCCTGAGAAGCGAAGGTAGTCAATGCCACTGCCGCGCCGATCGTTGCCGCCAGCGCTGATTTTTTTATAGTCATTATTTTTCCTTAATAGACACGCTGCTAAATATTTAGCGGGTGAATATTAACTGGAAATAATCGGGCCGTGTGGTCGGGTTTTTAATGTTTTGTGCTACTAAATGAGTGGGTATTATCAGTTTGTGCTATTTAAACGCTGCGCACCGGCATTAAAACCCGGTGCGCAACTATCACCGTGCTAAATCAACTCGCAAACTGACGGAACAGGGCTTTGCCCTTTAACAGCCGCGTGCCGAGCCAGCCTCCGCAGAGAGAAAGCAGCACCGCGCCGCTGAGAGGCAGGATCAACCAGAGACGCCAGTCAGGCTCCCACGGGAAGTCGAAAACCTTTGTCTGCAGCACCGCCAGCGCCGTTTCCGCGCCAATGGCCGCTACCAGACCCGCCACCAGCCCCAGCAGCGCAAACTCGCTCCAGAGCGTCATCCGCAGCAGCCGCTTTCCGGCACCCAGCGTGCGGTAGACCACCAGCTCCTGATGGCGCTGGCGCATGCCCACCTGCACCTGGGCCAGCAGCAACAGCACGCCGCAGAGGGTCACCAGCACCACCATGACCTCCAGCGCGCGGCTCACCTGCTCCAGCACCTGCCCCACCTGCTTCAGGATCGCCCCAATATCCAGCAGGCTGACCGTCGGAAACTCCCGGTTGAGCTGGGTCAGCATGCCGTTGCCATTTTCCCAGCGGAAACTGGTCAGCCAGCTCTGCGGCTGCCCGTCCAGCGCGCCCGGCGGGAAAATAAAGAAGAAGTTTGGCCGCAGGCTTTCCCAGTCCACTTTACGCAGGCTGGTGACTTTCGCGGTAAAATCCTGGGTATCGCCGGTAAAGGTCACGCTGTCCCCGAGCTTCACGTTCAGCCGCGTCGCCAGCCCCTCTTCCATCGACACCTCACCCGCTTTCGGCGGCCAGGTGCCCGCGGTTAGCGGGTTGTGGTCAGGGCGTTTCTCCTGCCAGGTCAGGTTCAGCTCGCGGTTCAGCGACTCGTCCTTGTTTCCGTCCGCTGGCTGGCCGTTGATCTGCGTCAGACGCGCGCGCACGATGGGATAGAACGACTCAGGGATAATGTGATGCTCCGACAGGAAGCCCTTCAGCGGCGTGACCTGCTCAGGGGCAATGTTGATCAGGAAATAGTTCGGGCTTTCCGGGGGAAGCTGCTGCTGCCAGCGATCCAGCAGATCGCCGCGCAGCACTAACAGCAGCGCCAGCAGCATAAACGACAGCGAAAACGCCGACAGCTGGCTGAGCGTTGACCACGGCTGATGCAGCAGGCGGTTGACCGCCAGGCGCACGGGCAGCGATTTCACCGTGAGCCGCTTCAGGACGTTGAGCAGTATCCAGCCCAGCACGCCGCACAGCAGCGCCAGCACAACCGCGCCGGCCAGCACCGCCCACAGCAGCGTGCTGCCCCCCATCAGCCACGCCAGCAGCCCCACCGCCACGGCAATAATCACCGGAAGGTAGAACTTCAGCGGCCAGACGTTCGCCACCACATCGTTGCGAAGCACGCGCAGCGGCTGCGTCGCGAGCAGCAGGCGGTAGGGGCGTAGCCCCACCAGCAGCGAAATCACCGTCATTGCGCCCATCGCCCACAGCCACGGCCAGAGGCTGGCCGGCGGCAAGGCGGCCGGGAGCACCGGCTTCAGCATCACCATCAGCAGTTTTTCAAACAGCAGCCCGATTATTCCGCCAGTAATCGCGGAGAGGACCAGCAGCATCAGCCACTGGCCGACAATCAGCTTGCGCAGCTGCGCCCTGCCCGCCCCCAGGGTTTTGAGGATCGCCACCAGGTCGTAACGGCTGCGGCAGTAGTGCCCCATCGCCACGGCAACCGCCGCCACCGCCAGCAGCAGGGTCAACAGTGCCGAAAGCAGCAGGAACTGCTGAGAACGTTCAAGTGATTTACCGAGCGCCCCTTCGTCCTGCTCCAGCCCGTACCAGCGGTGCTCCGGCTTGAGCTGCGGCAGAAGCCATTTTTCATACGCGTCAAGCTGGGCAGGCGTGCCGCCAAACTTATAGCGCCAGGTGACGCGGCTGCCCGGCTGTACCGCATGGGTTGCCGCGACATCCGCGGTGTTCATCAGCAGGCGCGGCGCGAGCTGGAAGGGGTTAAAGCCGGAATCGGGCTCCTGCACCACTTCCCCGGCAATGTTGAGGGTGGCGTCGCCGACGTCGATGCTGTCGCCGGGTTTCAGGTTCAGAAGCGCCATCAGACGTGATGCCAGCAGCACCGTGCCGGGCTTTGGCTTCAGCCCTGGCGGGTTGGTCTGCAGTTCGCCGTACATCGGATAGATATCATCGACGGCTTTAACGCTGGCGAGCTGCGGCGTGTCGCCCGCAAAGGTCATGGTCTGGAAGCTTATCTGCTCCCCCACCTTCAGCCCTTGTTTACGCGCTTCGTCAATCCAGCCCGACGGCACCGGGCGGGAGCTTTGCAGCGCCCGGTCACCCGCCATAAACTCCCGGCTCTGCTGGCTAAGCCCTTTTTCCATGCGGTCGCTGACGCTGCCGAGCGCCAGCACGCAGGCCACCGCCAGGCTTAGCGCCAGCCAGACAATCAGCAGCGAGGGCGAGCGCCACTCGCGCCAGAACCAGCGGGTAATCATGCCTCCTCCTGAAGAATACCGTTCACCAGCCGCAGGCGGCGGTCGCAGCGGGCGGCGAGCTGCGGATCGTGGGTGACGAGGATCAGCGTGGTGCCGTGCTCGCGGTTGAGCGAAAACAGCAGGTCGGCAATCCGGTCACCGGTTTTACGGTCAAGGTTACCTGTGGGCTCATCGGCAAACAGGACTTCGGGACGACCGTTAAACGCCCGCGCCAGCGCCACGCGCTGCTGCTCACCGCCGGAAAGCTGTGCGGGAAGGTGGTCGAGACGCTTGCCCAGACCGAGCTGTTCCAGCAGCGCCTTCGCGTGCGCCCGGCTTTCACGGCTGTTTTCACCGCGCAACAGCGCCGGGAGTTCGACGTTTTCCAGCGCGTTCAGGGTTGGGATCAGCATGAAGGACTGGAAGACAAAACCAACGTGACGCGCGCGCAGCGCGGCCCGCGCCTCTTCATCAAGCTGATGCAGCGGTTGCCCGACAAGGTGGACTTCGCCGCTGCTGCCGTCGTCCAGACCGGCCAAAATCGCCAGCAGCGTGGACTTGCCGGAGCCGGATTCGCCAATCAGCGCGATGGTTTCAGCGCGTTTGACAACGAGTTCAACTCCAGTAAGGATGGAAAGCTCGTGTTCCCCCTGACCGACGGACTTCTTAAGATGATGAACTTCAACACTGTTTTCCGCTGGCATTTGCCCTTCCTGTTTTTGATTCTGATGACCTTCCGCGCGGCGGCAGCGGACACGTTACTGGTTCTCGGCGACAGCCTGAGCGCAGGCTATCGCATGGCGGCGAGCGCGGCCTGGCCCGCTCTGCTCAACGACAAATGGCAGAGCAAGACGTCGGTAATTAACGCCAGCATCAGCGGCGATACCTCGCAGCAGGGCCTGTCGCGCCTGCCTGCACTGCTCAAACAGCATCAGCCGCGCTGGGTGCTGGTGGAGCTTGGCGGTAACGATGGATTGCGCGGTTTTCAGCCTCAGCAAACCGAGCAAACGCTGCGCACCATTTTGCAGGATATCAAAGCGGTAAACGCCCAGCCGCTGCTGATGCAAATTCGCCTGCCCGCTAACTACGGTCGTCGGTATAATGAAGCCTTTAGCGCGATCTACCCTAAGCTTGCCAAAGAGTTTGATATTCCGCTGCTGCCATTTTTCATGGAAGAGGTCTATCTCAAACCCCAGTGGATGCAAGACGACGGGATCCACCCCAATCGCGATGCTCAGCCGTTTATTGCCGACTGGATGGCAACGCGACTGGCTCCTTTAGTTAAACATGACTCCTGATTAAGCGGAGATCCTGACAGGTAAAGTTATGCAAAAATCGGTCTTAATTACAGGATGTTCCAGTGGAATCGGCCTGGAAAGCGCGCTCGAACTGAAGCGCCAGGGGTTTCGGGTGCTGGCGGCGTGTCGCAAACCCGACGATGTCGAACGCATGAACGGGCTGGGCTTTACCGGCGTGCTGCTGGATATGGACTCGCCGGAGAGCGTTGAACGCGCCGCCGATGAGGTGATCGCGCTGACCGACAATCGTCTGTACGGGCTCTTTAACAATGCCGGCTACGGCGTGTATGGCCCGCTGGATACGCTCTCCCGCGAAACGCTGGAGAAACAGTTTTCGACCAACTTCTTCGGCGTGCATCAGCTCACCATGCGTCTGCTCCCCGCGATGCTGCCGCACGGTGAAGGGCGCATCGTGATGACATCGTCAGTGATGGGGCTGATTTCCACCCCGGGCCGCGGCGCCTACGCCGCCAGCAAATATGCGCTGGAGGCCTGGTCCGACGCCCTGCGCATGGAGCTGCGCCACAGCGGCATCAAGGTCAGCCTGATTGAGCCCGGCCCGATCCGCACCCGCTTTACCGAAAACGTGAACCAGACCCAGGCGGATAAACCGGTCGAGAACCCCGGCATTGCCGCACGTTTTACCCTCGGGCCAGAGGCGGTGGTGGCCAAAGTGCGCCATGCTTTTGAGAGCGAACATCCTAAAATGCGCTATCCGGTGACGCTGGTCACCCATGCCGTAGGCTGGTTAAAACGCCTGCTGCCGGGCCGGATGATGGACAAAATTTTGCACGGTTGAGTTGAAGCGACGACGCTCATCCCCATGTAAAGAACAAACCGACAAAAGAGAAAGCCGCATGTCCGTACAGAATATCGTCAATATTACAGAAGCTAACCTGCAACAGACCCTTGAACAGTCGATGACCAAACCGGTCCTGTTCTACTTCTGGTCTGAACGCAGCCAACACTGCCTGCAGCTGACGCCGGTGCTGGAAAGCCTTGCCGCGCAGTACAACGGTCAGTTCATTCTCGCCAAGCTGGACTGTGACGCCGAGCCGATGGTGGCGTCTCAGTTTGGTCTGCGCGCCATCCCAACCGTCTATCTGTTCCAGAACGGCCAGCCCGTTGACGGTTTCCAGGGGCCGCAGCCGGAAGAGGCTATCCGCGCCCTGCTGGATAAAGTGCTGCCGCGTGAAGAAGAGCTGAAAGCGCAGGAAGGCATGGCGCTGATGCAGGAAGGTAAATACGACGAGGCGCTGCCGCTGCTCAAAGAGGCGTGGCAGCTGTCGAATCAGAACAGCCAGATTGGCCTGCTGCTGGCGGAAACGCAGATCGCCCTGCACCGTTCAGAAGACGCGGAAGCCGTACTCAAGACGGTTCCGCTGCAGGATCAGGACACCCGCTATCAGGGTCTGGTCGCGCAGATTGAGCTGCTGAAACAGGCCGCGGACACCCCGGAAATTCAGCAGCTGCAGCAGCAGGTTGCCGACAACCCGGCCGATGCCGCGCTGGCAAGCCAGCTGGCGCTGCAGCTGCACCAGGTGGGGCGTAACGAAGAGGCGCTGGAGCTGCTGTTCAGCCACCTGCAAAAAGACCTGGCAGCAGCAGACGGTCAGGCGCGCAAGATGTTCCAGGAAATTCTGGCCGCGCTGGGCACCGGAGACGCGCTGGCGTCGAAGTATCGTCGTCAGCTGTACGCGTTGCTCTACTAACAAAAAAATGCCCGGTGGCGCTAACGCTTACCGGGCCTACAAAACAGGCTTAACCCGTTTTCTTTAATTGCGTTACCACCAGCTGGTGGCGCGTGTTGTAGAACTTCCGATAGGTCAGGTAGCAGGCAATGATGGTTGACAGGCTTGCCGTGGAGAGCAGCATAAACGTCACCATGATCTGATACTTAATCGCTTTGACCGGATCGATACCGGCAAAAATCAGCCCCGACATCATGCCCGGCAGGCTCACCAGCCCCACCGTTTTGGCTGAATCGACCGTTGGGATCAGCGATGAGCGAATGCTCTCACGGATCAGCCGCGCCGAGGCCACTTTAGGCGTCGCTCCCAGGCTTAATTTCTCCTGCAGCTGCTGCTGTTCACTGCTGAAGCGCTGGCCGAGATTGTTATAACAGAGCCCAACGGCCACCATGGCGTTCCCCGCAATCATCCCGGAGATAGGGATAACCTGCATCGGCGTAAAGGCAATCGAGCCGGAGAGCACCAGCACCGCCAGCGTGAGCGCCGTCCCGGTGGTAATGGCGATAAACGACGAGATAAAGGCCTTATCTATGTATTTACTGCGTTTTTTTGCATTCCACGCCGCGTTGAAACAGATAAAGAGCACCATCAGCAGCGTCAGCACCGCGTGGTTGACGTTGAAAATATACTTCAGCACATAGCCGACGATGATGAGCTGAACCACCGCGCGGCAGATACTCCACACAATATCTTTTTCCAGCCCCAGCTTTTCCCGGTAGCTGACTACAATCGCAATCAGCACCAGCACCATCGAAAACGCCAGTGATTCATTGGTAATGTTATGCTCACCCACGGTTAGCCTCCTGCATTTTCCCGCCGTGCGGCTGAAGCGTAATCACGTCATCAGCATGGGTTATTTCATTAGCGTCGTGCGTCACCCACAGCACGGCAATGTTCTGCTCCCGGGCGTAGCGATGGATAATCTCGTTAACGTTGCGCTTGTTGACGTCATCGAGCGCGCTGGTAATTTCGTCCAGCAAAAGCACCTTCGGTAAAAACTGCAGGTTGCGGATCAGCGAGACGCGCTGCTTTTCTCCGCCCGACAGCGCGGTGATGGATTTGGTTAACGTCTCCTGCGCCAGGCCAAAGTGGGCCAGATCGCTGATAAACTTTTCCGGCTCCGGCGTTTTATTGCGGATTTGCCACGGGAAAATCAGGTTGTCATAAACCGTATCGCCAAACAGCGCGGGGGTTTGCACGCAGTAGGAGACCTGCTGGCGATAGTTTTCCGGGGACAGGGTTGAGATATCCTGTCCTTCAAACAGAATGGTGCCCTCCGTCGGGCTGAGGAGTGAGGCCACAATTTTCAGCAGCGTGCTTTTACCGCAGCCTGAAGGGCCCGTGATTAATTTAAACTCGCCCGGCGACAGGCTAAACCCGACGTGCTGAAGAATAATGTTTTCTCCAACACGAAATCCGATATCCCTGAGATGTAATAGTTCTTTTTTATCGTTCATTACGCTTCCGTTAACCGCTTCGTGTAATAACCGCCTGTAGCATAATCCTTTCGTGCGCACAGAGCGAATAGCCTCACGCTAAAGCAAGTGTTAAACTTTTTGTTTGTCATTTGTCTCCACCATCACTACAGGAAGTAAGCAGCATGGCACATATCTTTTATGAGTTTCCTTCCCTGAAGCCTGGTGTTCCTGATGTCGAAACATTAATGGAAGTCATCAAATCGTCGGAACTCACGCGTTTTGTCATCGGTGCAGAGGTGGTGGATTTTGTTAAGAAGGCGCTCATCGTGAACACCACGATCGGCAGTTTCAAAAATTGCTATTTCGCCTTCGACAACGGGACACACTTCCTGGAATTTGACGGCAAGGGAAAATCCAAACGTTTCAATGAGGTACCCGACTGGTTCGTCTCTCCGGCTGAATTTTCTCGTACCCAGTGGCTTATCAACCACGATCTTGCGGATGTAAAGGCCACCCAATTCATTGACGTGCTGATGTCCTATCCGCTGAAAGAGCGCCGTGCGCACTGTAATTTGTTATTCGGGCTGGAGCTGGAAAAGGTGAATGCGGTTCCGGCCGCAGCGTCAGCCGCAGGGAAAATCGGCAATAAAAACGGTAAAACGACCAAACCGCGCGTCACCGATCTGGGATCGTTTGAATTGTTCAGCCAGTTCTTTGCGCGCATGAAAACCGCCGTGCTGGCCGATGAGTTTCCCACCCTGCAGGTTCTGACGGGCATGGATAACCTGACTAAAGCGCCGCATAATTTAAAGCAGGGTATCAGAACGTGGTTCAAAGCCATCGCGGGCGATCTTCCTCCCAATAACAAGCGCGTTGAAGCGGGAAATGCCGTTCTGTTCTGCGCCCCCATTCGCGAACAGATCCAGCGTATCGAAGCGCTGGGGCTGGAGAAGTACTACCAGGGATTATCCAAAGCCATTGCCGAAGCGGGTGATGGATTCATCTCTGACTTTACCTATACTTACGAGCAATAAACACACACTTTCACTCATCACAGCATGCAAAACAGGAGGTTTTTATGCTTATCGTTGTTCCTGTCCTTATTTTCGTTGCGCTGGTTATTGTGGGCGCAGGCGTCAAAATTGTCCCTCAGGGCTATCAGTGGACCGTCGAGCGTTTCGGTCGCTACACCAATACCCTCCAGCCAGGCTTAAGCCTGATTGTTCCGTTCATGGATCGGATTGGTCGCAAGATCAACATGATGGAGCAGGTACTGGACATTCCTTCTCAGGAGATCATCTCCAAGGATAACGCCAACGTCACCATCGACGCCGTCTGCTTTATTCAGGTGATTGATGCGCCGAAAGCGGCCTATGAGGTCAGCAACCTGGAGCTGGCGATCGTCAACCTGACGATGACCAACATCCGTACCGTGCTCGGCTCAATGGAGCTGGACGAGATGCTTTCCCAGCGCGACAGCATCAATACCCGCCTGCTGCACATTGTCGATGAGGCAACGAACCCGTGGGGGATCAAGGTCACCCGTATCGAGATCCGCGACGTGCGCCCGCCGGCGGAGCTGATCGCCTCCATGAACGCCCAGATGAAGGCCGAGCGAACCAAGCGCGCCTACATTCTGGAAGCCGAAGGGGTGCGTCAGGCGGAGATCCTCAAAGCGGAAGGGGAAAAACAGTCGCAGATCCTGAAAGCGGAAGGCGATCGTCAGTCCGCATTCTTACAGGCGGAAGCGCGTGAACGTTCAGCCGAGGCGGAAGCCCGCGCCACCCAGATGGTGTCCGAGGCAATCGCCGCCGGTGATATCCAGGCCGTGAACTACTTTGTCGCGCAAAAATATACCGACGCGCTAAAACAGATCGGCTCGGCGAACAACAGCAAAGTGGTGATGATGCCGCTGGAGGCCAGCAGCCTGATGGGCTCTATCGCCGGTATTGCCGAACTGATTAAAGACAGCGGAAACGAGCGTAAAAAATGATTGAGCTGATCGCTGCACATCCTCATGCCTTCTGGCTAAGCCTCGGCGGCTTATTGCTGGCGGCGGAGATGCTGGGCGGCAACGGCTACCTGCTCTGGAGCGGTGTTGCCGCCGTCATTACGGGCCTTCTGGTCTGGATCCTTCCCCTGGACTGGGCGTGGCAGGGTGCGCTATTTGCCGTGCTCACGCTGGTGGCCGCGTGGCTGTGGTGGCGCTGGCTAAACCGGCGGGTTACCGAGCAAAAGCCGCTGGACGCGCACCTCAACCAGCGCGGACAGCAGATTGTCGGCAAGCGTTTTACGCTCGACACCGCGCTGGTAAACGGGCGCGGGCATATGCGCGTGGGCGACAGCTCGTGGCCGGTAGTCGCCGACGACGACCTCAGCGCCGGCACGCGGGTTGAGGTCATTGCGGTGGAAGGCATTACCCTGCGGGTGAAGGCCTGTTAGACAGAGGCCTTACGATGACAGCAGCCGGCAAGATTATCGATAATCGGGCAGTCGGCGCTGTCATCCCCCGGACAGGATTCCGCGAGCTGTAGCAGCTGTTCGCGCATCGACTGCAGCTCGATGATGTGGCGTTCAATTTCGGCCACTTTTTCCAGCGTGCGTTTTTTCACGTCGGCGCTGTGACGCTTCGGATCGTTAAACAGGTTAACCAGCTCGCCGCACTCTTCCAGATTAAAACCGACCTGCCTTGCCTGGCGCAGCAGCGTCAGCTCATCAATATGCAGTTTCGTATAGCTGCGGTAGCCGTTTTCGCTGCGCAGCGGTGGCGTCACCAGCCCCTTCTCTTCATAAAAGCGGATTGCCTTGCTGGTTAAGCCGGTTTTTTTTGCCACGTCACTGATATTCACATTTCCCCCTTGACCTTCCCCTTGATGGAAGGTTTAACCTTCATAACAGTTAGCGAAAAGCGTTACTCCGGTCAACTACTGACCAGTTCATTATACGGGAGTTTTACTATGTCTCACACTATCGACCTGACGCTGGACGGCCTCTCCTGCGGCCACTGCGTCAAACGCGTTAAAGAAAGCCTGGAACAGCGCCCTGACGTTGAAAGCGCTGACGTGACTATCGATCATGCAGCCGTCACCGGCAGCGCCAGCGCGGATGCGCTGATTGATACCATCAAGCAGGCCGGTTACGGGGCGGAGTTAAGCCACCCAAAGGCTAAACCGCTGGCAGAGTCATCATCCCCGTCGGAAGCGCTGACAGCGGCCACTCCTGAGCTTCCGGCAGCTGATGATATTGACGACAGCCAACAGCTGCTGATCAACGGCATGAGCTGCGCCAGCTGCCTCTCCCGGGTACAAAACGCCTTGCAGGCCGTACCGGGCGTCGCGCAGGCACGGGTAAACCTCGCGGAGCGCACTGCGCTGGTGATGGGCAGCGCCTCCGCCGCAGATTTAGTGCAGGCCGTTGAGAAAGCGGGCTACGGCGCAGAGGCCATCGAAGATGATGCCGAGCGCCGCGAGCGCCAGCAGGAAACGGCTATCGCCACCATGAAACGCTTCCGCTGGCAGGCGATTGTCGCCCTGCTGGTGGGTATTCCGGTGATGGTGTGGGGCATGATGGGTGACAACATGATGGTCACCGCTGACAACCGCACGCTGTGGCTGGTGATTGGTCTGATTACCCTTGCGGTGATGGTGTTTGCAGGCGGGCATTTTTACACCAGCGCCTGGAAGAGCCTGAAAAACCGCACCGCGACGATGGATACGCTGGTGGCGCTCGGTACCGGCGCGGCGTGGCTCTATTCGATGAGCGTGAACGTCTGGCCGCAGTGGTTCCCGATGGAGGCGCGCCATCTCTACTATGAAGCCAGCGCGATGATTATCGGCCTGATTAACCTGGGCCACATGCTGGAAGCCCGCGCCCGCCAGCGCTCCTCGAAAGCGCTGGAAAGGTTGCTTGATTTAACCCCGCCGACGGCCCGCGTGGTCTCGGACGAGGGGGAGAAAAGCGTCCCGCTGGCGGAAGTTCAGCCCGGCATGACGCTGCGCCTGACGACGGGCGATCGCGTTCCCGTTGACGGCAAGATAACCCAGGGCGAAGCCTGGCTGGATGAAGCAATGCTGACCGGCGAGCCCATTCCCCAGCAGAAATCAGACGGCGACGCCGTTCATGCCGGCACGGTGGTGCAGGACGGCAGCGTGCTGTTTACCGCCAGCGCCGTCGGCAGCCACACGACGCTGTCGCGTATCATCCGCATGGTGCGCCAGGCGCAGAGCAGCAAGCCGGAAATTGGCCAGCTTGCTGACAGAATCTCGGCCATTTTTGTGCCGGTGGTGGTCGGCATTGCCCTGCTGAGCGCGGCGATCTGGTATTTCTTCGGCCCCGCACCGCAGATTGTTTACACCCTGGTGATTGCCACTACGGTGCTGATCATCGCCTGTCCTTGCGCCCTTGGCCTGGCGACCCCAATGTCGATTATCTCCGGCGTAGGCCGCGCGGCCGAATTTGGCGTACTGGTACGGGATGCGGACGCGCTGCAGCGGGCCAGCACCCTCGACACGCTGGTGTTTGATAAAACCGGGACGCTGACCGAAGGCAAACCGCAGGTGGTGGCCGTCACTACCGCAGGCATTACGCAAGAGGAGGCGCTGCGTCTCGCCGCCGCGCTGGAGCAAGGATCCAGCCATCCGCTGGCGCGCGCCATTCTCGATAAAGCGAATGCTTCTGCCCTGCCGCAGGTCAGCAATTTCCGCACCCTGCGCGGGCTCGGCGTCAGCGGTGAAGCAGAAGGCCACGCGCTGCTGCTGGGTAACCAGGCATTGCTTAATGAAAACGGTATTGATACCGCCGCGCTGGAAAGCGAGCTGAAGGCGCAGGCGTCTCAGGGCGCCACGCCGGTTCTGCTGGCGGTGGATGGCAAAGCCGCCGCGCTGCTGGCCGTGCGCGATCCGCTTCGCCAGGACAGCGTGGACGCCCTGCAGCGTCTGCACCGCGCGGGCTATCGTCTGGTGATGCTGACCGGAGACAATCCGACAACGGCCAACGCCATCGCGAAAGAGGCCGGAATTGATGAGGTCATTGCAGGCGTACTGCCGGACGGGAAAGCGGACGCCATCAAGAAACTGCAAAGTCAGGGCCGTCAGGTGGCGATGGTCGGCGACGGCATCAACGATGCCCCGGCGCTGGCCCAGGCGGACGTCGGGATTGCCATGGGTGGCGGGAGCGATGTCGCCATCGAAACCGCTGCGATTACGCTGATGCGCCATAGCCTGATGGGCGTTGCCGACGCGCTGGCCATTTCAAAAGCCACGCTGCGCAACATGAAGCAGAACTTACTGGGAGCGTTCGTCTATAACACCCTCGGTATCCCAATCGCGGCCGGTATTCTGTGGCCGCTGACCGGCACGCTGCTTAACCCGGTGGTCGCGGGCGCGGCGATGGCGCTCTCCTCCATTACCGTGGTGAGCAACGCCAACCGCCTGCTGCGCTTTAAACCGAAGGATTGAACCTTGTACCCGTACGCGCTAGCATGAACCTTTCCATTCATGGAGCGCGTATGGGTCTGTTTAATCGTATAAAAGCATCGTTTCGCGCCCTCTTTCCTCGCCGTTATGCCTGGCCCGGTCTGGATATCTCTCTCCCCGGCGGGCAGCACCTGCATCTGGTCGGCAGTATTCATATGGGTACGCAGGATATGTCTCCCCTGCCACCCGGGCTGATTAAACTGCTGAAACGCGCCGACGCGCTGGTCGTTGAGGCGGACATTTCGGGTCAGGAGTCGCCGTTTGCCGGGCTGGAAAGCGATCTCAGCCTGGCGGAACGTCTGGATGATCCCCGGCTTGCGGAACTGACGCGCGTCGCGGATGAAACCGGCGTGTCGCTCTCCATGATTGACACCCTGCCGCTCTGGCAAATTGCGATGGTGCTGCAGGCCACGCAGGCGCAGCGTCTGGGACTGCGCGGTGACTACGGCATTGATTACCAGCTGCTGAACGCGGCAAGGGCGCGCAGCCTGCCCATCATCGAGCTGGAAGGGACGGACAGCCAGATTGCGCTTCTGCGCCAGCTTCCCGACGACGGCCTGATGCTGCTGGATGATACGTTGACCCACTGGCACACCAACGCGCGCCTGCTGCAGACCATGATTGGCTGGTGGCTGGACGCGCCGCCTGAGGACGGTAAGCTGGCATTGCCCTCGACGTTCAGCGAATCGCTGTATGATGTGCTGATGAATGCGCGCAACAAAGCCTGGCGGCAGACGCTGCATGCTTTGCCCGCGGGGCATTACGTGGTGGCGGTTGGGGCGTTACATTTGTACGGAGAAGGGAATTTGCCGTCACTGTTGAAATAAAAAAATGGCCAATATTTCTATTGGCCCGTCAAAGAGGAATTTCATCGTTTTTATTATGCCGAAGGAGACCTTCGGTTGAGCCGATTGTCGCTCAAAGTGACCATCACTGCCAATACTATTGCGCAAGATGGTGCTATTTTTTAGACAAACGTCAGGCGTATGCTGATGGCATGATTTGTCTGTCGTAAGAAGGATAGCTATGACTCCCGCCGTTAAATTACTCGAAAAAAACAACATTTCTTTCCGGATCCACACTTACGATCACGATCCGAATGAAACTAACTTTGGTGATGAAGTGGTGCGCAAGCTGGGGCTGAATGCTGACCAGGTTTATAAAACGCTGCTGGTGGCGGTGAATGGCGATATGAAACACCTCGCCGTCGCGGTTACTCCGGTGGCGGGACAGCTGGATCTGAAGAAAGTCGCCAAAGCCCTGGGGGCGAAGAAGGTGGATATGGCGGATCCGATGGTGGCGCAACGCACCACGGGCTATCTGGTGGGCGGGATCAGTCCGCTCGGGCAGAAAAAACGCCTGCCGACGCTGATTGATGCCCCTTCGCAGGAGTTTGAAACCATCTTTATATCCGGCGGCAAACGCGGGCTGGATATCGAGCTGGCGGCGGGCGACCTGGCGAAAATGCTGGACGCGAAGTTTGCGGATATTGCGCGCCGGGATTGAGAAAATTGCCCGGTGGCGGCTGCGAGGTAAAAGCAAAACGGTAACAGGCGTTACCGTTTTTTGTGTTCGCGCCCTCTCCCGGTGGGAGAGGGTTGGGGTGAGGGCATCAGGCCGCACACCACTACTGCCAGCTCACCTCACCCTTCGGCTCGTAGGCATTCACGTCAATCGGCGAATTCTGCTCGATGAACTGCTTCAGCACTTCCGCGTCGATAAAGCCGGTATTCACGTATCCCGGTTTATTATCGATATGCGGATAGCCGTCGCCGCCGGTGGCGTTAAAGCTTAACGTCGCCAGACGGTAGGTCTTAGCCGGATCAACCGGTTCGCCTTTGATCTTCAGGTCGTTAAGCTTGCCGTCTTTCGCCACAAAGCTGACGTTGGCAAACTGCGGATAGGCCCCGGAATCCGGCTTCATCTGCGCCACGGCGGTCAGGTAGTCAATCACCTCTTTCCCGCTCATGTCCGCATAGACCACCACGTTGCCGAACGGCTGCACCTTCAGGACGTCCTTATAGGTAATGTTTCCGCCCTCGATGGAATCACGAATACCGCCGCCGCTCATCACGCCGAAGTCAGCGCCGGTGCGCGCCATTTGCGCCGCCAGCACCAGGTGGCCCATGTTGGTCTGCACGAAGCGAACTTTGCTGCGGTCCCCCTCCAGACGACCGTTCAGCGTGCCGATTTTCACGTCCAGCTGCGCCTTGCCCTTGTTCTGGAACGGCGTCAGCAGGGAGAGCATCTGCTGGTTTTCAGCGATCTCCGGCGTGTAGAGTACACGCTCGCTTTTCCCGTCCGGGTAGGTGACTTTCTTCTTCAGGTTGACCGGGATGAGCTGATAGTGAACCAGCTTCATCTCGCCGTTACGGAACTCGAAATCCGCCCGGCCCACGTATTTGCCCCACTCGTGCGCCTGAACTATCCAGATACCGTTCTGACGGTCCGGCGCGCACGGCGTGCCCGGCACGTAGTCCACCTGCTTTTTGTTCTCCGAGGCCATACACACCGGATCCTGTGAGTGACCGCCCACAATCATTGCCAGCGAGCCCGCGGGCAGGCTGCGCGCCATTTCCACGTCGCCGGGCGCGTTAGAACCGTGCTCGCCGTTGTCGTAGTGCCCCATGTGCGTGGTGGCGATAATCACGTCCGGCTTCTCGTTTTGCTGCAGCTCCTGAATCACCAGCTTCGCTTCGTCTGCCGGTTTGCGGAATTCGATATCGGTAAAGAACTCGGGGTTACCAATTTTCGCCGTATCGTCAGTGGTTAAGCCGATGACCGCGATCTTCAGATCCTGACGCTTAAAAAGCGCCCACGGCTTAAACAGGCGTTCGCCGGTGCTTTTCTGGTAAATATTGGCGGAGAGGAAGGGGAATTTGGCCCATTTTTCCTGCTGACGCAGCACGGTCAGCGGATTATCGAACTCGTGGTTACCCACGGCCATCGCATCGTAGCCAATCAGGTTCATGCCGCGAAAATCAGGTTCCGCGTCCTGTAAATCGGATTCCGGCACGCCGGTATTGATATCGCCACCCGACAGCAGCAGCACGCTGCCGCCCTGGGCAGACACCTCTTTACGAATGCCGTCCACCAGCGTTTTTTGCGCCGACAGGCCATATTCGCCGTATTCGCTGCGCCAGAAATGACCGTGGTGATCGTTGGTATGCAGAATGGTGATTTTATAGGTTTTGTCTTTTTCATACGCCTGCGCGGGCAGGCTTACCAGGCCCCATGCGGCGATGAGCGCCAGCGCGACGCCCCGCTTCATTAACTTCATCTTCTCTCTCCCTGACCAATAGACAAAGGCAAAAATTACAGTGACTAACAAGAATAGACAAATAAGTTTTCAGAATTGCGACTTTCTTCAAATGTCCCGGACGGGTATGTTAGTCGGATAATAATTACACCCTGCATCTCTAATAACGAAAAACGTGGTACTTCTCTCTATGGCAATCAGTGAATCAACCCAGCCCGTTCCGGGCGCGCCGGCGTCGCGCACCTCCTTTAAAGTCTTAGGCGCAATTAGTCTCTCGCACCTGCTCAACGATATGATCCAGTCGTTGATTCTGGCCATTTATCCGCTGCTGCAGTCCGAGTTCTCACTCACCTTCGTGCAGATCGGGATGATCACCCTGACCTTCCAGCTGGCTTCCTCACTGCTGCAGCCGGTGGTGGGCTACTGGACGGATAAATATCCGATGCCGTGGTCGCTGCCGATAGGCATGTGCTTCACCCTCAGCGGGCTGGTGCTGCTGGCCATGGCGGGCAGCTTTGAAGCGGTGCTGATTGCCGCCGCGCTGGTGGGCACCGGCTCGTCCGTTTTCCATCCGGAGTCCTCCCGCGTGGCGCGTATGGCCTCCGGGGGACGTCACGGTCTGGCGCAGTCTCTCTTCCAGGTGGGCGGTAACTTTGGTAGCTCTCTCGGCCCGCTGCTGGCCGCGGTGATTATTGCCCCTTACGGTAAAGGCAACGTGGCATGGTTTGTACTGGCCGCGCTGCTGGCGATCATCGTGCTGGCGCAGATCAGTCGCTGGTATGCCGCTCAGCATCGCGTGAATAAAGGTAAACCTAAAGCGAAGGTTATCAATCCCCTTCCGCGCAACAAGGTTATCCTGGCGGTTTCCGTGCTGCTGATACTGATTTTCTCGAAATACTTCTATATGGCGAGCATCAGCAGCTATTACACCTTTTATCTGATGCAAAAATTCGGATTATCGGTGCAGAATGCGCAGATCCACCTGTTTGCCTTCCTGTTCGCCGTTGCGGCCGGCACGGTCATTGGCGGGCCTGTGGGTGATAAGATTGGGCGTAAATACGTCATTTGGGGCTCTATCCTCGGCGTGGCGCCGTTTACCCTTATTTTGCCGTACGCGAGCCTTGAATGGACGGGGATTTTAACCGTGATCATTGGTTTTATTCTCGCATCCGCGTTTTCCGCCATTCTGGTCTATGCCCAGGAGCTGCTGCCTGGCCGTATCGGTATGGTTTCCGGGCTCTTTTTCGGTTTCGCCTTCGGCATGGGCGGGCTTGGCGCGGCGGTGTTGGGGATGGTGGCGGATCACACCAGCATCTTCCTGGTTTATAAAATCTGCGCTTTCCTGCCACTTCTTGGGATGTTGACCATATTCCTGCCTGATAACCGTCATAAAGCGTAAATTACGGGTAGCCAAAGTTTTACTTTGGCTACCTGATACCCTGATGCCATAAGGGTTTCTTCTTCTTCCCCTCGCTGAATTTATCAAAACGCGCTTTTTTACGTGCATATTGCTGTTTTATTCAAACTTCAACAATAATTCATAAACATAAGGGTAAAAATTGTCATAAACTATTACTCGGTTTTTTGGTTTTCGCCAAAAAGGAACACCCACAACGAAAGGAGACGGAATGCACCACGCCACACCGCTTATCACCACCATTGTTGGTGGACTTGTGCTCGCTTTTATCCTCGGCATGATTGCCAATAAGCTGCGTATTTCTCCTCTTGTCGGCTATCTGTTAGCGGGTGTACTGGCGGGACCGTTTACGCCAGGCTTCGTGGCGGATACCAAGCTGGCCCCTGAGCTGGCGGAATTGGGCGTGATTCTGCTGATGTTTGGCGTCGGCCTGCACTTCTCCCTGAAGGATCTGATGGCGGTAAAGTCGATCGCCATACCGGGAGCGATCGCCCAGATTGGGGTGGCGACGCTGCTGGGGATGGCGCTTTCGGCGGTGCTGGGCTGGTCGTTAATGACCGGTATCGTATTTGGGCTGTGTCTCTCAACCGCCAGTACCGTGGTGCTGCTGCGCGCGCTTGAAGAGAGACAGCTGATAGACAGCCAGCGCGGGCAAATCGCGATAGGCTGGCTGATTGTTGAAGACCTGGTGATGGTCCTGACGCTGGTGCTGCTGCCAGCCGTCGCCGGGATGATGGAAAAAGACAACGTCGGCTTTGCCTCGCTGGCGCTGGATATGAGTATCACCATCGGTAAGGTGGTGGCATTTATCGCCATCATGATGCTGGTGGGACGCCGTCTGGTGCCGTGGATCATGTCCCGCAGCGCGGCAACCGGCTCCCGCGAGCTGTTCACCCTCTCCGTGCTGGCGCTGGCGCTGGGTATCGCTTTTGGTGCCGTAGAGCTGTTTGACGTCTCCTTTGCCCTGGGCGCGTTCTTCGCCGGGATGGTGCTGAACGAGTCCGAGCTGAGCCACCGCGCGGCGCATGACACTCTGCCGCTGCGCGATGCCTTCGCCGTGCTGTTCTTCGTCTCCGTCGGGATGCTGTTTGACCCGATGGTCCTGATTCACCAGCCGCTGGCCGTGCTGGGCACGCTGGCGATCATCATCTTTGGTAAGTCGCTTGCCGCCTTCTTCCTGGTGCGGATGTTCGGTCACTCCCCGCGCACGGCGTTGACCATCGCTGCCAGCCTGGCGCAGATCGGTGAGTTCGCCTTTATTCTGGCCGGTCTGGGCATGGCCCTGAACCTGCTGCCGCAGGCGGGGCAAAACCTGGTGCTGGCGGGGGCGATTCTGTCGATTATGCTGAACCCGGTACTGTTTGCCCTGCTGGAAAAATACCTCGATAAAACCGAAACGCTGGAAGAACAGACGCTCGAAGAGGCCATCGAAGAAGAGAAGCAGATCCCGGTGGATATTTGCAATCACGCCCTGCTGGTCGGCTTTGGCCGCGTGGGCAGCCTGCTCGGTGAGAAGCTGATGGCGCAGGGCATTCCGCTGGTGGTGATTGAGACCTCACGCACCCGCGTCGACGAGCTGCGCGAGCGCGGCATTCGTGCGGTACTGGGCAATGCGGCAAACGAAGAGATCATGAATCTGGCGCATCTGGACTGCGCGCGCTGGCTGCTGCTGACCATACCTAACGGCTATGAAGCGGGCGAGATTGTGGCCTCCGCGCGCGAGAAGTGCCCAACGATTGAGATTATCGCCCGGGCGCACTATGACGACGAGGTGGAGTACATTACCGAGCGCGGTGCAAATAAGGTGGTGATGGGCGAGCGCGAGATTGCGAATACGATGCTGACGCTGCTGGAGAAACCGCCGGTTGAAGAAGGGGTGACGGGGTAAGTTTGGTGCGGCCTGATGCCCTCACCCTGACCCTCTCCCACAGGGAGAGGGAACAAACACTAAAAACGGCAACCAGGGTTGCCGTTTTGCTTTTACCTGTCCCAGTAAGCCTCTTCGAGGCTGTCTTCACGTTCCGGCAGCCCACGCGTTAAGCGCGGGGAGTGCTGGTTCAGTACCTGATAGCTCACGCGGTTGGCATATTTACACACCTGTGCCAGCGAGGAATAGGTCAGCCAGCTGAACTTGTGCTTGCTGGAGTTCGGCACGTTGGTTTTATGATAGGCGTTAGCGGTGATGTCGTGCAGCAGTGCGGCCAGCGCGCCGTCGCCCGCACCGTTGGTGTTCATGATCTTCTCCGGCCCGCCCATATACGGCGCGATATGAGAGTAGATTCGCAGCGGATTCACGCAATCTTTGTAGCGCATGCCGCGGCTGAACTCGTACTGGTTGAACTCGGCAATCGCACCGGGCAGCAGCGGGTGCTGGGTTTTGCGCTTGCTCTCTTCTTCCGTGAAGCCCGCCATATAGAGCCCAACCGGGCCGGCGGTACAGAGCACCAGATCCACCCAGTCCAGCGCTTTGTCAGACGCCAGCAGCGGATCGCTTTCGCCGGTCAGCGCTTCGGCCTCTTCTTCGTTCATTGCCAGAATCGAGACGTGCTCTTTCAGGAACGCCTGCCACCAATCCGGGTTATCGGCGATAACGAATTTTGTGCCCAGCGTCAGAACGACAGGCACGTTGTATTTCTTCGCGTACTCGATCGCTTTCATGGTCGCTTCCGGCATCGGCTCGCCCGGCTTACAGCGTACCAGGTAGGAGGTCAGCACCAGCGCCGAGGCGCCCGCGATCACCTCTTCCGGAATACTCTCGGCGCGCAGCTTGTTCATATGGCCCGGGCTGATGGCAAAAGTACGCTCGCCGGAATCGCTAATCAGCGTAAAGCAGCGGCCAATAGGCCCGTCGACGCCCTGAAGATAGTTCAGGTCGGTACGGCTGGAGGTGTTGCAGAGATAGCGGTAGGCATAGCCACCGATTTCGATATTGCTGCACATCACGCCGAGCAGCACGGAGCGATCGTCGGCCAGCACGGAGTAGTTATGCATGGTATTTCCGATGGTGCCACCGGCGAACTGATGGGTAATCAGGTTTTCGCGCACCAGCTCCTGGTACAGCGCTTCGGCAACGTCGTCCTCAATCACCAGCGAGTGACCGGCGCTCAGACCGTAACGGGCGACAAACGCATCATCCACTTTCGCTTCAATGTCCACCAGCGTCTGATCGATACCGACGACCCATGCCGCGCTGGTTTCGTTTTCTGGCTGGATTTGCTGCAGAAGCGGGTCGCGGGCATCGACGGGGAAGTAGTGTTTGGATTTGCGTTTACCGGGAAATTTCATGGTCTGAACTGTACGAAGAATATGGGCCGGGAATGGTAGCACAAACCCGGCCCGGAGTGCGATCAGCGGCTGTTCGTTACCAGCGAGACCATCATATCGATATGCTCAGGCGAGTCGTTAAGCGCCGGAATGTACTCGTACTTTTCGCCGCCAGCCTCAAGGAAAAATTCCCGGTTTTGCACCGCGATCTCCTCCAGCGTTTCCAGACAGTCTGCCGAGAAGCCCGGCGACATCACCTGAATGTGCTTCACGCCCTTCTCACCCAGCATTTTGAGGGTTTCATCGGTGTACGGCGTCAGCCACGGCTCGCGACCGAAGCGCGACTGGAAGGTCATCATCACCTTCTCCGGCGGCAGGCCAAGGGCGGAAACCAGCTCGCGCGTAGTATCGCGGCAGCGCTGCGGATAATCATCCCCTTCATTGGCGAAACGCTGCGGGATCCCGTGATAGGAAAGCAGCAGCAGATCCGGCTCGCCGTGCTTTTCAAACGACGCGCGCGCGCTGTTGGCAAGCGCCTGGATGTAGAGATCGTTATCCGCGTAGTCGCGAATAAAAGTCACGCCCGGAATGCGGCGGCGGGTCGCCAGAATGCGGGCCAGCTCGTCCCAGACGGCGGCCACCGTCGAGCAGGAGTACTGCGGGTAGAGCGCCAGCACGACGATATGGTCCACGCCCTGCGCCAGCAGTGATTCCACCGCGCTTTGCAGGGACGGTTTTCCGTAGCTCATGCCAAGCGCGACGGGCATATCCGGCAGGCGGGCGGCCAGCGCTTTTTCCTGGCGACGGCTGTAAACCATCAGCGGCGAGCCCTCTTCCATCCAGACGGACTGATAGAGTTTGGCGACGCGCGGGGAACGAATCGGCAGAATGACGCCACGCAGCAGCGGCCACCACAGCAGTCTCGGGAAATCCACGACGCGCGTGTCGCTTAAAAATTGTCGCAGGTAGCGTTTTACCGCGTCTGATGTAGGTGCTTCTGGAGTGCCCAGATTGGCAAGCAGGATGCCGGTTTTCGCCTGACTCATTCACGCCTCTTAACCATTTGATAGGTTGTCAATTGTAGCGGAAATGCGTTTAAACGAAACCCATTGCTGTAATAGGTAAGATGAGAATATTTCTCACCCGGGAGCCCGGGTGAGAGGCGCGCGATTAGCCGAGGATTTTTTCCAGCTCTGCACGTACGTCAGCCACGGCTTTGGTGCCGTCAACTTTGGCGTATTTGGTGTTACCCGCCTGCGCTTCTTTGGTGTAGTAGCCGATCAGCGGCGCGGTCATCTGATGGTATTCCACCAGGCGTTTACGCACGGTCTCTTCCTGATCGTCTTTACGGGTAGTCAGCTCTTCGCCGGTCACGTCGTCTTTGCCTTCAACCTTAGGCGGGTTGAATTTGATGTGGTAAACGCGGCCAGAAGCAGCGTGTACGCGACGGCCAACGATACGGTCAACGATCAGCTCGTCCGGTACGTCGAACTCCAGAACGTAGTCCACGTTGATGCCCGCTTCTTTCATGGCGTCAGCCTGAGGAATGGTGCGTGGGAAGCCGTCCAGCAGGAAACCGTTACGGCAGTCTTCCTGCGCAATGCGCTCTTTGACCAGAGCAATAACCAGCTCGTCGGTCACCAGCTTGCCTGCGTCCATGATGTCTTTCGCTTGTTTACCCAGCTCGGAGCCAGATTTTACAGCGGCGCGCAGCATGTCACCGGTGGAGATTTGCGGAATACCGTATTTCTCCATGATGAACTGAGCCTGAGTTCCTTTACCCGCGCCCGGAGCGCCAAGCAGAATAATACGCATTGCGAAAATCCCCTCAAAAGTCGTTTCAATTTTTCAAAAGCGCTAAACAATACCACCAGAACGGGCATCGCTCAAGGAAGGCGGGAAGGCTGAAACGGTTAACGGGGGGAGATTATTTGCATTAGTGCGGTTGTTTCCCCTCACCCTAACCCTCTCCCCAAAGGGGAGAGGGAATTTGAACACCCTCTCCCCTTTGGGGAGAGGGCAGGGTGAGGGGCAGGTGTTTAATTACGCCAGCAGTAGCGCATTCACACGTTTAATGAACAGGTTAGGATCTTCCAGCGTGCCGCGCTCGGCCAGCAGGGACTGATCCAGCAGCAGTTCAACCCACTCGGCAAAGCGGGCGTCGTCCTGGGTATCCGCCGCGCGTTTCACCAGAGGATGATCCGGATTAAGCTCAAAGATATATTTCACTTCCGGCATCGCCTGGCCCGCCGCCGCGAACAGTTTCGCCATCTGGGTGCTCATTTCGTCCGCATCGGTGGTGACAATCGCCGGGGTGTCGGTCAGACGGTGCGTGAAGCGTACCTCTTTCACGCGCTCGCCCAGCAGGTTTTTCACGCGCTCAACGAACGGCTCCAGCGCCTTCTCGGCTTCTTTCGCGCTTTCGTCCACTTCATCCGCCAGCTTGTCGATGGACTCGTCGGCCTTGGCTACGGACTGGAACGCCTTACCGTCGAACTCGGTCAGGTAGTTCATCATCCACTCGTCGATGCGGTCAGAAAGCAGCAGCACTTCGATGCCTTTCTTGCGCAGCAGCTCCAGGTGCGGACTGCTCTTCGCCGCCGCGTAGCTGTCGGCGGTGATGTAGTAGATCTTCTCCTGCCCTTCTTTCATGCGGGAGACGTACTCTTCCAGCGACACGGTCTGCGCGGAGGAGTCGTTGTGCGTAGAGGCGAAGCGCAGCAGTTTAGCGATCGTTTCAACGTTCGCGGTGTCTTCTGCCGGACCTTCTTTCAGCACCAGGCCAAACTGTTTCCAGAAGGTCTGATATTTTTCCGCATCGTCTTTCGCCAGTTTTTCCAGCATCTGCAGCGCACGTTTGGTCAGGGCGTTGCGCAGGTTACGGGTGACGGTGCTGTCCTGAAGGATCTCACGGGAGACGTTCAGCGGCAGATCGTTGGAATCGATCAGACCACGCACGAAGCGCAGGTAGTTCGGCATGAACTGCTCGGCGTCGTCCATGATGAATACGCGCTGCACGTACAGCTTCAGGCCGTGCTTGTGATCGCGGTTCCACATGTCCCACGGCGCCTGTGCCGGGATGTACAGCAGGCTGGTGTACTCCTGCTTACCTTCCACGCGGTTGTGGCTCCAGGTCAGCGGGTCGGTAAAGTCGTGGGCGATGTGCTTGTAGAACTCGTTATATTCGTCGTCTTTAATTTCAGACTTGTTGCGCGTCCACAGCGCCTGCGCCTTGTTGATCTTCTCCCAGGAAACCACGGTTTCACCGTCTTTCTCTTCCTGTTTTTCAATCTCTACCGGCAGGGCGATGTGATCGGAATATTTGCTGATGATGGAGCGCACGCGCCAGTCGTTCAGGAAATCATCTTCCCCTTCACGCAGGTGCAGGGTGATTTCGGTACCGCGATCCGCTTTGGTGATGTCATCAACGGTATATTCGCCTTCCCCTTTGGATTCCCACAGCACGCCGTTCTCGGCGCTGTCGCCTGCCGCACGGGTACGGACGGTAACTTTGTCGGCCACGATAAACGCCGAGTAGAAACCGACGCCGAACTGACCAATGAGCTGGCTGTCTTTCGCCTGGTCAGAGCCCATGGACTCAAGGAACGCTTTGGTGCCGGATTTGGCGATGGTACCGAGGTGGTCGATCACCTCGTCGCGGTTCATCCCGATGCCGTTATCGGCGATGGTCAGGGTGCGGTTCTCTTTATTGAACGAGACGCGCACGCGCAGCTCGCCGTCACCTTCGTACAGGTCCGGGTTAGACAGCGCGCGGAAGCGCAGCTTGTCCGCCGCGTCCGAGGCGTTGGAAATCAGCTCACGCAGGAAAATTTCTTTGTTGGAATACAGGGAATGGATCATCAGGTGCAGAAGCTGTTTTACTTCTGACTGGAAACCACGGGTTTCTTGTCCTTTCATCTATGTCGACCTCAACAATGCCATTTAATGGGGTTTTAAAACGTTGAGTGAGAGATGGGGATAAGGGAGGAAATTTTCAAGCGGAGGCCGCGCGCGCAGCCTCCGTTTGGTCAGAAAATAATCTTGTGACGCCCGGCCAGAGAGTGCGACAGCGTGGTGCCGTCGACCATTTCCAGTTCGCCGCCCACCGGCACGCCGTGGGCAATGCGGCTGGCGTCAACGCCGTACTGCGAGCACAGTTCGGCGATGTAGTTGGCGGTTGCCTCCCCTTCCACCGTCGGGTTGGTGGCGAGGATCACCTCTTTGATGGTTTCGGACTCAAGACGCTGTTCAAGGCGGTCAAGACCGATATCATCCGGGCCAATACCGTCCAGCGGGGAGAGATGCCCCATCAGCACGAAGTAGCGACCGGAAAACTGCCCGGTTTGTTCGATGGCGTAGATGTCCGCCGGACTCTCCACCACGCAAATCTGACCGTTTTCCTGACGACGCGGGTTCGTACAGATGTTACACACGTCCTGCTCGGTAAAGGTGCGGCAATCCGCACAGTGACCAATTTCTGACATGGCGCGGGTTAAAGCCTGCGCCAGGCGCATCCCGCCGCTGCGGTCGCGCTGCAATAGCGTAAACGCCATGCGCTGCGCCGACTTCGGGCCAACGCCCGGCAGGCAGCGCAGTGCTTCCATTAACTGCGTGAGCAGCGGACTGGTTTGCATCAGAATGGCATCTTGAAGCCAGGCGGAAGCTGCATACCGCTGGAAACAGAGGCCATTTTCTCTTTCTGAGTTTCGTCGATACGGCGAGCGGCATCGTTAAACGCGGCTGCAACCAGATCTTCCAGCATCTCTTTGTCGTCTTCGAGCAGGCTCGGGTCGATTTCCACGCGACGGCAGTTGTGCGCACCGTTGATGGTCACTTTGACCAGACCGGCACCGGATTCACCCGTGACTTCCAGCTGAGCGATCTCTTCCTGCATCTTCTGCATTTTTTCCTGCATCTGCTGAGCCTGCTTCATCAGGCCACCCAGACCGCCTTTTCCACCAAACATAGGCTTCTCTCTTCTTTCACGTTTAAGGATTACAACCGTAAGTCAGACTCACGATCAAATGGGGCGAATACTCTCTTCATCCAGATCGGCGTCGAAGAACCGGCGCAGGGTCTGAATGTTGTTATCCGCAATAATCGCCTCGCGCGCCTGCGCGAGCTTTTCTTCATAAATGGCCTGGCGCCACTCGAGCGGCGTTTTCACTGCCGGATTATCATCTTCAATGATAGTCAATTCAACCGGCGCACCCTGTAATGCGGTGAGCGCCTCGGCCAGCGCCTTTTGCGCACCAGGGGAATTGAGGTGCCGCTGGCCCGGACGCAGGTGTAAACGCACCTGATTACCGTCCTGCTCTTTCCAGGCATTCAGCGCGACCTGCTCGACCAGCTTCGGCAGCTGGAGTTTGCTGACCTCGGCGGCCCAGGCGTCGCGCGCAATGGACTCTTCAGCAAGCTTCGCGGAAAGCTCCGGCGTTTTCTCATGCTCCAGCGCCTTTTTCAGCGCTTTCGGCGTGGCGACCTCTTCCTTCACCTCTTCGGTGATGGTGGTTGCCTTCCAGCGGTAAGCCTCTTCTTTCACCGGGGCTTTCTGCTCAAGCGCGGACGGTGCCGGACGCGACTGTACGCGCTCCGTTACCGAGGCCAGTCGTTCAAGCGCGGCGTTGTTCACCGGCCGCGCTCTTCCTGGCGCTGCCGGTTCACTCTTTTTTGGTTTGGTTACTCCCTGCGCACGCTGCAGCTGGCTGCGTGCGGCAAGCACCGAACTGGTGGCATCCGACAGCGGCACGTTTTGCGGCGGCGGTGTCGGCTGCGGTGGCACCTGCTGCGGCGACATCACCGCCGTAGGGGCGACCGGCGCGAAAGACTGCCGCGGCGCTTCCGGCTCCGGCAATGGCATGCGCGGGTGGAACGCCAGCGCGCGCAGCAGCGTCATTTCAACGCCCATTCGTGGATCCGGCGCGAACGGTAACTCTTTGCGGCCAATCAGCAGCGTCTGGTAGTACAGCTGCACGTCGGCAGGCGGCACGGTGCGGGCAAGTTCACGCATCCGCTGTTCAATGGCGGCCATATCCGCTCCGATGGCGGACGGTGAAAGCTGCAGCATCGCCACGCGGTGCAGCAGGCTGAGCATCTCAACCAGCAGTCCTTCCCATTCGATACCCCGGGCAGCGGCCGCGTTCACCTGCGACATCACGCGTTCGCCGTTGGCGGCAATCATCGCCTCGATAAGCGACAGCGCCTGATCGTCATCCAGCGTGCCGAGCATGGTGCTGACCGCCTCGGTGGAGAGCTTGCCGTCACCGCTGGCAATCGCCTGGTCGGTCAGGCTGAGCGCATCACGCAGGCTGCCGTCCGCCGCGCGTGCCAGCAGCTGCAGGGCGCGCGGCTCGTGAACGATCTTCTCTTCATCAAGAATGTGCTCAAGCTGCGCGCGGATCTGCTCAACGTCTAGCGCCTTCAGGTGGAACTGCAGGCAGCGCGACAAAATCGTGACCGGCAGCTTTTGCGGATCGGTGGTCGCCAGCAGGAACTTCACATGCGCGGGCGGCTCTTCCAGCGTTTTCAGCAGGGCGTTGAAGCTGTGGCGCGACAGCATGTGCACTTCATCGATCAGGTAGACCTTGAAGCGGCCGCGCGCCGGGGCGTACTGCACGTTATCGAGCAGATCGCGGGTATCTTC
The DNA here is from genome assembly GCF_057536195.1 of Enterobacter sp. C3_dUdeg. Lineage (NCBI taxonomy): Bacteria > Pseudomonadati > Pseudomonadota > Gammaproteobacteria > Enterobacterales > Enterobacteriaceae > Enterobacter > Enterobacter sp. C3_dUdeg. The sequence continues at coordinate 306,933 of NZ_BAAKFX010000002.1, forward strand.
CACTTTGGTACGCGAGGCGGCGTCGATCTCGATCAGATCGACAAAACGCCCCTGCTCGATCTCCCGGCAGTTATCGCACACGCCGCACGGCGTGGCGGTGATCCCGGTTTCGCAGTTGAGACCTTTTGCCAGCAAACGGGCAATAGAGGTCTTACCGACGCCGCGGGTGCCGGAGAAAAGATAGGCGTGATGGATGCGACCTAGCGACAAGCCGTTCGCCAGGGCCGTCAGCACATGTTCCTGACCGACAACGTCAGCAAAGGTTTGTGGTCGCCATTTACGGGCTAACACCTGATAACTCATGGGCAGGCTCTGCAACGCTGGAAGGTGAATTTATGGAGGGGAATGCTATCACAACCTCACCCATTGAGCGAGGTTGTGAAAACCGGGATTAATGACCCGGGAAAGGCACCAGGCTGTAGCTGGTGATGCCCTGTTTTTCCAGGCGCTGTTCACCGCCGAGATCGAACAGGTTGATGATGAATGCCGCGTCGGTCACTTCACCACCCAGACGACGGATCAGCTTCACGGTCGCTTCAATGGTGCCGCCGGTTGCCAGCAGATCGTCGACCACCAGCACCTTGTCGCCAGGTTTGATCGCATCAATGTGGATCTCCAGCTGATCGGTGCCGTACTCCAGCTCGTAGCTCTCAGCAATGGTTTCACGCGGCAGTTTGCGCGGCTTACGCACCGGCACAAAACCCACGCCCATTGCCAGCGCAACCGGTGCGCCAAACAGGAAGCCACGGGCTTCGGTACCTACTACTTTGGTGATCCCGGCGTTTTTATAACGCTCGACCAGCAGTTCAATGCTGAGCGCGTACGCTTTCGGGTCTTCCAGCAAGCTGGTGACATCACGGAAAAGAATGCCAGGCTTTGGATAGTCCTGGATGCTTTTGATGCTGTTTTTCAGATATTCAAGCTGCTGTGCAGTTGCGGTCATCGGTTTTGCCTAAATGAAACAGTGTTACTCACAGCGCGCAACGAGTCGGCCAAGGCAACAATTGTTTAACCTTTGACCAGGCGCACCTGTGCTCGAAAACGGTCGAATTTACTGGCTGCGCGTGATAATTGCAACAGCCATGATGAGGCTTCAGTGCTTTTGTTGCTTTTCATCAACCACGGGGATCCGCCACATAAAGAAAAGCAGGCAGGAGAGGATCGCCAGCAGCAGAATACGTACCCACATCATTTTCACCAGCCATAATGAAATAGCGAAGGTGATGAGGATCACCGCGATCGCGCGCGGCTTCGCGCCTGGCGGCATGGCCCGGTGTTTTTGCCAGTGCCGCAGATAGCCGCCAAACCACGAGCGATAGAGCAGCCAGTGGTGAAAACGCGGCGACGAGCGGGCGAAGCACCAGGCCGCCAGCAGGATAAACGGGGTGGTCGGCAGCAAGGGTAAAAACACACCCAGCGTGCCAAGCACTACCGCGAGCCAGCCAATGATGATTAAAATAGTACGCTTCATAATGCGAATCGTTATCAAACTGAACGGCTACTTTACCACTGGAGAGCGCCTTGAAAACAGCACTGCTTCTTGAGAGGCTGCAAAATCAGCTTATTGTTCTGCGGGAGCAGGCTACACCGCTGATGGGCCACGCCACGCTGAAACCGCGCTTTGACCGGCAGCTTTTTCGTACCCGCAGCACCGTCATTCAGGATTACCTGGCGGAAGCGCAGACCAACCTCGACGAGCTTCGCCATGCGGTTGAGAGTGAACAGCAGGAACAGGTGGCGTGGCTCGCAGAGCATCTCACAGAGCAGATCACCGCTCTGCATCGCGAAATCGCCGCCTGGCCGCTGCGCGCCTGGGACAGCGCCTCGCCGGGGCTCGGTAAATGGCAGCGCAAGCGGCTGGAGAACCAGGAGTTTGAGCGCAGGCTGTTTGAGATGAAGCGCGAGCGCGAGACGCGGCTAAACAACAGCGAGACGCTGGAAGAGCAGCAGCTATTGATGCGCGAGATTAGCGCGCTGGAAGGACGTATCGTCCGCTGCCGTCAGGCGCGGGACGAGATTGAGCGCGTCATTGAACGTTTGACCCGTTAACAGGAGCCACACCCATGTCACTGGAAAATGCACCCGATGAGGTCAAGCTGGCCGTCGATTTGATTATGCTTCTCGAGAATCATGAGATCCCCGCCGAGACGGTGCTTAAGGCGCTGGAGATTGTGCGGCGGGATTTTGAAGGTAAATTACCCTCACCCCAGCCCTCTCCCTGAGGGAGAGGGGGAAAATCGCTCCCTCGCCCCTGAGGGCTGAGAGAAAATAGATTAAGCAGGCGTAGGATCGTCACCCTTAATGTCGCGCTTCACTTCCGTATGCTCATCACCTTTCTCGTTACGCAGGTGAACCTCAAGCTGGTTGAAGGCGATATTAATATCGTTTTCACGGCACAGACGATCGATAGAACGGTTGAGTTCATCCACCGTGTAGCTGCGGTCACGCAGCTCGCGCACGTATAAACGCAGCTCGTGATCCAGCGTGCTCGGCCCAAAGGTGGTGAAGAAGACCGCCGGAGCCGGATCGTGCATCACTTTCGGGTGTTCTGACGCCGCCTTGAGCAGCACCTCTTTCACCTTCTCCAGATCCGATCCATAGGCTACGCCCAGGCGGATCACCACGCGCGTCACCGTATCGGAAAGCGACCAGTTGATCAGGCGCTCGGTCACGAACGCTTTGTTCGGGATGATCACCTCTTTGCGATCGAAGTCGGTGATGGTGGTGGCACGAATACGGATCTTGCTGACCGTACCGGAGAAGGTGCCGATGGTAACGGTATCGCCGATTCGTACCGGACGTTCGAACAGGATGATCAGGCCGGACACGAAGTTACCGAAGATCTCCTGCAGGCCAAAACCAAGACCGACCGAGAGGGCGGCCGCCAGCCACTGCAGTTTATCCCACGAGACGCCAAGCGAGCCAAAGACCGTCATCGCCCCGACAATAATGATCACGTAGTTGAGGATCGTGGTAATGGCGTAGGACGCCCCCTGGCGGAGATTCAGACGTGACAGGAGCAACACTTCAAGCAGGCCTGGCAGGTTGCGAATCAGCGCCCAGGCCACCACCGACGACACCAGCGCAAACAGCAGGCTGCCCATGGTCACGCTTTTCATGACCGCCGCGCCCGCTTCGGTACCGTTGTATTGCCAGAGGGTAATACTGTCGAGATAGGCGAAAACGGTAATAAGATCGGACCAGATAGCCCAGAACATCACCGCAAACAGGGCGATCATCACCAGCATGGTGATGCGCAGCGTCTGCTGGTTAACCTGCTCCAGGGCAATGGTCGGCTCTTCCTGAGGCTCCGCGCCTTCGGCCCCCTCTTTCACCTGATGCTGACGACGCGCGATAGCACGGCGATAGGCGATGCGGCGGGCCGCCACGCTCAGGCCGCGCAGCACGGTCTGATAGAGCAGGTTCCAGACGATCACCAGATAGACCGTTTCAATCCAGCGCCCGGACAGGCGCAGCGTGGTATAGAAGTAGCCCGTTGCCGTCAGCACCATTAGCGCCAGCGGAATGATCGCCAGCACCGTCACGGTGGCCAGGCGAATATTGTGGGACTCTTTATCACGCCAGCTGTCGCGGCACATCGGCCACATCAGGATCGCAATCAGCAGCAGGTTCAGCAGAATGACCAGCTGGCCCAGCACGTCATCCATCAGGTGCAGCGGAGAAAGCTCAGAGACAACCGACCAGAAGTGCAGCGGCAGGAGCGCCAGGCTGATGCGCACAATCTGACGACGCCAGTGGCTGGTCAGCTGCGCAGGCATGTTGAAATGACGCACCGCCACGCCGTCTTTTTCCAGCACCTTCCAGCACACGCCAAAGACCAGCCAGAACAGCGCCAGTTTTTTACTGAACGCCCACAGCAGGTCGCTGACGTTGAGCTGCATCGTGAGCAGAATCAGGCCCACGGCCAGAATAATCAGGCACACCGGCAGGGCGCGGATGAGATCGATCAGAATCGCTTTTGGCGTATGGAGCTGGCTATCGTTGCGCAGCTGACCCACTTCGGAGGCCAGCTTCGCCTGGTATTTTTTCAGCCAGCCCAGACGCCAGCGGATCAGGCCGGCAATCAGCAGCAGCGGTAATCCAGCCAGCAGGGCAATCGTCACCGCAGGCCAGGCTTTCTCCCAGTTTACGGTGACCTTCATGCTCTTAATTTGCGTTTTCAGCGTCTCCGGGAAGGATTTGACCCAGTCCCAGTCCATCGGCTTGTTGCTGTTCACCCAGAAAATCTGCTGGGTCAGGATCTCCTGCAGACTTTTCGAGACGCTCACCAGCTGCTGCTGGTTGATTTGCAGGTTAATGGCCATCATCAGCTGGTTGCCCAGCTGTTTGTTGAGCTGGTCCAGCAGCTCGCGACGCATATCGACGACCTGGAGCAGCGCGTCATGCACTTCCGGGTTCACGTCGCTGGAATGCCCCTCTTCAATTTTGGCGACAAAGGCATCGCTCTGGAAAAGGGCATCGCGCTGCTGGTTGACGTCAAACTGTTCCAGACGTAAATCCGCAATGCGGTTGGTCATGTCCTCCAGCTCATCGGCGGACGGGAGCGTCTGCTGCTGCTGGTAGAGAATACGCGACAGCAGGAGGCTGCCCTTCAGGACCGCGATCTGCTCTTTGATGTTGCGTTCAGCCTGCAGCGCGCGATCCAGCCAGTTCTTCACTTTGATATTTTGCTGAACCAGCGAGTTGCCGTTTTCCGTCGCCAGTATCAGGCGCTGGCTAAGCTGGTGGTTGGCCTCGAGCTCCTGTTTCACCAGCGGATTCGCCTGAATGCGGGCAGTTTCATCAGGCGATACGGCCTCCTGGGCGGTTTTTTCCGTCAGGGTCAGGCGTTTGCTGTTGACCGCCTCCTGCAACAGCTGAAGCTGGTGTTCCAGGCGGTTAATATTCGCGGTGACGTAATCACGCTGTTTCTGAAGCGTGTCCTGCAGCACCGTATTCCCTTCCAGGCTTTTACGCTGCTGTTCGATTTGCGCATTAAGCAAGGTCTGCTGTACCAGCAGCAGGGTTTGCTGCGTCGGGCGCAGCGTGCCTTCGCCTACCGTCGTGCCGTTCAGACGGTTGCGGATCTGCTGCAGCTGCTGAGACGCGGCGTACATCGCGTTTTGCACGCGCTCGGGCTGGGTCTGCAGCGAGACAAGCTGGCTGTTATAGGTGGCGAGATCCGACTGCGCGGTTTGCAGGTCGTCGAGCAGTTGCGCGACGCGGGACTCCAGCTGGCGTAAAGAGAGCGTCGAGAGCGTCTTGCGCGTCTCGTCGTCGTTATCCACATCGCTGAGGGCATTCAGCGCGTCGGTGGCCTTACGCATGTTTTCAGGCGCCTGCGCCACCTTCTGGCGAAGCTGGACGGTTTCCGCTTTGATGCGTTCAATTTTATCCAGCGTTTCCAGCGTTTCAGTCAGATCCTGCTGGACGAGTTTATCCTGAGGGGAGAGATCTTTTTGTTTATTCAGCGTGTCGAGCTGCGACTGAACATCGCTGCGCGAGGGAATATCGTTGCTGTTATCGGCGCGGGCCCAGGTCAGCGGCGCCGTGGCGAAGAAAAACAGCATCGCAAAGAGCAATGCAAAAACAGGATGTTGCGAGCGATTGATGGGCAGCATAGTTGTGAATGATGTCAGAAGATGACCGAAAATAGTCCGGCGTGAAGAATATCACGCTCGCTGAAAGCAGAATAGCGCGAACGTTATCCTCTGAGATAAATCCTGGAAAGGGCTCAGGCCGTTAGCGAAGGCGCGTCGCTGCGCAGCGTGGGGCAGAGCTGTAGCATTTCCAGTAAAATCGCCACGTAGCTGCGGGCTTCCTCTTTGAGGTCAAAGGATTGCGGCGAGAAAAGCCAGTTTTCCATCAGACCTGAAATGTAGCTGCGCATCAGGATTGCCGCCCGTCGGGTCAAGAGATTGGCCGGTAAGAGTTTTGCCTGCATACACAGGTTCAGATTCTGTTCAATACGATCATAGCTCTCCAGGCTAAGGCTGCGTTGCGCCTGCTGCACCACCGCCATCTCGCCCACGAACTCGCATTTATGAAAAATAATCTCCATCATTAATCTGCGACGTTCTTCAACTACCGTTGCTTCAAGGATATATACTAATATTTCTCTCAATACTGAGAGTGGATCGTCAGGGAATTTTGCCCGATACTCACTCTCGAGATCGCTAATGCTGGACTCTGAAAGCTCCCAGATTTCACTGAACAGATCTGACTTATCTTTAAAATGCCAGTAAATCGCTCCTCGCGTCACACCGGCAGCCTGAGCAATCTGCGCCAGCGAGGTGGATGAAACACCCTGCTGCGAGAACAAACGTATTGCCACATCCAGAATGTGTTGTCGGGTTTCCAGCGCTTGTTGTTTAGTTTTTCGTGCCATAGGTGGGTGAATTTACAGGAGTCAGATTTACATACATTTGTGAATGTATGTACCATAGCATGACGATAATATAAACGCAGCAATGGGTTTTTAGACTCAGGACCCTTGATCAATTTGAAATCGGACACTCGAGGTTTACATATGAACAAAAACAGAGGGTTAACGCCTCTGGCGGTCGTTCTGATGCTCTCAGGCAGCTTAGCGCTAACAGGATGTGACGACAAACCAGCTCAACAAGGAGCTCAGCAGGCGCCAGAAGTAGGCGTCGTGACGCTCAAATCTGAACCTCTACAAATCACCACCGAATTACCAGGCCGTACCAATGCTTACCGCATTGCGGAAGTGCGTCCTCAGGTCAGCGGCATTATCCTGAAGCGTAACTTCACCGAAGGTGGTGATGTGAAAGCCGGTGAGTCTCTGTATCAGATTGATCCAGCAACCTATCAGGCCTCTTATGAAAGTGCGAAAGGCGACCTGGCGAAAGCACAAGCCGCGGCCAAAATTGCTCAGCTGACGTTGAACCGCTACCAAAAGCTGCTCGGTACCAAGTACATCAGCCAACAGGATTACGATACCGCTCTGGCCGATGCACAGCAGGCTAACGCGGCCGTGGTGGCAGCCAAAGCGGCCGTCGAAACCGCGCGCATTAACCTGGCCTATACCAAAGTGACCTCCCCTATCAGCGGTCGTATTGGTAAATCTTCCGTCACGGAAGGGGCGCTGGTGCAGAACGGTCAGACCAATGCGCTGGCAACCGTGCAGCAGCTTGATCCGATCTACGTTGACGTGACGCAGTCCAGCAACGATTTCCTGCGCCTGAAACAGGAGCTGGCTAACGGCACCCTGAAACAGGAAAACGGCAAAGCCAAGGTGGAGCTGATTACCAACGACGGTATTAAGTTCCCGCAGGAAGGTACCCTGGAATTCTCTGACGTGACGGTCGACCAGACTACCGGTTCCATCACCTTACGTGCGATTTTCCCGAACCCTGACAAAAATCTGCTGCCAGGTATGTTCGTTCGCGCGCGTCTGGAAGAAGGAACGAATCCAACCGCACTTCTGGTTCCACAGCAGGGTGTGACCCGTACGCCACGCGGCGATGCGAGCGCGCTGGTTGTTGGGGCTGATGACAAAGTCGAAACGCGCAATATCACCGCCACTCAGGCGATTGGCGATAAATGGCTGGTGACGGAAGGTCTGAAAGATGGCGATCGCGTGATTGTTACTGGTTTGCAAAAAGTTCGTCCTGGCGCGCAGGTTAAAGCACAGGAAGTGAAATCTGACGATAAACAACAAGCTTCGGCCGCTGGCCAGTCAGAACAAACCAAGTCTTAACTTAAACAGGAGCCGTTAAGACATGCCTAATTTCTTTATCGATCGCCCCATATTTGCGTGGGTGATCGCCATAATCATCATGCTGGCCGGGGGACTTGCGATCCTGAAGCTGCCTGTCGCGCAATATCCAACGATTGCGCCACCGGCGGTGACAATTTCCGCAACCTACCCGGGGGCTGATGCGAAAACGGTGCAGGACACCGTCACCCAGGTTATCGAACAGAACATGAACGGTATCGATAACCTGATGTACATGTCCTCAAACAGTGACTCCACCGGTACGGTGCAGATCACCCTGACCTTCCAGTCAGGTACGGATGCTGACATTGCGCAGGTTCAGGTGCAGAACAAACTGCAGCTGGCAATGCCTTTGCTGCCGCAGGAAGTACAACAGCAGGGTGTGAGCGTCGAGAAATCGTCCAGTAGCTTCCTGATGGTTGTCGGCGTTATCAACACCAACGGCACCATGACGCAGGAGGATATTTCCGACTACGTGGGCGCCAACATGAAGGACGCCATCAGCCGTACTTCCGGTGTGGGTGACGTGCAGCTGTTCGGTTCCCAGTACGCGATGCGTATCTGGATGGATCCGAACAAGCTGAACAACTTCCAGCTGACGCCGGTTGACGTGATCAGCGCGATTAAAGCGCAGAACGCCCAGGTAGCGGCCGGTCAGTTAGGCGGTACGCCGCCGGTGAAAGGCCAGCAGCTTAACGCCTCGATCATCGCGCAGACCCGTCTGACCTCTGCTGATGAATTCAGCAAAATTCTGCTGAAGGTGAATCAGGACGGTTCGCAGGTTCGCCTGCGCGACGTGGCGAAAGTTGAGCTGGGCGGTGAGAACTACGACATCATCGCGAAGTTTAACGGTAAACCGGCTTCCGGTCTGGGTATCAAACTGGCGACCGGCGCTAACGCCCTGGACACCGCCACGGCGATCCGCGCAGAGCTGAAGAAGATGGAACCGTTCTTCCCGTCAGGTCTGAAAATCGTTTACCCGTACGACACCACGCCGTTCGTCAAAATCTCGATTCATGAAGTGGTTAAGACGCTGGTTGAGGCGATCATCCTGGTATTCCTGGTGATGTACCTGTTCCTGCAAAACTTCCGCGCGACGCTTATCCCAACGATTGCCGTGCCGGTGGTATTGCTCGGGACCTTTGCGATCCTGTCGATATTCGGCTACTCGATAAACACCCTGACGATGTTCGGGATGGTGCTCGCCATCGGCCTGCTGGTGGATGACGCCATCGTCGTGGTCGAGAACGTCGAACGCGTGATGGCGGAAGAAGGTTTGCCGCCGAAGGAAGCGACCCGTAAATCAATGGGCCAGATCCAGGGCGCGCTGGTCGGTATCGCGATGGTACTGTCTGCGGTATTTATCCCGATGGCCTTCTTCGGAGGCTCTACCGGTGCGATTTACCGTCAGTTCTCCATTACCATCGTTTCCGCGATGGCGCTGTCGGTGCTGGTCGCGTTGATCCTGACTCCTGCCCTGTGTGCCACCATGCTGAAGCCAATTCAGAAAGGCGGTCACGGCGAGCACAAAGGGTTCTTCGGCTGGTTTAACCGCATGTTCGATAAGAGCACGCACCACTACACCGACAGCGTGGGCAACATCCTGCGCAGCACCGGTCGTTACCTGCTGCTCTATATCATCATCGTGGTGGGCATGGCTTTCCTGTTCGTCCGTCTGCCAAGCTCGTTCCTGCCAGATGAAGACCAGGGCGTGTTCCTGACGATGGCACAGCTTCCGGCGGGTGCCTCGCAAGAGCGTACCCAGAAAGTGCTGGATGAAGTGACGGACTACTATCTCACCAAAGAGAAAGACAACGTTGAGTCCGTGTTTGCGGTTAACGGCTTTGGCTTTGCGGGTCGTGGTCAGAACACCGGTATTGCCTTCGTTTCTCTGAAAGACTGGTCTGAACGTCCGGGCGAAAAGAACAAGGTTGAAGCCATCACTGGTCGTGCAATGGGCACCTTCTCGCAGATTAAAGATGCGATGGTCTTTGCCTTTAACCTGCCAGCGATTGTTGAACTGGGTACCGCGACCGGCTTCGACTTCCAGCTGATTGACCAGGGCGGTCTGGGTCACGAGAAACTGACGCAGGCGCGTAACCAGCTGTTTGGTGAAGTCGCTAAACACCCTGACCTGCTGGTTGGCGTGCGTCCAAACGGCCTGGAAGATACGCCGCAGTACAAGATCGATATCGACCAGGAGAAAGCCCAGGCGCTGGGCGTATCCATCAGTGACATCAACACCACGCTGGGCGCTGCCTGGGGCGGTAGCTACGTTAACGACTTCATCGACCGCGGTCGTGTGAAGAAAGTGTACGTGATGTCCGAGGCGCAGTACCGTATGTTGCCTAACGATATCAACAGCTGGTTCGTGCGCGGCAGCAATGGTCAGATGGTACCGTTCTCGGCGTTCTCAACCTCACGCTGGGAATACGGTTCGCCGCGTCTGGAACGCTATAACGGTCTGCCATCGATGGAGATCCTGGGTCAGGCTGCTCCGGGCCGAAGCACCGGTGAAGCCATGAACCTGATGGAAGAACTGGCAAGCAAACTGCCTGCGGGTATCGGCTATGACTGGACCGGTATGTCCTATCAGGAACGTCTGTCCGGTAACCAGGCTCCAGCCCTGTACGCCATTTCACTGATTGTGGTCTTCCTGTGTCTGGCGGCACTGTACGAGAGCTGGTCGATTCCGTTCTCCGTTATGCTGGTGGTTCCGCTCGGGGTTATCGGTGCGCTGCTTGCGGCAACGTTCCGTGGACTGACCAACGACGTTTACTTCCAGGTAGGCCTGCTGACAACCATTGGCTTGTCGGCGAAGAACGCGATACTTATCGTTGAATTCGCCAAAGATCTGATGGAGAAAGAAGGCAAAGGTCTTATTGAGGCGACGCTTGAAGCGGTTCGTATGCGTCTGCGCCCAATCCTGATGACGTCGCTGGCGTTCATCCTCGGCGTACTGCCGCTGGTTATCAGCTCCGGTGCGGGCTCCGGCGCGCAGAACGCGGTAGGTACAGGCGTGATGGGCGGTATGGTTACCGCGACCGTACTGGCTATCTTCTTCGTACCGGTGTTCTTCGTGGTGGTTCGCCGCCGCTTTAGCCGCAAGAATGAAGATGTTGAACACAGTCATTCGGTAGAACCTCACTGATACCGGTTCCACATGATAAAAAGGCCGCATTAGCGGCCTTTTTCATTTTCAGAAAAAATCATAAATTACGCTTATTGTGGCTCTATTTATTTTCTGCCATCTTAAATAGACATATCATAATTAACTGATACCTTAATCGGTGAATTCAGGATTTTTTTAATTTCATTTCCCCGCTTAAGATATTAGGAATATTCCTAATAAGATGTTCTTACAAAGATAAGTCTGAATCTGAACTTTTCTCATCATTTTTGCTAAGCCGATGAAACGTAAGGAAGCGATAAAACCCCGTCGTTAATTTGGATAAAAACGTTGAGTCCAGGGTGACCATTTGCGTACACGCTCCCAGCCTGCGGTTTTTATTTGTAATTTTTCGTAATAGCGCGGTGAAATCCAGGAAGGAGTGGCTTATAGTTAGGTTATCAGGAACACAGCACTCATGTAGCTAAGTCAGTTGTATCCATCCCGACAATGATGTTCGGTGAGTAAGAAATCACTCAGAAGGGGATGCGCTATGGACGAGTACTCGCCAAAAAGGCATGATATCGCGCAGTTGAAATTTCTCTGCGAATCCTTGTACCATGACTGCCTTGCCAATCTTGATGAAAGTAACCATGGCTGGGTAAACGACCCAACGTCTGCCATCAATTTACAGTTGAATGAGCTGATAGAGCATATCGCAACCTTCGCACTTAATTATAAAATTAAGTACAATGAAGATAATAAGCTCATTGAGCAAATTGATGAATACCTGGACGACACCTTTATGTTGTTCAGCAGTTACGGCATTAACGCTCAGGATTTGCAAAAATGGCGTAAATCGGGAAATCGGCTATTCCGCTGTTTCGTCAACGTGAGCAGAGCTAACCCGGTGAGTCTTTCCTGTTAAAATTATTACAATTACTAAGGTGAATTTATGTCTGATAAACCACTCACAAAAATCGATTATTTGATGCGCTTACGACGTTGTCAGTCAATTGACACGCTTGAGCGCGTCATTGAAAAGAATAAATACGAGCTTTCTGATAATGAACTGGCGGTATTTTATTCAGCCGCTGACCATCGTCTTGCTGAACTGACAATGAATAAACTGTATGACAAAATCCCTACTTCTGTGTGGAAATTTGTCCGTTAATCTTTGAAGGGTGTCTGTAGAGTTCTACGCCTCGTTCTGAGTATTTACCTGTCCCGTTATGCTCCCTGTGCCCAGGCCAGGTCTCCGTGTAAAACGTGTTCATCAGCAGCAATGTTGTGACGTCAGTCACATCGGCTTTTCGGGAACGTTCCCCTTCTGGCCTGTTCCGATTACCCTTCGGTAATAACATCCAGAGAGGTTTCCAATGAGCTTAGAAAAACAGAAAATGATTGCCGGTGAACATTACCGCCCCGGCGATGAGACGTTACGGGCTGACCGACTGCACGCCCGCCATCTGGTTTACCGCTATAACCACACCGCGCCTGATGAAAAAACAGAACGCCAGAACATTCTGGCGGAACTTCTGGGACAAAGCGCAGGCGCTTATATTGAGCCGAGCTTCCGCTGCGACTACGGATATAACATTTATCTGGGCAAAAACTTTTACGCTAACTTCGACTGCGTGATGCTGGATGTCTGCCCTGTTCATATTGGCGATAACTGTATGCTCGCACCGGGTGTTCATATTTATACGGCTACCCATCCCCTGGACGCGGAAGAACGAAACAGCGGCGTGGAGTTTGGAAAACCCGTCAATATTGGCAATAACGTCTGGATTGGCGGCAGGGCTGTCATTAACCCTGGCGTCACCATTGGTGATAATGTGGTCGTGGCCTCCGGCGCCGTCGTGACGAAAGACGTCCCGGCTAACGTCGTCGTTGGCGGCAATCCGGCAAAAATCATCAAAACGCTGTGAGGTTGCGGGGAGTCAACTGTTATAGTCTTTTAGCGCCAGACTGTTACTTTTTTCAGCCTGATGGCTCCCCTAAAATTGGCAGACCCCCTGTATTGTCAACTCTTATGAAGGCAAAAAATGACCGAGATACAGCGCCTGCTTACCGCCACCATCGACGATCTTAACCTCCGCGAAAAGCGCGACAATCGCCCGCGCTTTAGCATTAGCTTTATTCGCAAACATCCTGGACTGTTTGTCGCCATGTATGCCGCCTGGCTGGCGACGCTTGTTGTGATGCTGAAGTCCGAAACGCTGGTGGACTCCGTCTGGCTGCTGGTTGTACTGTTTGTCGTCTTTAACGCCTTTTTCTTTTTCGACGTGAATCCGCGCTACCGTTACGAAGATATCGACGTGCTCGATTTTCGGGTCTGCTATAACGGCGAATGGTACAACACGCGTTACGTGCCAGAAGAGCTGATCGAGAACATTATGCACTCTCCGGCGGTTGAAGCCGGGCAAAAAGAGAAGCTGCAGAAAATGGTCTCCACCAAAGGTCAGCTCTCTTTCTATGATGTTTTTACCCTTTCCCGCCCTGCTGCTGCGTAATTAACGCCTGCAGGCGTCGGATCCCCGGCGCAAACTGAGAAGCAGAGGTATTGCCGTAACCTAAAACCAGACCGGTTTGCCCCTGCTTCGCCTCCAGGTAGTACCCGCTCAGCGCAGCGGGTGCCAGCTGAAACGCCCTCGCCTGCTCCACCAGCTTCTGGTCGTCAATACCGTCTATCGCCAGCGTCAGATGCATTCCCCCTTCGCCTGCCAGAATGCGGTGCGGAGAATAAAGCTCTGCGCCCAGCACCTCACGCAGCTGGCGGTAGCGTTTACGGTAGAGCCGACGCATGGCGGCAAGATGACGGGCGTAATGACCTTCTTCAATAAACAGCGCCAGGGTACGCTGCTCCGCACGATGCCCTCCGCGCAACAGCGAGCCGATAGCCGGGCGAGCCGCTTTCGCCAGCGCTGGCGGTAAAACCATAAACCCCATTCTGAGCGAGGGAAACAGCGTTTTACTGAACGTCCCCAGATACACAACGAGCGCATTGTTGACCATTCCCAGCATCGCCGGTACGGGCTCACCGGCATAGCGGAACTCGCTGTCGTAATCGTCTTCAATGATCCACGCGTTGTGCTGCCGGGCCAGCTCCAGCAGCGCCAGCCGCCGCCGCGCGCTGAGCACACTTCCGTAAGGGAACTGATGCGAAGGTGAGGTAAAAATCATTGAGGGCGCAGGCGCATCCAGCCCTTCCCAGCACATTCCCTCGTCATCAACCGGTATTCCCGTCATTGCCAGGCCAGTTTTAACAAACGCACTCTTTGCCCCGCTATAGCCGGGGTTTTCTACCCAGGCGACATCGCCAGGCTCGCTTAACAGCATCGTGCAGAGGTTGACGCCTTCAAGCGCCCCTTCGGTTATCGCAATCTGGCTGGCGTCGCAGTCGATACCGCGGGACAGGGCGAGATGCCGGGCAATCGCGGCGCGCAGCGACGGCTCGCCGGCCGGGTCGCCATAGCCTAACAGGGCACTCCCCTCCTCGCGCAGGACGCGATCGTACAATCGCCGCCACAGCGGCAAGGGGAAATAGTTAATGGCAGGCGTTCCCGGCGTAAACGCCATCACCGGGGTGTCGCGCGGCACGGGCGCGGGCAGCAGGGCGACCCGTTTTGTCAGACTGACGTCAGGATCCGGCAATGTCCGGGCAATCGTACGATGAGCGAATTGCCCCACCCGCGTTCCCTGACGGTTACGCAGTAAATAACCTTCGAGCGTGAGCTGGTCCAGCGCCGCATTGACGGTGTTTCGGGAAACCGAGATCTGCTGCGCCAGCGTTCGCGAACCGGGCAGCTGGCTGCCGGACCGAAGCCTTCCGCCCAGTATGGCCTCCCGCAAAGCGAGATAGAGCGCGCGCTGAAGCGTCTCCTGCCCACGCTTTTTCAGCGCAGCATGGAGCAAAGTGTAAAACTCATCACCCGGTATATTCATCTTCCCTCCTTGTGGTACCAGAAAAACATAGCCTGGTGGTTCTTTTTAAGGAACCAGCAATTCACTAATCTGGAGATCTTTTCAACGTCATGGAAATAAAGATGAATACATTCAACGAGTTTGGACAGCCTGTAGGCGAAGCCCTTATCGACTGGCAGCCTCGTCAGCACCCGTCCCGGGTGGTCCTTCAGGGTCACTATTGTCGGCTTGAGCCGCTGCGCGTGGAGCATGCCCACGCGTTGTTCTCCGCCTATTCCCTGGCCGAAGATACCCGCAGCTGGACGTGGCTGCTGCGTGAACCCGATGCCACCGCAGAGGAGTTTGCCAACTGGGTGGCGAGCGTAAGTGAGTTATCCGATCCCATCCACTTTACCGTTATGGACAACCGGACCCAGTCTCCTGTCGGGACGCTGTCCCTGATGCGGATCGATCCTAAAAACGGGGTCGTGGAAGTGGGGCACGTTCACTTCTCTCCTCTGTTAAGCCGCACGCCAGGGTCGACAGAAGCGCAGTATCTGCTGATGCGATACGTGTTCGATTCCCTGGGGTACCGGCGTTATGAATGGAAGTGCAATAGCCTGAACGAGCCTTCCCGTAAAGCGGCGCTGCGTCTGGGCTTTCAGTTTGAGGGGCGCTTTCGTCAGGCGCTGGTCATAAAAGGCCGTAACCGAGATACCGACTGGTTTTCGATTCTCGACAAAGAGTGGCCGGCGCTGGCGAGCGCCTTTGAAAGCTGGCTTGCCACCGACAATTTTACCGCCGATGGCAAACAGATTAGATCCCTGGAAAGCTGGCGAGAAACGCGCGTTTAGCGTCTTTTTTTACGTCCCTGAACCGCCTTAAAGCGCGGATTAGATTTGCAAATCACGTATAAGCGTCCCTTGCGTTTGACAATCTGGCAATCCGGGTGGCGCTGCTTTGCACTGCGTAATGAGTTAAGTACCTGCATGATTAGCCCCGCTTCGCATTGAGAAAACCGCCAAAACGCTTGCGGAAGCGCGCTGCGCTGCCGTCCGTGGAGAACGTTTTTTGCTTACCGGTATAAAACGGGTGCGATTTTGAAGAAACCTCGATGGTGATGTACGGATACGTTTCACCGTCGAGTTCAATTTCGCGGTCGGTCCTAATGGTTGAGCCAACTTTAAAGTATTCATTAGCGCTGGTGTCGTGGAATACCACGGTGCGATAGGCTGGGTGGATATCGGGTTTCATCGTAAATCCTTTATGTTTTGTTATAACATAACAAAATAATATCCAGGCGAGGTTGAAAAAACAACCCCTCTCTTCTGACGATAATTTCTCGTATGCCTGAGATAAAATGAAAACCATGCCAACCACGTGCTATAACTATATCATTTCGCGGTAAAATCTTTCTCTTCAGGCAGGGAACTCAATGCCCAGGAACGGGTATACGAGGAAGGACACGACAGCATGAAAACCCGACATCTGGTCAGTCTGGTGACTGGCGTACTTATCTTTTCTGTGCTGGTCCCCATTTGCCTGAGCATCTGGCTGGCCCATCGCCAGGCGGAAGATAAATTCGCCGATGCGCTGGATAACTATGCCTCCCGCGTGCTGGTACGCACCGACAGGGTTGTGGATCAGGCAAAAGAAGCGCTCGATCACCTGCAGGCCTTTGAGGGCGTGCCGTGTAGCCCCTTGCAATTGCGGGAAATGCGCCGGGTCGCTTTCTCGTGGCGATATGTCCAGGAAGTGATTTATATCGACAACCTTCGACCGCTCTGCTCCTCCCTGGAGCAAACCAGCCATGCGTCCCCTTTCCCTCCTCCAATGCGCATTACCGAAGATGGTTACAGCGCGTGGCTGACCACGCAAAACGATCTTGGGTTTAACCGCTACATGACGGTGCTGGGAAAAGGCCACTACCTTGTCATGATCGATCCTGCCTCGCTGGTGGACGTGATCCCTTTCGGCGAGATAGCGATTGATGCCGCCCTGGTAGGAAGCGCAACGCACCGCATATTTGCCAGCAGCAGCAAGCTCGACTCTCATATCCGCGACATGGTTCAGGAGCGGGGTGTGAAAAGCGTGCAGTACAACGGTTCAATGTACGTCATGAAGTCTGTACCTGAGCTTGGGTTTACCGTTGTCGCATGGGCAACGCTCAAACCGCTGGCTGAAACCTGGCACCGGCAGCTTCTTTTCTGGTTACCGTTCGGCATGTTGATAAGCCTGCTCGCCGCACTGTTTGTCCTGCGGATCCTGCGGCGTATCCAGTCGCCGCGCAATCGCCTGCTTGACGCAATTAACAGCCGGGATTTTGTGGTCCACTATCAGCCCATCGTGGCGCTCTGTAGCGGAAAAATTGTGGGCGCTGAGGCGCTAACGCGCTGGCCGCAGCCGGACGGAAGCTGCCTCTCGCCGGATATTTTTGTCCCTCTTGCCGAGCAAACGGGGCTCATCTCGAAGCTGACGCAGTTAGTCATCGAAAAGGTGTTTGAAGATATGGGCCACTGGCTGCAACGCTATCCGGATCAGCATATCTCCATTAACCTCGCCCCTGCCGATTTAACCTCCGGCATCCTGCCGCCTCTGTTGAGCCAGCTCCTGAACAAGTGGCAGATCCACCCCCGGCAAATCGCCCTTGAGCTCACCGAGCGCGGCTTTGCCGATCCCAAAATTAGCGCACCGGCTATCGCCGCATTCCGTCGTTCGGGCCACCCTGTCTATATTGATGATTTTGGCACGGGCTATTCCAGCCTGAGCTATCTGCAGGATCTGGACGTCGATACGCTAAAAATTGATAAATCGTTCGTGGATGCGCTGGAGTATAAAAATGTGACGCCGCACATCATTGAAATAGCGAAGTCGCTGAAGCTGGCGATGGTAGCGGAGGGCGTCGAAACCGCAGGGCAACTCGCCTGGCTACACCGCCACGGCGTGCAGTACGGGCAGGGGTGGTACTACAGCAAAGCGCTGCCAAAAACGGAATTTATTCTCTGGGCAGAAAATAACCTCGGCATGCATTCTACTTAAGATAGGATTTCATCACCCGCAACACCACGCCAAGATCGGCTTCACGCTGCGCTTCTTCAGGCTCTTTCACCACATGATCGGTTAAATGCCCTTCGATCACCTGCATCATCATGCCATTCACCGCCCCGCGGATCGCCGCCAGCTGCTGTAACACCTCGGCGCATTCGTGATCGCTGTTGAGCATTTTTTCCAGCGCGGTGCTCTGCCCCTGAATTTTCTTCAGGCGAGTCAGTAACATCTTCTTGTCGCGAACGGTATGTGACATCTCTGTATCCCTTATTTTTTGGCTTTTAAAGCATACCACGCTCTACTCCCCCTGAGTATTTTTCTACTGGGGGGTAGTATTACGCTACTGGGGGGGAGTAGTATCTCCGCACGCTTTCCACTCCGGAATTTCCCATGACCGATTTTGCTTCACTCCTTCAGCAGGGCAACGCCTGGCTGTTTGTTCCCAGCGCTATCCTGCTCGGTGCGCTACATGGCCTGGAACCGGGCCATTCAAAAACAATGATGGCCGCCTTTATTGTTGCCATCCGAGGCACGCTGAAACAGGCGGTGCTGCTCGGCCTGGCGGCAACGCTCTCCCATACGGCGGTGGTCTGGCTCGTTGCGATGGCGGGATTATGGTTTGGTCGGGGCTGGGATGCACACACGTCCGAACCCTGGTTCCAGCTGATTTCCGGGGTGCTGATCGTTGCGATCGCCCTGTGGATGGCGTGGCGAACCTGGAAAGAAAGCCGGCCGCACGATCGTCATCACCACCACGCCCACCATGACCATGACCATGACCATGACCATGACCATGACCACCATCATAATCATCATCACCACCACGAACACACGCTGGTTGAAGAAGAGTGGCAGGACGCCCACCAGCGCGCTCACGCGCAGGATATTAACCGGCGCTTCAGCGGTCAAAACGTCACCACCGGCCAGATCGTGATGTTTGGCCTGACCGGCGGGCTTATCCCCTGTCCGGCGTCCATCACCGTGCTGCTGATCTGCCTGCAGCTGAAGCATTTCGCCCTCGGCGCGACGCTGGTGTTCAGCTTCAGCATTGGTCTGGCGTTAACGCTGGTCGCTTCCGGCGCGATTGCGGCCTTAAGCCTCAAGCACGCGACCAAACGCTGGCCCGGGTTTAGCGAATTCTCCCGTAAAGCGCCGTGGATCTCCGCTGCGCTGATTACCGTAGTAGGGATTTACATGAGCCTGCATGGCCTGAGCGGCATTCTGGCGTAAGACTGCGGCCACGCTCTGTGGCCGCATCTTCATGGTCAGCTAAGGGTCTGCTGCCAGCTGAAGGTATAGCGAAGCTGGCGTGTCTGCAGGAGGAATTCCGGAGAGACGCTGGGGCTCCAGGAGTCGTCGCCGCCCACGCCCATATGGAACGCATCGAGATTGAGCCAGCATCCCGGCTCTTCGCGCAGCAGATGATGATGGGTTGTCTCACGCAGCTGCTGCTGGCCGTAGCGGCTCACCGAGAAATGGAACCGGCCGTTCAGCTGATGCGTTCCCACCACAAGTTCCCGGGTATCGCAGCGCAAACCATTTTCCGTCGGGAAGATATACGGCGTGTGCATGGCCTCGAGAGGTAATGTCCAGCGCCCCTGCTGCGCCGCCAGCTTTCTGTCCGGGTAGTTTTCATGCGGCCCCAGCCCCAGCCAGTGAACGTTTTCCGGCGTTTCGGCAAGATGAACGCTCAGGCCAACGCGCGCGGGTTCAGGAATATCAGACGCAACATCAATCTGAATATCGCCATGCAGAACGCCCCGATCGTCCACCCGCCAGACTTTACGGCTCATGAACAGGGCTTTGCCGCGATACTCAAGCACGTGCTGGGTTGTGACCACCACGTCGCCTGCGTGCTGCTTTGCCTCACAGTGCAGAACGCGCGAGGTGAGTTCGTACATGCCCGCCGCTTTCCAGCGTTCAACCCAGGCGTTCGGATCGATCTGCGTCGCTTCACTCACGCCAATGTCGTTATCCAGCGGCGCGCGGCTGACGTTATCCGTCAGAGGTGAAAGCAGCGTTTCAACGCCGTTTCGCCACCATTGGGACAGGTTTCCGGTTGCGCGATCGAACTGCCAGCGCTGTTGACGATGGGCGATCTCCAGAATGCGATCGCTTTGCGTTAACACCGGCGGCTCGCCCGCCGGGACTGGCGGAGCAATAAAGAGGGGAGCTGGAAGCGGCCACTGCTCCCACGCGCAGCGATGGTCAGCCGGAGACCACGGCGTTGCCCGCGGCTGGCGTACTTCAACGTTCAGCCAGACCTCACCCGGCACGGCTTTCAGCGCCGGCAGGTCAATCTCCAGACGCTGGGTGCCTTCAGGCGCCATCGAGAGCGTCACCTCGCCCGCGGCCAGCACGTCCCCGTCCCGGGCAACCGTCCAGTTCAGCACTTCGTTATCGGTGTGGCGGAACAGATAGCCGCTTTGCACCTCAATCACCAGCGGAGAGGTGCTGACCCGCGTAAAGGTAAAGAACTGCTGGGCGCGCTGCGCCTCGAACAGCGCCGGGTGCGGCGAGCGATCGGGGAACACCAGCCCGTTAAGACAGAACTGCCGATCGTTCGGCTTATCGCCGAAGTCTCCGCCGTAGGCCCAGAACGCGTTGCCCTTTTCGTCCCGTTTCGTCAGGGCCTGATCGACCCAGTCCCAGACAAACCCACCCTGCAGGCGAGGATGGCTGCGAAACGCTTCCCAGTATTTCGCAAACCCGCCAAAGCTATTTCCCATCGCGTGGGCGTATTCACAGAGGATCAGCGGGCGCGTTTCGTCCGGCATGCCGATCCATTTCTTGATTGACCATTTAGGCACTGCCGGGAAGGGCTGATCCCGATCGACCCGGGCGTACATCGGACAGACAATATCGGTCGCCGCCGTGTTCGCGCCGCCGCCTTCATACTGCACCGGACGCGTAGGATCGGTGGTTTTCAGCCAGCGGTAGAGCGCATCGTGATTCGCGCCGTGGCCCGACTCATTGCCCAGGGACCAGATGATAACCGAGGGATGATTACGATCGCGCTGCACCATGCGGGTCACGCGTTCGCTCATGGCGGGCAGCCAGCGCGGATCGTCAGCAAGGCGGCTCATCGGCACCATGCCGTGCGTTTCGATATTGGCTTCGTCAACGACGTACAGCCCGTAGCGGTCGCAAAGCCGGTACCACAGCGGATGGTTCGGATAGTGCGAGCAGCGCACGGCGTTGAAGTTGTGCTGCTTCATGATTTCGATATCGCGGCGCATGGTCGCTTCGTCCATCACCTGGCCGTTTTCCGGGTGATGCTCGTGCCGGTTAACCCCGCGGATCAGCAGCGGTTTACCGTTAAGCTTCAGCAGGCCATTGCCGATCTCAACGCGGCGGAAGCCCACGTCGCACGCCTCAACCTCCAGCACCTCCCCCTGCGGGTCAAGAAGCGCAATCGTCAGGCGATACAGTTCTGGCGTTTCAGCGCTCCAGAGCGCGGGCTGGTCAACAGGGATCGTCGCCGTTAGCCGCTCTGCCCAGCTGCCGCGCTCGTCGACGATGGCAGATCCTGGCCGCCGGGAAACGCTGGCGCATTTTTCACCCGTGCGCCACAGGGTCATGACCACCTCGCAGTCTGCAAAGCCAGCGCCTGCCAGCGCGACATCCACCTTCAGCACCGCGCGATCCAGCTCCGCATTCAGGTCCGTCACCACGTGATAATCGGCAATCTGCGTCTTGGGTTTATGCAGCAGCGTCACATCGCGGAAGATGCCGCTCATGCGCCACATGTCCTGATCTTCCAGATAGCTGCCGTCGCACCAGCGCAATACCATGACCGCCAGCCGGTTCTGCCCGGGGCGCAAGGCCGCCGAGAGGTCAAATTCGGCGGGCAATCGGCTGTCCTGGGAATAGCCCATCCACTGCCCGTTGCACCAGAGATGGAACGCCGAGTTCACACCGTCGAAGATGATGCGGGTCTGCCCGCTTCGAAGCCAGGCGTCATCCACCTCAAATGTGAGCGAGTAACAACCGGTCGGGTTTTCCTGCGGCACGAAAGGCGGGTTAACGGGAATAGGATAGGTAACATTGGTATAGATGGGCGTGTCGAACCCCTGCATCTGCCAGTTAGACGGCACGGGCATCGCAACGGCATCGGCGCAATCTTCGGTTACCCATGCCTGAGGAACCTGCTCCGGCGCGGTAAAGTAGCTAAACCGCCACACTCCGTTCAGAGTGTGCCTGCTGATGGATCCAGCCTCCTCTCTGGCAGAGGGTTCATTGCGCCAGCTGTGTAACGGCGCGTGTGCGGCCAGACGGTTCCACTGGGTGACGCCAGGATTTTCCCAGTCCCGACGGGCCAGAATGGCGCTGAGGGTCAGCGGTGAAGTGGTGGACATAGTAACCTCTTTGCGAAGCGCTCACAATTTTGGTTAACATGCCCTGGCACCCGGCAACGGTAAAGCGTTCAATCGCGGGGTAGCGAGTCCGATCACAAAGTTTTATTTGCGGGCAATCTGCTCGGCAAGCAGTGCCAGGCTTCTGAGCTGCTGCGCCAGATCCTCGCGTTCGGCCTGCTTAGGGTTGCGCCGTGCGCTGGAATGACGGGTAACCAGCGTCACCGGCAGCTGAACCTGCCGGCACGCTTCGCCCCCGGAAGGCGCCAGCAGCCACTCCACGCTGCGTTCGCCCGCCTCGCGAAACGCCTGACGAATGGTCGTCAGCGGCGGGGAAAACCAGGCGCTGTCGGCCGTATCGTCAAACCCTACCACCGAAAGCTGGCCAGGGATCGCGATCCCTTTTTCCGCGCAGGCGCGCATCACCCCGAGCGCCATCTGATCGTTCGCCACCAGAAGCGCGTCCGGTAATGCCGCCCCCGACAGCAGCACGTGTCCCTTCTCATAACCGCTGGCCGCGCTCCAGTCACCGTAGGCCACAGCCGTCGCGTTAAGACCCGCCTGCGCCAGCGTCGCTTTCCAGCCCGCCAGGCGCGCCCGCGCAGAGACCGAGCTTTCCGGCCCGCTCAGCAGGGCAATGCGCTGATGCCCCAGCGAAAGCAGATGCTCAACGCCCAGACGCGCCCCCTGCTCCGCGTTAAACACGAGGCTGTTTACCCGCGCTGAGGGCGCCACATCGAGGAACAGCACCGGGACGGGCGACGCCAGCGCCCCGAGCTCTTCGGCGTGCGGATCGTCAAGCGGCACATTCACCAGCAGCGCGTCCACCCGCTGTGCCAGCAGCGCCTGAAGCGCGGCCTGACACTGCTGGGGTTGCTCCACCATGGAGATAAGGACGCTCGCCCCCTGTTCCGCCGCACGCGATTTGACTGCCGACACAATTTGCGAAGGCGCGTGCAGGGCCAGGTCGGTGGTGATGAGGCCCAGCGTACGGGTGCGTTTCCCCGCCAGCTGCTGCGCCCGAAGGTTAGGAACGTAGTGCAGCTCCGCCATCGCCTGCTGCACCTTTTCTCGCGTGCGGGCAGACACATGTTCCGCGTCGTTAATGACGCGGGAAACGGTCTGATAAGAAACCCCCGCAAGGAGGGCGACATCATAGAGAGTGATTGCTTTCATGCTTTCTGGCATCGCGATTTTCGAAGCGTCTATTCTGGCACAGCGACGCCGTTAAAACATGTGAGCGCTTCGCAAAATTAAACAACCCGCTCCGGCTGGCGTATTTCCGCAATGCGTGGCTTCTGGCGGAACCAGGGCAGGCAGAGCTGGATAAGCGGGCCAATGGTCAGTGCATACAGTACGGTTCCCACCCCAAACGTGCCGCCAAGCACGCACCCAATCAGCAGAACGGACACCTCAATTGAGGTACGCACGCTGCGAATGGACCAACCCAGTCGGGCGTGAATGCCGGTCATCAGGCCGTCGCGCGGGCCTGGCCCGAAACCGGCCCCGATGTACATGCTGGTCGCAATCGCATTCATCACGATGCCCGACACCAGGAAAGCAATTCGAACGGGTAACGAATCCAGCTCCGGGATAAGCGCCATGCTGGCGTCCGCCGCCAGACCGATACAAATCACGTTGCTGATCGTGCCAAGCCCCGGCATCTGGCGCAGCGGGATCCACAGCAGCAGCACCGCAGCGCCGACTAAAATGATCACCGTCCCGATAGTCATCCCCAGCTGCATCCCCACCCCGAGGTGAAAAACATCCCAGGGATCGACCCCCAAATCGGAACGAATAAACATTGCGGTGGAAAGGCCATACAGTCCTAAACCGACATAGAGTTGTAGCAGACGACGTACCATTTTTATCTTCTCCAGTGAACCAGGCTTTCATCCTGACCTAAAATGGCACTATGATTAATGTCCAGTTTTCAAATAGTGGACTGCATATGTCATCACGTCGCTTCGGAAGCCAGTCTCTGGTACGCCTTTTAGGCCACTGGCAGCAAGCCTCATCCCGCACCCCGCTCTGGCGACAGCTGGCCGACGCGCTGCGTTTGTTAATTCTTGATGGGCGTCTGGCACTGAATACGCGGCTGCCGGGCGAGCGTGAGCTGGCCACGGCGCTGGACGTGAGCCGAACCACCATCAGCAGCGCGCTCGCCCACCTGCGTGAAGAGGGGTACCTTGAAAGCCGCCACGGCAGCGGGTCACGGGTCATTCTCCCTGACACGCGCGCCGTTCCCACCCTTTCCGCGGCGAGCGCCGCACTGGATCTCTCCACTGCCGCCCTGAATGCCGGGCCGGAGATCCATCAGGCTTATGCCCATGCGCTCACGGCCATTACCCCGCATCTCTCGCTGACGGGCTACGATCAGCTGGGGCTACCGACGCTGCGGGAGGCCATCGCTGCGCGCTATACCGCGCGGGGTCTTCCCACCCGCGCAGATGAAGTGATGGTGGTTAATGGCGCCGTCAGCGGCTTTGCGCTGATACTGCGGATGATGACCGGGCCGGGGGACCGCGTCGTGGTCGATCATCCCACCTATCCGCTGGCGATTGCCGCCATTCAGGGGGCGCAGTGTCGGCCAGTCGGGGTGTCGCTGCCGGAAACCGGCTGGGATACGGATGGCTTTGCCGCAACGCTTGCCCAGACGGCGCCGCGTCTGGCCTACCTGATGCCAGATTTTCATAATCCGACCGGGCGCTGTATGGATATCGCCACCCGTCAGGCCATCACGGATATTGCAGCCCAAACCCGCACGGCGCTGGTGGTGGATGAAACGATGGTGGATCTCTGGTTTGATGCGCCTCCCCCGCCACCGCTGGCCGCCTTTAACCCGCAGGCCACCGTCATCACCTTAGGCTCTGCCGGAAAAAGCTTCTGGGGCGGGCTGCGTCTCGGCTGGATCCGCGCCTCATCGCGCACCATCGCCCCCCTTGCCCAGACGCGGGATACTCTGGATTTAGGCTCGCCGCTGCTCGAACAGCTGGCAATGCAGTGGCTCATTAACAACAGCGAGACGTTTCTGCCCGCACGCCGGAAGATGCTGGCGGAACGGCGCGATCGATGCGGTGACCTGCTGCGCGAACATTTCCCGGAGTGGAAATTCCACGAGGCGGAAGGCGGGCTCTCTTACTGGATAGAGCTTCCGGGCATGCTGGCGACACAGCTTGCCGCACGGGCAGAAATAATCGGGATTAACCTGGGAACCGGGACGCGGTTTGGTTTATCGGGGGCGTTTGACCGCTATTTACGGATGCCCTTCTCGCTCGAATCGACAGAGCTTGAGCAGGCGTTGCTGAGGATCAAACCGTTATGGCTCGCCTTGAATAAAAACGTGCCATCGTTAAAACGCAGCGTGATCTAATATTAAAATATTTGAAGCAGATCATAAAATAAAAACTGCTGACTGTAATATATGCAGTCAGCAGTTTTCACTGGTCAGGATTTAATGCTGAGGAGGAATAGGAAAGCCTTTTAGTGAAATAACGAAGTTATCACCGTCTTTCTTTATTTTTGCACCGGTATCACACCAGTCAGACGCAATACGAAAGAACTCATCGCTTCCAACATTCCAGCCAAGACGTACATGCTTCACGTAGCCTGAACGCAACAGATCGCAGGCCTCGTTGTAGTCACTGGCGGTTGACAGTTGTTGTTTCATTTTCTCTTCTTCAGAAGTTTACGTAGAGCCTTGATTTCTTTAGGAGTAAAAGGAGAAACACTCTCTTCTTCCGTATGCTGATTATCAATATCCTCTTCCGATACTCCCGCCTCTTCTACTGCTTCGAACGCCAGCAGCAGCAGTTTCTCTGTCGTCACGCTTAAATTCTCGTTATTGACTTCCGCATAGTGGCGAAGCCTTTCTTTTAGCGCGTCATCAATCTTAACGTTTAATACCGCTGTAGCCATGTTTGTCACTTCCCTTCGGAATAAGTACTTTATTTAATACACGAACTTAACAATGTTATCCAGATATATATTTTTTTGAGTTATGGAACAAAATAACCGTCCGATTATAAAATGACAGTCTATTATTACAGGTTTATGACAATAATATTTCAGTGCAATGAAATATATATTACACGATACAGGCGTAGTTTTATTGTGGAGTAATGCTTTGAGGGAGAGGTGAAGCTGAAGAATCTTATGAGGCCACAAATGGGTGGGGGCCCTGCCAGCTACATCCCGGCACACACGTCGTCTGCCCTGGCTGCTTCCTTCCGGACCTGACCTGGTGAACAGAGTAGCGTTGCGGGAGAACCAACAGAGCCCCCATTGAGAGCGTTGATAACCAACGCGCTGGCGCATTATCCCTGTGCTAAAGCCCAATTGCAAGCGACCAGCAACCGGATGCTGGTTTCTTGCGCAAACAGGCGCAGCAATCATGAAGATCTTCGTTTACCATAGCTTTCCAGAAACTCCCCACAGGTAAAGGTATGGACGAACACGACTCCTTTCCACAGCGCGTATGGCAAATCGTGGCCTCAATCCCGGAAGGCTACGTCACCACCTATGGTGATGTCGCGCGTCTGGCCGGTTCCCCGCGCGCGGCGCGACAGGTTGGAGGCGTCCTGAAACGGCTGCCGGAAGGCAGTACGCTGCCCTGGCATCGGGTGGTGAACCGTCATGGCGCCATTTCACTCACCGGGCCGGATCTTCAGCGTCAGCGTCAGGCGTTACTTTCAGAGGGTGTGCAGGTGTCAGGGTCGGGTCAGATCGATTTGCAGAAGTTTCGCTGGGTATATTGACCCCTCTCCCGGAGGAGAGGGGAAATGCAGAAATTACATCTGAGTCGGTGGAGTTGGCAGAGACGGCTGATTGGTCTGCGGTGCGACCGGCACTTCGGTCTGCTGCACCGGCACCAGGTTCAGATCGATTTTTGTCCCACCGTTGTTGATCGCTTCCTGGACCGTATCGGTGATAAAGACCAGCTTGCCGTTGATGGTTACCGCTGCGCTCAGCAGGATACGGGCGTTAGGCTGCACGTCCGACGGGTTATACGGCAATACGAAGCTAAACGGCGCCTGCTTGCCTTCAGTACGAACGGCACGCTGGGCAACGACTTTCGACGGCGCGTCGGCCAGAGAAGCATCAGACAGCGTTACGGTTAATACCGCATCCGGCGGCAACGCCACTTTCTGTTTAATCCAGATGGTACCGGAAACATTAGGCTGCTGAATGGATTGCTGTGAAAGGGTATTAATCCCGTTCGGGTCGGCTGCTGGTACTGGCACTTGGGCGCTTTTACCGGCACAGGCGGACAACGCCACCGCAATAGCTACACCACTTAGCATGGGCACGAGTTTCATTGAAGTCTCCTTATCAATGCACCAGCGGGATCGATCCCATCCGATGTCGTTTCAATCACATAACGTATTCAAGTGTGGCACAGATCACCGATTTATGCCTGAAAACGTGCCGATATTCAGATTATTCTACCCATCGGACCACTTTCATTTCTGCGTTATACTCTGCCTATCTTTCGCTACGGCGTTTATTGAGGACAACTATGAGTCAGGCACTGAACAATCTGCTGACATTACTGAATCTGGAAAAAATTGAGGAAGGACTCTTTCGCGGACAGAGCGAAGATCTCGGCTTACGCCAGGTCTTCGGGGGGCAAGTCGTTGGACAAGCTCTGTACGCAGCAAAGGAGACTGTCCCGGCAGACCGTCTGGTGCATTCGTTCCACAGCTACTTCTTACGCCCTGGCGATAGCGCAAGACCGATTGTGTATGACGTTGAAGTCCTGCGAGACGGCAACAGCTTCAGCGCGCGCCGCGTAGCAGCTATTCAGAACGGCAAGCCGATCTTTTACATGACCGCCTCTTTCCAGGCGCCGGAATCCGGCTACGAGCATCAAAAAGTGATGCCCCCGGCTCCGTCGCCCGACTCTTTAAAATCAGAGACGGATATCGCCCGCGCGCTGGCGCATCTGCTTCCGCCGCAGGTCAAAGAGAAGTTTCTCTGCGATAAGCCGCTGGAGATCCGCCCGGTTGAGTTCCACAACCCGATGAAAGGCCATGCCGCCGAGCCGAAACGCCAGGCCTGGATCCGTGCCAACGGGACCGTGCCGGAAGATTTCCGCGTGCATCAGTATCTGCTCGGCTATGCGTCAGATTTCAACTTCCTGCCGGTGGCGCTGCAGCCGCACGGGGTTGGTTTCCTGGAAAAAGGGATGCAGGTCGCGACGATCGATCACTCCATGTGGTTCCACCGTCCGTTCAACATGAATGAGTGGCTGCTTTACAGCGTGGAGAGTACCTCAGCGTCGAGCGCGCGAGGGTTTGTGCGCGGGGAGTTTTATACTCAGGATGGCGTGCTGGTCGCGTCGACTGTGCAGGAAGGGGTGATGCGTAATCGCGGGTGATTGTGTGCGGCCTGATGCCCTCACCCTGACCCTCTCCCACGGGGAGAGGGAATACACACTAAAAACGGCAACCGAAGTTGCCGTTTTGCTGTTTATCAGGCGTTATACGCATTCTCGCCGTGGCTGTTGACGTCCAGGCCTTCGCGCTCCTGCTCTTCCGGTACGCGCAGACCCACCGTCATATCCGCCAGCTTATAGCCAATGAAGGCCACAACGGCAGACCAGACAACGGTGATTGCAATACTTTCCAGCTGCACCAGCACCTGATGAACCATGGTCACGCCTTCTGCGTAGCCCACGCCACCGAGCGACTTCGCGGCAAAGATACCGGTCATGATACAACCCACGATGCCGCACACGCCGTGAACACCAAACACATCGCATGGGTCGTCAACGCGCAGCACACGTTTCAGTGCGGTCACGCCCCACAGACCCGCCAGACCGGACACCAGACCGACCAGCAGCGCGCCACCCACGCCGACATAACCACACGCTGGCGTAATGCCAACCAGACCGGCAATGGCACCCGAGCAGGCACCCAGCAGTGACGGTTTACCGCGTACCGCCCACTCGCCAAACACCCAGGAGAGGATTGCACCCGCCGTGGCCACAACGGTGTTCACGAAGGCCAGCGCGGCGATTTCGTTTGCTGCACTTGCCGAGCCGGCGTTGAAGCCAAACCAGCCAAAGTAGAGGATAGCCGTACCGGTAAACACCATCGGCAGGTTGTGCGGTTTAAACGCTTCTTTACCGAAGCCCACGCGTTTGCCAATCAGGTAGGCACCCACCAGACCCGCTACCGCGGCGTTGATGTGTACAACGGTACCGCCCGCGAAGTCCAGCGCGCCGTGCGTTGCCAGCAGACCGCCACCCCAGACCATGTGCGCAATCGGCACATAGGAGAGCGTCATCCAGACCACCACGAAGATCAGCACGGCAGAGAAACGGATACGCTCGGCGAGCGCGCCCACAATCAGCCCGACGGTAATACAGGCGAAGGAGCCCTGGAACGCAACGTGGATGTACTGATAGAAACTGCCCATCAGCGCGGTCAGCTCAATATTTTTCAGCATCACCCAGTCGAAGTTACCAAAGAACGCGTTGCCCGTACCGAACGCCAGCGAGTAACCGTAAACCACCCACAGCACGCAGACCAGTGCGAACGTCACGGCAACCTGCGTCAGCATGGAGAGAACGTTTTTGCCACGGATCAGGCCGCCGTAGAACAGCGCAATGCCCGGAATTGACATGAACAGCACCAGCGCGGTGCTGATCATCATAAAGGCGTTATCGGCTTTGTCGACCACCGCAGGGGTAGCAGCCAGCGCCAGGCCCGGCAGCAGCGCCAGCGAACCCAGACCCGTTTTAAGTGTTGCTATCTTCATTTTCTCGATCCCTATCACTGTGTGCCAGGCGTTATTTACAATGCCGCTTCGTCAGATTCGCCGGTACGGATGCGAATGACGCGCTGCAGTTCGGCAACGAAAATTTTGCCGTCGCCAATTTTGCCGGTATAGGCCGCTTTGCTAATGACATCAATGACTTCATCAAGCTGATCGTCAGCAATCGCGACATCAATTTTTACTTTTGGCAGAAAGTTAACGCTGTATTCCGCCCCGCGATAAAGCTCGGCATGACCCTTCTGACGACCAAAGCCTTTCACTTCGGTGACAGTCAGTCCCTGAATACCCATTGAAGACAACGCTTCACGCACGTCTTCGAGTTTGAATGGTTTGATTACAACCGTAACCAGCTTCATAGATCCCCTCCAGTCAGAATTCGGTAATGGCCGCAGCTTACGCAGAAGGTATTGCAAGGGGTGTGCCAGAAATGAAAACGAGGGGGAACGGCGGCGCACAGAGCATTACGCGGCCGTAATAAACGAACAGGCGAAAAAAAACGCACCATGCCGGTGCAGGGTGCGTTTCAGTTTTGCACCAACAGGAATGACTGTTAGCGCGTCGCCTCATTTTGGTGCATCAGGCGCTAAGCGACTCTTCATCACGCACGCTGGCCGCCAGCTCCTCGCCCGCCAGCTGCAGCTGGTACATCTGCCAGTAGCGCCCTTTTGCTTCCAGCAGTTCACGGTGCGTACCGCGTTCAACGGCCTGTCCGCGATGTAGCACCAGAATGGTATCGGCATCGACGATGGTGGAAAGACGGTGGGCAATCACCACCAGCGTCGTATGGTCGCGTACGGCGGCCAGCGCCTGCTGAATGGCCTGTTCGGTGCCGGAGTCAATACTGGCCGTGGCTTCATCCAGAATCAGTATCTGCGGCGTTTCAATCAGCACCCGCGCCATCGCCAGGAGCTGCTTTTGCCCGACGGAGAGATTGTTCCCCTGCTCGCCCAGTTTGGTATTGATCCCATCGCTAAACCCGCGCGCCAGCTCTGCCAGCTGCACTTTTTCCAGCACGTCCCAGACCTGCTCCTGGGAGTAGTCTCGCCCCAGGGTCACGTTGGCGTAGAAGGTATCGGCCAGCACGACCGGATCCTGCTGCACCATCGCGACGCCTTTACGCAACACGGTGTGGCTGAGAGACGCGAGCGGGCGCCCATCGAGGCGGATTTCGCCGTGCGTGACCGGGTAATAGCCCATCAACAGGCTGGCAAGCGTGCTCTTACCGCTGCCGGTATGCCCTACCAGCGCCACGAAACCGCGCGACGGAACGTCAAGCGTGATGTCCTGCAGCACCAGCCGGTCTTCGCGATAGGCAAACGAGACGTTATCAAAGGCGATAGTCCCGCTTTGCAGAGGTCGCTCGTCATTGCCGTAGGCCTGGCGCGGCCTGTCCATCAGCTCAAACACGCGCTCACCGGCGACCACCGCCTGCTGCAGCATCGATTGCTGGGTGGTAAGCTCGATCAACGGCTCGTTAAGACGCCCGAGATAGCTGATAAAGGCGTACAGCACGCCCACTTCAATCGTACCGTTTGAGCTCAGCCCAAAGAGCATCAGCAGCCCGCAAAGCACCAGCGCCGAGAAAAGGCTCAGCAGCGGACGCAGCAGGAAACCATCAAGCCGCAGCGTCTGCATACGCGCCATGTAGTGCGAACGGCTGGCTTCCCCCATGCGTTCGCCAAAGCGCGCCTGCTGGCGGAACTGCTGGATGACGCTCATGCCGTTGATCACTTCGTTGAAGCCATCGTTAATGTCGGCCAGATACGCGCGCACCCGACGCACGATCGGCGTGCTGTAGCGCTGGTAAATGACCATGACAATCAGCACCGCCGGGAAGATGGTGATCGCCACCAGCGCCATGCGCCAGTCGAGGCTGAACATCGCCACCAGCATCGCGCCAATCAGCGCCGCGCTGCGTAACACCGTCGCGACCACGGTAACGTACAGATCGCGGATTACCTCGGTATCGTTGGTCACGCGCGAAATCACCTGCCCGACCGGCTGGATATCAAACTCGCTGAGCGGCTGGCGAAGCGCCGCGTCCATCACATCCGTACGCAGCTGCTGAACAACGCCCACGGCAGCACGGTTAAACAGCAGCGACTGCGCATAGTGCAGCCCTGCCGCCGCCAGCTGCAGGCCAACGTAGGCCACGCCTAAGCCCGCCACCAGCCCCAGCGGAAGGTAGCTTTTGGCAACCATGTTGTCGATAAAATAGCTGATGAGCAGCGGACCGCTCACTTCAGCAATCGCCGCAATCCAGAGTAGAAGCACGGCCACGGAGAGCGGTTTACGCCACGGCGAGCCGTAGGCCAGCAGACGCTTGAGCGTCGGCCACATCGTTCCGAGCTTACGCATTGGCGGCCTCCTCATCCTGCTCCGGCGCATCATCCAGCGCCGCCTCAAGCTGTTGATAGCGGTACATATCGCGATACCAGCCCGGCTGCTCGGCAAGGGTTTCATGCTGCCCGCGCTGGGCAATGTGCCCGTGCTGTAAGACCACAATTTCGCTGGCTTCGGTGAGCGCCGACAAGCGGTGGGCGCTGATAATCACCGTGCGTCCGTCGCCCCACTGGCGCAGGTTATGCAGAATTTGATGCTCGGTACGGCCGTCCACGGCGGAAAGCGCATCATCCAGGATCAGAATTTCAGCATTCAGCAGCAGCGCGCGGGCAATCGAGATACGCTGCTTTTGCCCGCCGGACAGCATGACGCCGCGTTCCCCGACTTCCGTTTCGTACCCCTGCGGCAGACGCAAAATATCATCATGAACGCTGGCCAGACGCGCCACATGTTCAATTTCTTCCTGCGTCGCCCCGGGGCGTCCCAGGGCAATGTTGTTCGCCACGGTGTCCGAAAATAAAAACGGCGTCTGGCTGACGACCGCCAGGCGACCGCGCCACTCGTCCAGCAGCAGTCTGGTCAGGGGAATATCGTGGAAGCGGATATCGCCCTCGGTGACGTCAAAGTGGCGCTGAAGCAGAGAGAGCACGGTACTTTTGCCGGATCCCGTAGGGCCGCAGATCCCCAGCATCTGGCCCGGCTGAAGCGTAAAGCTAACGTTCTCCAGCACCGGATGCTCCGTATGCGGATAGACAAACTTGCGGACGTCGACGGTCATGACGCCGCGCCCTTCCGGTACGGCCTCGCTACCGTCGATGACCACCGGCGCTTCGGCCAGCATGGCGCGAATGCGGCTGTAGGCGGCGCTGCCGCGCTCCACGATGTTAAACATCCAGGCCAGCGCCAGCATCGGCCAGATCATGAGCCCCAGATACATCGCAAAGCTGGTCAATTGCCCCAGGGTAAGCGTGCCCTGCACCACCATCCAGCTTCCGCCGCCAATCGCCAGCATATTTGCCATGCCGATTGCGATATAAATCGTCGGGTCAAAACGGGCGTCGATACGCGCGACGCGCATGTTTTTCGCCCCCGTGTCTGCCGCATCGGCGGCAAACAGCGCAGACTGACGGTCTTCCAGGCCAAACGCTTTGATCATGCGGATGCTGGTCATGCTCTCCTGGGTGCGATCGTTCAGAGACGAAAACGCCGCCTGCGCCAGCTTAAAGCGCTCGTGCAGCTGTTCGCCATAGCGATTGATCGCCAGCGCCATGATCGGCATCGGCAGCAGGGCGAGCAGGGTCAGCTGCCAGCTGATCTGCGTGGACATAACGATCAGCACCGCACAGCCCATCACCAGCGAGTCCACCAGCGTCAGCACTCCTTCCCCGGCGGCAAAGACCACGCGATCGACGTCGTTCGTCGCGCGGGCGATGAGATCCCCGGTGCGATGACGAAGATAAAATTCGGGATGCTGTCGGCTCAGCTGGCGGTAAAAATCTTCACGTAGCTCAACGGCCAGCTGATAGGACGCACCAAACAGCAGCACGCGCCAGACGTAGCGCAGCAGATAAACAATGACCGCCGTCAGCACCAGCGTGCCGACCCACATCAACACCCGTGCGGTGGTGTAATGCTGCTCGGTGACGCCATCCACGACGTACCCCACCACTTTCGGCGGGATCAGCTGCAGGATGGCAATAATAATAAGCAGGGCGACTGCACCGAGGTAGCGTTGCCACTCCCGACGAAAGTACCAGCTTAGTTGGGCAAATAATCGCACGCGGTTTGTTCCTGAAGGTATTTTACGAAGTTATTCAATGGGTAATGCTGTGGTGTATTTAATCTGTTCCATGGCAAAGCTTGAGGTGACGTCCGACAAACCCGGAACGCTGTTCACCAGCCGCTTGTAGAAATCATCATAGCGCTTCATGTCGGCCACCTGGACGCGCATCAGGTAATCATACTCTCCGGCCATACGCCAGAAACCGAGCACCTCGGGCATCTCAGACACCTGAGTAACGAAGCGGCAATACCACTCGCTGCTGTGATGCTGGGTTTTTATCAGCACAAATGCCGTCAGCCCAAGCCCCAGTTTTTCGGGATCTAACAACGCGACGCGCCCCAGAAGAATGCCGTCATCTTCCAGCTTCTTAAGCCGCTTCCAGCACGGAGTGGTGGTCAGATTAACGGCATCTGCCAGCGCCTGCAAAGAGAGGGTACAGTCATTTTGCAGCAATGAAAGGAGCTTGCGGTCAATTTTATCTAGCATACCCACCTCACAGAGAAAATTTTTCTCTCTTCATTCTATTTTAAAGGCCAGATAGCAACAATTTTTTCTGTGCTTTTCGCTATCCTAGGCACAAAATGACAAACGGATAACGATGATGAATAGCACCTGGGTTAAACATGCGATCAGCGAAATCAATGCCGACTATCAGCGCTCGGCGGATACGCACCTGATTCGCCTTTCCCTGCCGGGATTTGACGGCATTCAGCTCTATCTGAAAGATGAAAGCACCCATCCCACCGGTAGCCTGAAGCATCGCCTGGCGCGTTCGCTGTTTTTATACGGTTTATGTAACGGCTGGATTAAAGAAGGCACCACTATTATTGAATCTTCGTCCGGTTCAACGGCGGTGTCAGAAGCCTATTTCGCCCGCCTGCTGGGCCTGCCGTTTATCGCGGTAATGCCGTCCTGCACCGCAAAACGCAAAATCGAACAGATCGAATTTTACGGCGGACGCTGCCACTTTGTGGAAAGCGCCTGCGAAATCTACGCCGCCTCCGAAATGCTGGCCCGTGAGCTGAACGGCCACTATATGGACCAGTTCACCTTCGCCGAGCGCGCGACCGACTGGCGCGGCAATAACAACATTGCCGACAGTATTTTCCGCCAGATGACCCACGAACCGCATCCGGTTCCGTCCTGTATCGTCATGAGCGCCGGTACCGGCGGCACGTCAGCCACGATTGGACGCTACATCCGCTGTCAGGGATACGATACCCAACTGATGGTGGTTGACCCGCAGAACTCCGTGTTCCTCGACTACTGGCAAAACCGCAATGCGGAGCTGCGCAGCCCGGTGGGCAGTAAAATTGAAGGGATTGGCCGCCCGCGCGTGGAGCCCTCTTTCATCCCCGACGTCGTGGATGAGATGATGCGCGTGCCGGATGCCGCAAGCGTGGCAACGGCGCACTGGCTGGAAACGCAGCTGGGGCGCAAAGTGGGCGCATCGACGGGCACAAATATGTGGGGCGCACTGCAGCTTGCCGCCCGTATGCGCGAAGAGGGCCGTACCGGTTCCATCGTCACGCTGCTGTGCGACAGCGGCGAACGCTACCTTGAAACTTACTACAACGCGGAGTGGGTGCAGGCCAACATCGGCGATATCGCTCCGTGGAAAGCGCAGATTGCAGAACTGGTGAAATAAAAAAAGCCAGACCGAAGTCTGGCTTGCTGGAAGGGTCTCACTATTCGGGGGAATACGGGAGATTGTTGTTGTCCAGCCAATGCGTCAAAAAATGGGACACTGCTTCATTGCGGCAGTGGCCAATAACCGGCAGATGGGGAAGTTCTGCTTTCAGCTGCGCCATCGCATTCCCCATGATCAGACCGCGACCTACACTACCCAGCATTTCGCGGTCGTTCATGGCGTCACCAAACGCCATACACTCCTGCAGCGTTAAGCCCAGGTGGTCGCTCAGCACCGCCAGAGCGGAGCCTTTGTTACAACCCACCGGCAGCACTTCCAGACAATCCACCGCCGAGAAAGTCAAGTGCGCCCGGTTGCCCAGCGCCTCATTCAGCTGAATCCGTAAGCGACACAGATCGTCATGATCGCCGCAGAAGCAGATCTTGGTTACCGCATGGGCGGGGATCCGACGCAGATCGATAAGCTGATATTTGAAACCGCTGTATACATGCGCGTGCAGCAGTTCAGGAATTTCACGTCCGGTAAACCAGCCCCGATCGTTAAAGACGTGGATACTGGCCTGCGTGTCCCAGGTGCTGTGCAGCACGATGTCCGCCACTTCCGGGTTGAGATCCTGCCGGTGCAGCACATCCCCTTCTACGGAGTGAATTCGCGTCCCGTTGCCGGTGATCAGAAAGGCGTTGAGGGAAAACGCGCCCAGCAAATGGCGCATCTCCAGCACATGGCGGCCAGTGGCAAACGTCAGGGTGACATCACGCTCGCGCAGGCGCTTCAGCGTGTTCAGGGTTTTTTCCCCTAAACGGTGATCCGGCATTAACAGCGTACCGTCCATATCAAATGCAGCGAGCCGAGCCATGATTACTCCCGAAATGTGATGCGGTTAACTTGTGCAACAGTATCGTGTGAGATATACGGAAGTAATAGTGAATAGATGAAAATTATTGTTCCGGGTTTCTTATGCGCCAGCTCA
Source organism: Enterobacter sp. C3_dUdeg (assembly GCF_057536195.1). Lineage (NCBI taxonomy): Bacteria > Pseudomonadati > Pseudomonadota > Gammaproteobacteria > Enterobacterales > Enterobacteriaceae > Enterobacter > Enterobacter sp. C3_dUdeg. Next base: position 343,621 of record NZ_BAAKFX010000002.1, read on the forward strand.
ATCGACTCAACCAGTATCACCGCCTCTGGCAGCCTTCGCAGGGTGCAACGCAACAGGTCACCATCAGCGAGCTGGCCGCCCGCTGTTTTTGTAGCGAGCGGCATGTCCGAACCCTGCTGCGCCAGGCCCAGGAGGCGGGCTGGCTCAGCTGGCGAGCGCAGTCTGGCCGCGGTAAGCGCGGTGAGCTCACGTTCCATGTCGCCCCGGAGTCACTGCGCAATGCGATGATGGAAGAAGCGCTGAAAAGCGGGCAGCAGCATAACGCGCTGGAACTGGCGCAGCTTGCCCCTGAAGCGCTGCGGTCATTACTGCATCCTTTTTTGGGCGGGCAGTGGCAAAACGACACGCCGACGCTGCGCATCCCCTACTATCGCTCGCTGGAACCGCTTCAGCCGGGTTTTTTACCGGGCCGGGCAGAGCAGCATCTGGCGGGAGAAGTGTTCTCAGGCCTGACGCGTTTTAACGGTAACAGCAGTGAACCTACGGGCGATCTGGCGCATCACTGGGATGTCTCTGCTGACGGCCTGCGCTGGCATTTCTACATTCGCTCCACACTGCACTGGCATAACGGCGATAAAATAGAAACGCCGCAACTCCAGCGAAGTCTGACAGCGCTGTTGACGCTTCCCGCCCTGCGCACTCTGTTTCAGAGCGTCTTATGTATCGAAACAACGCATCCACAGTGTCTGACGTTTACGCTGCATCAACCGGACTACTGGCTGCCGCACAGGCTGGCAACCTACTGTAGCCGTCTGGCGCATCCCGACCATCCTGCGGTTGGCAGTGGCCCGTTTCGGCTGGCCGCCTTTGAGCCCGACCTGGTTCGTCTGGAAAGCCATGAGCAGTATCACCTGAGCCATCCGCTGCTCAAAGCCATCGAATACTGGATCACTCCCCAGCTTTTTGATTACAGCCTGGGCACCAGCTGTCGCCACCCGGTGCAAATCGCGATCGGCGAGGCCGACGAGCTGGAAAGTCTGCGGCTGGTAAGCAGCAGCACCAGCCTGGGGTTCTGTTACCTCACGCTAAAACAGAGCGCGCGCCTGAGTGAGATTCAGGCAAAGCGGCTTATCAATATCATTCATCTCTCCAGGCTTCTTCACACACTTCCGCTAAACGAAGGGCTCATCACGCCCACCCAGGAACTGCTTCCCGGCTGGACCATCCCCGAATGGCCTGATTTATCGGACGTCACCCTCCCTGAAGCGTTGACGCTGGTTTACCATCTCCCTGTTGAGCTTCACACCATGGCCAGCCAGTTGAAGGCATACCTGGCGCTACAGGGGTGTGAACTGACCGTCATCTTTCACGACGCCAAGACGTGGGACGGATGCCTGGAGCTTGCCGATGCAGACATCATGATGGGGGACAGGCTGATTGGCGAAGCGCCGGAATATACGCTTGAACAGTGGCTGCGCTGCGATGCCCTCTGGCCGCACGTTCTTAGCGCACCGGCTTACGCCCATCTGCAAGCCACGCTGGATGCGGTACAGACTCAGGCCGAGGCTCGGGATAGACACGCGGGACTACAAGCCATCTTTAACCGGCTAATGGAGAGTGCGGTGCTGACGCCACTCTTTAATTATCAATACCAAATCAGTGCTCCGCCTGGCGTGAATGGTATACGCCTCAACACCCGCGGCTGGTTTGACTTTACCGAAGCCTGGCTGCCCGCGCCCAAATCGTGAAGAAGCTGGTCGCCGTCGTGGTCAGACGGTAACATAACGTTTTTACCGTAACAGTCGAGATGATTTATGAAACGTGCCGTCGTCGTGTTCAGCGGAGGACAAGACTCTACTACCTGCCTGGTCCAGGCCCTTCATCAGTACGATGAAGTTCACTGTGTCACTTTCGATTATGGTCAGCGTCATCGCGCTGAAATCGACGTTGCCCGTGAACTAGCCCTGAAACTGGGCGCACGCGCGCACAAGGTGCTGGACGTTACGCTGTTAAATGAACTGGCCGTGAGCAGCCTCACCCGCGACAGTATTCCTGTGCCAGACTATGAACCCGATGCCAGCGGCATTCCAAATACCTTCGTGCCGGGCCGTAATATCCTGTTCCTGACTCTGACGGCGATCTACGCCTACCAGGTAAAAGCCGAAGCGGTGATCACGGGCGTGTGCGAGACCGACTTCTCCGGCTACCCGGACTGTCGTGATGAGTTCGTAAAAGCGTTAAACCACGCCGTCAATCTGGGGATGGCGAAAGAGACGCGCTTTGAAACTCCGCTCATGTGGCTGGATAAAGCCGAAACCTGGGCGCTGGCGGACTACTGGGGCAAGCTGGACCTTGTTCGCAGCGAAACGCTTACCTGCTATAACGGTATCAAAGGCGACGGTTGCGGCCAGTGCGCGGCTTGTAATCTGCGCGCTAACGGGCTGAACCACTATCTTGCCGATAAATCCGGCGTGATGGCCGCGATGCAGAAAAAGACCGGTCTTAAATAGGGCTACTTGACCGTGCTGTCGCAAACAGGTGTCGACAGCACGAGTACGCCTTAACATGTCTTACACGATCATCAACTCCAGCTTTTCCCGCAATTCCCCTTCCAGCGGTAGCGCTTTCTGCGTTTTCAGATCGATACAGACAAACGTGATCAACGCATCTGCGACCACCTGCCCTTCTGGATCGAGCGTCACCACCTGGCTTAATACGCCACTTTTGCCATTGATCTGTTGCACCTGGCTGGTTACCGTGAGCACGTCACCCAGCACGGCCGGACGGCGGTAGTTGATGTTGATATTGACAACCACAAACGCGATGTTGTGCGCGGTCAGCCACTGAAAGCTTTCGCTGTTTTCCAGCCCGTCCCAGCGCGCTTCTTCAAGAAACTCAAGATAGCGAGCATTGTTCACATGCTGATAAACGTCGAGATGAAAACCGCGTACTTTGATTTTTGTCTGCATAGCGCAATAGCCTTTACTGTTATTGTAGGAAGAGAGGTCATAACTGGTATGACCTCTTTATCCTGGCAAAATTTTGCCGCAGTGCAAGAAATTGCGTAATTACAGCGTCAGGTGTAAGAGGTTGCGCTCAACCAGCGCGCTGCCCATGCCCGGCACCTGCTTGAGATCGTCGACCGTTTTGAAAGGACCATACTCTTCGCGGTAGCTGACGATGGCCTGCGCTTTTTTCAGGCCCACGCCGTTCAACGCACGGGCGAGATCTTCCGCTGAGGCCGAATTGATACTGACCCGCGTACCTTCATCATCCGCATTTTTACCGGCATCTGTCGCTTTGGTTTGCCCCTGCACCGGCGCTGCCGCATCGGACTTGCTCTGCGTAGCCTGTGCTTTGGCAGCAGGCGTCGCCGCCAGCGCGCCCGCGCTCATCCCGGTGGTGGCAATAGCCAGCGTAATTAACAGTGCTTTGATTCCACATTTCATGCTGTTATCTCCTTGTTTGTTGACAGCCACGTCACGATAGCCGCCAGTTAAAACCGGCACAAACAGCAGATTGCAGAAATGGAAAAGGCCGCGAAAGCGGCCTTTAGTTTTTGCAGAGCGTTACGAAAATCTGCGAGCAGACACGTAATTACTGCTGCTGAGTCATTACATCACCCAGCTTGATTTTGGCTTCTTTACGCAGGTTGCTCATCATGGCTTCGAAGGCAATCTGAGCATTGTTCTGGGTAATCCCCTGAACCATCGCTTTCTTCTGCGCTTCTGGCAGGGTACCGGCTTTCACTTCATCCAGCGCCAGCAGAACGACGTTACCCTGCGTATCGGTGGTGGTACCAAAGCTTGGCTTGTCCTTCGCAGGCAGAGTCAGACCAAACGCGGCCTGGCTGATTGGGTCCTGGCCGGTACGGCTCAGCGTTTTCGCTTCACCGAAGCTCAGGCCAGCCGCTTTCAGCGCGTCTTCTTTACCCGCTTTCAGATCGGACAGAATCTTCTCAGCATCCAGTTTCGCCTGCTGTTCCGCTTTGTTGTGCTTAACCTGAGCGACGACCTGATCCTTCACTTCCGCCAGCGGTTTGACCGCTTCTGGCTTGTGCTCGCTGACGCGCAACACAAACGCACGATCGCCGTCGACGGTAATGATGTCAGAGTTACTGCCCGGCGTACCGTTCTCGCCCACCAGACCACCGTTGAAGATGGCATCGGAAACCGGTTTGAAATTCAGCTCTTCCGGAAGGTTGTCACGACCAAACCAGCCTGTCTCAACCGCCTTCACGCCAGCCGCCTGCTCTGCGCCTGCCAGAGATTCGTTGTCGTTGCTGGCAGCATCGCTTACCTTCTGCTGCAGCGCGTAGTAGGCATCCAGCGCTTTTTCCTGTTTCACTTTCGCCGCGATATCATCACGAACGTCAGCCAGCGGCTTGGTTTTCGCCGCGGTGATGTCGTCCAGACGCACGACCAGGAAACCAACGGAAGACTTAATGACGCCAGAAAGCTGGCCTTTCTCTTTCAGACCGGCATTTTTCAGCTCGTCAGGCGTGGTCGCATCTTCCAGCCAGCCCATATCACCGCCGTTTTTCGCAGAGATAATGTCGGTGGATTTCGCTTTCGCAACGGTCGCGAAATCAGCGCCTTTGCTCAGCTCATCCAGCGCCGCTTTAGCATCAGCCTCGGTTTTCGTCTGAATTACGCTGTAGCGGTTACGCTGCGGCTGAGTGAACTGATCCTGATGCTGATCGTAGTAAGACTGGATTTCAGCATCAGACGCGGTTTCCTGCAGCGCGGCCGCATCCAGCTTGATGTAGCTTACGCGGAACTGCTCTGGAGAAACAAAGGAATTCTTGTTCTGCTCGTAGTAAGCGTTGACGTCAGCGTCGCTCACCTGCTGTTTCGCCGCCAGGGCGTTCACATCAATGGTCGCTTCGCGTACAACACGCTGCTGCGCCACCAGCGCGGCCAGTTCATCCGTTTCACCTTTGAGCATGAAATCGGTGCCCACGACGGCATTGATGAGCTGCTGGGTGGTCAGCTGGTTACGCAGCGCCTGAGCGTACTGGTCGGCCGTCATCCCCATTTGATTGACGATGCTGTTGTAACGCGCGTTGTCGAATTTACCGTTAGACTGGAAGGCTTGCGTGGAGAAGATGGCTTTTTTCACCTGCTCATCGCTGATGCCAAGGCCCAGTTTTTTGGCATACTGATCAAGCAGCGCTTCGTCGATAAGACGGTTCAGTGTCTGTTGGCGCAGGGTCTTCATGTACCCTTCGTTCGCCGCCAGTTCAGAGAATTGGTCGCCCAGCTGTTGCTGCATACGGTTACGTTCACCGGCAAAAGCATTCTCGAACTGACCACGGCTGATTTCCTGGCCATTCACTTTTGCGGCATAGTTTGCGCCACCGCCAATAAGGTAACTGCTCACGCCGGTCAATATGAACGACACGATAATGATACCGAAAATAATCTTGAGCACGAGACTGTTAGCAGCCGTGCGTAAGCTGTCCATCATGGTGTAACAACACTCCGCTGTAGGTGACTGGTTACCTGACGCTGACGGAAAATCCTGCCCGTCGCGCGTGAAGGCGTATTGTGACAAGAAAACGGGGCGATTGTCAGCCCACAACTCGCATAAACTCGCACAAATCAGGTCTGGACAAACAAAAAAGGCACATCAAATGATGCGCCCTTGTACTTTCCGGCTTCCCTGAAACGGGAAAGCAATCAGTTTACTGCGTCTTTCAGCGCTTTACCTGCACGGAAACCCGGCACTTTAGCAGCAGCAATGGTGATCTCTTTACCGGTCTGAGGGTTGCGGCCAGTACGGGCAGCACGCTCTTTAACAGCAAAAGTACCGAAACCTACCAGTGCAACGTCGTCCCCAGCCTGCAGAGATTCAGTAACAGAAGCAATTAAGGCATCTAACGCACGTCCAGCTGCAGCTTTAGAAATATCAGCACCCGCAGCAATTTTGTCAATCAGTTGAGATTTATTCACTGTTCTCTTCCTCTCTTTATAATTTATATCGCGCCTGAATCCTTCACAACGCGACCGCGCAGCAGTTATATCAGGCCTGCCATGACCTTACAACACCCGTTGTTGATGACGGACCTAATCAGCAATCTAAATTAGCTATACAAAAAAAGGCTGGCAAGTGCGAAATGACTTACCAGCCTTGTTTTTATTGACGCTCTTTGCGCGAGGTCACTATTTTGCGGTTACAACCTGCATTCCGGAGGGTTCATTCTGCAGTGCGAGACTGAGAACTTCCTCAATTCGCTTCACAGGATGGATCTGCAGGTCGGCAATCACATTGTCCGGAATCTCTTCCAGATCGCGTTTGTTTTCGTAAGGGATCAATACGGTTTTGATCCCACCGCGGTGTGCCGCCAGCAGTTTTTCTTTTAAACCACCAATCGGCAGAACCTGACCACGCAGCGTAATTTCACCGGTCATTGCCACATCGGCACGCACCGGGTTACCTGTCAGGCAGGAAACCAGAGCGGTACACATAGCAATACCCGCGCTTGGGCCATCTTTCGGCGTCGCCCCTTCCGGAACGTGCACGTGGATGTCGCGTTTTTCGTAGAAATCAGGGTTGATACCCAGTTTCTCCGCGCGCGCGCGCACCACGGTCAGCGCTGCCTGGATGGATTCCTGCATCACTTCACCCAGCGAGCCGGTGTAGGTCAGCTTGCCTTTGCCAGGGACACAGGCGGTTTCGATGGTCAGCAGATCGCCGCCCACTTCCGTCCATGCCAGGCCGGTCACCTGACCAACGCGGTTTTCGTTGTCCGCGCGACCGTAGTCGAAGCGCTGAACGCCGAGATAGGCATGCAGATTGTCGCCGTTAATCACAATGTGCTTCAGGCTCTTATCCAGCAGCAGCTGTTTCACCGCTTTACGACACAGTTTCGAGATTTCACGCTCAAGGCTACGCACGCCCGCTTCACGGGTGTAGTAGCGAATGATGCCGATAATCGCGCTGTCCTCGACGGTCAGCTCGTTGGCTTTCAGCGCGTTACGCTCAATCTGTTTCGGCAGCAGGTGCTGCTTAGCGATGTTCAGCTTCTCATCTTCGGTATAACCGGAGAGACGGATCACTTCCATACGGTCCAGCAGCGGGGCCGGAATATTCATGGAGTTGGAGGTCGCCACGAACATCACATCGCTCAGATCGTAGTCCACTTCCAGGTAGTGATCGCTGAACGCTACGTTCTGTTCTGGATCAAGCACTTCCAGCAGTGCAGACGCAGGGTCGCCACGCATGTCCGACGACATCTTGTCGATCTCATCGAGCAGGAACAGCGGGTTTTTAACCCCCACTTTCGCCATCTTCTGGATCAGTTTACCCGGCATAGAACCGATGTAGGTACGGCGGTGACCGCGGATTTCCGCTTCATCACGTACGCCACCCAGCGCCATACGGATATACTTACGTCCGGTCGCTTTGGCGATGGACTGACCCAGAGAGGTTTTACCCACCCCCGGCGGTCCAACCAGGCACAGAATTGGGCCTTTAATTTTGTTTACACGGCTTTGTACCGCGAGGTACTCAAGAATGCGGTCTTTCACGCGTTCCAGACCGTAGTGGTCGGTATCCAGGATTTCCTGCGCCTGACGCAGGTCTTTTTTGACCTTGCTGCGGGCGTTCCACGGAACCTGCACCATCCACTCAATGTAGCCGCGTACAACGGTCGCTTCAGCCGACATTGGAGACATCATTTTCAGCTTCTGCAGTTCTGCTTCAGCCTTCTCTTTCGCCTCTTTCGGCATCTTCGCCGCGTCGATCTTACGCTTCAGCGCTTCGTTTTCGTCCGGCGCGTCGTCCATCTCGCCCAGTTCTTTCTGAATGGCCTTCATTTGCTCGTTCAGATAGTACTCACGCTGAGATTTCTCCATCTGCTTTTTCACGCGGTTACGAATGCGCTTCTCAACCTGCAGCAGATCGATTTCAGACTCCATCATCGCCATCAGGTATTCCAGACGTTCGTTAACGTCGGACATTTCCAGCACGGACTGCTTGTCAGCCAGCTTCAGCGGCATATGTGCAGCGATGGTGTCCGCCAGACGCGCAGGATCGTCGATGCTGTTCAGCGACGTCAGCACTTCTGGTGGAATTTTCTTGTTCAGCTTGATATAGCCTTCAAACTGGCTAATCGCGGTGCGAACCAGCACTTCCTGTTCGCGCTCATCAAGCTCAGGCGAATCAAGGTACTCTGCCTTTGCAGAGAAGTGCTCGCCGTCATCTGACAGAGTAGTAATACGCGCACGCTGCAGGCCTTCTACCAGCACCTTCACGGTGCCGTCAGGCAGCTTCAGCATCTGCAAAATAGAGGCCACGGTCCCGACGGTGAAAAGATCGTTTACACCCGGCTCATCCGTTGATGCTTCTTTCTGCGCGACCAGCATGATTTTTTTATCATGATCCATGGCGGCTTCAAGGCAACGGATAGATTTTTCCCGCCCTACAAATAAGGGTATGACCATGTGCGGATAAACCACCACATCGCGCAACGGCAATACGGGGATTTCAATGCGTTCAGAACGCTCAGGATTCATAGAGCTCTCTCTTAGTTAGTGTCCGCCAGGTAAGCTGGTCATGTCACTGTGCTTCACATAACCATTAACATGTATCCAGTATATGGGGATGTTTCCCACACATTCAACGCTATGAATACGGAAAAAGTAAAGGGGAGATAAAATCCCCCCTTTTTGATTAACTGCTTGTATGATTTGGTTAATTATTCGCCAGATGCCTGCTGCGCTTCCGGTTTGCCGTAAATCAGCAGCGGCTTGGTTTGACCGCTAATGACGGACTCGTCAATCACCACTTTCTCAACGTCTTCCATCGACGGCAGATCGTACATGGTGTCGAGCAGTGCCGCTTCAACAATTGAACGCAGACCACGCGCACCGGTTTTACGGACCATCGCTTTCTTGGCAATAGCATCCAGCGCTTCGTCGCGGAATTCCAGATCAACGCCTTCCAGATTGAACAGCGCCTGATACTGCTTGGTCAGCGCATTTTTCGGCTCTTTCAGGATCTGGATCAGCGCGTCTTCGCTCAGCTCATTCAGCGTTGCCACAACCGGCAGACGGCCGATGAATTCAGGGATCAGACCGAATTTGATCAGATCTTCCGGTTCAACCTGAGACAGCAGTTCGCCTTCGTTTGGTTTTTCGGATGTCGATTTCACCGTGGCGCCAAAACCAATGCCGGAGCCGGTTTCAACACGGTGGGAGATGACTTTGTCCAGACCAGCAAACGCGCCACCACAGATGAACAGGATCTTGGAGGTATCAACCTGCAGGAACTCCTGCTGCGGATGTTTACGACCACCCTGTGGCGGAACGGCAGCAACCGTACCTTCAATCAGCTTCAGCAGTGCCTGCTGTACGCCTTCACCCGATACGTCACGGGTAATGGACGGGTTGTCAGATTTACGGGAGATCTTGTCGATCTCATCGATGTAAACAATCCCGCGCTGGGCTTTCTGTACGTCGTAATCGCACTTCTGCAGCAGTTTCTGAATGATGTTTTCGACGTCCTCACCCACATAACCGGCCTCGGTCAGGGTGGTGGCATCCGCCATCGTGAACGGAACATCAAGCAGGCGCGCCAGGGTTTCAGCCAGCAGCGTTTTACCGGAACCGGTTGGGCCGATCAGCAGAATGTTACTTTTACCCAGTTCTACGCCATTGCTGGTGTCGCCGTTACGCAGACGTTTGTAGTGGTTATAGACCGCTACCGCCAGCACTTTCTTGGCCTGCTCCTGTCCGATGACGTAGTCGTCAAGGTGATGACGAATTTCATGCGGCGTTGGCAGCGCGCTGCGCTCACGGTGCGGTGCGACTTCTTTAATCTCTTCGCGAATGATGTCGTTACATAAATCGACACATTCGTCGCAGATATACACGGACGGCCCGGCAATCAGTTTACGCACTTCATGCTGGCTTTTGCCGCAAAAAGAGCAGTACAGCAGTTTGCCCGAACCATCTTTGCGTTTATCTGTCATGAGTCCAAACCTCTTTTTAAGTTCTTTGTGCCGCACATGACGACGCAAATGCCATTCTAAGACGCAAGCTGCAATCAGCAGCGTGCCGCCCTACCTTAGTATAGCGGCACACTCGCGTCGCGGGCATCAATTACGATGGGTCAACACGGAGTCGACTAAGCCGTACTCAACTGCCTCTGGAGCAGAGAGGAAGCGATCGCGCTCGGTATCGTGCTCGATCTGCTCGAGTGGTTGACCCGTATGCTGCGCCATAAGTTCATTCATGCGCGCTTTTACTTTCAGAATTTCGCGGGCGTGGATTTCGATATCCGTCGCCTGCCCCTGGTAACCGCCCAGCGGCTGGTGAATCATCACGCGGGAATTTGGCAAGCAGAAACGCTTACCTTTCGCCCCTGCTGTTAACAGGAACGCGCCCATTGATGCAGCCTGACCCATACAGATAGTGCTTACATCAGGCTTGATGAATTGCATGGTGTCATAAATGGACATTCCTGCTGTAATCACGCCACCCGGGGAGTTAATGTACAGGTAAATGTCTTTTTCCGGGTTTTCCGCTTCCAGAAACAGCATCTGCGCCACTATCAGGTTAGCCATGTGGTCTTCCACCTGGCCGGTCAAAAAGATAACGCGTTCCTTGAGCAGACGGGAATAGATATCAAAAGAACGCTCACCACGTGAGGTCTGTTCAATAACCATTGGCACCAGAGCCATATGGGGTGCAAAGTTATCTCGTTCGCCACTGTATGACATTTCCGTCTCCTGGATCAAAATTGAAAACACCTGCTGTACTGATTGTAACCTTACGGACGGATTATCAGCCAGTCTCATTCATCATGATTACGTACTTATGGGGTTCACAGTGCCCTATTTCAAGCATAACAACCTTTTGTTGTTACGCTAACACCGAAAGGGCGTTTTAGCACTCTTCCTGGGCTATCGCTGCGATAAAAAAAACCCGCTGCCGCAAGGCAACGGGTTTTCTGTTCAAACTTTAAACCGTTGGGCGAAATTACGCCTGCTGGTTCATCAGTTCGTTGAAAGAGGTCGCTTTTTCGGTCACTTTCGCTTTCGCCAGTACCGCTTCAACAGCCTGCTCTTCCAGGGCAACGTTGCGCATGTTGTCCATCAGCTCTTTGTTCTTACCGTAGAACTCGATCACTTCTGATGGATCTTCGTATGCAGAAGCCATCTCTTCGATCAGGCCTTTCACACGCTCTTCGTCAGCTTTCAGCTCGTGGGTACGAATTACTTCGCCCAGCAGCAGGCCAACAACAACGCGGCGTTTCGCTTGCTCTTCGAACAGCTCGCGTGGCAGTTCCATCGCTTGCTGCTGGTTGCCACCGAAACGCTGTGCAGCCTGACGGCGCAGAACGTCGATTTCGCTGTCGATCAGGGCAGCTGGAACGTCGATTTCGTTGGCTTTCACCAGACCTTCGATCGCCTGAGATTTCACACGGTTACGTACAGCGCCGTTCAGTTCGCGTTCCATGTTCTTACGTACTTCGGTACGCAGACCCGCTACGGAACCATCTTCCACGCCGAAACGCTTGATGAATTCTTCAGTCAGTTCTGGCAGTTCGCGCTCTTCAACTTTTTTCAGGTTGATAGCGAACTTCGCTGCTTTCCCTTTCAGGTTTTCAGCGTGGTATTCTTCCGGGAAGGTCACGTCGATGGTGAACTCTTCGCCAGCCTTGTGGCCTTTGATACCGTCTTCGAAGCCTGGGATCATACGACCCTGGCCCATCGCCAGTACGAAGTCAGACGCTTTACCGCCTTCGAACTCTTCGCCGTCTACAGAACCGGTGAAGTCGATGGTGACACGGTCTTCAGCGTCAACAGCGCCTTCTTTCTCTTTCCAGTTCGCCTGCTGTTTGCGCAGGGTATCCAGCATGCCGTCAACGTCTTCGTCAGTCACGGAAACAACTGGTTTTTCAACTTCGATAGATTCTAGACCTTTCAGCTCAACTTCCGGGTACACTTCGAACTCAACGGAGTAGGTGAAGTCTTCGCCCAGTTTGTATTCGCCTGGAACGTAGTTCGGCGCGCCGGCCGGATTGATTTTTTCTTTGATGATCGCATCAATAAAGTTACGGCTCATCAGTTCACCCAGCACATCCTGACGCACGGAAGCGCCATAACGCTGAGCAACAACATTCATTGGTACTTTGCCCTTGCGGAAGCCGTCAATACGTACTTTTTTTGCTACGTTGACCAGCTCGCTTTTCACAGCAGTTTCGATGCTGTCAGCAGCGATAGTAATCGTTACACGGCGGCCAAGGCCTTGAGTGGTTTCAACTGAAACTTGCATCTTGTTACCTCAAAAAAATCACAGTGCTCGGTCAACTCTGAATCTGTCTGTTATACCGGGATGCTCTCTTAGTGCAGATTCACATTCCCTGTCGCCAGAATCATCCCGAAGACATTCAATAAGACGCGGCATTATAGCGGCATCACTTAGGTGAGTCGAGAACGGTTGGGGCATGTTGCTGCGGCTTTTTTCACACTTTAAGGCTATTTTTAGCCTTAAAATCGCACCATCCGCTCAAAACTCAGACAAAACAAAACGGCCCGGAGGCCGTTTTGAGGAAATCTGTAAGCAACATACTGGAAAAGCTCCAGCCGTTGCAAATCCGATTTATCAGGCGATAGTGCCTGCACCGCGACAGGGCGGCGATGCGAAAACCGTATCCTGCAGGCCTTCCCATTCCTTAATGGTGTAGGTATGCAGTGCCAGCGCATGCACGGTCGTGGAGAGTTCTTCCGTCAAGGTGCTGTAGATCAAGCGATGTCGATTCAGGAAACGTTCTCCCGTGAAGCGATCGCTAACCAGAACCACTTTAAAGTGGCTTTCAGAACCTGCCGGCACGTTATGACGATAGCTTTCGTCGACGACTTCGAGGAACACAGGGTTGAACGCTGCCCTTAATTTATCTTCTATATGCTCACGTATCATCATGAAATTACTCCTCCGACAACGCCAGGATGTCACCCATCCCTTTAAATGTTAGCCGCTTTTACCGTTTCCATTACACCTTGACAACAAATATTTAGCTTTCGTCTGATTTTCTCATTCAAACGAATGAAGTTCACTGTGAGACTCATACGTTTTGTCATACACGGATTGGGAAAAACGGTGAACTGGTCAGTTTTCGGACAAGGCGATGAATTTACATGCGTTGACCACTTCCCCTCGCCGTTGGCGATGTTATGATGGCGGCAATTTTTCTCTTTATATGCTTACGATTCGTTGAGAACCCGAAAATGTTAAAAAAACTCTTCTTTCCGTTGGTAGCCCTTTTTATGCTGGCAGGCTGTGCTACCCCGCCTACCACCATTGATGTCTCACCAAAAATCACTCTGCCTCAGCAGGACCCAAGCCTGATGGGCGTCACCGTGAGCATTAACGGTGCCGATCAGCGTCAGGATCAGGCGCTGGCTAAAGTGACCCGCGATAACCAGCAGGTTACTCTCACCGCCTCCCGCGACCTGCGCTTCCTGCTCCAGGAAGTGCTGGAGAAACAGATGACCGCTCGCGGCTATATGATTGGCCCAAGCGGCGCGGTTGATCTGCAGATCATCGTGAATAACCTGTACGCTGACGTGTCTCAGGGCAACGTGCGCTACAACATTGCGACCAAAGCGGATATCGCCATCATTGCCACCGCGAAGAATGGCAACAAGATGACTAAAAACTACCGCGCCAGCTACTCTGTTGAAGGTGCCTTCCAGGCTTCTAACCAGAACATTGCTAACGCCGTGAACAGCGTGCTGACCGATACCATCGCCGATATGGCGCAGGACACCAGCATTCACGACTTCATCAAGCAGAACGCGCGTTAATCCCGCTCTCTGACCCGGTGTATCACCGGGTCAGTTTTATAAGAACATGTCCAGCCATTACTTACGCATTTTCCAGCAACCGAAATCAGCGATCCTGCTGATCCTCGGCTTCGCCTCGGGTTTACCCCTCGCACTCACTTCCGGCACGCTTCAGGCGTGGATGACGGTTGAGAACATCGATCTTAAAACCATCGGTTTCTTCTCGCTTGTCGGCCAGGCCTATGTCTTTAAGTTCCTGTGGTCTCCGGTCATGGATCGCTACACGCCGCCTTTCCTCGGACGTCGACGCGGCTGGCTAGTGATGACGCAGATCCTGCTGCTGCTGGCCATTGCGGCGATGGGTTTTCTTGAACCCACCACCCAGCTTCGCTGGATGGCCGCGCTTGCGGTAGTGATTGCCTTCTGCTCCGCCTCTCAGGATATCGTGTTCGACGCCTGGAAGACGGACGTGCTACCTGCGGAAGAGCGCGGCGCCGGCGCGGCAATCAGCGTGCTGGGCTATCGCCTCGGGATGCTGGTCTCCGGCGGGCTGGCACTGTGGCTCGCCGACCGTTACCTAGGCTGGCAGGGCATGTACTGGCTGATGGCCGCCCTGCTGATCCCCTGCATTATCGCGACGCTGTTCGCGCCCGAACCGAGTGACGTCATCCCGGTTCCCCGCTCGCTGGAGCAGGCCGTCGCCGAACCGCTCCGTGACTTCTTTGGCCGCAACAACGCCTGGCTGATCCTGCTGCTCATCGTCCTTTATAAGCTGGGCGATGCCTTTGCCATGAGTTTGACCACCACCTTCCTGATCCGGGGCGTCGGTTTTGACGCCGGTGAAGTGGGTGTGGTGAATAAAACGCTGGGGCTGTTTGCGACGATTGTCGGCGCGCTTTATGGCGGCGTGCTGATGCAGCGCCTGACACTGTTTCGCGCGCTGCTGATTTTCGGCATCCTTCAGGGCGCCTCTAACGCAGGCTACTGGCTGCTGTCGATTACCGACAAACATACGATCAGCATGGCCGCGGCGGTGTTCTTCGAAAACCTCTGCGGCGGCATGGGAACCGCGGCGTTTGTTGCCCTGCTGATGACCCTGTGCAATAAGTCGTTTTCCGCTACCCAGTTCGCTCTGCTCTCTGCGCTTTCCGCAGTTGGCCGCGTGTACGTTGGCCCGATTGCCGGCTGGTTCGTGGAAGCCCACGGCTGGCCAACATTTTATCTCTTCTCGGTCGTGGCTGCCGTGCCGGGGATTTTATTGCTGCTGGTCTGCCGTCAGACGCTGGAATATACCCAGCGGACAGAACATTTTATGCCGCGCACCGAATATCGCCGCGCCTACCGTTTTGCGCTGCGTCTGTTAATGGCGGGTTGCATTGCTCTGGCGCTCTGGCTTGTGGTGCTTATTATCAATGCCAGCACCTCTCTGGTACTCCCTTTCGAAGCCCTTCTGCTGGACGCAGGCGCCCTGCTGGCTATCGCCGGGATCCTGACCGGAGGTCTGCTTGATTTCATGGCGTTGCGTAAAACGCAGATGACCTGAAGAAAAATGCGAAAGGTTATTTCCCGTTGTAATCACTAACCGAAATTATAACGGCGAAATAGCCGCCAGGCGCAAAAAAAATATTTGTTGTTTTGTGCGGGATAAGATTTGGAAATTATTGGCTCCCATTCCAAAACGCTATTTTTCATTAAACGATTCAGCATACGAGAGTTTGATTTTTCGTTTTTCAGATGTCTTTTTATTGATAATTAATTGTTAATTTTTTGTTTATTTTCAACAATGGTTATACCAATTGCCCCTTTTAGGGTATGCTTGGGGGTCCTTTCGTTATAAAGCCCATGCCATGCGGCTTCGGTCATAAAAACCGACATAATTTGCAACACTTGTGACACGTGCGGCAGAACCCGGTAACACCTTCCTGACACAGGCCTAATGATGTTTACAGTAATGTAACCTTCCCGTAAAATGCCCGCACACTTTAAACGCCACCAGACTCCGTGGAATTGAGGTCGTTAAATGAGACTCGGGAAATACAATAAAAGTTTGGGATGGTTGTCATTATTCGCGGGCACTGTATTACTCAGTGGCTGCGATTCTGCACTACTAGACCCCAAAGGACAGATTGGACTGGAACAACGTTCACTGATATTGACGGCTTTTGGCCTGATGTTGATTGTGGTTATTCCTGCCATTTTGATGGCTGTTGGTTTCGCCTGGAAGTATCGTGCGAGCAATAAAGATGCGAAGTATAGCCCTAACTGGTCACACTCCAATAAAGTGGAAGCTGTGGTCTGGACGGTACCTATTCTGATCATCCTGTTCCTTGCCGTACTGACCTGGAAAACCACTCACGCACTTGAGCCAAGCAAACCGCTGGTTCACGATGAGAAACCTATTACCATTGAAGTGGTCTCCATGGACTGGAAATGGTTCTTCATCTATCCAGAGCAGGGTATTGCTACCGTGAATGAAATCGCCTTCCCGGCGAACACTCCGGTTCAGTTCAAAGTGACCTCCAACTCCGTAATGAACTCCTTCTTCATCCCACGTCTGGGTAGCCAGATTTACGCGATGGCCGGTATGCAGACCAACCTGCACCTGATCGCGAATGAAGCAGGCACCTATGATGGTATCTCCGCCAGCTATAGCGGCCCGGGCTTCTCAGGTATGAAGTTCAAAGCTATTGCGACGCCAGACCGTGCCGCTTTCGACCAGTGGGTTGAAAAAGCGAAGCAGTCTCCAAACACCATGTCTGACATGGCGGCGTTCGAAAAAGTGGCTGCACCAAGCGAATACAACAAGGTGGAGTACTTCTCTAATGTGAAACCTGATTTGTTCAAAGACGTTATTGGCAAATTTATGGATCACGGCAAGAGCATGGACATGACCCAGCCTGAAGGCGAGCACAGCGCGCACGAAGGTATGGAAGGCATGGACATGAGCCACGCGGAAACCGCTCACTAAGGGGCCGAGGAAGAAAATGTTCGGAAAATTGACACTGGATGCAGTGCCCTACCATGAACCGATTATCGTGGTTACGGTGGCTGCAATTATCATTGGTGGCGCGGCCTTACTGGCCCTGATCACTTACTTCGGTAAGTGGAGCTACCTGTGGAACGAGTGGCTGACTTCGGTTGACCACAAAAAACTCGGTATCATGTACTGCATCGTCGGTATCGTCATGTTAATTCGTGGCTTTGCGGATGCGATCATGATGCGTAGCCAGCAGGCACTCGCTTCTGCGGGTGAAGCCGGCTTCCTGCCACCGCACCACTACGATCAGATCTTTACCGCCCACGGCGTTATCATGATCTTCTTCGTGGCGATGCCGCTGGTTATCGGTCTGATGAACGTTGTCGTTCCGCTGCAAATCGGCGCGCGCGACGTGGCGTTCCCGTTCCTGAACAACCTGAGCTTCTGGTTCACTGTTGTCGGCGTTATCCTGGTTAACCTGTCACTGGGTGTGGGCGAATTCGCGCAGACCGGCTGGCTGGCTTACCCGCCGCTGTCAGGAATTGAGTACAGTCCGGGCGTTGGCGTCGACTACTGGATTTGGGCGCTTCAGCTCTCCGGTGTCGGTACTACCCTGACCGGTATCAACTTCTTCGTGACCATTATCAAGATGCGTGCCCCTGGCATGACCATGTTCAAGATGCCGGTATTTACCTGGGCATCTCTGTGCGCCAACATCCTGATTATTGCCTCCTTCCCAATTCTGACCGTTACCATCGCGCTGCTGACCCTGGACCGCTACCTGGGCACCCATTTCTTCACGAATGATATGGGTGGCAACATGATGATGTACATCAACCTGATTTGGGCCTGGGGTCACCCGGAAGTGTACATTCTGGTTCTGCCTGTGTTCGGTGTGTTCTCCGAAATCGCGGCAACCTTCTCGCGTAAACGTCTGTTTGGTTACACTTCTCTGGTGTGGGCAACCGTGTGTATTACCGTTCTGTCGTTCATCGTTTGGCTGCACCACTTCTTCACCATGGGTGCGGGCGCGAACGTAAACGCCTTCTTCGGTATTACCACCATGATTATCGCCATCCCTACCGGGGTGAAGATCTTCAACTGGCTGTTCACCATGTATCAGGGCCGTATCGTGTTCCACTCAGCGATGCTGTGGACCATCGGCTTCATCGTGACCTTCTCCGTAGGTGGGATGACCGGCGTACTGCTGGCGGTACCAGGTGCTGACTTCGTTCTGCACAACAGCCTGTTCCTGATTGCGCACTTCCATAACGTTATCATCGGTGGCGTGGTCTTCGGCTGCTTCGCTGGCGTAACCTACTGGTGGCCAAAAGCGTTCGGCTTCACGCTGAACGAAAAATGGGGTAAACGCGCTTTCTGGTTCTGGATCATCGGCTTCTTCGTAGCATTTATGCCGCTGTACGTGCTGGGCTTCATGGGTATGACCCGTCGTCTGAGCCAGCAGATCGATCCGCAGTTCCACCCAATGCTGATGGTTGCAGCGGGCGGTGCGGTGCTGATTGCCTGCGGTATCGCGTCTCAGCTGATTCAGTTCTACGTGTCTATTCGCGACCGCGACCAGAACCGTGACCTGACCGGTGACCCATGGGGTGGCCGTACGCTGGAGTGGGCGACCTCTTCTCCACCTCCTTTCTATAACTTTGCCATCGTGCCGCAGGTTCATGAACGCGACGCATTCTGGGAAATGAAAGAAAAAGGTGAAGCGTACAAGCAACCTGCTCATTACGAAGAAATCCACATGCCGAAAAACAGCGGTGCGGGCATTGTGATTGCCGCCTTCGCAACGGTATTTGGTTTCGCAATGATCTGGCACATCTGGTGGATGGCGATTGTTGGCTTCGCCGGCATCGTAATCAGCTGGATTGTGAAGAGCTTTGACGAGGACGTGGACTACTACGTACCAGTCCGTGAAGTTGAGAAGCTGGAAAATCAGCATTTCGACGAGATTTCTAAAGCGGGGCTGAAAAATGGCAACTGATACTCTGGCGCACTCAACTGCCCACGCGCATGAACATGCGCACCACGATACAGGACCGACCAAAGTCTTCGGTTTCTGGATCTACCTGATGAGCGACTGCATTCTGTTCTGCTGTCTGTTCGCGACCTACGCCGTTCTGGTGAACGGCACGGCGGGCGGCCCGGCTGGCAAGGACATCTTTGAACTGCCGTTCGTTCTGGTTGAAACCGCACTGCTGTTATTCAGCTCCATCACTTACGGCATGGCGGCTATCGCCATGTACAAAAACAACAAGAGCCAGGTTGTGTCCTGGCTGGCGTTGACCTGGCTGTTTGGTGCTGGATTTATCGGGATGGAAATCTATGAATTCCATCACCTGATTCTGGAAGGTTTCGGTCCGGATCGCAGTGGCTTCCTGTCAGCGTTCTTCGCGCTGGTCGGTACCCACGGTCTGCACGTGACCTCTGGTCTGATCTGGATGGCGGTACTGATGTTCCAGGTATCCCGTCGCGGCCTGACCAGCACTAACCGTACCCGTATCATGTGCCTGAGCCTGTTCTGGCACTTCCTGGACGTGGTGTGGATCTGTGTGTTCTCTGTTGTATATCTGATGGGGGCGATGTAATGAGTCATTCAAACGATCATGGCGCTTCCCACGGTAGCGTAAAAACCTACATGACAGGTTTCATCCTGTCGATCATCCTGACGGTGATCCCGTTCTGGATGGTGATGAGCGGTTCTGCGTCTAAGCCGGTTATTCTGGGTGCAATCCTGGTGACCGCGGTGATTCAGATTCTGGTGCATCTGGTTTGCTTCCTGCACATGAACACCAAGTCCGATGAAGGCTGGAATATGACCGCCTTTATCTTTACCGTGATTATCATCGCTATCCTGGTAGTCGGTTCCATCTGGATTATGTGGAACCTCAACTACAACATGATGGTTCACTAAGAGCGGCGAGTATGTTTAAGCAATACCTGCAAGTAACGAAACCAGGCATCATCTTTGGCAACCTGATCTCCGTGATCGGAGGGTTCCTGCTGGCCTCTAAGGGCAGCATTGATTACACCCTCTTTATCTACACGCTGGTCGGTGTGTCACTGGTTGTTGCGTCCGGTTGTGTATTTAACAACTACATCGACATGGATATCGACAAGAAGATGGAAAGGACCAAAAATCGGGTGCTGGTGAAAGGCCTGATCGCCCCTTCCGTCTCGCTGGTGTACGCCACCTTGCTGGGTATTGCTGGCTTTATGCTGCTGTGGTTTGGTGCTAACCCGCTGGCCTGCTGGCTGGGGGTGATGGGGTTCGTGGTGTATGTGGGCGTCTACAGCCTGTATATGAAACGCCACTCCGTCTACGGCACGCTGATTGGTTCTCTCTCCGGCGCTGCGCCGCCGGTGATTGGCTACTGCGCGGTCACGAACGAGTTCGACAGCGGTGCGCTGATCCTGCTGGCTATCTTTAGCCTGTGGCAGATGCCGCACTCCTATGCCATCGCGATTTTCCGCTTTAAGGATTATCAGGCAGCGAACATCCCGGTTCTGCCGGTCGTGAAAGGCATTTCTGTTGCCAAGAACCACATCACGCTGTACATCATCGCCTTTGCCGTGGCAACGCTGATGCTCTCTCTGGGTGGTTACGCTGGGTATAAATATCTGGCGGTAGCGGCTGCGGTGAGCGTCTGGTGGCTCGGTATGGCGCTGCGCGGTTACAAAGTGGAAGATGACAAAGTCTGGGCGCGCAAGCTGTTTGTGTTCTCGATTGTGGCCATCACCTCGCTGTCCGTGATGATGTCCGTGGACTTCATGGTGCCAGATTCACACAACCTGCTGACTTACGTCTGGTAAGCCAAACAGGTCAATAAAAGGGTGCTTCGGCACCCTTTTTTATTCACTGAATCTACTAATAACGCATGTAATATTTGTTAAATAACCCTTTATTTACCCCGCCCCTTCCCCGCACTACACTATGGCCTGCTTTTGAACTGAGGTGGTAATGAACGATTATAAAATGACGCCAGGCGAGCTACGCGCGACCTGGGGCTTAGGGACTGTCTTCTCGCTACGGATGCTTGGCATGTTTATGGTCCTGCCTGTTCTGACCACGTACGGTATGGCGCTGCAGGGGGCCAGCGAGGCGCTGATTGGACTCGCGATCGGCATCTACGGTCTGGCGCAGGCGGTTTTCCAGATCCCGTTTGGCCTGCTCTCTGATCGGGTGGGCCGAAAGCCGCTGATCGTCGGCGGGCTGCTGGTCTTTGTGCTCGGAAGCGTGATTGCCGCCCTCTCCCACTCCATCTGGGGGATTATTCTCGGCCGCGCCCTGCAGGGTTCCGGCGCGATTGCCGCAGCGGTGATGGCGCTGCTGTCAGACTTAACCCGTGAGCAGAACCGTACCAAAGCAATGGCGTTCATCGGCGTGAGCTTTGGCGTGACCTTTGCGATTGCGATGGTGCTGGGCCCCATCATTACGCACACGCTGGGTCTGCACGCCCTGTTCTGGATGATTGCCGTACTGGCGACCATCGGTATTGCCTTAACCCTGTGGGTCGTGCCGGACAGCAAAAACCACGTTCTGAACCGCGAATCAGGGATGGTAAAAGGCTGCTTCAGCAAAGTGATTGTCGAGCCGCGCCTGCTGAAGCTCAATTTTGGCATTATGTGCCTGCATATCCTGCTGATGTCGACCTTTGTCGCCCTGCCCGGCCAGCTTGCCGCAGCGGGTTTCCCGGCGGCTGAGCACTGGAAAATCTATCTGGTCACGATGCTGATTTCGTTTGTCTCCGTCGTGCCGTTCATCATCTACGCCGAAGTGAAGCGCAAAATGAAGCGCGTCTTCGTGGGCTGCGTGGCGGTCCTGCTGATTGCCGAAATTGTGCTCTGGGGTGCCGGCCCGCACTTCTGGGAGCTGATTGCAGGCGTGCAGCTTTTCTTCCTGGCCTTTAACCTGATGGAAGCGCTGCTGCCGTCGCTGATCAGCAAAGAGTCCCCCGCCGGTTACAAAGGCACGGCGATGGGCATCTACTCCACCAGCCAGTTTCTCGGCGTGGCGATCGGCGGCTCGCTCGGCGGCTGGGTGGACGGCCTGTTTGATTCACAAACCGTGTTTCTCGCAGGTGCGCTATTGGCGACAGTCTGGCTGCTGGTCGCCAGCACCATGAAAGAGCCGCGCTACGTGAGCAGCCTGCGCGTGGAAATCCCGGATGATGTTGAGATTAGCGATACGCTGAAACAGCGTCTGGAAGCCAAAGAGGGTGTAACAGAGGTGCTCATTGTCCCGGAAGAGCGCAGCGCTTACGTCAAAATAGACAGTAAAATGACCAACCGCTTCGAGGTCGAGCAGGCGCTCAAAGCGTGAAAAAAAGCCCGGTTAAACCGGGCTTTTTTATATCAATCGCGGAAGTTTTTAAACTGGAACGGTTGCCCCAGATCGCCGCCGCGCACCAGCGCCATTACGGACTGGAGGTCATCGCGGGACTTACCGGTCACGCGAATTTCTTCGCCCTGGATCTGCGCCTGCACCTTCAGCTTGCTGTCTTTAATAAGCTTAACGATCTTCTTCTGCACCGCGCTCTCGATGCCCTGCTTCAGCCTGGCTTCAACAAACCAGTTTTTACCGCTGTGCACAAACTCTTCCGGCACGTCCAGAGACGTCCCTTCGATGCCGCGCTTTAACAGCTTGGCGCGCAGAATGTCGAGCAGCTGATTCACCTGGAAATCAGACTCGCTCAGCACCTTAATAGTCTTATTTGCGTCGTTCAGCTCAAACGACGCCTCAACGCCACGAAAATCGAAACGTGACTCAACTTCGCGGGTTGCGTTCTCAACGCCGTTGCGAACTTCCTGGATATCAACTTCGGAAACAATATCGAAAGATGGCATCTTTTCTTCTCCCTTCACTTTTGTTGCGTTGCATAATACCCGCTACGAGGCATAACTCAACAGAAGCTTAGCTGTATAATTAAGCTGTAACACCTGGCGCAGTTGCAGGTGAGGAGGAACAATGAAAATTACGGTGCTCGGATGCGGAGCGCTTGGTCAGCTGTGGCTGACCGCGCTGTGCAAGCACGGACATGAGGTTCAGGGCTGGCTGCGCGTGCCCCAGCCCTATTGCAGTGTAAACCTGATAGGTGAAGACGGAAGCATCTTTAACGAATCCCTCACCGCGAACGATCCTGATTTCCTGGCGCAAAGCGATCTTTTACTGGTGACGCTCAAAGCGTGGCAGGTCTCAGACGCGGTAAAGACACTGGCCGCGCAGCTCCCCCCCACTTCGCCCATACTGCTGCTGCATAACGGCATGGGGACCCTTGATGAGCTGAAAAGCGTCCCGCAGCCCCTGCTGATGGCGACGACCACGCACGCTGCCCGTCGCGACGGCAACATCATCGTGCATGTCGCCAGCGGCGTGACGCACATCGGGCCCGCCAGAACTCAGGATGGAGATTACAGCTATCTTGCCGATGTGCTGCAGAAGGTGCTGCCGGACGTCGCCTGGCACAACAACATCCGCCCTCAGCTGTGGCGCAAGCTGGCGGTAAATTGCGTAATCAACCCGCTGACGGCGCTGTGGAACTGCCCGAACGGGGAGCTGAAAAATCATCCGCAGGACGTTGCGATTTTGTGTGCGGAAGTCGCGGCGGTCGTTGAGCGGGAAGGCCTGCATACCTCGGCCGACGATTTGCGCTGTTATGTCGAGCAGGTCATTGAGAGCACGGCAGAAAACATCTCCTCGATGCTGCAGGATGTTCGGGCTTTACGCCACACGGAGATCGACTACATTACCGGCTATCTGCTAAAACGCGCCCGCGCGCACGGCATTTCCGTGCCGGAAAACGCCCGTCTGTATGACCTGGTTAAACGTAAGGAGAGTGAATATGAGCGCGTCAGCACTGATCTGCCTCGCCCCTGGTAGCGAAGAGATGGAAGCGGTCACCACCATTGATTTGATGGTGCGCGGCGGCATTAAGGTCACCACCGCCAGCGTCGCCAGCGACGGTAATCTGGCAATCACCTGCTCGCGCGGGGTGAAAATCCTTGCGGATGCCCCCCTCGTTCAGGTGGCTGACGGCGATTACGACATCATCGTGCTGCCCGGCGGCTTAAAAGGCGCGGAATGTTTTCGCGATAGCCCGCTGCTGGTCGAGACCGTGCGTCAGTTTCATTTATCCGGCCGCATCGTCGCGGCAATCTGTGCCGCAGCAGGAACGGTTCTGGTTCCGCACGATATCTTCCCCATCGGCAACATGACCGGCTTCCCGGGGCTGAAGGATACGATCCCGGAAGAGCACTGGGTGGATAAACGCGTCGTCTGGGATCCGCGCGTCAACTTGCTGACCAGCCAGGGGCCAGGCACCGCGATTGATTTTGGCTTAAAGATTATTGACCTGCTGGTCGGGCGCGAGAAAGCGTACGAAGTGGCGTCGTCGCTGGTGATGCCGGCGGGGATTTATAATTATTACGAATAGGTGTTCTCCCTCTCCCTGTGGGAGAGGGCCGGGGGTGAGGGCTTCAGGCCGCACTCCCCGGCAATGAACTACGGGCGATACACCTTCACGTTCGCAAAGCCCTGCTCGCGCAGATACAGCGCCTGCAGGCGACTCATCACCCCGCGCTCACACCACAGCAGATACGTTTTGCTCTGGTCGAGATCGCCAAACTTGGTGCTCAGCTTATAGAACGGCAGAGAAACCACGTCGACGCCTTCAACCTGCAGCGGCTTGTCATCCTGCTCGTCAATGGAGCGGATATCCAGAATCGCATCGTTAGCGCCGAAACCGCTCACGGTTTCAACTTCAACGACTTCCTGCTCGGTCTGCTGGGCAATCTCGCGGATGTCGATGTTGGAGGCTTCCTCCACCACTTTTTCCAGAATGCTGAAATCGAAGTTCTCTTCTTCCGCTTCGATCTTCGCCTTCACCGCTTTCACCGTTGGGCTTTTTGAGATCACGCCGCAGTATTCCGGCATGGTGCGGGCAAAATCTTCGGTACCGATTTCGCGCGCCAGATCGATGATGTGCTCTTTATCGTGGGAGATCAGCGGGCGCAGGATCAGCGTATCAGACACGTTGTCGATCAGACGCAGGTTGGTCAGCGTCTGGCTGGAGACCTGGCCCAGCGCTTCACCGGTGACCAGCGCCTGTACGCCATAGCGCTCGGCAACTTTGGACGCCGCACGCACCATCATGCGCTTCAGCACCACGCCCATTTGGCCGTCGTCCACTTTTTCGAGAATTTCGCCGACCACAGGTTCGAAGTTGATCGCCACGAAACGCACGCGGTGGGAGCTGCCGAAGCGGTTCCACAGGTAATGCGCGACCTGACGAACGCCGATTTCGTGCGCCGCGCCGCCCAGGTTAAAGAAGCAGTAGTGCACGCGGCAGCCGCGACGCATCAGCATATAGCTGGAAACGCCGGAGTCGAAGCCGCCGGAGATGAGGGACAATACGTCTTCCTGGGTGCCAATCGGGAAGCCGCCGATACCTTCATAGCGCCCTTTCACCAGCAGCAGGCGATCGTTTTCGATCTCCAGGTTCACGGTTACGTCCGGGTTGGTCAGACGAACGCGCGCCGTTTCAACGTGCTGGTTCAAACCGCCGCCGACGTAACGTTCCACTTCAATCGAGCTGAACTCGTGCTTGCCGCGACGCTTCACGCGCACGCAGAAGGTTTTGCCTTCGATCTGGTCGCGGTACTGGACCAGCGCTTTCTCGAAGATGTCGTGCATATCGCTGAACGGAACATCTTCCACTTCCAGGATATGGTGGATCCCCGGAATACGGGTCAGCGCGTCGCGAATATCCTGACGTTTGTTTTCGTCTTTGGCGCGCACTTCAACGTGGTCCCAGTGGCGCACCACGGCGAGGGTTTCGTCGTAGTGCTTTAATACGTTACGAATGTTCCCGGTGAGAATTTTAATAAAGCGCAAACGCACAGATTGGCTTTTGATGGTGATTTCAGGGAACAATTTAATGATAAACTTCATGGCGGCAATGTTTCTTAGGCAAGCGTATTAAGGCTTGTAATGGAAAAGAGTACAGCAGCCCACACCCGTGGCTGCATCCAGGCGCGCAAGTATACCACCATCGCGCCGCTCCTGTGCACATTGCGCGTTATTTGATAATTGCCCTGAGTCCGTTACCATGTCGGGGCTGAGAATATAAGAGTCAATTCACTATGCCGAAGAAGAACGACGCACCGGCCAGTTTCGAAACTGCGCTGAGTGAACTGGAGCAAATCGTTACCCGTCTTGAGAGCGGCGATCTCCCGCTGGAAGAGGCGCTCAACGAATTCGAGCGTGGCGTGCAGCTGGCGCGCCAGGGGCAGGTCAAACTGCAGCAGGCCGAGCAGCGCGTGCAGATCCTGCTTTCCGACAGCGAAGACGCGAAAACCACGCCTTTCACACCGGACGCCGAGTAAATGGATTTTGCCAACGAGCTTCAGGCGCGTGTCGTACGCGCCAACGACGCCCTGCGCCGTTTTATTGCGCCACAGCCTTTTCAGAACACTCCACTGGTTGAAGCCATGCACTATGGCGCACTCTTGGGTGGAAAACGCCTGCGCCCGTTCCTGGTGTACGCCACAGGCAATATGTTTGGCATCAGCGATAACACGCTGGACGCCCCGGCAGCCGCCGTGGAGTGTATCCACGCCTACTCGCTGATCCACGACGATCTCCCGGCCATGGACGACGACGATTTGCGTCGGGGTCAACCCACCTGCCATATCAAGTTTGGCGAGGCGAATGCCATTCTGGCGGGTGATGCCCTGCAAACGCTGGCGTTCTCGATTCTGAGCGACGCGCCGATGGCGGAAGTGGCCGACCGCGACCGCCTGGCGATGATCTCCGAACTGGCAATGGCCAGCGGCGTGGCCGGCATGTGCGGCGGACAGGCGCTGGATCTTGAAGCGGAAGGACGTCAGGTTAATCTGGAACAGCTGGAGCGTATTCATCGCCATAAAACCGGGGCGTTGATTCGTTCCGCCGTTCGCCTGGGCGCGCTGAGCGCGGGTGAACAAGGGCGCAAAGCCCTGCCGATTCTGGACAGATACGCAGAAAGTATCGGTCTGGCGTTCCAGGTTCAGGATGACATTCTGGATGTGGTGGGCGATACTGCAACATTGGGTAAACGTCAGGGTGCGGACCAGCAGCTTGGCAAAAGTACCTACCCCGCCCTGCTGGGTCTTGAGCAAGCCCAACGTAAAGCCCGGGATCTGATTGACGATGCCCGCCAGTCGCTAAATGAACTGGCCGCGCAATCGCTGGATACCTCGGCACTGGAAGCGCTAGCGGACTATATAATCCAGCGTGATAAATAAACTATATATCTCGATGAGCCTTTGATGAGTTTTGATATTGCCAAATACCCGACACTGGCGTTAGTTGACTCCACCCAGGAGTTACGTCTGTTGCCGAAAGAGAGCCTGCCGAAGCTGTGCGACGAGCTGCGTCGCTACCTGCTCGACAGCGTAAGCCGCTCCAGCGGCCATTTCGCCTCCGGGCTTGGCACGGTAGAGCTGACCGTGGCGCTGCACTACGTCTATAACACGCCGTTCGATCAGCTCATCTGGGACGTGGGACACCAGGCCTATCCGCACAAAATTCTGACCGGACGTCGCGATAAAATTGGCACCATTCGTCAGAAAGGCGGCCTGCACCCGTTCCCGTGGCGCGGTGAGAGCGAGTATGACGTGCTGAGCGTCGGCCACTCCTCCACCTCCATTTCTGCGGGCATCGGTATTGCCGTTGCCGCCGAGAAAGAGAACAAGCAGCGCCGCACCGTCTGCGTGATTGGCGACGGCGCCATTACCGCCGGTATGGCCTTCGAAGCCATGAACCACGCGGGCGATATCAAGCCGGACATGCTGGTTATCCTCAACGATAACGAAATGTCGATCTCCGAGAACGTCGGCGCGCTTAACAACCATCTGGCCCAGCTGCTCTCCGGCAAGCTTTACTCCTCGCTGCGCGAAGGCGGCAAGAAAGTCTTCTCCGGCGTACCGCCGATTAAAGAGCTGCTCAAGCGTACCGAAGAACACATCAAAGGCATGGTGGTGCCGGGCACCCTGTTTGAAGAGCTGGGCTTTAACTATATTGGCCCGGTTGACGGTCACGACGTGCTGGGACTGGTGACCACGCTCAAGAACATGCGCGACCTGAAAGGCCCGCAGTTCCTGCATATCATGACCAAAAAAGGGCGCGGTTACGAACCGGCGGAAAAAGATCCGATCACCTTCCACGCGGTACCGAAATTTGACCCGTCCAGCGGCTGTCTGCCAAAAAGCAGCGGCGGCATGCCGAGCTATTCCAAAATCTTCGGCGACTGGCTGTGCGAAACCGCAGCCAAAGACAACAAGCTGATGGCGATCACCCCGGCCATGCGTGAAGGCTCTGGCATGGTGGAGTTCTCCAGAAAATACCCTGACCAGTATTTTGACGTCGCCATTGCCGAGCAGCATGCGGTGACGTTTGCTGCGGGCCTGGCCATTGGCGGCTACAAGCCGGTTGTCGCGATCTATTCCACCTTCCTGCAGCGCGCCTACGATCAGGTGATCCACGACGTGGCGATTCAGAAGCTGCCGGTACTGTTTGCTATCGATCGTGCGGGCATCGTCGGTGCCGACGGCCAGACGCACCAGGGCGCGTTTGATCTGTCGTTCCTGCGCTGTATTCCGGATATGGTTGTCATGACGCCAAGCGACGAGAACGAATGTCGTCAGATGC
This sequence comes from Enterobacter sp. C3_dUdeg, assembly GCF_057536195.1. Taxonomy (NCBI): domain Bacteria; kingdom Pseudomonadati; phylum Pseudomonadota; class Gammaproteobacteria; order Enterobacterales; family Enterobacteriaceae; genus Enterobacter; species Enterobacter sp. C3_dUdeg. The sequence goes on from NZ_BAAKFX010000002.1 coordinate 372,037, forward strand.
TGTTTACCGGCTACCACTATCAGGATGGCCCAAGCGCCGTTCGCTACCCGCGCGGCAATGCGGTAGGCGTTGAGCTTCAGCCGCTGGAAAAACTGCCGATCGGTAAAGGTCTGGTTAAGCGTCGCGGTGAAAAAGTGGCGATCATGAACTTCGGCACGCTGATGCCCGAGGCCGCGAAAGCGGCTGAAGCGCTGAATGCCACCCTGGTGGACATGCGCTTTGTGAAGCCCCTCGATGAATCTCTGATCCTGAGTATGGCTGAGACCCACGACGTGCTGGTCACGCTGGAAGAAAACGCCATCATGGGCGGCGCGGGCAGCGGCGTGAATGAGGTGCTGATGGCGAACCGTAAAGCCGTGCCGGTGCTGAACCTCGGCCTGCCGGATCGCTTCATTCCGCAAGGTACTCAGGACGAAGCCCGTGCGGCGATAGGCCTGGACGCCGCCGGTATCGAAGCCAAAATCCGTACCTGGCTGGACTGACCCTTCCCCCTTTTCCGCTCCTGCTATGCTTAAACCTGGTGTTTAAACAGCAGGAGCGGAACCGTGCAATACACAACATTAGGAAAAACGGACCTTAAGGTTTCCCGACTTTGCCTGGGCTGCATGACCTTTGGCGAGCCCGATCGGGGAAACCACGCCTGGACGCTGCCGGAAGAGAGCAGCCGTCCGATTATCAAACGCGCCATCGAGGGCGGCATTAACTTCTTTGACACCGCCAACAGCTACTCAGACGGCAGCAGCGAGGAAATTGTCGGCCGCGCCCTGCGCGATTTTGCCCGCCGTGATGACGTCGTCGTCGCCACCAAGGTCTACTACCCGGTGGGCGATCTGGCTGAGGGCCTTTCTCGCGCGCAGATCCTGCGCTCCATTGATGACAGCCTCAGACGCCTGAACATGGATTACGTCGACCTGCTGCAAATTCACCGCTGGGATTACAACACGCCGATCGAGGAGACGCTTGAAGCGCTGAACGACGTGGTCAAAGCCGGTAAAGCACGCTACATCGGCGCGTCGTCTATGCACGCGTCGCAGTTTGCTCAGGCGCTGGATCTCCAGGCGCAGCACGGCTGGGCGCGCTTTGTCACCATGCAGGATCACTACAATCTGATTTATCGTGAAGAAGAACGCGAGATGCTGCCGCTATGCCATCAGGAAGGCGTGGCGGTGATCCCGTGGAGCCCGCTGGCGCGCGGTCGCCTGACCCGTCCGTGGGGTGAAACCACGGCTCGGCTGGTATCGGATGAAGTGGGAAAGAATCTCTATGGCGGTACAGAAGCCAGCGATGCGCTGATTGCCGAACGTTTAGCCGGAATCGCCGACGATACCGGTGCAACCCGCGCTCAGGTGGCGCTGGCGTGGCTGCTGGGCAAGCGCGGGGTCGCGGCACCGATTATTGGAACGTCGCGGGAAGAACAGCTTGATGAGCTGCTGAATGCGGTGGATATCACGCTGACGCCGGAGCAGATTGCCGAGCTGGAAACACCGTATCAGCCGCATCCGGTGGTGGGGTTTAAGTAAACACTTGCCGGGTGACGGCTCCGCCTTACCCGGCCTACGATCGCACCCTGTTTGTAGGCCGGGTAAGCGCAGCGCCACCCGGCAATACAGAGCGCACAAACTCACGCGAAGTGATCGTACCCTTTCCAGTCCAGCGTAACGGGCGCACCGTCTTTCACAAACTTCAGCCCTTCACTCTCCGGCATGACCTGACCGATGCAGGTAAACTTCGCGCCGAGATGCGCTAACGCCACGTCCAGCGTTCCACGGTTGAGCTCTGGCACCGTGAAGCACAGCTCATAGTCTTCACCACCGGACAGCGCCCAGCGCAGGGCCTGCTCAGGCTCTACATGGCGAAGCAGTTGCTCCGACAGCGGGAAGAGATCCAGGTCAACGCGCGCGCCTACGCCACTGGCCTTCAGGATATGCCCGAGATCCGAGATCAGCCCGTCAGAGAGATCGATAGCCGAGCTTGCCCGTTCGCGCAGCGCCTGGCCGTGCAAAATACGCGGCGTTGGCCGCAGATGGCGTTTCACCAGATATGCCGCGTCGTCAGCATCATCAACCGTTAAACGGTTTTGCAGGAGCGCCAGCCCTGCCGCGCTGTCGCCCGGCGTACCGGTCACGTAGATCCAGTCGCCCGGTTTTGCACCTGAGCGCTTCAGCGCGCGGCCGAGCGGCACGTAGCCGTGGATCGCCAGCGTCATCGACAGCGGACCGGCAGTCGTGTCGCCGCCAATCAGCTGCATATCGTAATAGCTAAGCTGCTCAAACAGCGCATCGCTAAAGGCTTCCAGCCAGGCTTCATCCACCTCTGGCAGGGTCAGAGCCAGCGTCAGCCACGCGGGATCGGCACCCATCGCCGCCAGATCGCTGACGTTAACAGCCAGGGCTTTATACGCCAGATCGGCAGGATCGATATCCGGTAAGAAATGACGGCCGCACACCAGGGTGTCGGTGCTGATTGCCAGCGTCTGTTTTTCGGGAATATTGAGAAGTGCACAGTCATCGCCAATGCCGGTTTCAACATCAAGACGAGAGGTTCTGACACGGTCGAAATAACGGGCAATCAGGGAGAATTCGCCGCATGCCATACGTTATGCCTCAGCAAATAAAAGAAAAAACCGGAGCCGCACTGCCCGTCAGGCAATGCAGGACTCCGGTTTGCGGATCACTTTTTGTGGGGACGGATCGCAGGTGCAGCTTTATCAAGTACGCCGTTTACAAACTTGTGGCTGTCTTCAGCGCCGAAGGTTTTCGCCAGCTCGATCGCTTCGTTGATGGCCACTTTATACGGCACATCATCACGTTTAGACAGCTCAAACAGCGCGATACGCAACACTGCTTTTTCCACCTGGCCCAGCTCTTCGAGCAGACGGGACAGGTATGGCTTCATCAGGCCATCGAGATACGCGCTATTAGTCGCCACTCCCGACAGCAGTTCGCGGAAGTACAGAACGTCAACGTCTTTTACGTCCTGTTCTGACAGGAACTGGTATTCAACATCAGCGATGTCGTTCTGGGACAACTGCCAGGAGTAAAGTGCCTGGACGGCACATTCACGGGCGCGGCGACGAGCAGCAGGTTTCACGGAATTCCCCTTACAAAAAAATCAGGCCTTGATGGCTTTCAATACATTGATCATTTCAAGCGCGGTCAGTGCAGCTTCTGCACCTTTGTTACCGGCTTTGGTGCCAGCACGTTCGATGGCTTGTTCAATACTTTCGGTGGTCAGCACGCCGAACGCGACAGGAATTTCAGCATCCTGCGCAACGTGTGCCAGACCGTTGCTTGCACCGCCCGCAACGTATTCGAAGTGCGCAGTGCCGCCACGAATAACGGTACCCAGCGCAATCACCGCGTCGTATTTACCGGTTTTCGCCAGCGCGCCCGCCGCCAGTGGCAGTTCGTAAGCGCCTGGAACCCAAACAACGGTAATGTTGTCATCTTTAACCTGGCCGATACGTTTCAGGGCGTCAATCGCACCTTCCAGCAGGCTGTCGTTGATGAAGTTGTTGAAACGCGCAATGGTGATGGCGACGCGAGCGTCCGGGGTAGCTACAGCAGCTTCAATAATGTTCATACTCTTCCTTTACGGGTTCATTTGGCCCCGCAGGGGGGCGGATTTTATCATAATACTTTGCGCACTGCTTCCCTATTTCAGGAGCAATTACGCTGTCGTTAAGTGGAGGCAGACATCCGGGCCTACCGGACGAATCTCGCTAAATTTGAGTTGCGGTGCGTCGGCCAGTTTTTCAAGGCCGGGCAGCACAAACAGGCCGCGCGCGTCGTGACCTAACAGTTTAGGCGCAACGTAAACAATCAGTTCATCCACCAGTCCGGCCTGTAAAAGCGCACCGGCGAGCGTTGGCCCCGCTTCAACCCAGATGCTGTTCACCTGCTGCTTGCCGAGCAGCATCATCAGCACCACCAGATCCAGATGACCGTTATGCTCCGGCACCATAATGCTGCGCACGCCTTCCGGCCATTCGCGCGCATCTTCTTTAGTGCGGGCAATCCAGGTTTCACCCGGCTGCTGCACGATGCGGTGCTCCGGCGTCACGCGGTTCTGGCTATCAATGATAATACGCAGCGGCTGGCGCAGGTTCTCCTGCGGGTACAGCGCCTGGGTATCGGCATTCAGTTCGTCCCAGCGCACGGTCATGGCCGGATCGTCAGCCAGAACGGTTTCACTGCTGGTGAGAATAGCATGGCTTTGCGCGCGAAGACGTTGCACATCGCGCCTTGCCTGTGGTGAGGTTACCCACTGGCTTTCGCCGTTTGCCATCGCCGTACGACCGTCCAGCGAGGCGCCCAGCTTGAGCTGAATATACGGGAACCCCGTGCGCATGCGCTTCAGAAAGCCTTTGTTGATCGCTTCCGCGTCCTGCATCATCAGCCCATGGCTGACGTCGATGCCTTCCTGCTGCAGGCGATACAGACCGCGTCCGGCAACCTGCGGATTCGGGTCCTGCATCGATGCGACCACGCGTGAAACGCCTGCCGCGATCAGCGCTTCGCAGCACGGCGGCGTACGCCCGTGATGGCTGCAGGGCTCCAGCGTGACGTAGGCTGTGGCGCCGCGCGCCTTCTCACCGGCCATGCGCAACGCATGAACCTCGGCATGCGGCTCGCCGGCACGATAGTGAAACCCCTCCCCCACGATCTCGCCATCTTTAACGATAACGCACCCGACGTTCGGGTTGGGATGGGTGGTAAAACGACCGCGCTGCGCCAGCTTCATGGCTCGCGCCATGTAAATCTCATCCTGCATGAGCTTAATCCTGTAAGCGGGCGATCTCTTCGCCAAACTCTTTGATGTCTTCGAAGCTGCGGTAGACCGAGGCGAAGCGGATATAGGCAACCTTATCGAGCTTTTTCAGCTGCTCCATCACCAGGTTACCGATCATTTTGCTCGGCACTTCACGCTCACCCAAACCACGAAGGTAAGATTTTATGTGGTTTAACGCCATCTCAACGTCATCCGCGCTGACGGGACGTTTTTCCAGGGCCTTCAGCATCCCGCTGCGCAGTTTCTCTTCGTTAAACGGCTCGCGCACGTCGTTGCTTTTCACCACGCGCGGCATTACCAGCTCTGCAACCTCAAAGGTCGTGAAACGCTCGTTGCACACCAGACACTGCCGACGACGGCGTACGGAGGACCCTTCGCCCACAAGACGAGAGTCGATGACTTTGGTATCCACAGCGGAGCAGAATGGGCAATGCATACGGTATCCCTGTTATGTGGTTAACTAATTTTCATTTTACCCTGATCTGGCCTGACAACAAAGTAAGAGCTTTTTGAGACAAAGGATCTATGTCTGACACGTCGAGTCTGGCTACCATTAAGGCGATCCGTTATTTCAAGGAAATAAACGCAATGACAAGACGTTACCTTAAAATTTTGCTGGTGGGGAGCCTCTTCACCCTTAGCGCCTGTGCACAGCAAACCGAAGTCCGCCAGATGAAACAGAGCGTGAACACGCTCAATGCGGCGATGGACAAACTGAACAAAGAAACGGTGAAGATCACCCAGCAAAACGCGCTAAACGCCAAATCCAGCAGCGGGGTTTATCTGCTGCCGGGAGCGAATACGCCTGCGCGTCTCAATAGTCAGATTGGCACGCTAAAAATGTCTCTGGTGAATGTGGCGGCGAATGCAAATGGTACTCGCGCAACATTACGCATTCATGGCGAGTCCAACGATCCGTTGCCTGCCTTCAGTGGTACCGTCGAATGGGGACAGATCCAGGGCACCACTGAGAGCTACCAGGAGGTGAATGTTAACAGTCAGCTGTTCACCGCACCGGCCAGCGTGCTGGCTCCGAGCGATGTTGACATTCCGCTGCAGCTTAACGGACTCACTCCGGATCGGTTAGATTTCATCCGCATTCACGATATCCAGCCCGCCGCGCAATAACCCTCCCTTTAGCGGAGTGAAATGTCACTCCGCTAACATTTACATTTCGTATGGATTGGCAACATAAATGATTGCCGCTACAATCCCGCCCGTTTAAAGTACGCAAACGTGAACGCAATCGATTACGCGTGTGAGAGATATGTGAAACAACACATATTTTTGTGAGCAGGGATTCCTATAATAGGCACCGCAGAAACACGAAATATTTAGAAACGCAATTCGCGCATTTTTCACTCCCGGAAGGGAATTTCAATCAGTGGCATGATTATGAAAAAAACATTACTCGCAGCCGGCGCCGTGCTGGCACTTTCTTCCTCTTTCACTGTTAACGCAGCGGAAAACGATAAACCACAATACCTCTCCGACTGGTGGCACCAGAGCGTTAACGTGGTCGGCAGCTACCACACCCGTTTCGGACCTCAGATCCGCAACGATACCTACCTGGAGTACGAAGCATTCGCCAAGAAAGACTGGTTTGATTTCTACGGCTATATGGATGCACCGGTCTTCTTCGGCGGTAACTCGCAGGCTAAAGGTATCTGGAACCACGGTTCTCCACTGTTCATGGAGATCGAACCGCGCTTCTCCATCGACAAGCTGACCGGCACAGACCTGAGCTTCGGCCCGTTCAAAGAGTGGTACTTCGCGAACAACTATATCTACGACATGGGCCGCAACGAGTCCGGTCGTCAGAGCACCTGGTATATGGGTCTGGGTACCGACGTTGACACCGGCCTGCCAATGAGCCTGTCCCTGAACGTGTACGCGAAATACCAGTGGCAGAACTACGGTGCCGAAAACCAGAATGAGTGGGATGGCTACCGTTTCAAAGTGAAATACTTTGTGCCAATCACTCAGCTGTGGGGCGGTAACCTGAGCTATATCGGCTTCACCAACTTCGACTGGGGTTCAGAGCTGGGCGATAAGAGCGGTTACGCAGAGAACGGTATCAAGCAGCGTACCAACAATTCCATCGCCTCCAGCCACATCCTGGCGCTGAACTACGATCACTGGCACTACTCTGTTGTTGCGCGTTACTGGCACAACGGCGGTCAGTGGAACGACGACGCGAAACTGGTATGGATGAACGAAAACGTCCGTTCTACCGGTTGGGGTGGCTACCTGGTTGTAGGTTATAACTTCTAACCTGTTCGGGACTGTGCGGGCTGATGCCCTCACCCTGACCCTCTCCCACAGGGAGAGGGAACAAATACAAAAAACGGCAACATTCGTTGCCGTTTTACTTTTACCTCGCCGCCGGGCAAAAAAAGCCAGCTCAAGAGCTGGCTTTTTACTGCTTAACCTTCCGCAAAAAATCCGCCAGCGATCTGTCCGCACTCTCGCTAAACCGCCTCTCCGTCTGCACAATATTGAGACAGCGGTCGAGCCGGAAACAGCGATAGTCGTCGCGCCGTTCGCACCACGCCGCCAGCAGCCAGCGCTCCCCCCAGAAGAACAAGCCCAGCGGCTGAACCTCGCGCTTTGAGAGCTGTCCGGCTTCATCACGGTAATGCAGCGCCAGCACGCGCTGGGCGGAAATCGCCTGATGGATCATGTCAAAATCGCTGCGGGAGTGGCTTTGCATGCAAAAATCCGGGGCGTAGATCCGCGTCTGCTCCGCCTTTCGACGACTCTCCTCGGGCAGGATAGCCAGCACCTTCTCCTGAGCCGACTCCAGCTCGCGCGAAAGCGATTCCCCTCCCCAGGTTTTGAGCAGGCGAATCGCGACGATCAGCGCCTCTGACTCCTTATTTGTCAGCATCAGCGGCGGCAGGTCAAAACCCGACATCAGCCGATATCCGCTCCCCGCCTCACCTTCCACCGGCACGCCGGAAAGCGACAGATCGCGGATATCGCGGTAGACCGTGCGCTCGGACACGCCAAGCCGGTCCGCCAGATGCGCTGCCGTTGTCAGACGCCTGCCCCGCAGGATCTGCACAATCTGAAACAAACGGTCAGCGCGTCGGGTCATATCTTATTCCGCTCTCAGGCAGGTTGATGGAGGCCGACGCGGTTACCCTCGCTGTCGGTAAACAATGCGATAGTGCCAATGCCATGCGGCAGTTCCAGCGGGCCAAACACGCACTCGCCGCCCACAGAGGCGATACGATCGAGCGTGGCCGCCAGATTGTCAGTATGCAGGTAGATAATAGCGCCCTGCAAAGACGGTGTAACGCCGTCAAATTTTGCCAGCGCCCCGCCGGTATACGGATCCTCATGCGGGAAAACGGCCAGCTCCGCACAGTCCATTTTCTCGCGACGCAGCGCGAGCTGCATCACCGGCTCATAAAATTTGATGGCGCGATCCATATCCGCGACCGGAATTTCAAACCAGTTAATGACGCTTTTCATATATTCTCCTGCTGTTGTTTGGGTTCAGAAGAAGTCTACGACAGGGCTCCTGACAGCATACTGTCAGGAGTGTTTGTCAGGAGCAGATAAAAAAAATCCCGGTCAACAGACCGGGATTTCAATAACGCGCTAAACGTCGCCTTACGGCAGAATGGACGGCTGATCCGCCCCTTCTTTCTCGACTTTCTGCTGGAGCAGGTGCTCGCGCTTCATGCCGAGTTTCAGTGCCAGAGCGGATGCGACGTAGATAGACGACGCCGTACCGATGGTGACACCGATCAGCATGGTCAGCGAGAAGCCTTCCAGTACCGGACCACCGAAGAGGAACAGCATCAGGATCACCATCAGGGTGGTACCGGATGTGATCAAGGTACGGTGCAGCGTCTGGGTCAACGACACGTTAAAGATTTCGTACGGCGTACCGCGACGGATCTTACGGAAGTTTTCACGGATACGGTCAGATACCACGATACTGTCGTTCAGTGAGTAACCGATAACGGACATCAGGGATGCCACAATCGTCAGGTCAATCTCAATGTGGAACAGCGACAGTATGCCCATGGTGATCACCACGTCGTGCGCCAGAGCGATAACCACACCGGCCGCCAGTCGCCACTCAAAGCGGAAACCGACGTATACCAGAATGGAGATCAGCGCTACCAGCAGCGCCATCGCACCGGTCTGCGCCAGGTCAGCACCCACGCTTGGGCCGACGAACTCAATACGCTTGACCGCCGCGTTCTGGCTGGTTGTTTCGTTAATCACGCTAACAACCTTACTGCCCAGCTCCTGGCTGCCGTTGGCATCGTGCACCGGCGGCATACGCACCATGATGTCGCGGCTGCTGCCGAAGTTCTGCAGCAGCGGCTCTTCAAAGCCCGCTTTCTGCAGCGATTCGCGCATCTGGTCCATATCGACCGGTTTTTCCAGGGAGATCTCGATGACCGTACCGCCGGTGAAATCCAGCCCCCAGTTAAAGCCTTTCACGCTCATAATGCCGATGGACAGAATCAGCAGGAAACCTGAAATGCCGAAGGCCCAGTAGTCCCAGCGCATAAAGTCCCAGACTTTACGGCCGTGGTTCAATTGTTCAACAGTATATTCCTGTGCCACAACGCACTCCTCAGATAGACAGCTTTTTGACGCGCTTGCCGCCGTACAGCAGGTTCACGATGGCACGGGTGCCGACAATAGCGGTAAACATTGACGTTGCGACACCGATACCGGTTGTAATCGCAAAGCCTTTGATCGCGCCAGTACCCACTGCATACAGGATAAGAACCTTAATCAGTGTTGTTACGTTCGCATCGAAGATGGAGCTGAACGCGCCTTTATAGCCTTCGTCAATCGCCTGCTGAATAGAGCGACCGTTGCTCAACTCTTCTTTGATACGTTCGTTAATCAGTACGTTGGCGTCGACCGCCACCGCAAGGGTAAGAACGATACCCGCAATGCCCGGCATGGTCAGCGTCGCCCCCGGCAGCAGGGACATAATGCCGATGATCAGCACCAGGTTGGCGATCAGCGCGGAGGTCGCAATCAGACCAAACTTCTTGTAGAAGAAGATCATGAAGAGGATAGAGACCACCAGACCGGCCAGACACGCTTCCAGACCCTGCTGGATGTTTTGCATACCCAGAGTTGGACCAATGGTACGTTCTTCAACAATCTGAATTGGCGCAATCAGCGCACCGGCACGCAGCAGCAGAGAAAGCTGACGCGCTTCGTTCGGGTTGTTGATACCGGTAATACGGAAGCTGTTACCCAGACGAGACTGGATGTTGGCGATGTTAATCACCTCTTCCTCTTTCACCAGCACCGCACGACCGTTTGCATCTTTCTTACCGCTGTCTTTGTACTCCACGAACAGGGTCGCCATCGGTTTGCCGATGTTGTCCTTGGTGAAGTTAGACATGATGTTACCACCCGCGCTATCCAGCGAGATGTTAACCTGCGGCTGGTTGTATTCGTCCTGGCTCGAGGTGGAGTCGGTGATGTGGTCACCGGTCAGAATCACGCGTTTGTACAGCACAACTGGCTGACCTTCGCGGGTCTGTTTCACTTCGGAGTCACCCGGAATACGCCCTGCGGCAGCAGCGGACTGATCTACGTTGGAGTTCACCAGACGGAATTCCAGGGTTGCAGTCGCACCCAGAATCTCTTTCGCACGCGCGGTATCCTGGATACCCGGCAGTTCAACCACGATACGGTCAGCACCCTGACGCTGCACCAGCGGCTCAGCCACGCCCAGCTGGTTTACACGGTTGCGCAGAATGTTGATGTTCTGCTGAACGGCATATTCGCGCGCTTCTTTCAGACGCGCATCGGTCATCACCGCGCGCAGCTGGTTGCTGCCCTGAGAGGTGATTACCAGGTCACGGTGACGTTGGGTCAGGTAATCTACAGCCTGATCGCGCGCCGCGCTGTCGCGGAACGTGATGCTCATGCCGTAGTTATCTTCTTTACGCACGGTGGTGTAAGCGATGCCTTTATCACGCAGATCGCTGCGCAGGCTGTCGATATTCTGTTCCTGCAGCTTGCCGAGCGCGGTATCCATATCCACTTCCATCAGGAAGTGAACGCCGCCACGCAGGTCAAGGCCGAGTTTCATTGGCTCTGCTTTCATCGCAGCCAGCCAACGCGGGGTTGCAGGGGCAAGGTTAAGCGCCACGACGTATTTGTCACCCAGCACGCCCATCAGCGCTTCGCGAGCGCGGAGCTGCGTGTCGGTGGTGTCGAAGCGAGCAAGAATTGCACCCTCTTCCAGAGCCACAGACTTAGCGGTAATTTTTTCTTCTTGTAACGTTTTCTGGACCTGGATCAGCGTTTGCTCACTGGCGGCAACACCGCGCGCGCCAGTGATTTGAACAGCCGGATCCTCACCATACAGGTTGGGAAGCGCGTACAGCAGGCCGACGAGAATCACGACGACCAGCATGATGTACTTCCACAAAGGATAACGGTTTAACACGGCAGTTCCCTTTGGGAAAAGTTGGGATTACAGCGCCTTCATGGTGCCTTTCGGCAGAACGGCAGCTACGAAGTCACGTTTGATGACCACTTCAGTGGTGTCGTTCAGGGCGATAGCAATGTAGCCGTTTTCAGCCACTTTGGTTACGCGACCCACCAGACCACCGTTAGTCAGTACTTCATCGCCTTTGGCAATGGAGTTCATCAGGTTTTTGTGCTCTTTGGTGCGCTTCTGCTGTGGACGCAGGATCATGAAGTAGAAGATCAGACCGAACACAACCAGCATCAGAATCAGAGACATCGGGCTGCCCTGCGCTGGAGCACCTGTTGCCGCTACCGCATCAGAAATAAAAAAGCTCATTCAAATTCCCTCATTATTAAAATTAATCAACGTTCAACGGTGGAACATCCCGCCCCTGACGTTGGTAGAAATCGGTCACGAAGCTCTCTAATTTACCCTCTTCGATAGCCTTACGTAAACCAGCCATTAAGCGCTGATAATAACGAAGATTATGAATGGTATTGAGACGCGCGCCCAAAATCTCGTTGCAACGATCGAGATGATGCAGATACGCGCGAGAATAATTGCGACAGGTATAGCAATCGCACTCGGAATCGAGCGGGCTGGTGTCACTCTTATGCTTCGCGTTACGGATTTTCACCACGCCATCGGTAACGAACAAATGGCCGTTACGCGCGTTGCGGGTTGGCATGACGCAGTCGAACATATCAATGCCGCGGCGTACGCCTTCAACCAGATCTTCTGGTTTACCCACGCCCATCAGGTATCGTGGTTTATCCACCGGGATTTGCGGGCAGACATGCTCCAGAATGCGGTGCATGTCTTCCTTCGGCTCACCCACAGCCAAACCGCCGACAGCGTAGCCATCAAAACCTATCTCTACCAGACCTTTAACAGAGATATCGCGTAAATCTTCGTAAACGCTGCCCTGGATAATGCCGAACAGCGCATTTTTGTTCTGCAGGGAGTCAAAACGGTCACGGCTACGCTTCGCCCAGCGCAGAGACATCTCCATGGAGCGTTTTGCGTAATCCCAGTCGGCCGGATACGGCGTACATTCGTCGAAGATCATCACGATGTCAGAGCCGAGATCGTACTGAATCTCCATCGATTTTTCGGGATCGAGGAAAATCGGATCGCCGTTGATCGGGTTACGGAAGTGTACGCCCTGCTCGGTGATCTTGCGGATATCGCCCAGGCTGAAGACCTGGAAGCCGCCGGAGTCGGTCAGGATTGGGCCTTTCCACTGCATGAAATCGTGCAGGTCGCCGTGGAGCTTCATGATCTCCTGACCCGGACGCAGCCACAGGTGGAAGGTGTTGCCGAGGATAATCTGTGCGCCAGTGGCTTCTACTTCTTCCGGCGTCATCCCTTTTACGGTGCCGTACGTGCCCACAGGCATAAACGCGGGGGTTTCCACCACGCCGCGCTCAAACACCAGGCGACCGCGACGCGCGCGGCCATCGGTGGTATCGAGTTCAAATTTCATTTTTTCTCCGACGTCAGAAAAACAGTCCAACGTTGTAAAACGGTGCCGCGGACTTATTCCCCGACACGCTCATTCAAAGCCAGCGGATTGTACGTGATAAACATCGCGTCCCCGTAGCTAAAAAAGCGATATTTTTGTTCTACCGCAGACTTGTAGGCCGCCATCGTGTTCTGATAACCGGCAAATGCCGACACCAGCATAATCAACGTCGATTCAGGCAGATGGAAGTTGGTCACCAGCGCGTCAATCACTTTGTACTGATAGCCCGGGTAGATAAAGATCTGCGTATCGCCAAAGAACGGCTCGATAAGATTGCGCTTCGCCTCCTGCGCGGCGCTCTCGAGTGAGCGCACGGACGTTGTACCGACCGCCACGACGCGGCTACCGCGCGCTTTCGCCGCCAGCACCGCGTCCACCACGTCCTGAGGCACTTCAGCATACTCAGAGTGCATGATGTGATCTTCAATGCTGTCCACGCGCACCGGCTGGAAGGTTCCCGCGCCGACGTGCAGCGTCACGAACGCCATCTCCACGCCCTTCGCGCGCAGTTTCTCCAGCAGCGGCTCATCAAAATGCAGGCCCGCGGTCGGCGCAGCGACGGCGCCAGGCTTCTGGCTGTAGACGGTCTGGTACAGCTCGCGGTCGGCCTCTTCGTCCGGACGCTCAATATACGGCGGCAGCGGCATGTGGCCGATGGCGTTCAGGATATCGAGCACCGTGCGTTCGTCATCGAACGCCACCTCAAACAGCGCATCGTGGCGCGCGGTCATGGTCGCTTTGATGCTCTCATCATCGCCCAGCAGCAGCTCAGCGCCCGGCTTCGGCGCCTTAGACGCGCGAATATGTGCCAGAATACGTTTATCATCGAGCATACGTTCGACCAGCACTTCAATCTTGCCGCCGCTGGCTTTACGGCCAAACAGGCGCGCCGGGATCACGCGGGTATTATTAAAGACCAGCAGATCGCCAGGGTTGAGCTTGTCGAGCAAATCGGTGAAAGTACCGTGCGTCAGCTCGCCCGTTGGCCCATCCAGTGACAGTAAGCGACAGCTGCTGCGCTCAGGCATGGGATAGTGAGCAATCAGGGATTCAGGTAGTTCAAAGGAGAAATCGGCGACGCGCATGACGTATACTCGTGACTTAAAAACAGGCGGCATAGTCTAGTGCTCACACCCTTTTGCTGCAACAACTAGCCGCCCCCGGACAAATAAAACGCATGAATTTTCTCGCTCACTTGCATCTCGCTCACCTCGCTGACAGCTCCCTGTCCGGCAATTTGCTGGCCGATTTCGTACGCGGCAACCCCGCTGAGGACTATTCCCCTGAGGTTGTCGACGGGATTTTTATGCACCGCCGCATCGACGTACTGACGGATAAGCTGCCGGAAGTGACGGAAGCCAAAGCGTGGTTTCGCCCTGAAACGCGCCGCGTTGCGCCGATCACGCTCGACGTGATGTGGGATCACTTTCTGTCGCGCCACTGGGAACAGCTGTCGCCGGAGATGCCCTTGCCGGCGTTTGTGCGCTATGCCCACCAGCAGGTGTCGATCATTCTGCCCGACTCGCCGCCGCGCTTTGTGAATCTGAATAACTATTTATGGTCGGAACGCTGGCTGGAGCGCTATCGCGAGATGGATTTCATCCAGAACGTGCTGAACGGGATGGCGAGCCGCCGACCGCGACTGGATGCGCTGCGGGATTCCTGGTATGACCTGGATGAACATTACGATGCCCTGGAAGCGCGTTTCTGGCAGTTTTACCCGCGGATGATGGTGCAGGCGAAAAACAAACAGCTCTGACAGAATTCACATTGATAGGTAAAAGCTGGCGGAACGATTGTCACCACCTCTTTGTCTTATCCATGAACACTCTCTATACTGGCTCGCGTTGCGTTCTAAATAACCTTAGTATCTACAGGAGAATCATATGGTTCTGGTAACTCGTCCGGCTCCGGATTTTACAGCTGCAGCAGTTCTGGGCAACGGTGAAATCGTTGAAAACTTCAACTTCAAACAGCATACCAACGGTAAAGCGACCGTTCTGTTCTTCTGGCCAATGGACTTCACTTTCGTTTGCCCGTCTGAGCTGATTGCCTTCGACAAACGTTATGAAGAATTCCAGAAGCGTGGCGTGGAAGTTGTTGGCGTCTCCTTCGACTCTGAATTTGTACACAACGCATGGCGTAACACCCCTGTCGACAAAGGCGGCATCGGTGCGGTGAAATACGCAATGGTTGCGGACATCAAACGCGAAATCCAGCAGGCTTACGGTATCGAACATCCGGACGCTGGCGTTGCGCTGCGTGGTTCCTTCCTGATCGACGCAAACGGCATCGTTCGTCACCAGGTTGTGAACGATCTGCCGCTGGGTCGTAACATCGACGAAATGCTGCGCATGGTTGACGCGCTGCAGTTCCACGAAGAGCACGGCGAAGTGTGCCCGGCTCAGTGGGAAAAAGGTAAAGAAGGCATGAACGCGTCTCCAGACGGCGTTGCTAAATACCTGTCTGAGAACGTATCCAGCCTGTAATCGGCACGGTTTACGAAAAAGGCCCGCTTATGCGGGCCTTTTTTTATGCCTTACGCTGCGTCTCTCGCCAGATACGCCAGGCCATGCCCGCCAGCAGAATCACCCCCGCAATCAGCACGCCCCATACCAGCAGCGTGTTCATCCTGCTCTCCCGCTCGGCCGCAGAGGTAGCGGTCAGACGCTCCTGGCCGCCTAACGCGACATCATCCAGCATGTCGGCCTGCGGCAGGTTCGCCATATCATAAGTCTTGCGCAGGTCGGTCGGGATCAGCATGCCGGGCTCCACGCTGGCAGGCTTCGCGGCGCCGTTGCCCCAGGCGAGCAGGTACGGCGCTTTCCCCTGCGCGTTGAACACCAGGTCATAGCGGTCGCGATGTCCCGTGACGCTCGGCAGGTATTCTGGCAGACGCGCATTCAGCGTCGTGATTTTCACGGCCTGCACCAGCCCCCCGTTAAGCGAAACCGGTGGCGACGTTTTTCCCTCAAGACGGTAAAGGACCTCTTTCTTCAGAGGATGCCATGCGTCTTTTTCCGTACTCCGCCACGCGATCTCCACGGGAAGGACGCCATCGCCATTCAGTGAGAGGCTGACAGCACTCAGCGGCTGCGGGCGCGCCCAGTGCCACTGCGCTTCGCTTGTCGATAGCTGCTCCACTTCGCCCTCAAGGTCGACCGCTTCCGGGGCTGCCTGCGCAGGTGCGCTGATTGCGTTTACGCCGGTCAAGGTTATCCCCTGGCTCTGCGCATTCAGCACCACCATGAGATAGCGATTCGCATCGGGAGATAAAACGGTATCGGTATCGATCCGATCGAGCTTAAGACTATCCTGACCGCTGACGACGTCCAGCAATGGCATATCCTCGCGCAGGGTATACCAGCGCTTAAGATCCTCGCTGTAATAGACCGACGCCGTTCCCTGCCACGGCGTCTGCGGGGTATTCCAGAGCAGCTGCAGCTGGGATATAGCGAGCTCGCCCGTCGCCTGTTCCGGCAGGGTCAGCAGATAATGTTGCCCGGCTGCGGCGGCTTTTTGCCCCTCCAGCACAATCTCAACGCCGCTTCCGGAACGAAGCAGGATCTTATCGCTATCACCGGATCCTCGAGAAGCCGCAAGCGGCGAGGCGTCCAGCGGGAAAAGGCGCAGCGCGGTGGATTGCGCTGGCACCTGCGGACGCGTCGCGCTGACCAGGCTGAAGGGAACCGCCTCGCCCGACTGGTTAAAGACGCGGACATCATGCAGATCCGGCGACGTGCTTTGCTCATAGACGGCGAGCGGCAGCATCACCCGATACCACTGGGAAGGAACAGACGTATCCAGTGAAAGACCAAAGGCATAGTCCCGGGGCGATTCCGTTTGTCCTTCGTCGCAGAACGCCGGGCCAGAAAGCGCCAGCAGCGCGGTACAGGCTACCGCTTTCATCCATTTCATTTTTCATCTCCTGTTTTGGGCGGTAGCGGTGAGAAATACCCCACGATCAGAACCAGTATCGCCACGCCGATAAACGCCACCGCGCGCGACAAACCGCCTCCGCCCGCGCTGTCCACCAGCATCAGTTTAACCATCACCACGCCCAGCAGCGCGGCACCGCAGAGCCACTCCTGCCGGGAAGCCCGACGGGTGGCATGGATCATGACCACCAGCGCGCTCAGCATCCAGAACAGGGCAAAACTGGTCTGGATAAGCCGCGAATCCCACAGCGATGCCATATTCCAGGCCACGTCGCCGTACCAGGCCAGGGCGCGCATCAGCGCACCGTTAAGCCACCAGAAGCCAAACGCCATCATCGCGACGGCAGGCCACGGGCGGGCCTGCGAGAGCCACGCCGGGTAGTAGCGATCCACCGCCCGATAAAAGACCACCAGCCCCAGCAATGCGAACGCCGCGCCTTCCTCAAGCGGATTTATCAGCGGCAGCCAGGTCTGACGATAGACCACGCCGTCCTGGAAATTGGTCACCACCAGCAGTACCAGCAGCGCCACGACCACGGGGATCGGTGCCAGGCAGGCGTAGAGCGCAGGCCACTCCCGGAACGGCCACCCTTGACGCCGTACGGCTGCAGAGAGCCCCATAATCACCCCGCCGCCTGCTGCCATCGCCAGTCCGCTGCCCCAGGCCGCCATGCCCCACGGCAATGAACGGGCAAACCAGTAAAGCTCCGCGGCCAGCGCCAGCAAAATCATCCAGAACAGCGACAAATGCAGCCCCATCGCGATGCGCGGCAGGAGTCTTTCACCGTCGCGCCGCAGCAGCATCAGCGCGGCAGGAAGCGCAACGCACCAGGCGAGATTTGACCAGCCGGCGGCAACGATCTGCTGGTGCCAGAGCTGATAACCCACCATCAGCAGCATAACCGGCCACAGCAGCCATTTGCTGGCATCCAGCTCCCGCCACGCCAGACGAGCAGCTGCCTGCCGCCAGCCCCAGACCGACGCCGCCGTCAGCGCCAGCACGCCCGCCAGAATCGGTAATTCCTTCGTCAGTGCCAGCTGTGACGCGCCCAATAGCGCCACGAGCCAGAACAGCAGCCCGCCTGCCAGCAGCGCCCAGCTGACCGGCAGAAAGAGAGTCCGCCACAGCCAGGCCGCAGCCAGCCAGCAAAGGCTGAGGATGGTGAAGATCAGCAGCAGGCTCAGGGACGTAACGCCGTTCGTCTGCGCCCACAGCGCGCTGCCGAGCGCCAGCACCAGCAGCGCCGTCCCGCTATAGCACATGCGACGCTGGTGCTGCTGTACGCCCAGCCAGAGGATACCCAGCCCTTCCAGCGCCCAGGCCATCGCCGTCCAGCGCGCCGACAGCGCCAGCGGAATGGCGAGCGTGGTAAATCCGCCGCCGATTGCCAGCGCCGCCATGACCAGCGGTCGTCCGATGGAGGGATAGCGCCGCAGCGCAAGGAACGCGAGGGTAAGATAAAATGCGCCGTATCCCAGCGCGCTCAGGGCCGGGCCATACTCCCAGTGCCGGGTCATGCCGTACTGCATCCCGAAACCGATCAGCGGCGGGGCAAACAGCAACACGCCGTCGATAATCTGCTTCCCTTTCTCCTGCGCCCGCAGCGACAGCGCCACGCTCAGGACGCCGAATATCAGCGTATTGGCAATCAGGAACAGCTGGCAGATCCAATAGTCTTCAGGCTGATAGTAATTCAGCCCCCACAGGCCGCCCACGCCGAACGTAAACAGCAGCCCGAGCAGGTTCAGCTCGCGCCAGTGCTGCCAGATGCTGATAGCGAGAATCCCGATGGAAAGCAGGAGATAGAATGAGAACAGCGCCACAAAGCTGCCGCCCCCGGTGGACAACAGCAGCGGCGCAAGATACCCGCCGAGGCTCGCCAGCATGGCCAGGCTCAGCGCCTTCTGCAGCACCGCCAGCCCAACGCTCGCCGCGCAAATCACCACCAGCAGCGCAAAGGCCAGCGTCATCGGCAGCATTTGCCAGAACCGGAATGCGCCAAACACCGTCAGGTAGAGCACGCCGGTCGCCCCGCCCTGGAGGATCAGCGCATAGACACGCTGCTTATGCCGCAGCCGCCACCCGACCGCCAGAAGCACGATGGCAAACAGCGCCGTTGCCACGAGGCGTAGCTCAAGCGGGAACAGGGAATGTTCCACGGTATAGCGCAGCAGGAATGAAAGACCGAGGAAGAGCAGCAGGATCCCAAGCTTCGCCAGCGGATTACCCTGCATAAACCAGCGCACCAGCGACGTCAGGATGCCGCCAAAGGCAGAAGGCTGTTTTGCCGCAGGCGTCGGGGCCGGAGCGGGTTCTGCCACGGCTGCGGGAATATCGGAACGCCAGGGGTCGACAGGCGCGGGAGCGTCCTCAACCACCGGCGCGGTCACAGCCACTGGCGCGGTAGGCTGCACGGGCTCCGGCGCGCTTTCAGGTACGTCGCGCTGCTCAAGCGCCTCAATGCGCTGGCGTAGCCGGGCGATCTCCTGTCGCGCCGCCGTACTTCGATTAAAGCCAATAACCGCAAGCACGGGCGCAACCACCAGCGCAAAAACCAGGAACAAACAGCCAAGGATGTAAAGCTCGTCCATGTTTCCACCTTCACCGTAAACGATCCGTTAAGATTGACACAAATAGTTGCATTTGCGCCATCTTAAAAGGTGGAAACATTAGCAGGTCTTAACTGCCGAACCAGATCGTCGCGGATACCGCAGGCAGCGCCAGCACGCCGTCCTGTATCGTCGCCTTGCCCTCTTTATTCTTCCACGTAGTCACCTTCAGCAGCGGTGAATCATCCAGCACCACTTCGCAGGCCTCGCCCCGGTTAACGGCCACCAGCACGCGCTGCTGGTTGTAGACGCGAGCAAACACCACCACGTTATCGTGCGCATAGACCACCTGACAGCCGCCGTAGCGCAGGGCGAGACTCTGCTTACGCAGCTTCGCCAGCCGCTGATACAGGCTGAACAGCACCTTGTCCTGCTTCTCTGGCTCCCACGGGAAGGTTTTGCGGCAGAACGGATCGTTGTTGCCGTCCAGCCCCACTTCGTCTCCATAATAGATGCACGGCACGCCCGGCCAGGTGAAGAGCCAGATCACCGCCAGCGGCAGACGCGCCACATCCTTGCCGAGCAGGGATTTAAAGCGGGCGGTATCGTGACTATCGAGCTGGTTGAACATCCGCAGCTGCTGCTGATGGGACAGACCGGCGCGATAGTTCTCCATCCACGCCATGCAGGTTTCAGCGTCGATATGATTCGGATCGTAGGAGATGTCGGTGTTAGCGAGGAATCCCCACAGCGGGAAGGTAAAGCCGCGATAGTTCATCGCCGCATCTTCCGCATCGTTCTGCAGCCACTGGCGCGCGTCGCCAAAGTGCTCGCCAAAGACGAACGCCTCCGGCTGGGCCGCTTTCGCCGAGCGCGTAATCCCGGCGACGTGCTGAAGGTTATTCCGCGCTCCGCCGGCTTCACCGAGCATATGCACCACGTCCAGCCGCCAGCCGTCCATATTCCACGGCGCCTTCAGCCAGTGACGGACGATGCTGTCTTCACCGCCGTAGATTTCATTCACGAGCGTTGGCGACTGGAAATCCAGCTTCGGCAGGCTCGCGTAGCCCAGCCAGTCCAGCGCGCGGCCCTCCTCGTTAAAGCTGTACCAGTCGCGCTGCGGCGAGTCCGGGTTATGACACGCCCCGCCCATCGACTGGTTATGGCGGTCAAACCAGGCGTGCGAATCTCCACTGTGGTTGAACACGCCGTCCAGAATCAGGCGCATGCCTTCGTTTTGGGTATTCTTTCGCAGGCGCAGCAGCGCCTCGTCACCACCAAACTGTTCGTCAACGTGGCGATAATCTTCGGTATCGTATTTGTGCACGCTCGGGGCTTTAAACACCGGGTTGAGATACAGCGCCGTCACGCCGAGCTTTTTCAGGTACGGCAGCTTTTCGCTGATGCCGTCGAGATCGCCGCCGTAAAAAGTGGATCCACCCGCCTGCGCGGTTAACGGCTCGTCCCACGCTTTCAGGATAATGTCGTGGCCCGCCGCATGGTGGTGATAGATCTTATCCTGGTCGGCGGTGCGTTTTTCGCTGCGCGCAAAACGGTCCGGGAAAATCTGGTAAAACACCTGATCGTTAACCCACTGCGGGCCGTTATCCGGGTAATCGACCGCAAACTGCTCCAGCCGTGCGGGCGGGAAACGGCTAAACCCCTGCGGGGTAAACCACAGCTGGCGGTTATTCCACAAAAGCTTAAAGCTGTAACGGCGGCGCGGCTGCCCGCTATTCAGGTCGATATTCGCCCGCCACGCCGTGATCCCCGGCTGCGGCTGGCTGCGCAGCTTGTGCATTTTCAGGCCGGTCTCTTCGTTATCTATTTCGGCGCGGAGCGTCACGCGTTCAGGCTGATTTTCCCCCGCCAGCCAGAGCGTAATCACAAGGTTGTCTTTGTTTTGCTTAACAAATGGGGCAACCGGAAGGTGCCAGGCGTTTAACATCACGAATCCCCTCTGATGAAATTGACGTCACCTTGCCACAGGGAGGTTAAGGATAGCTCATCACGTTCGGGATTATTGGGGGAGGAGAAAGGAGGATGAGGCAAAATTCCCTCTCCCAAGGGGAGAGGGGAAAAGGATATTACTGCGCTTCCGCCAGCTGACGGTCACGGCGGCATTTAAACACCCACCCCACCAGCAGCAGGACGATCCACGCGCAGCCCACGTACAGGGAAATGCGGGTATCCGGATGGTAGCCAATCAGGGCAATGATAAACACCAGGAAGATCAGCCCGACGACGGTCGTCGCAACGCCGCCCGGTACTTTGAACTTCAGCGCTTTCGCCTCATCCGGCGACAGACGACGGCGGAACGCAATCTGCGACAGCAGGATCATAATCCACACCCACACCGTCGCGAAGGTCGCCAGCGATGCGATCACCAGGAAGACGTTCTCCGGCATGATGTAGTTCAGGTAAACCGAGAACAGCAGCGCCACGGTCATCACCACAACGGTTACCCACGGCGTGCCGCGGCGTGAGGTTTTGGCGAACACCTTCGGCGCACTGCCCTGCTCCGCCATGCCGTGCAGCATACGGCCCACGCCAAAGACGTCACTGTTGATCGCGGAGAGTGACGCGGTGAGCACCACAAAGTTCAGGATGCTGGCCGCAAAGGCAATTCCCATATGCTGGAAGGTCAGAACAAACGGGCTACCGTTGGTGCCGACCTGATTCCACGGGTAGATGGACATAATCACGAACAGCGTGCCCACGTAGAACACCAGAATACGCATCGGCACCGAGTTGATGGCGCGCGGAATGGATTTCTCCGGATCTTTCGCTTCCCCGGCGGTGATACCGATAATCTCGATACCGCCGTAGGCGAACATCACCATCTGCAGCGACATGACCATTCCGAGCCAGCCGTTACTGAAGAAGCCGCCGTTGCTCCAGAGGTTATGGATGCCGGTCGGCTGCCCGCCGTTGCCGATTCCCCAGATGATGATGCCGAAACCGGCCACGATCATGATGATGATGGTGGCGACCTTGAAGAAGGAGAACCAGAATTCGAGCTCGCCGAACACCTTCACGCTCATCAGGTTGACGGCGCAAATGATCAGCACCACGCTCAGCACCCAAATCCAGTGCGGCACCGCCGGGAACCAGACGCCCATATAGATGCCAAACGCCGTCACGTCGGCAATCGCCACAATCAGGATTTCAAAGCAGTAGGTCCAGCCGGTGATAAACCCGGCCAGCGGGCCGAGGTTTTCCTGCGCGTATCGGGAGAAGGAGCTGGCGGACGGGTTGTGAACCGACATTTCGCCGAGGGCGCGCATGATGATATACGCCGCCACGCCGCCGATGATGTACGCCAGCAGAACGCTGGGACCGGCCATTTTGATGGCATCTGCCGAGCCATAAAAAAGACCGGTGCCGATAGCAGAGCCCAGCGCCATAAAGCGGATGTGGCGCGTGCTCAATCCACGTTTAAGTTTGTTAGTGCTTTCCATTTAAATCTTGCCATTCAACACGAAAAAAACAAAAAACCACGGGGCCTTAAGCCCCGTGGTTAAACAGTTTGTTGCCGTTGATTAATGAGCGTTCGATGCGACCTGACGCCCTGCAGCACGGTCCCAGATAATCGCCAGAACCAGTGCAACAACGGTAGGCATCAGCCAGGCCAGACCCTGCTCGGACAGCGGCAGACGCTGTGTCCATGCCGGCAGTATGTGCGCGAAAGCTGATGCTTTAATCCCGTCAAGGATACCAAAAATCAGGCTGATAAACATGGCTGGCGCAATAATTCGTGAAGAGTTGTTCCACCACGGGCGAGTAAAGCTCAGCACCACCAGCACGATACACGGCGGGTAAATCGCCGTCAGCACCGGAATAGAGACCTGAATCAGGTGGCTCAGACCGAGGTTGGACACCGCCATGGAGAAGATACCGAGGATAAACACCAGGGTGCGGTAAGAGAGCGGCAGATACTGTGCAAAGAACTCTGCGCAGGCGCAGGTCAGGCCAACCGCCGTCACCAGACAGGCAAGGAAGATGAGCGCTGCCAGCAGCATACTGCCCGCACCGCCGAAGGTGTGCTGAACGTAGGCGTGCAGGATAGCCGCACCGTTGGCGTTCTGATCGACCAGCATGGCGCTGTCGGAGCCCAGACGGAACAGCGCCAGATACAGCAGCGTCAGCCCCACGCCGGCCATCAGGCCAGCCCAGATGGTATAGCGGGTCAGCAGACGCGCTTCGGTCACACCGCGGGAACGCGCGGCGTTAACGATAACGATACCAAACACCATGGCGCCCAGCGTATCCATCGTCAGGTAGCCGTTCACAAAGCCGTTAGAGAACGCGGCGTTTTTATAGGCGTCCATCGCGTCGCTAATCGGGCCCGCTGGCCAGACGATGGCC
This sequence comes from Enterobacter sp. C3_dUdeg, assembly GCF_057536195.1. NCBI lineage: Bacteria > Pseudomonadati > Pseudomonadota > Gammaproteobacteria > Enterobacterales > Enterobacteriaceae > Enterobacter > Enterobacter sp. C3_dUdeg. The sequence goes on from NZ_BAAKFX010000002.1 coordinate 395,684, forward strand.
GCAACCGCCAGAACAATCAGCGCCACAATTTTCAGCGGAGCCAGGAAGTTACCCACGGTATCCAGCAGCTTGCCCGGATAGAGGGAAACCAGAATCACGATCGCGAAGTAGATCAGGCTGTAGATAAACAGCGGCATCGCACCGTCGCCGGTCAGGGGAGCAATACCCACTTCGAAGGACACGGTCGCCGTACGCGGGGTCGCAAACAGCGGGCCAACGGCCAGATAGCAGACGGTTGCCAGCAGAACGCCCGCCACTTTGCCAATCGGGGTGCTGAGGCTATCCACACCGCCGCCGACTTTCGCCAGCGCGACGACGGTCAGAACCGGCAGACCCACGGCAGTAATCAGGAAACCAAACGCGGCGGTCCAGACGTGTTCACCCGCCTGTAAGCCAACCATTGGAGGGAAAATGATGTTGCCTGCGCCAACGAACAGCGCAAATGTCATAAAGCCCAGCGCGATGATGTCACGCGATTTTAAGTGATGGGTCATAAAACCTTACTGCCTGTGGATGTGGTGTTGAAAACATTGAGATTTTCGATATCCCTGACGGGACGATACAGCCGAAAATTTGCTCAATTTCAGCGGGAAATGCTCCCGTCCTGGCGTGGAGAAGAATAGTTTTTCGATTTACCACGCAAATACAGTCGGTCTGACAGTATCTGGGGCGCAATTTAAACGCTTATAACGTTTAAAGGCAAGGTGGGATCGTAAAACCAGAACAATATGCCAGCATGAAAATACACGTCAGAACAATACGCTATTTATAAGAAAAACCCATGGCTAATCATGCGAACAAAAAACAGTCAGCCGTATAAAATTCATCCGCGTTTCGCTTGACTGCAAAGCAAACGGGCCAGCAGACGCTGACCCGTGGAAAGGTAAAATGACACGCCTGCCGTCAGGCGATCTTTTTGGCAATTAATCGTTCCGGAATAACGAAACTGAAGCGGGTTCCTTTACCCAGCGTACTCTGAATATCGAGACGGCTTTCATGGTGATTCACCGCGTGTTTCACAATTGCCAGCCCCAGGCCGCTTCCGCCTGTTTGCCGGGATCGCGCTTTATCCACACGGTAAAAGCGCTCGGTCAGACGCGGAATATGCTCAGGCGCGATCCCCGGCCCGTTGTCTTCCACGCTAAACTCAGCCCCCGTTGGGGCATGGTGCCAGCGCACCACGATATTCGTCCCCTCCGGCGTATGATTCACCGCGTTATACACCAGGTTGGAAATGGCGCTCCGCAGTTCATCTTCGCTGCCCAGCACCTTCAGCGTATTGTCGACCTCAAAGGTCAGGTGATGCTTTTTGTGGCTTAGCGTCTGCGCTTCACGCTCAACTACCCGCAGCATCATCGGGACATCAATGGTCTCATTTAGCGCGAGCGTTGGCGCCGCTTCAATCTTCGAGAGCGTCAGCAGCTGCTTCACCAGCCCTTCCATCCGGTGCGTTTGCTCGCGCATGGTGTGCAGCGCTTTTTCACGCGGCGCGCCTTCAAGCGTTTGCTCCTGCATCATCTCCAGGTAGCCCTGAAGCACGGTCAGCGGGGTACGCAGTTCGTGACTGACGTTGGCGAAGAAGTTGCGACGCGCCCCTTCCAGCTGGTGCATCTGGGTGACATCTCGCGCCACCATCAGCCACTGCTTATCGCTGTAGGGCATCACGCGGATTTCCAGATGGCGACCATTATTAAGCTTCAGATTGTGCGGGCGGGTAAAATCACGCTTTTTCAGATACAGCGTGAACTCGGGATAGCGCAGAAGGTTGAGGATATTCTGACCATTATCATCGGGCCAGCGCAGGCCCAGCAGCTGTTGCGCAAGGCCGTTACACCAGAAGATCGTCCCTTCTTCGGTCGTCAGAATAACGGCATCCGGCAGCGACTCTGCACCGCTGCGAAAACGCTTAATCAGGCTTCCCAGCTCGCGGCGACGCTTTTTATTACGCATCTGCATCTGATGTAGACCGTACAGCAGCGGCTCCCAGCTGCCGCTTCCCGGCGGCGGCGTCATACTTCGGTCAACCCACAGCCACCACGAGAGGCGCAGCAGGTTCCAGAAATGCCAGATCAGCAGCCCGGTGACCGACGCCAGCAGAAACCACGGCAGGTGTCCAAGAAAGGCCCCCAGAAGGAAGGCCGGAATACAGCATAAGATCAGTTCAAAGACGAGCCTTTTCCATGACAGACGTTCCAGCACGCGTCACACTCCTGTCATTGTTCAGAAACGGGTAGAAAAACGATAACCCGTGCCGCGGACCGTCTGCACCATGCGATCGTGGCCGCTCAGTTCCAGTGCTTTTCGCAGGCGGCGAATATGTACGTCAACCGTCCGGTCTTCGACATACACGTTAGTTCCCCAGACGTTATTCAGCAACTGCTCGCGGCTGTAAACGCGTTCCGGGTGGGTCATAAAGAAGTGCAGGAGTTTAAATTCGGTAGGCCCCATGTCGAGGGGATTTTCACCGGTCATGACGCGGTGTGAGGTGGGGTCAAGGCTCAGCCCCTGCATCTCTATCACCTCTTCCACCGCCATCGGCGAAATACGGCGCATCACGGCTTTAATGCGGGCAACCAGCTCTTTTGGAGAGAACGGTTTAGTAATGTAATCGTCCGCGCCGGTCTCCAGACCGCGAACGCGATCCTCTTCTTCTCCGCGCGCCGTGAGCATCACAACCGGGATGTCGCGAGTCAGCGCTTCACGCTTCAGGTGTTTAATAAACTGCAGTCCGGAGCCGCCGGGCAACATCCAGTCCAGCAGAATCAGATCGGGCCAGGGTTCATTCAGCTGGTTCACTGCGCTGTCATAATCTTCCGCTTCAACCGGCTGGAAGCCGTTTTGCTCGAGCACGAAGCACACCATTTCACGAATTGGAGCTTCATCTTCTACGACCAGAATACGTCTCGCCATACTTTGCCCTGTCTTATCTTATTTAAGTTACAAGTTTGTAATTCGGCGCCATTATGCGTCAGATTTATGACAGATTTATGAAAAACAGTACCACGATAACGGGCAAACCGTTGTTTTATTACAGCGGTTATTTTCCCGTCTCTGAACGTTTATAATCCTGCTTTCTCTTTTTTGCCACGGATCAGCTATGCGCATACTTCACACCTCGGACTGGCATCTGGGTCAAAATTTTTACAGCAAAAGCCGTGCGGCTGAACATGAAGCTTTCCTGAACTGGCTGCTGGAAACGGCCCGGACACACGAGGTGGACGCGATTATTGTGGCGGGTGACATCTTTGATACCGGCTCGCCCCCCAGCTATGCGCGTGAACTGTACAACCGCTTCGTGGTGAATTTGCAGCAAACCGGCTGTCATCTGGTGATTGTCGCCGGTAACCATGATTCCGTCGCGACGCTCAATGAATCCCGCGACATCCTGGCATTTCTCAATACCACCGTCGTCGCCAGCGCCGGGCACGCCCCGCAGATCCTGAAAAAACGCGACGGCACGCCGGGGGCGGTGCTGTGCCCCATTCCCTTTTTGCGTCCGCGGGACATCGTGCAAAGTCAGGCGGGGCTGTCGGGCGCGGAAAAACAGCAGCATCTCCTGCAGGCCATCACCGACTATTATCACCAGCAGCACGCCGATGCCTGCGCCCTACGGGGCGAGCAGCGGATTCCAGTGATTGCGACCGGCCATCTCACCACCGTCGGGGCCAGTAAAAGTGACGCCGTACGTGAGATCTATATCGGCACGCTGGATGCCTTTCCGGCGCAGAACTTCCCGCCAGCCGACTACATTGCGCTCGGACATATTCACCGGGCGCAGATCGTCGGCGGCAGCGAGCACATCCGCTACTGCGGCTCGCCTCTTTCGCTCAGCTTTGACGAAACGGGCAAAGCCAAGTCCGTCCATCTGGTGAGCTTCTCCGAGGGAAAACTTCACGCCGTCGAGACGCTGGAGGTCCCGGTCACCCAGCCGCTGGCGGTGCTGAAGGGCGATCTTGCCGCCATTACCGCCCAGCTTGAGCAGTGGCGCGGAACAGCGCTTAACCCGCCCGTCTGGCTGGATATCGAAATCACCACCGACGACTACCTGCACGATATGCAGCGTAAAATACAGGCGCTGACGGAAGATTTACCCGTCGAAGTCTTACTGGTACGCCGCAGCCGCGAGCAGCGCGAGAAAATTCTGTTAAGCGCTCAACGTGAAACGCTCAGTGAGCTTCGGGTTGAAGAGGTGTTTGAACGCAGGCTCTCGCAGGAGGAAATTGACGACGCGAAGCGCGCAAGACTCAGCGAACTGTTCAGCCATACCCTGCATGCGCTCAATGATGAGGAAGAAAACGCATGAAAATTTTGAGCCTGCGCCTGAAAAATCTCAACTCCCTCAAGGGCGAGTGGAAAATTGACTTTACCGCGGAGCCGTTTGCCAGCAACGGGCTGTTTGCCATTACCGGCGCGACCGGGGCAGGTAAAACCACCCTGCTCGACGCCATCTGTCTGGCGCTTTATCACGAAACGCCGCGCCTGCAGAAGGTCTCTCAGGCGCAAAACGACCTGATGACGCGCGACACCGCCGAGTGCCTGGCGGAAGTGGAGTTCGAGGTAAAAGGCACCGCCTATCGCGCATTCTGGAGCCAGAACCGCGCGCGCAACCAGCCGGACGGCAACCTGCAGGCGCCGCGCGTGGAGCTGGCGCGCTGCGAAGATGGCAAAATCCTGGCCGACAAAGTGACGGATAAGCTGGAGCAAACCGCTGCGCTCACCGGGCTGGACTATGGCCGCTTCACCCGCTCGATGCTGCTCTCACAGGGGCAGTTTGCCGCCTTCCTTAATGCCAGGCCGAGCGATCGCGCCGAATTGCTGGAAGAGCTGACCGGCACCGAGATCTACGGCCAGATTTCCGCCATGGTGTTTGAGAAACACAAAGCCGCCCGCAGCGTGCTTGAAAAGTGCGAGGCGCAGGCGGCGGGCGTCGTGCTGTTGAGCGAAGAACAGCAGCAGCAGTTGCAGCAAAGTTTGCAGGCGCTTACTGACGAAGAGAAAACCCTGCTGGTTCAGCAGCAAAGCCAGCAGAAAGATTTTCAGTGGCTTACGCGCCATGATGAGCTCGTGCTTGAGCAACAGCGCGTCACTGTGATGCAGCAGCAGGCGCAGCAGGCGCTGACGAACGCTGCGCCAGAGCTGGCAAAGCTCCAGCTTGCTCTGCCCGCCGCCCAGCTTCGACCGCTTTGGGAGCACCAGCAGGAGCAAACCGCGCGTCTGACGCAAACCCAGCAGCGAATTGTTGAAGTAAATACTCGCTTACAAGCCAAAACCGCACTGCGCGCGCGGATCCGTCATACCGCCCAGCGTAATCATGGGCAGCTTCAGACCGAACTGAAGGCGCTGGCGCAGTGGCTGGCGGAGCACGAGCGCTATCGCCTGCTGGGGCAGGAGATTGCCGGCTGGCGTGCCCAGTTCTCACAGCTTAACCGCGACAAAACGCAGTTATCCTCGCTTGCTGCGCGGATGGGTGAATTACGCAACAGGCTGGCTGAGATGCCGGAAAATGCGCTTACGCTGACGGCGGATGAGGTCAGCGCGGCCATGGAGCAGCAGTCCCGGTCACGCACGTTGCGCCAGCGGCTAACGTCGCTGCATGCCCGCTATCAGCCGCTGCAAAAGCGCCTGCGCCAGAGCGGTGAAAGCGTGCAGAAGGCCCAGGCCGATCAAAACAAACTCAATGAAACGCTGACGCTGCGTCGCCAGCAGTACAAAGAGAAACACCAGCACTTTCTGGATCTTAAAGCCCTCTGCGAACGCGAAGCGACGATTAAAGACCTGGAAAGCTATCGTTCCCGGCTTGAGGCCGGCAAACCCTGTCCGCTGTGCGGCTCCAGCGAACACCCCGCCGTTGCGCAATACCAGTCGCTTGAGCTGACGGATAACCAGCGCCGCCGCGATACCCTGGAAAAAGAGGTCGCCGCGCTTAAAGAGGAAGGCCTGCTGGTGCTGGGACAGGTTAATGCCCTGACGCAGCAGATCCAGCGCGAGACAGACGAAGCGCAGACTCTCTCTCAGGAAGAGCAAGCGCTCACTAAAGAGTGGATGGAGGCCTGCGCTTCCCTGAACATAGCGTTGAATATTCAGGAAGATATCACGCCATGGATGAACGAGCAGGAACAGTACGAGCGCCAGCTTTATCAGTTGAGCCAGCGTCTGACCCTGCAAAACCAGCTAAACGAGCAGGAAGTGCTGGAGCGACAGTATCAGCAGCAGCTGACGGCCGCGCGCCAGGCGCTGGAAAACACCCTGCTCTCGCTATCGCTTAACGTACCTGAAGACGGCAATGAAGCCGCCTGGCTGCACGCCCGCGAAGCGGAATTCGCGCAGTGGCAGGAGAAACAAACGCAGCACGGCGTGCTTCTGGAACGCATAAACGCGCTGAAGCCGCTGCTCGACACGCTTCCGGAAACGAACGGCGAAGAGGCCGAACCGGCCATTCCTGACGGCTGGCGCGACGTTCACGATGAATGCGTGTCGCTACAAAGCCAGCTCAGCGCGCAGCAGCAGCAGGAAAAGCTGGAGCAAGAGCGCCTGCAGCAGTCGCAGACGCAGTTCACCGCGGCGCTCGCAGCGAGCTGCTTTGCCGATCGGGACGCGTTCCTTGCCGCGCTGCTGGATGACGACGCTATTCGCCACCTCGAACAGCTGAAGCAGTCGCTGGAAAGCCAGATACAGCAGGCCGCGGCCCTTTCCGGCCAGGCTAACCAGCAGCTGCAGGCTCATCTGGCGCTGCGGCCGGAAGGGCTCAACGCCGATGCTCCTGCGCTGCAAAGCCAGCTGCAGCAGCTGGCGGAAAGGCTTCGCGAGAACACCACGCATCAGGGCGAGATCCGCCAGCAGCTGAAGCAGGACAGCGATAACCGTCAGCACCAGCTGGCGTTGATGCAGCAAATTGAAGAGGCCGCGCGCCAGGCGGATGACTGGGGTTATCTGAACGCGCTGATCGGCTCCAGCACCGGCGACAAGTTCCGCAAGTTCGCGCAGGGGCTGACGCTGGATAATCTCGTCTGGCTTGCTAACCAGCAGCTTAACCGTCTGCACGGGCGTTATCTGCTGCAGCGCAAGGCCAGCGACGCGCTGGAGCTGGAAGTGGTCGATACCTGGCAGGCGGATGCGGTTCGCGATACCCGAACGCTCTCGGGCGGCGAGAGCTTCCTGGTCAGCCTGGCGCTGGCGCTGGCTCTTTCCGATCTGGTGAGCCATAAGACGCGGATCGATTCCCTGTTCCTGGATGAAGGGTTCGGCACGCTCGACAGTGAAACGCTGGATACCGCGCTGGATGCGCTCGACGCGCTGAACGCCACCGGGAAAACCATCGGCGTGATCAGCCACGTAGAGGCAATGAAAGAGCGCATTCCGGTGCAGATCAAGGTGAAGAAGATCAACGGGCTGGGTTATAGCAGGCTGGATAAGGAATTTGCGGTGGGCTGAATGGTAGGTCGGTGCGGTCTGATGCCCTCACCCTAGCCCTCTCCCACAGGGAGAGGGTAAAAACACCAAAAACAGCAACTTGCGTTGCTGTTTTGCTTTTACCTTGCCCCACCCTGGCCCTATCCCACAGGGAGAGGGAATAAACATTATTTGCTTTTATTCCGGCCACAGCCACGCCGCGCCGCGCACGCCGCTGGAGTCACCGTGGACAGCTTTGCGGATCGGGGTTTCACACTCGCCGCCAAACACCCACTGTTTCACCAGATTCGGTACCGTGGCGTACAGCCGGTCGACGTTGCTCATGCCGCCGCCGAGCACAATCACGTCCGGATCGAGAATATTCACCACGTGCGCCAGGGATTTCGCCAGCCGCATTTCGTAGCGGCTAAGGGCCAGCTCGGCGACCGGATCCTGTTCTTCGACCAGACGCATGATTTCGTTGCCCTTAAGCGGCTGGCCGCTTAAGCGGTGGTAGTCGGTCGCAAAACCGGTGCCGGAGATAAACGTCTCAATACAGCCCTGCTTTCCGCAGTAGCACGGCACCTCAGCGCGGTATTTAAGCTCGTCTTCATCCATCCACGGCAGCGGGTTGTGTCCCCACTCGCCCGCGGTGCCGTTACCGCCGATATGGGCGCGCCCGCCGAACGCCACGCCCGCTCCGCAGCCGGTACCGATAATCACGGCAAACACGGTCTGAGCACCGGCCGCCGCGCCGTCGATGGCCTCAGAGACCGCCAGGCAGTTGGCGTCGTTAGCCAGACGCACTTCCCGGTTCAGACGTTGGCTCAAATCTTTATCAAACGGCTGACCGTTGAGCCAGGTGGAGTTGGCATTTTTAACCACCCCGGTATACGGCGAGATCGACCCCGGGATCCCCATCCCGACGCTGCCGGTTTGCCCTGTCGCCTGCTCTGCCATCTCAACCAGGCTGGCAATCGTCTCGATAGTCTGGTGATAATCATCGCGCGGCGTCGGCAGACGGTGGCGGAACAGCTGCTCCCCCTGCTCGCTCAGTGCGATAACTTCTGTTTTGGTGCCGCCCAAATCGATCCCAATACGCACAAGACTCTCCTCATTATTTTGATTATCAACAGAGTAGAAGCACGCTTCCCGATTAGCAATGCAAGCGATGCGACAATTCGTTATCATGCCCGCTGATTTAACGACAAGGCCGTGGAAATTATCATGCTGTGGTTCAAAAATTTGATGGTTTACCGTCTCAGCCGCGACGTTTCGCTGCGTGCAGAAGAGATGGAAAAACAGTTAGCCGCTTATACCTTTTCCCCTTGCGGTAGCCAGGATATGGCGAAAACCGGCTGGGTTCCGCCAATGGGTTCACAAAGCGATGCACTGACCCACGCCAGCAGCACGGGTCAAATCATCGTCTGCGCCCGTAAAGAAGAGAAAATCCTGCCGACGCCGGTGGTTAAGCAGGCGCTCGAAGCGAAAATTTTCAAGCTGGAAGCCGAACAGGGGCGCAAGCTGAAAAAGACCGAGAAAGATTCGCTGAAAGACGAAGTGCTGCACTCCCTGCTGCCGCGCGCCTTCAGCCGCTTCAGCCAGACCATGATGTGGATCGACACCGTCAACGGGCTGATCATGGTGGACTGCGCCAGCGCCAAGAAAGCAGAAGATACGCTGGCCCTGCTGCGTAAAAGCATCGGATCTTTACCGGTCGTTCCGCTGGCGCTGGAAACGCCGATCGAGCTGACGCTGACCGAATGGGTACGCAGCGGCGCTGCGGCTCAGGGTTTCCAGATCCTTGATGAAGCCGAGCTGAAAGCCCTGCTGGAAGATGGCGGCGTGATCCGCGCGAAGAAGCAGGATCTGGTGAGCGACGAGATCGCCGTCCACATCGAAGCGGGTAAAGTGGTCACTAAACTGGCGCTCGACTGGCAGCAGCGCATTCAGTTCGTGATGTGCGACGACGGCTCCGTGAAGCGTCTGAAGTTCTGCGACGAGCTGCGCGATCAGAACGAAGATATCGACAGGGAAGATTATGCCCAGCGCTTTGACGCGGACTTCATCCTGATGACCGGCGAGCTGGCCGCGTTGATTCAGAATCTGGTGGAAGGTCTCGGCGGCGAAGCGCAGAGATAACAGGCAAAACGCAGGCCGGGTAAGCGTTAGCGCCACCCGGCTTATTTTTTATTTCAGGTAGCGGCACAGATAAGAGGTAGGTTCAGCGACCTGCAAATGGAACTCGCTGTGGCCAGGGACGTTGAAAACTTGCCCGGCAGCGTAAACTTTCCATTCCGTTTCACCCGGCAGTAAGACGTTCAGCGCACCGCTGACGACCGTCATTTCTTCAGCTTCCGCCGTGCCAAAGGTGTATTCCCCTTCCGCCATAACGCCGACACTGGCGCGGCCAGTGCTGCTGCTGGTAAAACCAATGGATTTCACTTTACCGGAAAAGTATTCGTTACTTTGAAGCATGAACTGGCCCTTATATTTTTAGATAAAAATTCACTATAGGGGCCATGCTCATCACCTGTCACGAAAAATCATTACATGAGGAGTTCCGAGGCCAGGCGAGCCATCAGAACGTTGGATAACAGCACGGGCACATCCAGCGCTTTTTGCAGCAGATCACGATGGTGCTGATGGAAACCGAGGCAGTCCAGAATCAAGACATCTGCTCCTCTCTCAAGCAGTTCCTTCCCGGCAGCAATAAGTTTTGCCTCACTGTCCCAGAACGGATTTGCCAGCGCATACAAGGGCACTTTTTCCAGCACGTGCCATTTTGCTTCCTGGTTATCCATGAGCTCCTCAATGGGCACAATCACCCCCACCTGATGACCATCCACGATGGAGGCCACCAGCGGTGGAATGATCCGCATCGGCTCAAGCAAAATCGCATTACGCGCCGTAAGCCCCTTAATGGGCGCGGTGCTCATCAGCAAAATAACGTCATAACCTTGATTATCGAGCACTTCTATTACGCCCTGCAGCGAGCGCTCGATTTTCTGACGCGAAACGTGCGCCAGTTTACCGTCGCTTAATAACGTCGCCAGGGGATCCTCCCCCGCCTCGACAGCGTAGTCTTCCATGACCTCTTCCCGACTCATCTTCCCCAGCAGGCTAAGATGCGTTATCTGTTGTTCAGATACATGCTCGGTTAAGAGCGGTAACACTTCGCTTACAGGGACCACACCAATGGTGAGGATCGCCAACGTTGCCTTCATCTTGATCGCCTTCCATTACTCCAACATCGTGCATACAGGTACAGGCTCACTACGCTGCACAGTTCATTTTTTCAACAAAACAGCACCAAGCGTAGCAGGTGATCCCGACATCGAAATGTAAAGATCGCCTGCCGATACCGGAGTTACTTGTAATAACTAAATATTAACTCCTGCTTAACTTTCCCGATGAGTAAAAAGTGTGATTCAGGCACGATACTGGAACGTTTAGGAAAAGGGTCAGGTTTTATCGGGATCTTCATAGCGCCGTTTCGCATCCAGCGCTTCCTGTTCAGTCTCGTGTTCACTGATCAGCGAGTCCGGCTTGGGGTGATCGGCACGCAGTTGATACCAGGTCACGGTATGACCCGTCTGGCCTTTTTCAACGGTAACAATGCGTGCTTCACGCGGATAGGGAGGTCTGGTTGGCATAGCTCATCCTTTTTTTATGTCTGAGCTATAAGTATAGACGCCGGTTAGCTGGCACAAGCCAAACGCAGGGCGGTAATAATCTGAATCACAACGTCTTCGGGAGAGGCTGACGCATCCACCACGTGGTGAGCCGCTTCGCGGTATAGCGCATCGCGTTCGGCCAGCACTTCGCTCACCTCTTCGTTGAGCGGCCTGGAGGTCAGCGCGGGGCGTTGCCCTTCTTCCGGAAAGGCTTCCAGACGCCCAACCAGGGCCGACACCGGCGCGCTGAGATAAATCACAATCCCCTTTTCGCGCATAAAGTGGCGATTACACTCAGCCAGAACAATGCCGCCACCGGTCGCGATCACGGCTGACGGGGTGGTGACCGCTTTCAGCGCGGCGGTTTCGCGCGCGCGAAAGCTCTCCCATCCCTCTTGCTCAACAATCTCGGCGATGGTTTTTCCGGCCTCGGTTTGCAGCCAGTGGTCGGTATCAACAAACTGGCGATGACACACGCGTGCCAGCTCCAGGCCAACGGTGGTTTTCCCACAGCCGCGGGGGCCAACTAAAAAGATGGGTTGGGTCATGCCAGGTGTTCCCCTTGATGCCGAATGGCTGAAGAGTGTAAAGAAATAATTGCAGAAGATGTTGCGATTACTTTACTGCAAAGCGGTACGGGATGACAACCCTGTGGAGGCCACACTGTACCACAAATTGACAATAATTATCATTACGCTGTGCGGCGCTTCACTTCCAGCAGCCATTTATCCAGCTCGGCAGCGAACTGCTGGCGATCGCGCTGGGACAGGCTGTCCGGTCCACCGGTCTGCACGCCGCTGGCCCGCATCGTATCCATAAAATCGCGCATGGTGAGCTTTTCCCGAATGGTCGAAGGCGAGTAACGCTCCCCGCGCGGATTGAGCGCCGCCGCCCCTTTCTCCAGCACTTCGGCAGCCAGCGGAATATCCGCCGTGATCACCAGATCCTCCACGCTGCACAGGCGAACAATTTCGTTATCCGCCACGTCGAACCCGGCCGGCACGCGCAAGGAGCGGATGAACCGCGAAGGCGGTACGCGAATATTCTGGTTCGCCACCAGCGTCAGCGGCATCTGAACGCGCTCGGCGGCGCGAAATAAAATCTCTTTAATCACGTTCGGACACGCGTCCGCATCAACCCAAATCGCCATATTGTCTCCCCATAATGAGTCTGCCGACTATTGTCGCCTGCATTTCGTTGTTAAGCTATCAATCAGAGAAAACAACGCATAATGACGGAGAATCGTGATGGACAAGAAAATCGGGTTTATCGGCTGCGGTAACATGGGCAAAGCCATCCTGGGCGGTCTGATCGCCAGCGGGCAGGTGCTGCCGGGTCAGATTTGGGTCTATACCCCGTCACCGGACAAAGTCGCCGAGTTGCGCGATCAATATGGGATCAACGCCGCCGAAAGCGCGCAGGAAGTCGCCCAGGTCGCCGATATCGTCTTTGGCGCCGTCAAGCCAAACATCATGATCAAAGTGCTGAGCGATATCACCTCCAGCCTGAATAAAGAGACGCTGGTCGTGTCGATTGCCGCAGGCGTCACGCTCGATCAGCTGGCGCGCGCGCTGGGTCACGATCGTAAAATCGTCCGCGCCATGCCCAATACCCCCTCGCTGGTCAATGCCGGAATGACCTCCGTCACGCCTAACGCGCTGGTGACCACAGAAGAAGTGGCCGACGTGCTGAATATTTTCCGCTGCTTCGGTGAGGCAGAAGTGATTGCCGAATCGATGATCCATCCGGTGGTCGGCGTGAGTGGCTCAGCCCCTGCCTATGTGTTCATGTTTTTAGAAGCGATGGCCGACGCCGCCGTGCTTGGCGGAATGCCGCGCGCGCAGGCGTATAAGTTCGCCGCGCAGGCCGTCATGGGCTCCGCCAAAATGGTGCTGGAAACCGGCAAACACCCGGGTGAACTGAAAGATATGGTCTGCTCCCCGGGCGGTACCACCATCGAAGCGGTGCGGGTGCTGGAAGAGCGCGGATTCCGCTCGGCCGTCATTGAAGCGATGGCAAAATGCATGGAAAAATCAGAGAAGCTGAGTAAATCCTGATTTCTGACCGGGCGTCAGGCAGCCACTTCGGTGCGGCCGCGCCCGGCATTTTTCGCCCTGTACAGCGCCACGTCCGCCGCCTTCAGCCATTCCCGATAATGTCCAAACTGCGGCCCCCAGGGGGCAACGCCTACGCTGATGCGCAGCGCTTCTTTTGGCGCGCACGGTAACGTCAGTTTTTCCAGCCGCTCATGCAGTCGCGACATCACGGCGATGGCGCTTTCCGCCGCGGTCTGCGACATGATCACCGCAAACTCATCCCCGCCAAACCGACCGATCGCATCGCCTGACCGTACCGACCGCTGGAGCTGACGCGTAATAGCAATGATCGCCTCGTCGCCCACGTCGTGCCCCCAGGTGTCGTTGATGTTTTTAAAGTGGTCGATATCAATCAGCAATATCGTGGCGGTGCTGTGGTCGCGCCGACAATGCTCAAATTCATTTCGCAGCAGCATTTCCCAGTGCCGACGGTTAAAGACCCCGGTCATCCCGTCGCGGGTGCTCATCATTTCCAGCCGCTGCTTATGTTCCGCAAGCCTGACGGCGGTTCGGTGGCTGAGCCAGGCAAACAGCATGGGATACAGCACGAGCACGGGTAACGTTAAGCCCCACTCCACGAGGTCGGGGTTGAAGACGGCCACTTTCCCGACGAGTGGCAGGGTCACCAGCGCGGAGAGCAGCGTCAACGCGATCCCCGGGATAAACAGACGACAGCCGCCGGAACCCATCATATTCATCCCCACCATCATCACCAGCGCTGCGGTGGGTAATGCATTCATCCCCATCACGCCTATCCAGAGCCCGGCGATAATGGCATCGATTTTAAGATTGAAAATTTCCTGCTGATGAGGTGAAGCGGCGCGGCAGGACAGCTGCCAGGCAAAATGGGGCCAGACGAACGCCCACCCCACCAGTAAAAGCCACCAGCCACCGGGTAAAAAATGGGTGACCAGCATCCCCGCAACGGGGAAAAACATCGCCGCCAGCCCGACGGCGCGCGCCAGCCGAACTCGCCGGGCAAACTGAATGCCGGCGCGGTGAGGGTCATCCTGAGAAAGGGTTAAATTCCACTCTTCCCGAATGCGCTTTTTGTTGTAATACGTTTCATCATTCATCATTTTTGGGAATATTCTGAAACATTTTCCCAAATTATAGAGAGGGGGTCTGCGGGGAAAGTATGAAATTTCGGGTGAGCCGCCGAAGCCGCTCACCCGTTTGAACTACACTTTTTTCTTCAGGCACGCGCTCATGAACTTGCTGCGGTCGTCCCCCTTCAGGGACTGTTCGGTTGCTTTCGCATTACACTCGCGCATTTTTTGCTGCTGCGGCGTCAGGCTTTTTTCAGCCGGCTTCGCGGCGCCATTTTTAAGGCAGTCGCTCATGTAGGTCTTGCGGGCGTCTCCCTTCAGACTCTGCGACGTCGCCTGTTGATTACAGGTGGTCATACGCTGTTGTTGCGGCGTTAGCGTCTTCTCTTCCGCGTTCGCCGATGCGACCAGGAACAGGCCGGAGAGCAGAGTAACCAGTAATGTTGTTTTCATTGCACCATCCTTTTGTGAACATTCCCTGTAAGTCTGGTTCGTGACAGGAAAAAAACCAGCCGACAGATGTGATTTCCGCCGGGATTTTATCATTTAAAACCCAGCGCCGCCTTCATGGTGTAGAACAGATCCGTTTGATCGGTCAGGCCTACCACGTTTGCCGCGTGCGGGCCGTAGGCCGCAATGCGCAGCTGGGTGCCGGTGTGCTCCATGGACTCTTCCTCAGAGTTGCCGTAGCTCAACACCATAACGGCGCCATCTTTGGTATTCAGCGCCTGCGTCAGGCCCGGGGCCTTAGTATCTGCCGGAATGATCTGGCTGGCATGGGCATGGTCCGCGGTGACGATCACCAGGGTGTTGCCGTCTTTTTTCGCGAACTCAAGCGCCTTCTGCACCGCTTCGTCCAGATCGACGGTTTCGCCAATCTGACCGCACGGATTCGCCGCATGATCCTGCTTATCGATCGACGCGCCCTCAACCTGCAGGAAGAACCCTTTTTCGCTCTTGCTCAGCAGAGAGATGGCTTTATCGGTCATCGCCGCCAGCGTCGGTACGCTGTCCGTGCGTTTCGGGTTAGGCGTACAGGTTACGGCAGGTTTATCGATATTGCCGTGATAAGAGGCTTTTGGTCCTTCCCAGCGCACAGGCATGTTGCCGTCAGAGAATAGCCCCAGCAGCGGCTTGTCCTGGTTCGCCTCGGTGATGGCTGCCAGAGAATTTGCGTCACTCACCAGCTGATAGCCGCGGGCCTGCGCCTGCTCGCGCAGCGTTTTGCCCTGCCACTCGCCCGCCGTTGCGGTTTCTGCGAAGGTTTTCGCGCCGCCGCCGAGGGTCACGTCAGGACGCGCGTTCAGCAGCTGTTCCGTAATCGAGCCTTTGCCGCCTTTTTCCAGCGCGTTCGTCGGGCATTTTTCGCTGGTCACTGACGGACCGTAGCATTTACGCGAGGTCACGTGCGCCACCAGCGCCGCGGGCGTTGCATCCTGAAGTTCAGCGGTGGAGACGTTGCCGGTCGCCAGGCCCGCCGCTTTTGCCATCTCAAGAAGGGTTTGATGATCTTTTTCGTGAATATCCACACCCAGCGCGCCATTATAGGTTTTCACGCCGGTGGACCACGCCGTAGCAGAGGCCGCGGAGTCCGTGACGTAATCCGGTTTACCGGTTTTTTTATCCAGCGCGTAATGGGTATATTGTCCGGTCAGCGGTAATGCGTCGATGCCTTTAAAAAAGCCGCCCGCACCCTCGGCATAATTTCGCGCCGCCGTGATTTCGGAATCCCCCATTCCATCGCCAATAAGCAGAATAATATTTTTCGCCGCCTTATCATTCAGCGAAGCGCGAATAGCGGCAGTTTGATCTTCTGATAAACGGCGTGCGCCGCCAGGCTGGGTGATATCCCCTTTTGCCGCGCGATTATCCAGCACGCTGGTTTGGGCAGTATCGGCATAAATGGCAGGGGTAATTAACAGGGGAAGTAATGCGATGAAAAGTGCGCTCTGTTTCAATTTATTTTCTCCATGTACAAATACATAAAAATAAAAACAGAGCGACTATAGGCATCCTGCATGACAATTCTATGACACGTCGTTACGTCCTGTGACGGTTTAGCTGCGCGGATGCCTTAACAGCTTCTTTACGTACTGGTGGAGCATCTCGGCATCCTCAACCGGAACCTGCGATTCAGGCCTGACGCTGTCCAGCGCGCCTTCCACGCTCTCAATCAACGCCTGTTGATCGGTTTTCGCCATTTGTCGCAGCAGCGCGGTGACCACAATTTCCAGCGCTTCGACCTGGGCTACCAGCTCTTTTGACTCCTCTTCCTTTTGTGCCAGCTTGACCAGCAATTCAGCAATGAGATTTTTCATCGTGCCAGTTCCTTTTTCAGTTTTGTCTGAAGTTAGCATTCTGAATCCATAATGCAAAGAGAAGAAATTTATTATGGTATGCAAAATTGATTCAGGAATGAAAATAAAGGACCGCCGCGGTGAGCGAAACGTTTTTCTATAAAGAAGCGCCGCATTTTGTTATATAAAAATGCGGCTACCATAAGAATATATAATACATCAACGAAACGATTATCTCGCCGATTTCGCTTCCGCCATTTGTCTGCGGCGACGCAGCGCAATAGCCAGCTGGATAATATTGATTAAAACGACAATCGCCGTGGCCGCAAATACCCAACGAAAACCGGCCATCGCGGAAACGGATGCGCCAATAAGCGGACCGGCAACATTCCCCAGATACATAAATGACTGGTTATATCCAAAAATACGCCCCGTCACCTGGTCGCTGGAATATTTAACCAGCAGGGTCTGCACCGCAGGCAACATTGCACCATCAGCAAACCCGAGCAGAAATCGCAATACGCCAAGCTGAAGCGGAGAGGTGACAAACGACATCGCGAAGAAGAGCACGACCGCAAAGATCAGCGTCGCCATCAGGATGCGCGCCGTGCCGATCCTGTCACCCAGTTTTCCCAGACGCGGCGCGGAAATCAGAGCGGATACGCCCGGCACGGCGGCAATCATGCCGCTCAGAAAAGCGATATTTGTACTTTCCGGCTCCATCGACTTGATAAACAGCGCCAGAATCGGACCGACCGAACCGTTACAAAGCTGGATAACCATAGTGGTCACAAACAGGCTGATCATCAGTCCAGGATAGGGCAGCGAGGCGAAGACGGCCTTGCCGCTCAGGCGTTCAGATTTACTGATAACCGGGCGGCCTCCCTCTTTGATAAGAAAGAGCGTGACCAGAAAACTGACCACCAGCAGGATCGCGGTGATGATAAATACCGCGCGCAGCCCGACGTGGTCCGCCAGAAAACCGCCCAGCAGCGGACCGCCGATGACGCCGCTGATCTGTGCCGTGGAGAGCGTACTCAGCGCCCAGCCGCTACGCTCGCGCGGCACCTGAGAGGCGACCAGCGCCATGGCATTCGGAATGTACCCTGACGTCAGCCCCATCACCGCACGCAGGAAAAACAGCTGCCAGACGTTGGTGGCGAAGGCCTGGAGCAGAATGGCAATCGCCATCCCGAGCGAGGCGCGCAGCAGCATCAGTTTTCGGCCTTTACGATCCGCCAGGCTGCCCCACATCGGTGACACAATGGCGGAGACCAGAAACGTGACGCTGAACGTCAGGCCGGACCACATGGAGAGCGCTTCATGCGAGGTCACCCCCAGCTGCGAGACGTACAGCGGCAGGAACGGCAGGATCTGGCTGATGGCCAGCCCGGTAAAGAAGCAGCCGAACCAGACCGAGATAAGATTAACTTTCCAGGATTCCATAAAGAAATAGTCTTCATTTTTAGGCGAATTCGCCTACAGATTAGCAAGTTACGCGTTTTGACGTCGCACCAGAGATGCGGCCCGACTGACTTTGGTGTTTTATCTTCCCAGTCATCATATTTGTGAAATAAGTCACAATTCATCCATTTTCTGGCGGAATATTATGCTTCACCGACAGAGTCCGAAACCGCGCATTCCCAGATGAAAATGGTTGGCATGCGCCGCGTTATACTCCGGCCCCAGGCCGTTTCCGTAGTAGCCGCAGCTTGCCGCCAGCATGGCCTTCAGCCATGGCTGCGTTGTTGCCGCCTTCCAGCCGTTCAGCACCGTGACGCGTTCCCCGTTCGCCAGCCGAAAGGCTGCGATATCCAGCGCCTCCGCCGTGGCATGCTCACTGCGTCGCGCGTCAGGGCGGTGGTAAATATTGCGGCAGGCAAAGCTGCCGAGGTGGTCGATACGCGCCAGGTCGCTGCCCGTATAGCGTTTTGTCAGCGGCCGGGCCTGCTGGCTGATAAACAGCGCAGAGCTGAGCGCCAGCGGACAGCTGGCAAGAAAGCTGCTGTTCAGGCCGACCGGGCCGAAGTCACGCACGCGCACAACGTTGTTGAGCGGGCACGCGCCGCCGCTGTCGGCCACCGGCTGGGTGCGGATAAGATCTCTTTGGTTAGCCTGCGAAAGCAGCGTCGCGCACGCCTCGGGAGTTAAGCGCCGGAGCTTATACTGGGTGATACGGCCCGGCGGGTCGTCAAGCGTCAGCGGCATGAAAGGGTTGTAGTAAGGCGGCAACCAGCGGTAACCCACCGTTGCAACGGCCACA
Source organism: Enterobacter sp. C3_dUdeg (assembly GCF_057536195.1). Lineage (NCBI taxonomy): Bacteria > Pseudomonadati > Pseudomonadota > Gammaproteobacteria > Enterobacterales > Enterobacteriaceae > Enterobacter > Enterobacter sp. C3_dUdeg. The sequence continues at coordinate 414,455 of NZ_BAAKFX010000002.1, forward strand.
ATGATGAATACGGTCAGCAGCGTTTTTCCTTTCACTCTCCCCCCTCAACATTCCCCAAAACATTATGGCAGAAGGCCGCGAAACCCGCCGGGCATCGTGGTATGTTATTGGCTTTTCGTCAGACTGGAAGAGAGTGAGATGGCTAAGCAGCGCGTAGGTATTGTCTTTGGGGGAAAATCAGCGGAGCACGAAGTGTCATTGCAATCGGCCAAAAATATCGTCGATGCGATCGATAAAAGCCGTTTCGACGTGGTGCTGCTGGGCATTGATAAACAGGGCCAGTGGCACGTTAATGATGCCAGCCAGTATCTGCTGAATGCTCACGACCCGGCGCATATCGCCCTTAATCCTTCGGAAGTGAGCGTCGCCACCGTACCCGGCGTCCTGAAGGGGCAGCTCATCGACGCCGGCAACGCTCAGGCTCTCGCCCAGATCGACGTTGTCTTCCCTATCGTTCACGGCACCCTGGGCGAAGATGGTTCCCTGCAGGGGATGCTGCGCATGGCCAACCTGCCGTTCGTCGGCTCGGACGTCCTCGGCTCTGCCGCGTGCATGGACAAAGACGTCACCAAACGCCTGCTGCGCGATGCCGGGCTGAATATTGCGCCATTTGTGACCCTCACCCGCGCCAACCGCGACAAGCACAGCTTCGCGCAAATTAGCGGAGAGCTGGGTCTGCCGCTGTTTGTGAAGCCGGCAAACCAGGGCTCCTCCGTGGGCGTCAGCAAAGTCACCAGCGAAGCAGAGTTCACGCAGGCCGTCCGTCTGGCGTTTGAGTTCGACCATAAAGTGGTGGTTGAGCAGGGCATCAAAGGCCGTGAAATTGAGTGCGCCGTGCTGGGCAACGATTTTCCACAGGCGAGCACCTGCGGCGAAGTGGTCTTAAACAGCGACTTCTACTCGTACGACACCAAATACATTGATGACAAAGGCGCGCAGGTTGTCGTTCCTGCGGATATCGATCCGGCGATTAACGATAAGATCCGGGCGATCGCCATTCGCGCTTATCAGACGCTCGGCTGCTGCGGCATGGCGCGCGTGGATGTGTTCCTGACGCCGGAAAACGAAGTGGTGATCAATGAAATCAACACGCTGCCGGGGTTCACAAACATCAGCATGTATCCGAAACTGTGGCAGGCCAGCGGCCTGAGCTACCCGGAACTGATCACCCGCCTGATCGAACTGGCGCTGGAGCGTCACGCCGCCGACAGCGCGCTTAAAAGTTCCGTAAACGGTTAATCGACGCCCTTCGCCTCATCCGCTGTCGTCTCTTCAGGACGACGGCGGATAATCAGCCCCGCCAGCCAGAAACTTATCACCCAGGTCACCAGCCCGACGGCATAGGTTTGCCATCCTTTTGCTTCAAACCCCAACAGGCCCACGACACCATTAAGAATAAAGATCAGCCCGATAGCAAAGGCGTAATAGTGCCAGTCACGGCGTAGTTTGGACGTGAGCTTCATAACAACTCCGGCAGGAAAAAAAGACATCCTCTCACAGTTTTACGGCCAGGTCTGTGGCAGATACGGAAATTCTGAAACGCGACGCAATTTCACTTAAGTGACGAAATTGTGATGTGCTGCAGAAATCGGCAATCCAGGAGGATTCCGGCGCGTAAATTACCACGATTCTGATATTGACAAATGCGATGACCTGTCAAACTCACCCCGTAAGACGCGTATTAAAACAGAGTGATACCACGGGAGGTCAACATGGCTGACTTTACATTGTCGAAACCGATTTTTGGCGGCAAACCAAAAACCTCCACGGCGGGTAATATCGCTTATGCCCTGTTTGTCCTGTTCTGCTTCTGGGCCGGTTCCCAGCTGCTCAATATGCTGGTCCATGCGCCTGGCGTTTATGAACACCTGATGCAGGTGCAGGATAACGGACGCCCGCGAGTTGAGATTGGCTTTGGCGTCAGCACCCTGTTCGGCCTGATCCCCTTCCTCGCGGGATGTATGATTCTGGGCGTTGTAGCGTTAGTTTTGCGCTTTCGCCGTCGCCGTTAAAGCCCCATACAGCGCGCCCGACGATCGTCCACGCGTTTTGCGAACCATGCGGTGGTCAGGTTACGCGTGATCTTCGGGCTTTCCAGCAGGATCCCCGGCAGGATAGCCCTCGGTAACGCTTTCCCACTCTTCTTCTCTGCAAGCGCAAACACCTTGTTGTACAGATCCGTTTTCTCAAATGCCATGCTATCGCCTTTCTCAAGCTGATGACGAATGTCACTATTGCTCAAGCCAAGCGTGGTGGATAATTTCCGTACTGCCAGCTCGGTGCTTCCCGCCTCGCTGCTGCCATAAGCGATGAGATCGCCGTCCAGTGCGAGCTTGACGCCGCTTGCGCGGCTGACCGCACTCTGGAATGCCGCGTTACGGCTGGCGTACCAGCCCGCGTTAAAGTCGGCAAAGCGGTACAGCGGCTCATTGTAGTTCGCCGGATAGTTCAGCAGATGATACGTGCCAAACCACAGCCCACCGCGCAGGGAGAAGACCTCCTGACGTACCGTACCGTCGATTTTCCACGGGTAGCCGTCGGTATGCTTCTCCGCGAACGCAATGCTCACCTGCATCGGGCCACCGGTATGTACCGGGTTCAGTGAGCCAAACAGCTTCTGCCCCATCGGGACCATACTGATGAAATCATCAAAGATGGCGCTGAGCTGTTTTTCGGTTTTCACCGCGTCCAGCCGTTCGCTGTAGCTTTTGCCGTTCGGCGAGGTGATTTTAAGCGCGGTATGCACGAGGAAAACCGGGATATGCATGGACTCCGCGCGGCGGTCGATCTCTTTCCAGGCAATTTTGTTCAGGCCCGGCACCACCGGGTCTGACTGATACATCGACTCCTGCTGCGCCACCGCCAGCACCGAGCAGATATTCTCCTCGGTCGGCGCGATCTTTTGGCTTTCAAAGGTTTTTGCCAGCGCATCTGCCCACGCGTTGCGATCCTTCACGCTGGCGGGCATTTTCTGCCGCACAACGCTCGCCACATCGACGGGCTTCTCCCCCTTTTTGAGCGGAGCGGCCCCTTTTTCGGCACAGCCTGCCAGCACAAGAGCGGCCAGCAAGGACAACGGTAACGCGCGCGGTACGACAAAAGACATAGCAACTTCCTGTATTAGCTAAATGTGTTAGTGACTTCCTGCAGGTCACGATCGTCCAGCTCACGTTCAAAACTGCGCAGACGTTTGTAGATGGACATCAGTTCTACCAGGGTGGTCCAGGAGCTGATCAGGTACTGGAACGACCCGCGAACCTGACCGAAAACGTTGGTGATCTGCGTCATCAGACCGAGCGTAATCGTACCCGCAACAATCGACGGGAACAGCAGGAACAAACCGAAAACGTTATCCACCTGTAGATACAAAATACGGGCAATGTTGAAATACATATAGTGGAAGTAGAGTCGGAAGTAGTTACGACGCACGGCGCCAAACAGCTCGCGGACGGTTGGCGGCGAGGCGCGGTTGGCGTCATCTTCGCCGTAAACCAGTTCTTTACGGTAAGCGGCTTCCACGCGTTGATTTTTAAACTCCAGGCCCGGCAGTTTGATCCCCACCACCGCCAGCAGGCCCGTGCCCATCAGCGACCAGACGATCGCGGCAATCACCAGACCATAAGGAATATGGCCGACAATCGGCAGATCCGGCACGTGCGCCGAGAGCGTCACCAGCACCGGCAGGAAGGCGATTAGCGTCATGATGGCGTTGATAAAGCTGACGCCCATGTCTTCAAGGGTGGAGGCAAAACGCATGGTGTCTTCCTGCACACGCTGTGCGGCACCTTCGATATGGCGCAGGTGCTGCCAGTGCGCCATATAATGTTCGTTCATCGCGGTACGCCAGCGGAAAACGTAGTGGCTGACGAAGAAGTTGTTCATCACGCCGATAATCACCGCAATAAGGGCGATACCGAGGAAGACGCCGACTTCATGATAGAACTGGTTGATGGTCACCTTATGCGGCGAGCTCAGCGCGGTCTGGATCAGATCGTAGAACGGCGCATACCAGGCGTTAACCGCCACGCCCACCTCCACGAGGAACCAGGTGACAAAGATAATTAGCGATGTGCCGAGGATAGACCAGTACTGCCAGCGGTGCGGAGAATACATAAACCAGAACAGCGCAAACAGCCCCACGCATACCGTGTAATAGGCGTAAAACAGCAGATAGCTCAGCGACCAGAAGCGCGCCGCGCTAATCGGCACCTCGCCCGTTGCTCCCGTGATGCGCGTCAGCCATGCGCCGCCGCCCGCCTGCCAGAAAATGACAGCGATGAGTGCCCAAATAAATGCCGACAGGAAAAAAGGCCCCGGCTTTGGGAAAAAAGACTTAAACATAATGCTTCCTTCTTGTTGTTATGGCTGTTGCTGTGCACAACACGTTACCACACGAAAAACCTGCCCGAGCCAGCCTCCCGACTCAGGCAAAAAGGTCAGACCCGAGGGTTGATTATTAGTTCGCTTTCCAGTTTTCGAGAATTGTTTCGGTGCGTTTCACCGCGAGAGGATTCGCCGGCGCGATGAAGTTACGCCAGACGTCGTTGTGGTGGTTAATCAGGATCCGCGCATCTGCCGCCGGGCGATTGGCGGTAGTATGGGCATCTTCCGCCACGGTGATGTGATAACCCCGGCTGACGCCGTTCTTGATCGTCGCATCGACGCAGTAATCGGTGGCGCAGCCGCAGATGACAAACTCGCGAATGCCCTGCTCACGCAGCAGCGCCTCAAGCACGGTGTTATAGAAGGCATCACAGGCGGTTTTGGTCACATACAGCGCGTCAGCTGGCTGATGGAGTTCAGGCAGTAGCGCAAACCCTTCACTTCCCTCTTCCAGGCCCCCTGCCTCGGTATGCTGAATAAAAATGACCTTGTCGGCTGCCTGCGTAAGCTGGTTGATCAGAGAGACACATTTTTCGCGCTGATGACGAGGGGTTTCAAATACCCCGTTCTGCATATCGACAACCATAACCACACGCTTCTCAGACATACCGTTCTCCGTAAGATTGAGTGACACTGGTGCCTATCATAAGCCCGATGTCACAAAATGGGAGATGGCTCGTAAGTAAATTGTTCATATTTACCCATGGTTACGTTTTTCTCGCTATCGTTATGCAATTCGGGCATTGCGCGGTACCGATTAGTAGTATAAATACCCATTACTTTCTTCATTCACTTCATGGATGCTTTTCGTTGAAACGTTGTCTGCTCTCTTTTGCCGCGCTGTGTGCGGTGAGCTTTTCTACCGCCCAGGCAGCCCAACCGCTGACGGCGCCCGTTTTAGCTTCAGATATTGCCGATCGCTACGCGAACCTTATCTATTACGGCAGCGGCGCGACCGGGATGGCGATGGTCGTCATCGACGGCAACCAGCGTGTATTCCGCAGCTTTGGCGAGACGCGCCCAGGAAATAACGTTCACCCGCAGCTGGATTCCGTTATCCGCATCGCGTCCTTAACCAAGCTGATGACCAGCGAAATGCTGGTGAAATTGCTCGATCAGGGCGTGGTAAAACTCGACGACCCGCTCAGCAAATACGCGCCTCCAGGCGCCCGGGTTCCAACCTATCAGGGTACGCCGATTCGGCTTGTGAACCTTGCCACCCACACCAGCGCCCTGCCGCGTGAGCAGCCAGGCGGGGCGGCGCACCGTGACGTATTTGTCTGGCCAACGCGCGACCAGCGCTGGAGCTACCTGAGTACCGCCACGCTGAAGGCGGCGCCGGGTTCGCAGGCCTCTTATTCAAACCTGGCCTTTGACCTACTGGCGGACGCCCTTTCAACGGCGGCTGGCAAACCCTACACGCAGCTTTTTGAAGAGCAGATAACCCGTCCGCTGGGTATGAAAGACACCACCTTTACCCCGTCTCCGGATCAGTGTCGTCGCCTGATGGTGGCTGAGAAAGGTGCTAGCCCCTGTAATAATACGCTCGCGGCCGTGGGCAGCGGCGGGGTCTATTCCACGCCTGGCGACATGATGCGCTGGATGCAGCAGTTCCTTTCCTCAGATTTCTACGCACGCAGCAGCCAGGCCGATCGCATGCAGACCCTGATTTATCAGCGCACTCAGCTGCAACGCGTCATCGGGATGGACGTGCCGGGTAAAGCCGACGCGCTCGGTATGGGCTGGGTCTATATGGCACCGAAAAATGGCCGTCCGGGTATTATTCAGAAAACCGGCGGCGGCGGTGGATTCATCACCTATATGGCCATGATCCCGCAGTCAAACGTGGGCGCATTTGTGGTGGTCACCCGCTCCCCGCATACGCGTTTCGTCAATATGAGTGACGGGATTAATAACTTAGTGGCTGAACTGAGCGCCAATAAAGCCCAGGTTCTCACCGCGTCTAACTAATTTTAATATTCCGTGGGCAAGCGGTTGATGCTGACCAGCTTGCCCCGGCTCATGTTGATATAGTTTCCCTGCCTCAGGGCGGCAAGCACCTCGGCAACAACGGAGCGTGAAATTCGTGTGCTCTGTTGAATATGATTCATCACACCGATTTTTGAACGCAGCGTTTCATCCCATTCCGCCATATTCAGCAGCATCGAGCGGATCTGGTGATAGGAGTTATTTCCCACCAGCTGCTTATCGCGTTTCTCGAGAATGTAAGTTATCCAGGATAACCAGCAGAAGGCCTCTTTCCAGAGTGAATACTGCTGGATGAGTTGACGGGTGGTTTCCGTGGGCAAATAAAAACCGGTACAGGCCGTTTTAGCAATCACCCTGTATTCGTGAGAGTGATTAATCACCACCGTAGACAGCCCGAATATAAAAGGGGCAGTCGCAATCCCCACCAGCAATTCATCAGAAGTTCGATAAACCTCAATAACGCCGGTTTGTAATACGATCGTACAAGGCTCATTCCATTCCCCTGACGTAATTAATTGCTGGGGCGCACATGTAAAAGGGGTGCTGGCCGCTGTTAAATACTGTTCGAGCCGGCGTAATTCAGAAAGCGGTTTCGCATTAACGTTCATGCAGACCTCAAGTCATCCGTATTTTTCGGTCCAATATTATTTTTATTGCTTCTATAAAAAGCGGGGGAGATAACCACTCCCCCGCTTTTATTCATTACCAGGTATATTTCACGCCCAGATTTGCGCCCCAGTTCTGATCAACGTCGCCGCCGCCCAGATAAGTGGCATCGGTGTACGCACTGAAGTTCTTCGTGAAGCTAAACTGGGTGCCCAGCCCTACCCGCACAGCGGAGCCTTTCACGCCGTTATCAATGCTGTCACCGTTAATATCGGCATTGTTATCAGCATCGTCATAGACGTAGGCCAGTTTGAAGTAAGGCGTCAGAGCCTGTTCGCCGCCGTAGTTGAAGGTGTAACCCGTATCAACACCGAGTTCATAACGCAGGCTATCGTATGATTGTCCATCTACGCGCATGTCATTGCTCAGACGATAATCATCGCCAGACTGGAACAGGCCAGAGACGGCTGCATATGGCGTAACGTAGCCAGAGAGGTTTGGCTTCCAGTCATAGCCCAGCTTCAGCCCAAAACCAACAGCATCATTCGTGGTATTGCCGTCAACGTACTCACCGTTGCTCATGTTGGCAGAGAGATCGCTGTTGAAGCGGGTGTAGCTCAGGGAGCTGTCGAGGAACAGATCGTTCATGAACTTCGCTGACGCATAGATCATCGCTGTCTGGCTATCCTGATCGACCTGACCGGTACGATCGCTGATATCACCCTTCGCGAAACCTGCCGCACCACCGACGATCCACTTCGCGTTATTACCGTCAATCTGGGTGTCCAGACCCACCATAATACCACTCACGTCCTGATCGTAGCTGATAACGCTATTGTCACCGTCGAAGTTGCCACCGAAGTAGCTCACCCACGCCCCGCCGTTATCCGTCAGGCCGTGACGGCTGTTGGTCAGACGCGTGCCGACGGTATCCTGCTGCAGATTCCAGATATTGGTATTGGCAGATGGGATGCTCAGCGCCATGTTGGCAGAGTCAGTCAGCTCTTTCTGCTGAAGGACAACGGCGTCACCCTGCTGCTGCGCCTGATAGGTGTAAGCACCTAAATCGGCTTTGTTTGCGGCAGTAAAGCTGGCTGTGGTATCCGCGTTATTGTCATAGACGCGAATAATCTCTTTGTTTTTGTAATCGGCAACGGAACCGGCACCGGTCGCATCGTCGATGCGCACCTGGTAGTTACCTGCAACATCACCGTTTACTGACAGATGGCCATCTGAGTTAATCGCCACAACACCATAGTCGTAATCGGCATTGTACTTATCGTTAGTGATATAGCGTGCGTTGTTCAGATCGCTGTTCAGGACGTAATCACGACTGGCAACGTTCAGCACCCCGCCATCGGTCAGTTCCATATTATGCGTATCAACCTGACCCAGCCCCAGCGCCAGCTCAGCACCGTTATCCACGGTGATGGTGTTGGCATACAGTTGGGCCGTTTCTTCCGTCAGTGCCGCACGGCTATAGCTGTCCAGATACAGATGGTCGGTCGCCACAGCACCGCTGTCTCCAATATTCATTGATGAAGCATTGGTCAGGGTGATGGAGTCCGCCAGCAGACCAGAGTCTTCAACGTTAACCTGAGACTGGTTGTTTACCGTCAGCGTGTCGATATTAGAAAGCTTGCGGGTATCCCACTCAGAGCCATTATCCAGCGCGATGTTAAACAGCCCGCTCTGATACACCGCTTCACCCGCAACGTGTCCGTTGCTGTCATAAATGGAATCCGGCCAAATGCTGTTAGGGGATAAGCTACTCCAGTCTACGTTGCTGTAGCCCAGGCCATACATCTGCGCTGGGCCAATAGCCTCGACGCTGGACTGTGCTGCACCGACCCATTTGCTGCCGTTGGTCAGGGTGACATCCAGCTTATCGGTGCCATCCCAGCCGTTGGTGGTTGGGTTATAGACACCGTCTGCAGTCGTATCCGTTGCCGGATCGCCGTTCGGATAGAAGTTGTTGTCGAAGGTGCTGGAGAACAGAATATCGCCAGTAACGGTGGAATGATCGAACGTGGCAGTGGTCTGCATCGCGTTATCAGACGCGCTAGCGGCAACGATCAGCGCCGCATCATCTGCTGCCGTGGCATTCGTTTCACCGTAGTCGCTCGGCTTCGCGGTTTGACCGTAGAACCCGCTGGTCCCCAGATCGCGGTACGCGCCTGAGGTCAGAACGGAGTCTTTCACCACCAGCGTGTCGGTAAATACTTTGCTGCTGTTGGCTACGCCTTCAACACCGTCGTAAGGAGTGTTATCCGACTCCTGATAACCCTGCGTCAGGGTAATACCGGCAATGTGGGAATTATTCTGGATAACAATATCGGACTCTACATCCAGGGTGATCGCATTACCCAGATTATACGTGTCCAGATAGTGTCTTTCCGTATTTTCCCCATTCACGACATCATACGCATAATGCTCATAGGTATCGTTAATGGTGGAATTATCTACGGTCAGGCTAAAACGATCGTATTGAGAATGGTTGGTGCCATCGGTATCCAGGCCTTCAGCACACGAGGAGGTCATACACTTAGAGGTAATCATGCCATTAATGGTGCTGTTGGAAATGCTTAACGCATTCGCCCGACCATTGATGCCATCATCCAGATAGTATGTTGAAATAACACCATTCACGGTGCTTTTATTAATCACCGGATAAATATCACCGTCATGGGTAGCGCCTGAGTAATCCCAGTCGGCATAGCCATAATACCAGGGGGTGGAAGCGGTATTATCGTATCCGAATGTATTATATGTCGTACCGGAAATATCCTTCGCATTTGCCTGAGAAGCGATAGCCAGGGTGCAGGCTAATGCAAGTTGAGATACAACGAGTTTCTTTTTCCATGTTTGCATTGGGTCATCCCTCCTCAGGGACGTAAGCAAGTTTGTCCATCAATGATTTTGCAATGTTTAATTGCGGAGGGAATTATGCATTTTCATTTCGAAAAGGTTCAATGAATGTTTCCATTAAGTCCGTATCCAGACTAATAACACATCAAAACCGAGAAAGCATCTGCCACTACAGATAAATATTATAAAAACAAAGCATTAAAATACAGACACAACAATAAGACACATATAAAAATATATAATGAATCATTTTCAATGATGTTTTCTATTTAATATAAAAACAATATGAATAACTCATCTCCATTTCGGCGTTATACTGCCCTGCATTATATATTGATGCCAGAAAGTCAAACCCATCACATTTTACAAAAATAAAATGCCCATTTTTACCAAAACACCTGTCTTCACTTTGAGGTACACTAGCCTTCTTTGTTCCACAAACATCAGGCATACCATGACCGATTTAATTGCACGTCCCCGCCGCCTGCGCAAGTCACCTGCACTGCGCGCTATGTTTGAAGAGACAACCCTGACCTTAAACGATCTGGTGTTGCCGATTTTTGTCGAAGAAGAGATCGATGACTACAAAGCCATCGAAGCCATGCCGGGCGTAATGCGCATTCCGGAGAAATATCTGGCGCGTGAGATTGAACGCATCGCCAACGCGGGGATCCGCTCGGTGATGACCTTCGGCATCTCTCACCATACCGATGCCACCGGCAGCGACGCGTGGAAAGAAGATGGCCTCGTCGCGCGCATGTCGCGCATCTGCAAAGAGACCGTGCCGGAAATGGTGGTTATGTCAGACACCTGCTTCTGCGAATATACCTCTCACGGCCACTGCGGCGTGCTGTGCGATCACGGCGTGGACAACGATGCCACCCTGCTGAACCTCGGCAAACAGGCGGTCGTGGCTGCCGCTGCAGGTGCGGACTTCATCGCGCCCTCTGCCGCAATGGACGGACAGGTTCAGGCGATCCGTCAGGCGCTGGACGCGGCGGGCTTTACCGACACCGCCATCATGTCTTACTCCACCAAATTTGCCTCCTCCTTCTACGGCCCGTTCCGCGAAGCTGCGGGCACGGCGCTGAAGGGCGATCGTAAAACCTATCAGATGAACCCGCTGAACCGTCGGGAAGCGATTCGCGAATCCCTGCTCGACGAAGCCCAGGGCGCAGACTGCCTGATGGTGAAACCAGCGGGCGCGTATCTCGATATCCTGCGCGACATCCGCGAGCGCACCGAGCTGCCATTGGGCGCTTACCAGGTCAGCGGCGAGTACGCGATGATCAAATTCGCCGCGCTGGCCGGTGCGATTGACGAAGAGAAAGTGGTCCTCGAAAGCCTCGGCGCCATCAAACGCGCAGGCGCGGATCTGATCTTCAGCTACTTCGCGCTGGATCTGGCCGAGAAGAAAATCCTGCGTTAATCCGCTCTAGCGCCGGGTAGCGGCTTCACCTTACCCGGCCTGCTCTCTGCGCTAATCTTCACCAAACTGCAATACAACCGACATCTGCGCCTTCTACTGTCTTCGCAAGACGGCAGGAGGAGTAACCATGTTTAGCCTCGATAGCGTTCTCGACGATCTTTGGCCTCAGGCGAGGCCTGCACCCTGGCAAAAAAGTCTGTTAAAAAGACTGTTTTACGAAGACGAATTTCAGCAATTTGCCGCAGCACACCGCCACCTGAAAGGACTGGATATGGTGGAGCAAGTTCTGGAACACCTTGATATTCTTTGCACCGTTTCCGCCCGCGATCTTGAACAAATCCCCGAACATGGCCCGCTGGTCATTATTGCTAACCACCCGACGGGCACGCTGGACGGCCTGGCGCTGATGTACGCCGTCTCCCGCGTGCGACGCGACGTTAAAGTCGTGACCAACCGGATGCTGACCCACCTTGAGCCCCTCAGCTCGCTGTTTATTCCGGTGGATAACATGGGCGGCAGGACGGCGAAATCGTCCCTGGTGCAGATGGAACAGCATCTGCAAAACGCGGGCGTGCTGATCTTCTTCCCGGCCGGGGAAGTTTCCCGCCCCACGCGCAAAGGCATTCGCGACAAAAAGTGGCACTCTGGCTTTATCAAACTCGCCAGCAAGCTGCGCGCCCCGCTGCTGCCTGTGCATATTCAGGCGCATAACAGCCTGCTCTTCTATGCCAGCACGCTGGTCTCCCCGACGCTGTCGATGCTGTTGCTGATGCAGCAGATGTTCCGCCGCCGCCACAGCCAGCTGCCGATTAAAATCGGCCAGCAGATTGCCTGGCATCACTGGCACAGCGCCACCCTTTCGTCGCGTGAGATGGCCGAACAGTGCCGTCAGCACGTGATGCGTCTTGGCAAGGGATTGCCTGGCGTCTTTAAAACCCAGTGCGCCATTGCCCGTCCGGAAGACCGGGCCACCCTTAAACGCGCGCTGGCGCAGGCCGAATGTCTGGGCAATACCAGCGACGGTAAAACCATTTATCTTTGGCAACGCAACGGTCAGGAAGACGCCCCGCTGCTGCGCGAGCTGGGCCGCCTGCGCGAGATTGCCTTTCGCGCGGTCGAGGAAGGGAGCGGCAAACGCCGTGACACCGACTGCTACGATGATGATTATCTGCACCTGATCCTGTGGGATGATGAGGATCTGGAGATCGTCGGCGCGTATCGCTTTATGCCGACCGCCAGACAGGTTGAACGTCGCGGTCTGGAAGGGTTGTATAGCTATAGCCTGTTCCACTACGACGACAAAATGCAGGACGTGCTGGAGCACGGCATTGAGCTGGGGCGCAGCTTTATTCAGCCCCGCTACTGGGGACGCCGCGGCCTGGACTATTTATGGTCCGGCATTGGGGCTTACCTGGCGCGTTATCCGAACTACCGCTACCTGTTTGGCCCGGTCTCCATTTCCGGCGGCTTACCGCCTGCCGCGCGGGATCTGCTGGTGGCCTTTTACCGCCTGTGGTTCCCGGCAACGCATCCGCTCGCCGCGTCACGTCAGCCGTATCCCGCATCACTGCCGGACGTGCTCGCGCAGTTTGGCGGCGTGGATTACGTGGACGATCTGACAAAGCTCAAATCCCTGCTCGGCAATCTGGGCTGCGGCATTCCGCCGCTCTACAAGCAGTATTCCGAGCTGTGTGAACCCGGCGGCGTGCAGTTTATTGATTTTGGCAGCGACCCGGCATTTAACGACTGCGTCGACGGACTGGTGCTGGTGGATTTGTGTTACCTGAAGGCGAACCGGTATCAGCGGTATATAGAGGCGCATTTAATACCCTCACCCCAGCCCTCTCCCTAACAGGGAGAGGGTGAAAACCGCACCGGGCAGTCCCCTCGCCTCTTTGGGGAGAGGGTTAGGGTGAGGGGATCAAGGCGCACGGTAGAACGGCTTATCCCCCAGGATCGTCGCCCGCTGCATAATCCGGCGCTGCGGAAGATAGTCCGCATTGGCATAGTGCTGCGTCACGCGGTTATCCCAGATCGCCAGGTCATTCTCCTGCCAGCGCCAGCGCACCTGAAACTCCGGCCTGGTGATATGCGCGAAGAGGAAGCTTAACAGCGCCTCGCTCTCTTTCTCCGTCACATCCACAATGCGCGTCGTGAACCCTTCGTTCACGAACAGCGCCTGCTTGCCGGTGACCGGATGGGTCCGCACGACCGGGTGCAGCAATGGAGGATGTTTCGCAACCGCCTCCTGCCAGCGCTGATGCTCCTCTTCCGTTTTGCGGTACTTGTACTCCTGGAACGATTTTTTGAAGTCGTGCTCCGCCCGCAGCCCGCTCAGCAGCGTCCGGAACGGCGCGGAGAGCGCCTCATACGCCGCAATCCCGCTGGTCCACAGCGTATCCCCCCCGGTTTCCGGCAGCAGCTTCGCCGCCAGAATCGCCCCGGCGGGCGGCGTCTCGATAAAGGTCACGTCGGTATGCCAGTTGTCGTTGTCCGGCGGGTTATCGTTGTGGGTATCCAGAACGATAATCTCCTCCACCCCCTCCGCATGCGGATAGACAGGGTGGATATGCAGATCGCCAAAGCGCAGGGCCAGCGCGCGCTGCTGCTGCGGGGTGATCGCCTGTTCGCGCAGGAAAACGACCTGATGGCGCAGCACCGCGTGGTACAGCTGCTCGAACTGGTTATCGCTCAGCGGACGGGTCACATCCAGGCCCGACACCTGCGCGCCAATGTACGGCCCCAGCGGGGTAATGGTCAGACGTTCACTCATTGTATTTCTCCATGCCAGGGCGTCAGGCGACGCTGTAACGCGCGCAGCCCCAGTTCTAATCCGAAGGCGATCGCGGCGATCACCGCAATCCCTGCCAGCACCACGTCAGTCGCAAGAAACTCTCCCGCCGACTGCACCATAAACCCAAGGCCGCGCGTGGCCGCAATCAGCTCTGCCGCCACCAGCGTGGACCAGCCCACGCCGAGGCCGATGCGCAGCCCGGTTAAAATTTCCGGCAGCGCGCCCGGTAAAATCACGAACAGCAGCACCTGCGTGCGGCTGGCCCCCAGCGACTGCGCCGCGCGGATCCGCACCTGCTGGGCGCTCTTCACGCCCGCCAGCGCCGACATGGCAACCGGGGCGAAAATCGCCAGATAAATCAGCAGGATTTTTGACGTTTCACCGATGCCAAACCAGATAACCATCAGCGGCAGATAGGCCAGCGGCGGCACCGGGCGGTAAAGCTCGATCAGCGGGTCGAGAATACCGCGCACCGTCGGGCTCAGCCCCATCGCAATGCCCACGGGAATGCCGATGATGACGGCAGCCAGAAGCGCCACCAGAATACGCGCCAGACTTGCACCTAAGTGCTGCCACAGCGTGGCATCCATAAAGCCCTGCGGCCCGGCGATGGTAATGAGTTTGGCCAGCACCTGGCCCGGCGGCGGCAGAAACAGCGGGCTGACCCACTGCTGGGCAGCAACCGCCCACCACACCGCCAGCAGTACCAGCAGCGTACCGACGCTCAACGTGATTTGGCGCGAGAAAGGCCAGCGCAGCGCCAGACGCGTGCGGCGCGTTTTTTCACTGAAGACGATGCTCATGAGAAAGCCTCCCGTTGTTCAAACACGCGGCTTAAGACGTATTCACGCTGTTCGATAAACAGCGGATCGGATTTGATGCTGCGCACGGGCTCTCCCGCGACGTAGCGGCGGGCGAAATCCAGCGGCAAGCGCTCCAGCACGCGGCCCGGCCCCGGCGAGAGCAGCACCAGCTCCGTCGCCATAAACACCGCCTCTTCGATATCGTGGGTAATCAACAGCACCTGCTTGCCCGTCTCGTGCCACAGGCGCAGCAGCAGGGTTTGCATCTGCTCGCGGGTGAAGGCATCCAGCGCCCCGAACGGCTCGTCCAGCAGCAACAGCTGCGGATTCGCGGCCAGCGCGCGGGCAATACCGACGCGCTGCCGCTGGCCGCCGGAAAGCTGCCAGATAAAGCGTTTTTCCGCCCCTTCCAGCCCCACTTTTTTCAGCATCGCCCGCGCCGTTTCCAGCCGCTGTTCGCGGTTGATGCCCGCAAGCTGTAGCCCAAACGCCACGTTTTCCTGCACGTTGCGCCAGGGAAGCAACCCTTCGTTCTGGAAGACCACGCCGCGCTCGGCGCCCGGGCCTTCCACCTTTTTGCCTTCCAGTTGAATGGTGCCATGCTGATAAGGGACAAACCCGGCGATCAGATTCAGCAGCGTGGTTTTTCCGCACCCGGACGGGCCCAGCACCACCAGCAGTTCACCGCTGTCCAGCGTCAGGTTGATGTCCTCCAGCGCGGGTTTCCCGCCGTAATCGGCGTACAGGTTCGTAATATTCAGCATGGCGTACTCCTTATTTCACAAAACGATCGGTCACGTACTGGCTGTAATCCGCCGCTACCGCAGGCACTTTGCCCTGCTCTTTCAGGAAGGTGGCGGTATCCACAATCGCTTTGTTCACCGGCCCGGTCAGCTGCTGCACCTGCTGCGCGGGGGTCAGATAGGTATTGCCTTTCACCAGCCCCGGCACGTCCGCTTCCGGCACGCCGCTCAGGCGAGAGAGTTTTTCCAGGTTGGCGGGCTGCTTCAGCCATTCATCCGGGTTGCTGATATACGGCTGCTGGGCGTCAATCGCGCTTTTGGCGAAGGCTTTCACCACATCAGGATGTTTCTCGGCGAAGTCCTTGCGCACGACCCACACGTCGAGGGTTGGTGCGCCCCACTGGCCCACTTTTTCAGAGTCGGTCAGCACGGTGCCGTCTTTTTCCAGTTCGTTTACTGCCGGTGCCCACACATAGGCCCCGTCAATATCCCCGCGCTGCCAGGCGGCGATAATCGCCGGCGGCTGCAGGTTAATGATTTGTACCTGACCCGGCTTGATGCCCCAGTGTTTTAGCGCCGCCAGCAGGCTGTAGTGGGTGGTGGAGATAAACGGCACGGCGATACGTTTGCCGATCAGATCTTCCGGTTTGGTGATGTTTTTCTTCACCACCAGCGCTTCAGAGTTACCGAGCTGCGAGGCGAGCAGGAAAACCTCGATCGGCACCTGCTGGCTGGCCGCAACCGCCAGCGGGCTGGAGCCGATATTGCCGATCTGCACGTCGCCGGAGGCTAACGCACGCACAACGGACGCCCCGCTGTCGAACTTGCGCCAGTCGACTTTCGCGCCGCTCTCTTTCGCAAAGGTGTTGTCCGCCTGCGCGACTTTCGCCGGTTCCGCAGAGGTTTGATACGCGACGGTGACGTCCACCGCCTGCGCCTGAAATGCCCACAGCGCCAGGGCGCCGAGAAGTGTGATTCGCGATGAAATTGCCATAATGTCTGCTCCCCTTGTTGTTATGAGGGCAGTATTTCCGGCGCGGGAATTTTGATAAAGGAATAAAAATGAATCGCTCATAACGATTCGTTTTTAGATAAAAAGCGGGAAAGGATAGTTGGTTTTGTGCGGTTCGTTTTTTCCCCTCTCTCTGTGAGAGAGGGTCAGGGTGAGGGCATCAGCGCTGCGCGTTCAGCTCAGCAATGTCTTTCGGCGTGGTGCGACAGCATCCGCCAATCAGCTTCGCGCCAGCCTCAAGCCACTGCGGCAGATACCCTACCAGCGTCTCGCACGCTTCACCGTGGTGGTGCCAGGTTTTGGTTACCGCATCATAATGCTCGCCCGAGTTCGGATAGACCACCAGCGGCAGCGACGTCAGGCTTTGCAGATGCTTCAGCGCCGCCGTAGTGTTTTCCAGGGCGATGCAGTTAATGCCCAGCGCGACAATCTGCGGAGAGTTTGCCAGCGCGCTGACCACCTCACGCAGCGGCGTGCCGTCGCTCAGGTGTTCGCTGTCGCGCAGGGTAAAGGAGAACCACGCCCGGGCGCGGGGGTACCCGGCCAGAAGCGCCGCCAGCGCCTTGATCTCCACAAACGAAGGCAGCGTTTCGCAGGCCAGCAGGTCAGCGCCCGCATCCAGCAGCGCTTCCACGCGCGGGCGGTGGAAGGCAGTAAACTCCCCGGCGCTGCGCACGTAGTCGCCGCGATACTCTGAGCCATCCGCCAGATACGCGCCATACGGCCCAACGGATCCCGCCACCAGCAGCGTGCCCGCGTGCGGGTTTTCGGCCAGATACGCTTCGCGCGCCTTACGCGCCAGCTCCACGCTTTTACCGATCAGCGCGCGGGACTGCGCCTCGTCCAGACCGCGCGCCGCAAAGCCCGCAGGCGTGGCCTGATAGCTGGCGGTGATCGCCACCTGTGCCCCCGCGCGGTAGTAATCGAGATGCACTTCGCGAATGAGTTCCGGGTTTTCCACCAGCACTTTGGCTGACCAGAGGCTGTCTGCCAGGTTACAGCCGCGCGCTTCCAGCTCCGTCGCCATCGCGCCATCCAGCACCACAAACGGCTGTTTTTCAAGGATGGCGGTAAGCGGGTTATTCTGCGACATGTTCAGGCTCCTGCGATGTCATATTTCGGGTCAGGTAGTACGCACCATAACACAGGGCGACAAACGGAAGCCCGCAATAAAGGGCAATGCGCTGGCTCGGGTCAAACCACAGGCCGACACAGGCCACCACGCAGAGGATAAAACCGAGCACCGGCACCAGCGGATACCACGGCGCGCGGTACTGCAGCGCAGAGAGCGGCTGCCCGGACTGCAGATGACGGCGACGGAAAACGAAGTGCGACGCGCAGATGCTGATCCACACCGCCACCACCGCAAAGCCAGAAATCGCGGAGAGCGCGACAAACACCGTGTCCGGGGTCACGACGCTTGAGAACAGCGCCAGCACGCCGCCGAGCATAGAAACCGAGAGCGCCGTCAGCGGCACGCCGTTTTTGTTCACGCGGGCAAAGCAGCGCGGCAGCGTTTTCTCATTCGACAGCGACCACAGCATGCGCCCGGAAGCGTACAGGCCCGAGTTCGCCGCCGAGAGGATCGCCGTCAGGATCACGAAGTTAACGATGTCTGCCGCGTAAGGAATACCAACCTTTTCAAACACCAGCACGAACGGGCTCTTTTCCACGCCCGCCTGCTGCATCGGGATCAGCGCCGCCAGCACAAACACGGTGCCGATAAAGAAGATAATCAGGCGCGCGATGGTGGTGCGGATCGCAACCGGAATCACCTTGTGCGGATTTTCCGTTTCCCCCGCCGCGATGCCGATAAGCTCCGTCCCGGAGAAGGCAAAGTTCACCGCCACCATGGTCATCAGGATCGGCAGGCCGCCGTGCGGGAACCAGCCTTCGGCGGTAATGTTGCTTAAGCCCGGCGCGGGGGAACCGTCCTGCATCGGGATAAAGCCAAAGACCGCCGCCCCGCCAAGGATAATAAAGGCGATGATGGTGATGACTTTCACCAGGGAGAACCAGAATTCGCCTTCCGCAAAGAAGCGCGTCGAGATGACGTTCAGGCCAAAAATCACCACGCAGAAGACCACGCACCACGCCCAGACGGGCACCTGCGGGAACCAGTACTGCATGCAAAACCCGGCGGCGGTGAAGCTAGAGCCGAGCGCCACCGTCCAGGTGAGCCAGTAGAGCCACGCCACGGTGTAGCCTGTCGCCGGGCCAAGATAGCGGGCAGCATAGACGTGGAACGCGCCGGTTTCCGGCATCGCCACGGAAAGCTCGCCCAGACACTGCATCACCAGCCAGACCACCAGCGCGCCTATCAGGTACGCCAGCAGCGTGCCCGCCGCCCCGGTCGTTGAAATGATGTATCCGGTATTGAAGAATAACCCTGTCCCAATCACGCCACCCAGCGAGAGCATAATCAGGTGGCGTGTTTTCATGGTGCGCTTAAGCTGCCCATTTTCTTGTTGTGTTTGCATATTACCTTCTATACGTATGGACATCTAAACATCCAAAGAAGGTGTGTTATACCGCGATTGTTAATAAAAAGCTAGATGACCAGACGCAAACGGGCACGCCTCGCGCTGAGTCTGGGGTGGGTCGTGAGGATCACATAGAGAATCGGACGCCAGGCCATAAGCACCTCCGCAAGCAGATACTTACAGCATGGTGCGGGAAGCGGCGATCTTCGGTCAGTCGAAAGTGGTATCCGCGAAGAGCGGATTCATACCGCAACACTGCCCGCAGGACGGGTAAGGCGCAGCCGCTACCCGGTACAGGGTTGGTAATTCTCACAATCAGTTCTATAGTCGACACAGTTTCTTAGTAACAGGACTGACTGATGCGCTTTAACGGACTGACCAAAGGTTTCTTCATTTTTATTCTCGCCCTCGTCACCTGGGCCTTCTTCGACATACTGTCGCCCTACTTCTCCGCGATACTGTGGGCCGCCATTCTGACCGTCATCTTTAACCCGGTAAAAAACAGGCTGCGCGCCGCGCTGGGGGATCGCAACGGGCTTGCCTCGCTGTTGACCATTGGCATTATCTGCCTGATCGTCTTTATACCGTTGATGGTTATCCTCTCCTCGCTCGCCATTGAGCTGAACGTGGTTTACACGAAGCTTCAGGAGAACAACACCCAGTTTCCGGAAGTGGTGGCGAGCATCTTCAACCATCTGCCTGACTGGGCCAGCGGCTTCCTGGCGGATCACAACCTCACCAACGCGGCGCAGATCCAGAAAAAACTCTCTGATGTCGCCCTGCAGGGCGGGCAATATCTCGCCGGCAGCGCGTTCCTGATTGGCAAGGGCACGTTTGGCTTTGCGATTAGCTTCGGCATCATGCTTTATCTGCTGTTCTTCCTGCTGAAAGACGGCCCGTATCTGGTGCGCCAGATCCTCGACTCCCTGCCGCTGTCTGATTTCGCCAAGCAACACCTGTTCGCCAAATTCGTCGGCGTGTCGCGAGCCACGGTAAAAGGTACGGCGGCGGTGGCGGTGGTTCAGGGCATCCTCGGCGGGATTGCGTTTGCTATTGCCGGTATTGACGGCAGCGTGCTCTGGGGGGCGCTGATGGCCTTCCTCTCGCTGGTGCCCGCCATCGGCTCGGCGATTGTCTGGGTTCCCGCCGCCATCTTCCTGTTCGCCACCCATCAGCTTTGGCAAGGGCTGTTTATTGTCGGCTTCTTCGTGATTATCGTCGGGCTGGTGGACAATATCCTGCGCCCGCTGCTGGTCGGGAAAGACACCAAAATGCCCGACTACCTGATACTGATCTCCACCCTCGGCGGCATGGAGCTGTACGGCATTAACGGCTTTGTGATTGGGCCGCTCATTGCCGCGCTGTTTATCGCCTGCTGGAACCTCTTCTCAGGGCGCGATCACGAAGGTAACGCCGAAGAGCTGGACCCCGACTTCATCGAAGAAGGAAAAAATCCTCCAGAATTGTGAGGATGTGACGATATAGACCACACCAGGCGGCGCTGTGCCGCCTTTTTTTTCGCCTTAAATCAAACGTTTTCTATAATTTGAAAGAACGCCATCCTACTCATGTCGTAAAAGGATCATCAGGTGCGAATCGCAACGATAACAAACTGGGCCTATGGTGCCACGGTCTGCCTGACCATCGCCTCCGGCATCATCATGCTGATGGCGTCCAGCGCTGATACCCTCGAGCGTCAGGCCGTTGAACAACGGCAGAAATTTGATCAGCTCACGGAAGATATCGAAACCGATATCTGGGCCCAGTCTGATTTAGCACGGCTGTACGTCATTAAAAAAGATCCTCAGGTTCTCAAGGAATATAACCAGGCGGAAAACAGCCTGAAGAGCATCGAGCTTCGGCTGGAAAAGTTGCAGGATAACGGCGCATCGGATGAAGAACTGGCCCTGCTGCATGAAGGAATAAAGATCGTCGACGAGCTGCAGGACGAACAGCAAACCGCCCTTTCCAGCCTTGAGCGAGGAGAAGACGCGCAGGCCGTTGCGCTACTCTACGGTGCGCCCTATGAGCAGGAGCTGGAGCGCGCGCAGAACCAGCTCGATCACTTCCGCCAGATACTCGACAAACGCGTCATCGCCTCCGTTCAGGACGCGACAAAAAAATCGAAAGCGCTGCGTACGGCCTCTGAGCTGATGGTCGGCCTGACCGCCCTGCTGTTCCTGTTTGTTCTCGGCTTTATATTAAAGCGCCGCGTGCTGCGTCCCGTGGTGCGTCTGAGCGACGTGGTGCACCGCCTGGCATCCCAGGATTACGCGGTTGAAACGCCCAATTTCAACCAGATTGATGAGATTGGCGACATGGCCCAGGCCATCCGCATCTTCCGCGAAAACGGCCTGGCGCGACAGCGTCTGGAAAAAGAGCGCGATGCCGACTGGGCCATCCGCGAGCTGCTGGCCCGCATGACGCAGCGGCTGCAGGGGTGTGAGAACTTTAACGATGTGATTAACGTGGCGGAGCTGTTTGCGCCTAATATCGCGCCGGGTATCGCGGGCCGACTTTACGTCCTTGACCGCGATCCGTGGCAGATGCGCTGCGTCGCGCACTGGCTTTCACCGGTTGGTGAAGAGACGACGTTCCACCCTGACGAGTGCTGGGCCGTGCGCCGCGGGCAGAGCCACCCGCCGGTAAACGGTGAGCCGGATATCGCCTGCTACCATCTTCCGGCATCGCAAGCTGAAAGCTCGCTGTGCGTGCCGCTTATCGCCCAGGGCGAGGCCATTGGCCTGCTCTCATTCCAGAATATTACGGCGGACAACGCCCCATCCCGCGCCTATCTGGAACTGATGGCCGAAGCGCTCGGTCTGGCGCTGGCCAACCAGCGTCTGCGCGACGCGTTGCTGGAAAAAGCCTTGTTCGACCCGCTCACCGGCCTGCGTAATCGTCATCATCTGGAAGATACCCTGCAAACCCAAACGGCACAGGCGTTGCGCACCGGCGAACCGTTAAGCTGCATGATGATCGACATCGATCACTTCAAGAGCATCAATGACCGCTTCGGCCATGAAGCGGGCGATCAGGTGATTAAAAGCGTGGCGTCAATTGTTCAGCGGGCCGCACATGACAACGGACTCGCATTCCGCTACGGGGGCGAGGAGTTTCTGGTCCTGCTTCCCGGTGCCGATGAACCAGAGGCGCACGCCTGCGCGCAGAAGATTTACAATAGCGTGCATGAGCTGTCGCTTCGCTACGGGCTGACCGAGATTGGGCCGGTGGATGTGTCGATTGGCATTGCCAGCTACCCGCAACATGCCCAGACTGACAACCTGCTGCGCGCCGCGGATGTGGCCTTGTACCGGGCGAAAGAGCTGGGCCGCGCGCGGATTGTGAGCTTTGGGATGCTGGAGGCGGGTTAGCTATTATTTTCACGCCACTGCTTTACCGTCTCATCCGTAACTTCATTTTTATAACAAATGGGAGCATAGCCTCCCGCTTTACTCCATGCGCTGCGTCTGCCGCAGGCGCTTCCGTTTCTGGCCCGGTTAAAAGGACAGGCGCATACTCCGGGATAAGATGCGATCGACTCTGCAATAACGTTCTCTTTAACCTGTTCACTGGAAACTGAACTGTTTTTTGCCATAGCGATGTCCGCAACAAAAAAGCAGCACACAGCGCAAAGCACCATCAAGAATGGTCTTTTTTTCATTTTTTGATTCGTTTTAAGGAAGGGTGTGCACACGATAAGCGGCGAATGAAAGAGATAATCTGATTTACATCAATGAATCTAATTCGTCAGGAACAACAAACCTTACACGTTCTCGCTTGAGAAATAGAAAACTTTAAATTACATATTTCGTCACTATTTCTCAGTAAGAACCTGTCCTGCCACAATTACCGTTGTGATAAGTAGCCCTCCTTTGTGACGGCGAAAAGGTTTAAACTTTTCGTGATATTCTTTCTTTACGCCCCTTAATTTTTATACTCAAACCATATTCGCCACTGTATTAACACATGTCACGCGCAATACGTTGTGCATGACATGTGAAGATATTTTGTTATGGAAAAACGTCTATGTCGAAACTGGATTTGAGATCCAAAAAAACCTGGGGCGCGCTGGCATCGATCGCCGTTGTCGCCGGTACGCTGGCATTTGCTTTTGCATGGACGGCGGGCTGGCTTGGTTCACGCACGGTCAGCCAGGCATTGGTGGGTGAAACACCGAAACCCTTCCCGCCGGGTTTTCGCCGCGCGCATGGAAAAGGCATCTGCTTTGCTGGCACCTTTACGCCAAACGGCTCGGCAAATTCTCTTTCAACCTCCCGCCTCTTCTCACAGCAGGAAGTGCCCGTGGTGGGCCGATTCTCTATTGGTACTGGCGATCCCCATGCCCCGGATAGTACGACCAAAACCCTGAGCATGGCGCTGCTGCTGAAGACAGATGACAAGCAGCAATGGCGAATGGCGATGAACAACGAGCCTTTCTTCGCCACGCACAGTCCGGAAGGTTTTCTGGCCTTGCGAAAAGCCACGGCTGTCGATGCAGCCACTGGCAAACCGGATCCACAGCGTCTCGCAGACTTTTTGAAAGCGTACCCGGAGGCGGAGAAATACCTTAAATGGGCGGCACAAAAACCCGCGCCCGGCAGCTTCGCGGGCGCGACGTTTTACAGCATTAACGCCTTTTATCTTGTGAACTCGCAGGGAGATCGCCAGGCCGTTCGCTGGATGATGCGTCCGCACGAGCCTTTCCTTTCTATGAGCGATGAACAACGACAGAAAGCCGATGACAACTTCCTGTTCGAAAACCTGCGTCAGCGCCTGGCGCAGAAGCCACTCTATTGGGATTACGTTTTGCAGCTCGCACAGCGGGGCGATCCGGTGGATGACCCTTCCCAGCCATGGCCGGACGAACGCAAACAGATGGTTGCCGGCACGCTGGAAGTGACGCGTGTCGAAGCACAATCCGAGGGCGTGTGCCGCGACGTTAACTTTGACCCTTCGATTGTTCCTGCAGGCGTTGCAGTGTCTGATGATCCCATCTTAAACGCCCGTTCCGCTGCCTATTCCCACTCTTTCAGTCGCCGTGAGCGGGAAATCGGCTACGGCAAGGCCACCGAAGCTGTGCAAAAGCAGGAGGTAAAATGAGCTCGAATAAAGATATGCGAGAGCACGTGCCGCAGCATTTCAATATCCTGGCGCGAAGCCTGCATTGGCTGATGGCGGTGATGATCCTGGCCATGCTTTTCATCGGTGCCGCAATGATGACGTCGTTACATCACCGGATTTGGTTAATCGACCTGCACCGGCCGCTGGGTGTCGCCATTTTACTGCTGGCACTGGTGCGTCTGGTCAACCGGCTCCTTAGCCGGACGCCCCCACTTCCTGCTGATTTGCCCGTCTGGCAGGTGCTTGCAGCAAAGGCATCACACTGGATGCTGTATGGGTTAATGCTGGCAATGCCGCTGCTGGGCTGGGCGCAACTGTCGGCAGCCGGGCTGCCGATTGTGATGTTTAGTGGCGTCAACCTGCCGGCGATTGCCCCGAACAGTCCAGCACTGTATGCCTGGTGTCACGACGCCCATAGCCTTCTGGCAAAGTTGCTTTTTGCTGTGGTGCTGGTCCATATCTCTGCCGCACTCGTTCATGCGTGGATCTACCGGGACGCAGTGTTTTCCAGCATGGCGAAAGGGGGGAAGTCGGCGTCAGCCATCCAGGATGACATGAAGTAAGGCAAGCGATATGGGACACGCACCATCAGAATGGTCGTGTTCTCGCTTATCGTCGTCATCCTGAAACAACGGACACAACCGGGGTGCGTATTTAGCCTCCAGATTCGCGCCCCAAAAACCAAGGACATCCTAAAATTGTCGCGGAAGTTAATATCCATCAATTAAAGCGATTATTTTTTAAACAGAAGAGCATTTATGCCCGCAATTTTAGCTTTTATCAAAAAGTTAAGCGTCGCTCTAGTATCAAACACCCTGTCACCCGCAACACCTAACCCATTGATTAAAATGGGTTTATATCAACAAAAACGATAAAACCCCTTACTCCTCAACAAAATATATAAACTCGTGTGATATCTAAATTATAATTCTTATACTTATGTTCAAAAGGTGGAGGTCAAAATGCGATTAACCCTACTGCTGTTATGCTGTCTCGTACAAAGTGTAACCTGGGCTGGCGACCTGCCAAAACCAGTTGGTAAACCCATTTTAACGATTTACGGTAATATAGAAAATACCAATGAAAATGGAAAAGCAGTGTTTGATCTCGCCAGCCTTGAAAAACTCGGAGTAGTGAGTTTCGAGACGACATCTCCCTGGTATAATGGTCGTACGAAGTTTGAGGGTGTTCCAATGAACAAACTCATGGAGTATGTGGGTGCGAAGGGAACTAACGTCAATGTTATTGCGCTCAATGATTACTCTACCGTGATCCCTCTCAGCGACTTTAAAAAATACAACGCCATACTTGCCTTAAAGGTCAATGGCGAATATATGCGCATCCGCGATAAAGGCCCATCGTTCATTGTATACCCCTATGACAGTCTTCCTGAGTTGAATAATCAGATTTATTACTCACGATCAGCATGGCAGGTTAGCAAAATGAAGATTGAGTAGTCGTTCAGGAGAACATAATGAACAGGATACTGGTTGGTATCATTTTTTCTCTTTTTATCACGACAGGATATATTGCATTCCTTGTTTACGATCGACAGCAGGAATTGCAAAAACTGACTCAATACACTGAGTCCTGGTCCGTGGCACAACTGGTATCAGAGTATTACCGTTTTGAATCATGGCTTGGTCTATACGCAACCGATACCGATGACGTTACGATAGACCAGGTCCGCATGCGTCTTGAAATTATGCTAAGCCAGAGCGATTTAATGAAAGGGGGTGATTTAGGTCGCTATATTGACAGTGATAAAGCGCATCAGGAGCTCGCTTTGCGCTTAGAGAAAATACTGGCCTATCTGGATAGCCATCTTGAAAAAATGAGCCACCCAGAGCTACAGGCATACCTGACAAATATGCATGACCTTGATGCGCCGCTGAGCCAGCTTTCAGCAACGGCATTGACGAAAGATATTAACACGGTTAATGAATCCAACCATAAAATACAGATTCTTTATTATATTTATTCGGTGCTTTCATTATTACTGGTGATATTAAGCTTTATTCTGGGTTTCTTAATGATCTACCAGAATAAAAACATTCTCAAAGCGCACATGCAGGTTAAAAGCCTTGCTGACGAGCTTCAGATATCAAAAGAAACGCTGCAAATTCAGAACTCGAAGCTGGAATATGATGTTTATCATGACTCCCTCACCGGCATGAAAAACCGCCTTTTCTTCTGGGACGATCTCAACAAAATTAATCTTCAGGCAGATAAAAACCACATCCCCGTCACGGTGATGTTATTTGATTTAGACCGCTTCAAAGAGGTCAACGATACCTATGGCCATGATGCCGGAGATTTGCTGCTGAATCAGGTATCCAGACGCCTCACCTCAATGAGCAGCGCCACTGATACGTTTTACCGTTTGGGCGGAGACGAGTTTGCCCTGCTTTCCAGTGGCCTCACTGAAGCAGCCGCCGTTTCGCGCGCCAAAGAAATCAGCGAACATATCAGCCAGCCCTATACGATTAATAACCAGCTGATAAAAATTGCTACCTGTGTGGGGATCGTTTTATCTGATAATGAACGGCGTTCTGACTACCTTTATAAATTTGCCGATCTGGCGCTCTACGAAGCCAAAAAAGAGGGTTCACAGCAGATAAAAGTTTTCCGTCAGTGGATGCTGCAAAAGTTACAGGAAAGCCGAACCCTTGAACATGATATGGCACTGGCGATCGATAACCATGAATTCGTTGTTTATTACCAGCCTATTGTCGATTCATTCAGCAATGAAATTTACGGCTATGAAGCGCTTATTCGCTGGATACACCCCGTGAAGGGGATACTGTCACCCGATTACTTTATTTCCGTCGCTGAGAAAACGGGGATGATCAACCAAATCGGCAAAACCGTGCTGGAGCTTGCCTGCCGGGAAGCGGTTTCCTGGGCGGTTCCGGCAAGGATCTCTGTGAACGTCTCACCCGTTCAGCTGGGCACGAAATCCTTTACGGCAATGGTACAGTCCATCCTGAAGGAGACTGGACTTCCGGCAAATCGTCTTGAATTAGAGGTTACGGAGTCATCGCTCTTCAGCGACAGCAACACGCCGATCACTATTCTCAAAAAGCTGAGAACGCTGGGTGTAAGAATTTCAATCGATGATTTCGGGACGGGTTATTCGTCGCTCTCACGTCTGAGTGAACTGAATTTTGATAAAATTAAAATCGACAAATCCTTTGTGAACCCGATATCCACGCAGGATGATGCCCTTAATATCGTTAAATTGATAACCGGCATGGCGAAGAGCCTCAATATGAGGGTCATTGCAGAAGGTGTTGAAACCGAAGCGCAGCTCGAACGTCTTCAGGCGCTAGGCTGCGATCTCGTCCAGGGATATCTGTTCGGAAAACCACAGGCTGAGATTGACAGGAAGATTAGATACGGTTGAAATGGTTGCGCGGCTTTTTCTGGCCCAAAACCCTTTAATCGATTGATAATCAAAGGTTAAACAATGAAAAAAACAGCCCCGGAATATACGCCTGTTGATTTATCTCGTTGGGCCAGGAAGGAGCATTTTGAAGTATTCCAGTCATTTGCTGAGTGTACAATTAACCAAACGGTTCTGATCGACATCACCGCGCTGCGGAAACATATCAAAAAGGTCGGCTGGAAGTTTTACCCGACGATTATTTTCCTCCTCTCTAAAATCATGAACCGGCATCCGGAATTCCGTATGGCCATGAAGGACAATGAGCTTGTCATATGGAATGAAATTCATCCCAGCTATACCATTTTCCACCCTGACACAGAGACCTTTTCGTCATTGTGGAGCCATTTCGACGGCAATATTCATCACTTCCAGAACACCTATGCAGAAGATGTTGCGCGTTATGGCAATAACCTTTCTTATTGGCCGAAAGAAGAGTCCCGGGAAAATGTCTTTTTCGTATCGTCTATTCCCTGGGTGACGTTTACGAACTTTACGATGAACATTGCGCACATGAAGAACTTCTTTTCCCCTATGTTCACGTTTGGAAAATACTACGAGCAGGATGGGAAAGTGTTGTTGCCGCTCGCGGTGCAGGTCCATCACTCGGTGTGCGATGGTTTCCATGTGGCAAGGATGTTTAATGAGTTGCAGGAGATGTGTGATGGTTTGCCGGAGCTGTCGGAGGGGCTAAATAGCTGATACGCCGAAGGCAATTTTAAAAGGATAATAGGAATAAAACACAACTTTAACGCATTGTTTTTATTGTTTTTTTAATTTTCGCATCTTTAAAATGCCCCCATAAATGCCCCCAATTGGTTACTGCTTAGGGGCATTATGATCAAGTATGGTCTCTCTTGTAGTTGCGGGTAAACTCGACAAACATATTGTGAGCAGCCTGCTCATCTCCTAACGCAACTTCGCGCATGACTTGTAAGAGAAGTACGGTCATAGGCATCACTTCATCAAGATCCAGATCTGCGGGATAGCTATCTGGGTCAATGGCCATATCGAGATTATAAAACCACCATAACTCAATCTTTCGTGTGAGAGAAATTATTGTATTAATCTCATCAGTTACATTAAGTAAATCAGCCTCAGGAATTAAATCAAACATTTCATGAGAAAGTTTATTCCTGATTTTTTTTAGGCGTTCAAATGTTTCGATATCACACTGTTCTAAAGCGTTATGTTCCGTCAACCAGCTTATCGATGCATAAAGTCTACTTTTATTTCTATTTAAGACTTTTTCCCTGTAGTCTACGAATTCATCTTCGTTTCCAAAACTTAAGTAAAAACGCTCTAATTTTCCAATTACAATTTCTTTTAGAAGCTCAAAGGATGCAATAAAAATAGAATAAGAAATAACTCTTTCCTTTAATGCTTTTGGCTCTAATATTCTCGCCCATTTTTTATAATTCTCATCGCCATGCATTGTTCAATCCCTTTTAAATAAATCAACATATTCAATCAACATTATTTCATTAAGATCTTTAGGTTTTTTAAATAATGTGTACTTGTCATCAATAAAAATGGGTTTATTATTAACAAGGCATTGATAAAACTTATTGCCATTGATAAGCACGCTATCAACATACTTAGATACATCCCCCATTCCGAATTGCCTAAACTTGGTAAAAAACACCAACCAAAGAACATCGAAAACAGAATCTTTTGCTGAAGAACGCTTAACATCATCGATAATAATACCTTTAATAAAGTCTTTTATTTCAGGGTGTGACTTTTTGTGCTCTAGAAAAATAAGGTCGATAATAGCAAGAACATTCCCCATTACTTTTTCAGACTCTCTTTTTATCATGAAAAGCAGGCTTATTAATTTTTTGATTTCCTTGAGTTGCTTGGCCTTATCTTTGGAGAAAATAATCTTCAATCTATCTTTTTTAGTTAATTCAGAAATAAACTTATTTAGTATACTTGTGCCAGGATACTCATAATGAATATCCAACGCCTTGAGTGCCGCTTGCTCAAACTCTCTGAATGAAAAAGACTCTGCTCCTGACAATGAATACGGGTAGTACTTTTTAGAATGCTCTCTGTAAAGCCCATTCGGTAGCTTATTTATTTTTGTTTTGGACTCATTGATATTTAAGTTGTATTTATTCAATTCATCAGAAATATTTTTTAATACTTTCTTTGCATCAGATTCACTATTGCAGAGAATTCGATAATCATCTTTAAATCTAACACCAACAAAGTCGATATCCTTGAGCTTTAATGATACATCTCTATCTACTTTGGCAAGAATTATTTCCGCAATCAAATCACTTAGAGCAGACCCTACTGATAAACCATTTGTTTTTTTATCATTTGAATATTGTAGCAATCTATCAAGCTTGTTACCTAACAGAGTGTATTCTTTATCATTACGTGACATATTTTTGTCATGTAATGCCCAAGGAATGCTGTGAGTGTATATTGAGGCATAAAAATTGGTAATATCAGTTCTAACTAAGTAACTATAGTTTACTGCATCAACAATCAGATCCCTTTCAGCCATCTCAATCCACTCATATATCATCCTCCCAGAACGTATGGGTGACAGAGACAACCCCTCAGTTTTAGTAACAGGAATAGGCAAGCTGTATGTGAAAATTTTAGTTTCATCATTAAAAAGATGGTTTACTACTAACTGCCAATCTTTGACAAGCCAGTAAACCATATCATGATAAAACTTGGGATGCTGTATACCAAAAATACGATGAGTGAGTGATGTTTTAGGATACGATACATTAACAATCTCTTTCTCTTTGAGATTATTAAGATTATCAAAATACGGCTCTCGATTTAGTTTAATCCCTCCGGCTTTGAAGCTAGGGGGTAAAACGTATTCCTCTGGAAAATAGCCATCATTCAATAACCATCGACCAACTACTCTTGGCTTAATATTATTGAGAAGCTTTTTAGTTTCAAGATAGTGCTCCCTAACCAGCATGCAACCCCCGCCTACTCAAACGTTATTGTTTTATCATGAAAATGGTAGTTTTATTCTACAACATTTTTCAAGTGACACATCACCATAGTTACTGACTGACATTGATTTTTTACCAACACATTAAAAGCATGCAATGCGTCATACTGACAAAAAATACTTCCCTGACCAAAATCGCACTACACCGCGCCCGCCTGCGGTTTTCAGATCGCAAAAATTTTTCAGTTGGGATTTTTTACAAATGATAGCGCCAGACCGCGCCACAACTGGGGATATACAGCGAGCAGGGAACTGAAAAGAGTGAAAAGAATTTCAGGTTTTTCAGTTTAGCTTTACTCCAACATCTTCATCAATTGAGTTAAGATATTGATAGTAAAGAGATATAAAATTTTAAGTGAGATTTTTTATGTTAACTAACGGTACACTTAAAAGTTAACAAACTGATTCTTATATACATTTTTTCTTAAGCAGCTGAAATTTAATGAACCGAAGCCAGGAAAATTTTAGTTACTCCCGGCGAACCGTTCACTGGCTCTCTTTGGCTGCCAGTAGAAGTTCAAATGCTTTTTGTCGCTCGTCCGGTGGCAGGGCATCCATTAGCTCTTTAATCCGTCCCTGGCCGCGAAAAGCGTGGGATTAATCGTGTGTGAATTGAGGATGGTGCGATAATAGGAGTCGAACCTACGACCTTCGCATTACGAATGCGTAAATTGATCTTGTAAAATCAATGCCTATCGAATTTAAATGGATTTTTTGCCACAATATTGCCACAGTTCGTTAGGAATCAGACAGAAATGGCGACTATACGCAAACGTGGTAACTACCAATGGGAAGCTCAAATCCGTAAACGTGGTTTTCCCTCTCAAACCAAAACCTTTAACACCAAAGTGGAAGCAGAAGCTTGGGCCAAAATGATCGAGTCAGAAATGGCGAGAGGAGTTTGGCTTAGCCGCAGCGAAGCGGAATCTACGACATTGTATGAAGCCCTAACGCGATATGAAAAAGAGATTGTTCCCGACAAAAAAGGGGCAGTGCAAGACCGATCATTGGTGCGGATACTAAAAAGCACTCAGCTGGCGAAAAACTATATGGCCAGCATCAGGAGTGCCGATGTCGCCAAGCTGAGAGATGAATGGTTGAAAATCTATGCTCCTGCAACCGTTTTAAGGCGTTTGGCCTTACTTTCTCATGTATTCAATGTTTCGCGGAAAGAATGGGGCATGGAGAGCCTGCTGAACCCCGTAGAGGCCATTCGCAAACCCCAACCCAAGAACTCCAGGACCAGACGCTTGGAAGCGCTGCCTGTAGTTTCTGAGAAAACCTGTGTTACGTCAGGAAAGGAAATAGCCAACGAGATCGAACATATCATCGCCGCAACACATTCATTAGTATTGCCAGCAATCATTCTTCTGGCGTTAGAGACAGCCATGCGCCGTAGCGAAATCGCAGAACTTCGATGGCGCTTTATTGATCTTGATCGGCGAGTTGCACATCTGCCGGATACTAAGAATGGTAATGCCCGCGATGTCCCTTTATCAACGAAAGCCATTACGATACTGTCCAGTCTCAAGGAACATTCTAAGCCAGCTGCTGATAAGGTTTTTGA
The DNA here is from genome assembly GCF_057536195.1 of Enterobacter sp. C3_dUdeg. Classification (NCBI taxonomy): domain Bacteria; kingdom Pseudomonadati; phylum Pseudomonadota; class Gammaproteobacteria; order Enterobacterales; family Enterobacteriaceae; genus Enterobacter; species Enterobacter sp. C3_dUdeg. The sequence continues at coordinate 446,690 of NZ_BAAKFX010000002.1, forward strand.
TATGCGTGCAGACGCGATTACCCGAGCTTTTGACCGAGCTGTAAAACGAGCCAGAGAACGATACGAGAAAACAAACTCATTATGTGATGAATCTTTCCTTAAAGATTTAAGATTTCATGACCTTCGACATGAGGCAACATCTCGACTAGCTGAAATTTTCCCTATGCATGAACTAACCAAAATTACAGGACATAAAGATCCAAGAATGCTAATGCGGTATTATCATCCAAAAGCTGAAGATTTAGCGTTAAAGTTGAAATAAGGACGTTGTATGGAATATAAAAATAAGTTGGTTGACGCATCACCCAAATTAAACAACCCTCAACTATTGGCTATAATATACTTAATACCTTTTGGATACTTGATTGTAGAAAACCCATTATGGCTAGAAAATATATACATTGCCGCTCCAATTTTTCTATCATCTATAGCTTTATTAACCAGTGTATACATAGGATATCGTGATTTATTAAATAAAGTATTTAATAATACAGTGGTTAAGTGGGGCGTAACTGGCTTTACATATTCAGTATGCTTATGGATCGCAAAGTTTAAGCTTGACATAGCTTATGGTATAGCCCCAGAAAATCTTAATTACTCAACATTAGCTTATGCTTTCATGCTCTCATTTCCAATAGGAGCAATGATTTGTGCAACTACAGTCTATATATACATATTTTTGCGAGATGTATCCCCAGCAAAAATAGTAATATCCTCTATGATTTCAGTATATATTGGAAACTTGGCTCAACATCATATACAGGTGAACAATCTTCCTGAAAAAATAATATTGATAGGACTCATAATTATGGTCCCCTTTAACATGGTCAATCTAGCCAGTTCATTAGTTATTAAAAGGAAATTTAATTTTAATCGTTTAGTATCAGGCTTATCCCTTTTTGCTGTGTCAGTTGCTCTTTTTATTATTAGCATGACAGCAATGAAATATATTGAAAGATTTCAAGAAAAGTTTATTTTTCTTGATGCAAGAACATCTACGACATGTGGTAGCCCAGAAAGCAAATCTCTTTATATTGAAAAAAATGAAAATCAGTGTTATAAAATATCAGGAAATAAATTCTCGGAGTTAAGACTAACTCTTGTAGATAAAAACATCCCGAATATAAATAATAAGGGCACTTCAACTTATGAACAAAAATAACCCTGCTAATTCATTTTCCATAGAAGCAAGGAAAGAAGCTTTTCGGAGAGCTGAAGCCAGTCTTTTTTTATCAAGTAAAGATCCCAAAGGCTCCTCATTTTTTAATGAAATAAAAAATAAGGTAATCAATGGAGAGCTAACCTATGAAGAGGCAAAGAGAGAAGTGTTAAATCATCACATTGAACAATCTAAAAATAAAATTAAAAAAGGCTAACATCCAGTTAGCCTCTTCTCACTAGTGAGCCATTTTATAGTCCCTTAGCGCATTTTTAAGTAACTCAGCTTGCTCATCAGCATCATCATAATTATAAATGCCGGTAGCAGAATAATATTCTTCGATACATAGAATATTTATCAATGGTTCACAAATCTCTTTAATAAACTCTTTATTGTTATCGGCAAAAATAATTTTTATTCCTTCCAAAACAAAGCTATTATAATCAGCCATTATCCACCTCCTTACAGGTGTTTAGTGGAAGCGTCAGTTAACGTTACCGCGCTAACTGACGCGTCTAAATCAAGATTTTTTACTGCCAGTTAAACTATCACCCTCAAACTCATCCTGTTCGTGGTTACTCTGACGATCGGCTGTGTGTTTACGTATTTGATTCGCTATTTCCCCACCAACGGTCTGTTGTGATCGGATAGAATTAGTACTTCCCTTCATCATCTGATACTCCGCAGCTCCATTAGACAGCCCGCTCGCCATGTGAGAAGCCATGCGGCCAGCTCGTGAGAATGATGAAGCAAACCCCTGGCTTCCTCCGCTGGCGCTACCTGTATTGCTCCCTGCAGACGAACCACCGGAATTGCCTGATGGTTGTCCTCCAGAAGTATCTACGGAACCGGTATCTTCCCCGCCGCCAAATCCTCCACCTGAACCGCCTCTATCACCGGAACCAGATTCTTCGGCCATCGCCGCTTGTGCAGATTCAAATGCTGCTTTTAGAGCGGAAGCACCACCACTGACTTGAGCTGTAGCGCTCATTGCCATTGCCCCAGCGCCACTCATTGCAGTAGTAGCAGCGCCAGTAATCATACCTGCTCCAAACCCACCAATCCCTTGTAAGGACGCTCCTCCTACAACGCCTGATAACAACAACGGTAATTTATTCGTCAATACTAAAAGAATGATTGACGCCAGAAGTAAAACAATAAGACTATTAAGATCAGGAATATCATTTTTAATAATAGAAAAATACTGATCTATAAATGATTGCCCAATCCCAATAATTAATGTCATCGTAAACAACTGAATACCAATCGATAATACAGTGCGTAAGTAATTTATTGCAATATCAGAAGTCCATTTCGAGCCACCAAACCCAAGCAATATAACTCCTGCATAACACAACACCCATGCAGAAACTAACATTACTAGCATATTTATCGCGATAAGTGCCATTACGACTAATACTATTATCGCGACGGTTATCATAATGGTCGAAATCATTGGTGACCAAATTGATGCTGCTGAACTGACCTTTGTTAATATCACAAAGGCTATGTCAACTATGCTTGAGGGTGAAATACCAGTACTTGTTCCTAAAGCATTTGCTGCAAGTTGTCTCATTGAGTTAATTATAGATTGTGATATGGCTGGGCCGTTGATTAAAAGATAATAAAAAAAACCAATCACGGCAAAAAAACGAACTATCTCTGCAAGTGCACTGGTTAAACCTTCCCCTTGCATCGCCAACATACCAAATGTCCAAACCATACTTATTAATACCAGCCCCCAGAAGAGCCAATTTGCATAATCACCAATTACTAATGACCATGTGCTGGCTACTTGCTGAAACTTATCTAATAACGTATCAAGTAATCCGCTACTATCTAATTGACCAGCATAAGCATTTACAGAAAACAAAAAAATCATGCCGAAAAAAGTGAGTTTGCTTACTATTCTCATAATTACCATTCTCGCTTAGGGCTAGGATTGTTATTACTGCGCAGGGCACATTTATCGTATTTATGTTCGTTCAATTTATTCTCTGGCGTCGATAAACAATCTTCATCTTTTTTATCGCAAGAGCATAGAATCAATGAAATGATTAGAATAAAAATGACCAAAATTTTATCTTTCATTCAGCTATCCCTCACCAAATTCGCTTCGGGCTTGGCGTGTTCTCGCCAGCTAACGCTTTTTCATCAGCGACTATTTGTTGGGCTTCTTTATCAGCCTGAGCCTGTGCCAGTGTTGCTGCAGCGTTTTGTTGGGATACCAGAAGCGAGCGGATTTGCAGCAACTGGTTCGTTTGAGCACTGGCAAGCTGGTTAGCGGCCTGAATAGCTTCCATTTGCCCTTGTGCGCTGGTTGCCTGAGTTTGCAAATCTGCAAGGTTATCAGCATCGCTTTGCAGTGTTTCCTGCTGTTCGTCGAGAGCCTTAAACACGGCGTCATTGGCCTTTTTACGTGCCTCAGAACTGTTCTGTTCAGCTTTGCGCAGTGCGCTTATTTGATCCGCAGTACAATCAACATTACTGTTAAAGCACGGTGCTGAGCGGTAGTAATTCACGTCCTGATAACGTTTCAGATATGAATCAAGACTCCCGGCTTGATTTTTGTAGTAATTAAGAGTGTCCTGCGCCTGCAACAATTTGTTGATGGTTGAATTGGCCTGATCCCAGATATAGGCTGCAGGTGCGACTGTATTTTTGAGCATGTTTTCATACTGTTGCAGCTGCGTCTGGTACTGCTGGATCTGTTTTGCCACAGCCTGAACGTTGTTGACTGCGCTGATTGTGGTCTGCACCACATTAGTACCATCGATTACAGGGATACCGGCTGTCGCCGGTAATGCCATGATGGACGCCAGGAAGGAAGCTGCTAATGATTTTTTAGCTGCTAAAATCCCTCTCAGTGATGAAAATACTCGGAGCATTAACTTCATTTGCTCACCTCAAATTTAACTGATTATTAATATTGAAAACTCGTACTTTTAACAAATACAGATATTTAGGAAACCATAAAATTATTTATCCAAGATTCTATCCATAATATTTCTTAGTTCTTGTCTGGTTGATTCTATTTTAGCAAGCAACGTTTCTATCAATGAGGGTGAAAAATCAACTGTGCGTGGATCGTTAGCTAACCACAGTTTAAGTAACCCACCAAGTCGACCAAGATCAGCATTTACTCGGCTAAGCTCTACAACCTGTTCAATATCTACCATAGACTCAACCTGATAACCCATTGCTACTTTACGAATGAAACTCGCTACACTTAAGCCAGATGCTTCTGCATTTTCCTGGATTTGCGCTTTTTCATCTGGCAAACAATAAACTTTAATTGGTGTACTATTTTTTCTAGTCTGAGAAACGGTCATATCATTCTCCATACAGGCGGTAGCCGATCAGCCTCGCAGAGCAGGACTCCGTTGAGCAGCTCAGCTGCGAATAAGAGAAGGTAAAGTAGAAGCACCGTTTACGGTGGGCCTACTTTACATGTCCTGCCCTACATTTGCCGTTGTGAATCTGTGTACGTATTGTGTATTCCTGTGTACTCAGTGTGTTTTCGTAAAGCATTTGTGCAGTATTAGTCGTGTAAAAGTGTGCAGCATATGTGTTTATTGAAAGGAAACTTATCTGAATACCCCAAGGAATATTTTTATTCTCGCGGCTTGGGTTTTAGCGGCCTGCCACGTTTCCTTTGAAACCTATTTATCTCTTTCGCTATATCGTCATTTTCTGTCTTTGACTCAACAGATTTATCTATCCAGTCCTTAACATCCTCTCTACGCCAGAGAAGACGTTTATTACCGGGAAGACGGCATCTTGGTGGAAGACATTTTGGATTTCGTGTTGCATCACTGCGGATACTTTTTACAGTTTTCTTTAATGCAAAAGCCAACTCTTCAACGGTTATAAGTTCTGGCATAACTGATTTCATCGAAGAACCCATCTCTCAGTAGAAATTTGAGGATTTTAGCGGCTAAAATTTTAGGCGCTAAAGTTTGCTAACCAACGTTATGAATTGAGAATAATTAAAACTTACTGCCAAAAAGAATAATGTCAACAGGGTTTTTATTCATCGGGTTCTTACTTCATATGAAATTGGTTTTATTTACCAATTTCTGAATGACACTAAGGTTTTAATAATTCCTTTAATCTTTTTGGTTATATATAAGGTTAAAGATCAGGTTAGAGGGGGGTGGAAAAGCGATATATTTATTTGTTTATTATAAAAATTTTAAATTATACCCGTACCTCAAATGTCATGGAAGCGTACCTCATATGTCATAAAAGCGTACCTCATATGTCATATAATAAAAAATTAACAAACAAGTTATGCACAATATTATCAACAGAATCTGTGGGTAAATACACAGATTATACATGATGAAATAGATTGTTTAGCTAAACTAAATAGCAATAAATAAAATGAAACAAAATGTAAATAACAGAGGATTGTAGATGACTTATAAATTTGGTTAGCTAACCTTTATAAGAACTACTGTTTGCAAATGATTCATTCCTGACAGCGGATATATCGAATTTGAGTAAGAAAAACACTTAAACCAACCTTACTCTATGATTTGTTTAGCTAAACAAATTACTATAATGAATCCGATGACGTTTAAAAAAAAGGAGGGGGGATGAGGACGATAAGTGCTGCACCTTCAACTGTCGGAGAGATTTTATACGAAGAATTCTTGAAACCATTGGATATGCCTCCCGCAAGACTTGCTGAACTGATGGATACATCATATGAAAAAATTTTGGAAATAATAAAAAATGAGCGAAATATAACTCTTGAGGAAGCTTTTCAACTCGCGATAATTTTCAATACAGATGCATATTTTTGGGTGAAACTGCAAGAACTACATGAGGCATGGTTTAATAAAAAAAAGTAATGGTATTCAATTAGATTGCTTAGTCCTAATACATAATATGCTTTGAATAATACTCATGTATTACTAGTGACTCATTAAAACATGATAACACCAGGAGGACTGAGGATTGAGAAATTTGATCCTGGATGATGGGACACAGTCCTGACCGGACAAATCATTTTAGCCGTGGTAGAGGCGACACTGAAAACCGACATAAAGAAGCCCGACTGGTAAGTTCGGGCTTTGTTTGACGCTCTGGCCTGAATGGAACATTCCTACATTAGACGTTAATATCTTACATCTAATTAGCCGCAAATACTAATGGATACATAGTTCCATTTGACTTGACTACCCATTTGCAGATTACTCCACCATCACTAATAAAATTCAACCACTTAGATTCGGAAGTGTCAGGCTGTAGGTCTTAAACCCGAAAGACTGCTTTTGGCCAGGAGCGGACAGTCCAACCCATCCCTGAAGAGCCTAGATTATATATGGTAATTCAGTCATCAAAATAACGTTGGTCACCATCACAAAATTCACATCCTCGGATATGGCTCAGTTCAGGAACGCTATCGCTCAGGTGACCGCAACAACCACATACATGAAGCTCGGTGTAATAGATGAAACACTGAGTGCAAAGATAGCCGTCTCCAAATTTACATACGCTTTCAGGAGTCATGCAATTGGTACATCCAGCAGGAAATACGGAGAGTAGCTGTTCATCCACACTGTGGAACAACTCCTCATCCAGCAGTTTATACCTATCCGAAGTGTAGTCGCAGTGTTCGCATTCAAAATCACCATCTCCCTCAGGTAGCAATTGAGGTATTTCGCAGTCTGGACAAACCAGGGTAATTTGCCTTACAGCACTGGTGCAAACCTTACACCGCGTAACTTCAAGCTTACGGTTTTCATTACCGGTCGTTTCAGTCCCTGTTACCGTCGCATGCTGATGGCACTCATTGCAGTTACCGATTTGAATATTCTTTTCAGAGAGCTGCTCGAGTTCAGGCTTAACCTGTTTAAACCGCACCTCGGCATAAAATTTGTTTCCCCTAATCAGACGAGTTTCACCGAAAGCCAGCTTCCAATTATGTTTGACACCGAAGATAACTTTCCATTCATCCCTTAATAACCGGTTCAGGGCAAACCAAGCGTCAGCTTGTTCTTTGAGTATTTGACGTTGTTCAGCCTCGGTGAAAGTGGGGTGGTAGAAATGAACTACGCGGTTGCGGTGCTTTCTGACCTTATCAAAAGCACTGTCCGTTTCTCTGTCTAGGGGTCTTTCAAGTACGTCCTTAAGCCTTTCACGGGTTTCTTCGTAGGTCACCGACTGAAAATCACCGGCTAGGTAAGCCTGCTTTTTTATTGGCTTTTTCGGGCTGCAGACCAACGACCAGTGTTCGTGCGCCAGCGGAACTTTCAGTAAAATCTCGACCGCAGTCCAGAAACTGACGACGGAGAACTTCGGCTTCGAGGCCTCCAACTCTTCACGGGCTTTATCCAGAAAATCCAGACCATTGTTGATCAGCGCCTGCACATCCTGACTGAGTTCACGGGGGTCGGGAGTATCGGGTGCAGTATCGTCAACATCGAACATCATTATCTCCTTTAATCAGCTTCCACCACGCAGTTGCTACAGCGCGTTAGTTGTATCCAGTGTAAACTGGACTTGGTAGCTGGCAGCCACATCGAGCGCAAAAAACCGTAAATTAACTTCTGTAGACTCGTACTTTTCGTGACCCATGCGTACCCGCAGGATCTTCGGGTGCACGTGACCATAAAGCAGGTGCCTACCAAAGCTGTGGCGATTCAGATCCCTAAACTGATGGGGTCCCAAAAAGTATGCCATAGCAAGTGTAAGTATCCATAAAATCTGCACTATTCTCTTTTTATAAATCCTCTGACATGTGAATTAGATTGCCCTAAAGTGAGCTTCCGCTCCTCGCTCATAAGGACAACCATACTCAAATCTCCCACATTGCAGGAGATTTGAGTATGAACACGTCACCGTGGAACAAAGACCGTATCATAGGCCAAAAAAGACCACTTCAGATATCTCATATCTGGGGTATCCGAATCCGACTTGAACTGGAAGGTAAAACGCGCGATTTAGCTCTGTTCAACATGGCCCTGGACAGTAAGCTTCGAGGCTGTGATCTGGTCAAACTCAAAGTATCTGATGTTGCATATGGTAGCTCTGTTTCAAGCAGAGCTACGGTTCTACAACAGAAAACCGGCAGCCCTGTCCAATTTGAGATAACCAAAGGGACAAGAGAAGCTGTTTCTGCATTGATAAAGCTTGGCAATTTACGCAGTAAAGACTATTTGTTCCGATCTCGGGTCGATACTAACCAACACATATCAACCCGGCAATACAACCGAATTTTTCATGGGTGGGTAGCAAAACTTGGTCTCGAAGATTCGCTTTACAGTACACATTCCTTGAGAAGAACAAAACCTTACCTGATTTACAAGAAAACTAAGAATCTCAGGGTGATCCAACTTCTGTTAGGCCATAAGAAACTGGAAAGCACAGTCCGTTATCTGGGCATTGAAGTCGATGATGCATTAGAGATCTCTGAATCGATTAAAGTCTAAGGTTGCCAGGGCTGCAACAGCAGTCCTGTGCCAATAACGGACGTTGTTAAGCTTATGCAGTATGGATTCACGAAGAACATACATTATATATTGTCCTGATTGACTCGGGATGAAAGCTCCTGATGGCTCTTTTTAGCTGATTTCAAAATCTTTTAATTCCCCACCTTCAGCAATCAGATTTGAGATCCGCTTCGGCATTCGCCCCTGACCTGACCATGTTTTTGACTCTCCAGTTTCGTCAGTATATCGATACTTCGCGGGGCGGGGAGAGCGCGTCCTTTTAACCTTACCCGGAGAGCCAACAACAGCCATAAGTTCGGATGGGTCGATACCCTCATCAAGCATCATCTGACGAAGTGATTCCAGTTTATCGCGGCGCTGACTTTCATTTGCAAGACGTAATATCTCTTCTTCTCGTCGTTCTATAAGAATAATTTTAAACTTTTCCAGAACATCTTCCAGTACATCTAATGACATTTCACGAGTCTGGGAACGTAAGGTACGGATATTATTTAACTGTGTGAGAGCATCTGACATAAAGAGACCTCTTAAAGTTTCAGCAAATACCAATGTCGACGGTTGCTCATCAACCCGATTTTTCTTACTGAGCATTTTAATCCGATTGGTACATATTGTTATTAACGAGGTTTAGACTACTGATATAAATATCTTATCGCAAGACAAAACTAAGAAGAATGTGCAAGAACTAAATTCTAACTCCTACGAAATGTCCATGCATTTTTGAAGGTACTTAAAACTATGATGCCAGGAGTCATCCGGAGAGCCTTTTTATACCCTCATAACTTATTGCTTCAGTCACACCTGATGAGATTTAAAATGAGGAGAGACAGCGCCGCCACTTAGCAAGTTTTTTCACAAATGGCAAGATGGCACGCAGGGGGGAGACACCTGCATTTTGTCAGAGGATAGCGAATTACTCTCTCTTAATAGAGGTGTTTCTAAAAAAGTAATGTAAAAAAAAAGCCTGCTGTTAGCAGGCCATAAATGCTTTTAACTCATTTTTTGTTCGATTCTGATAAATAGGGTAAGCATGCAATTAAACGTGGAGCAGAGAGCATGACAAAAATACTATAAATATTTCCTAGCCGCATCAAGTATCTCCTGTGACGTTAACTCTCTGTCAGTAGCCACGTAAACAATACCATGATCGCCAGTTAAGGAAGGAAAACCTGCAGACATAATCTGAAGATGTGTTTCTTCACCGTTTGGATATTCCTGCCTGATAGAGGATATACCTTCCAGAACGGTCATAACTTTACAGGATTCAGCATTAAAGAAAACAAGGACTTTAATCATATTCTATTACCCTGTTCTCTCGTGGATATTAACGCAGATGCCATTAAGTTCAAAGCCATTACGCACTTCTTATTTAACTTGCGGTTTGCTTGTGCTTTTAGACTTTTTATGCAGTAGTACTGCACTTCATCACATCGGTTAGCATGCTAATAATTTTGAAAAATAGGCTGACTAGATATTAAGAATAAACGACTTTCATCTGATTTAAGTTATGGATCTGACTACTCAGGAATAATCCTTCATCGTTGTCGCAGACCCACAGATATTCATTTATCGCAAAGTATTACGTTTGTAGCAGCAGGCCCTTTTTCACCACTCTGCATGGCGAACTCAACTTTCTGTCCTTCAAATAAGGTATTGAAATTCTCACCATGGAGTGCGGAGAAATGGACGAAGACATCTTTGCTTCCGTCAAGAGGTGAAATAAAACCAAAACCTTTATCTTCGTTAAACCATTTTACCAAACCTTTAATTCTTGTGGTCATACTGACTCCCATTAAACATAATAGCATTAATAGCAAACGTATAAGATTAAACGTATGGACTCAAAAGAGGAGATATCAACGATAGCACCTGGTAATGAGAACTGCCCGGAAAACTTCAAAATTTCATTCGTACATCGAACTGATGGGATTCATTAAGGCACATGGAATCGATATAAGCAAATTATCTTTTAGCCGCCCAGAGGTCCTGTAGGAAAAATAAAAATGGCTGAATGCCATTTTCAATGTATAGTCTTTACGTGTTTTCAGTAAGGAATTGACTTGTCCCATAAAATGACAGGAATTGTCAAAAGCTTTGACATTCTTAGTGGTAAAGGCCTCATCATCCCATCTGATGGCCGAAAAGACGTTCTGCTTCACATTTCAGCCGTTAACTTTCGCGAATCAGAATTACTCATCCCTGGAAGCCGCATAGAATTTTGCCGGATCAACGGTCTCAGGGGGCCTGTGGCTGCAAACATTTATCTTTCCTGATTTTCAGCGTGACAAAATTAACAGATCAAAACTTAACCACACGTGGTACAGTGAATCTCATTCATTGAAAGGTTAATGGTTATGTCTGTTATCAATTACGCAATGAAACTCTTCAGCAGTGCGTCTACTGCCACTGCTGCCTGTCCTGTTTGTGGCTTAAAATCAGCACAACCGTTGTCAAAAATCCGGCTCAACCAGACCATGCTTTGCCCCGGATGTAAGGCTCTGTTTATCTCCCGACGCTAGCTCGACCAAAACCGCAGAACAGAGCTCATGTCCTATACTTATGTTAGATTCCGGCAGCTGTAAAATCCCTGATGCCTGACGCACATCCTGAGAGAACGTTTCTGAACTGATTTCGCAACTGCTCCTGCGCGCTAATGTCGCATCAGAGCAATGCTATGAAAATGAACCCCAGAGCGTGGTTTAACCGCTCCCATATTCCGATGAATGCTGCCGAAAACCTAACGTTTTCGGCGAACGATCCTGCAAGCGAAAGCACTCCGCGGTCAGAACTCTTTTCGACTGCCCAGATGGAACGCTATGGTCAGAAGCTGGCACGGACCCATAAAGTATCACCGGATAAACATCCCTATTATCTTCTGAAACGGCTTGGCGACAATGAGGCCGTTATCACCCAAAACTGCTATGAGCTTAATGCAGGTAAAAAGACCAGTATCATGCCCGCCGGGGAGTGGTTGCTGGACAATTATTATCTGATTGAGGAACAAATCCGTACCGTCCGCCAGCACTTGCCGAAAAGTTTTGGTAAAGGTCTCCCGTCGCTGATGTCGCCGCTGAATTGCCCAAGAATTTATCATATCGCATCAGAGGCCATTGCTCACGGTGATGGCCGCTGGGATGCCACCAGTCTGACCAGCTATCTCGCTGCCTATCAACAGGTGACTCCGCTGACACTAGGTGAAATCTGGGCATTACCGGGAATGCTGCGCCTGGCGCTGATTGAAAATCTTCGTCGTATCAGTATGGAAGTGATAAAAGCGCAACAGGACAGAAACCTGGCAGATACGTGGATAACCAGGATTTTCGAATGTGCAGAGAGTGCGCCTGGTGATTTAATTATGGTGGTTGCCGATTTGGCGCGCTCCCGTCCTCCGTTATCCAGCGCGTTTGTCGCAGAACTGGTGCGGCGTCTGCAGGGGCACGGCAACGCGCTGTCGTTACCTCTTACCTGGGTTGATCAGTGCCTTCGGGAACAGGGAGTCACCACTGACATTCTCATAAATAACTTCAATCAACAGCTTGCCGCCAGCCAGCTGTCTGTCAGTAACAGCATCGCAGGTCTGCGATTACTGGGTGAAACGGACTGGGCTGATTTCGCCGAAACGATAAGCGTCGTCGAACAGGCATTAAGAAATGATCCTGCCGGTATCTATCCCCGGATGCACTTCAATACCCGGGATCATTACCGGCACGTAGTTGAGGTCCTGGCCAGAGACAGTGGGCTCAGCGAGCCTGAGGTTGCTGACAGGGTGCTGGCGCTTTCAGAGGAAAAAGCCCCCAATACACCGGAACATCATATTGGTTATTATCTCGCCGGCGAAGGTCGACAGGCACTGGATATACATCTTCTGGCAGACACCTCAAGACTCATACGCTTGCGGCACAGTTTCAACAGAATAACCCTGCTGTCATGGCTTGGCAGCCTGGCGTTGTTGACAACCGCAGCGACCGCGGCAATATTGCACGAAACTGCCATGCAGGGAGCAGGTTGGTTGTTAATCGCGGTGATATTACCTCTGGTTATCGCTTTAACTCAGTTAATGAGTGATTTACTCAGTGACGCAACCACCCGTTTTCGCGTTCCTCGCCCCTTGCCGGGGATGGATTTTTCAGCCGGTATTCCCGCTGACAGTGCCACTATGTTAGTCATTCCCTGCATGTTGACCAGCCACGAAAGTTTCAGCCAGCTCCTCACCAGTCTTGAAGTTTGCTGGTTGGGGAATGAAAACGAAAATCTCAGGTTCGCGCTGCTCACTGATTTTGCAGATTCTGAAAATGAACCCTCGCCGGAAAGTCACGCGCTGCTCAGACAGGCTATCGCTGATACGCAGGCGCTGAATCGGCGCTACCCCTCCGGCCGACCACGTTTTTATCTGTTACATCGTCAGCCTGAATGGAACCCCTCGGAAGGAGTGTGGATGGGCTACGAACGCAAGCGGGGAAAACTGGCGTTGCTGAACAGCTGGTTGCGCCATCCGGGAACGCAATTCGTCAGCGTTGCAGACATGCCGGCCCACCTTTTACCGGATCACATTAAATACGTCATTACCCTGGACAGTGATACGGTGTTGCCGCGCGATACGGCTCACAAACTGGTCGCGGCGATGGCCCATCCGTTGAATACGCCAGAGTATGATCCGGTACGCCAGAGGGTGGTCAAAGGATTTGGTATTTTACAACCCGGTCTTGCGGAGGAGATACCACGTAACGGTCAGGGGCGTTACGCCGCCCTGCGCAGCAGCATACCGGGTAATAACCCCTATACTATGATGTCTTCGGATATCTATCAGGATCTCTTTGGGGAAGGCTCGTTTGTGGGCAAAGGGATTTACGATGTTGACATTTTTATGCAGGCCACTGCCAATACCTGCCCGGAAAATCTGGTACTCAGCCACGATCTGCTTGAAGGATGCTATGCACGTTCGGGTCTGCTGAGCGAAGTGTTACTGTACGAACAGTACCCTAATAATTATCTGTCGGATGTTGCACGACGTTCACGCTGGATCCGGGGTGACTGGCAACTGCTTAACTGGCTAAAACCACGCGTCAGAAAAGCCGATGGTACCCGGGTCAGGAATCCGCTGACCGCGCTTTCTTATTGGAAATTACTCGATAATCTACGTCGCAGTCTGGTCGCCCCCTCCTTACTGATATTGCTGTTCTTCGCTCTGCTTTGGGTACCCAATCCGGTTTACTGGCTGGGCATACTGTTGCTGATATGGCTGTTGCCAGCCCTCCTCTGCATTAGCCACGACCTTCTGCATAAACCTCTGCGTCGCCGCGTGAAGTCGCATCTGTTACTGGTGGGGGCGGGCGCGCTAAAGCGTCTGTCAGGTATCAGCCTTAATTTTGCGATACTGCCGCACGAAGCCGGATATTCGCTGAAAGCGATCGCCGAGACGCTATGGCGACTGGGGATAAGCAGGCGTCACCTCAGCCAGTGGGTCAGCCACAGCCAGGACAGCAGTCAGGCCAGACCCACTGTTGCACGTTTTTATCAGGCGATGTGGCTGAACGTTGCCGGTGGCGTGGCGCTGACAATACTGACCGGACAATTTGCCCCACAGCTGCTGGGGATTGCGTTACCGATCGGTTTGGTATGGTGTGTGGCACCGCTGCTGATGAGCTGGCTGAGTCGCCAGCCCGTGCGTAAGGTTTTTTCGCCTAATCAGGAACAAAAACAGCTGTTACGCCAGACAAGCCGTGAAATCTGGGCTTTTTTTGAAACATTTGCCACAGCAAAAGAGAACTGGCTTCCGCCTGATAATTATCAGGAAATACCACAACCGACGGTGGCACACCGAACCTCTCCTACCAATATTGGTCTTTCACTTATGGCTAACCTGACGGCATGGGACTTTGGCTACCTGCCTGGCGGAGAGGTACTCCGGCGCGTGTCGCTCACGCTCGACACGATGGATAAAATGGAGCACTACCGGGGCCATCTCTACAACTGGTATGACACCCGTACGCTGGTCCCCCTAAGTCCACGCTATATCTCCAGCGTCGACAGCGGCAATATGGCCGGGCATTTATTGACACTGCGTGCAGGCCTGTCCGCCATGCGTCATCAGCCTGTTTTAAGCAGCCAACAGATACTGACAGGACTGAACGATACGCTGGATATTCTGGAAAAACAGTGGGGTAAGAACCCACCTGACAGCCTGAGACTGCTGCGCAAGCATTGCCTGAACGCGGTGTCGCTCTCTCCGCAGGCGCTTTTCAGCGAACTGAAAAGCATGCGCACCCAGTGCAACCATCTGACCAGCGCATGCCATCAGGGATCTCCTCTTCAGATGCGCTGGGCTGGACATCTGGAGCATCAACTGGTTCAGCTTTGCCATGAGTGGTCTCTGTTGCTTGGCTGGTTGCCTGCATCTTGGAATGAACAGACGCTGCCGACGCTGAGCGAGCTTGCCCGTCCGACATTAACCGGTACAGGAACGCCTCCGGCGTCAGTGGCGGAGCAGGCCCGAATGCGACTCAATATTATCACCGAGCTGGAACAGCGGCTGGATGAGCATGCCCGGATGGATTTCGCCTTTCTGTACAGTGAAGCAACCAGTCTGCTCAGCGTCGGTTATAACTGTGACACCAATATGCCTGACAAGAGCCACTACGATCTCCTGCCGTCTGAAATTCGCCTGACCAGTTTTCTTGCCATTGCGACTAATCAGCTGCCTCTTAAAAGCTGGTACGCGCTGGGTCGATTGTTTACCACGATTGATAATGAAACTGCCCTGATGTCATGGAGCGGATCCATGTTTGAATATCTGATGCCGAATCTGGTGATGCCCACCTGGCCCGGAAGCCTGCTCGATGAAATGAGTCAGTCGGCGGTTATGCGCCAGATTCACTGGGGGAAAGAACGCGGGGTACCATGGGGTGTTTCAGAGTCTGGCTATCATGCTTTTGATGTTCAGCATAATTATCAGTATCAGGCATTTGGCGTACCGGGGCTCGGTCTGCGCAGGGGACTTGCCGATGACATGGTTGTTGCTCCTTACGCCACGCTGCTGGCGCTGATGGTTTCCCCACAGAGAGCCTGTGAGAACCTGTTCAGGCTGCAAAAAAATGGTGCACGCGGAGAATACGGTTTTTATGAAGCGCTGGACTATACCCCCTCACGTCTTGCAACCGGTCAGCTCTATGCGGTGGTACAGTCCTGGATGGCACATCACCAGGGTATGGCATTTCAGGCGCTGGCTCATGTGCTGCTTGACGCCCCCATGACTGAACGCTTTATGTCCAGCACGGTATTCCGGTCAGCGAGTCTGCTGTTACAGGAGCGCGTGCCGGATGCGGTCGATCTGTACAGTCCGCGCCGTCATTTTGAATCTCATGAGGGCATGGTCAAACCCGTTCGCTATGAACCCCGTATTTTCTATAGCGTGGATACCCCCGCCCCGGATATTCAACTCCTGTCCAACGGCCATTATCATCTGATGTTGACCGCGGGCGGCGGTGGTTACAGTCGCTGGAATGATATTGCACTAACGCGCTGGCGCAGTGATACCACCCGTGATAACTGGGGAGCATTCTGCTACATCCGCGATACCCAGACGGGAGATGTGTGGAGCAATACCTGGCAACCGACAGGCTACACCAGCGGACAAGACGAGGAAGTGTTGTTCACCGATGCGGGGGCAGAATTCAGACGCAGCTTAGGGGGACTCAGCGTCAAAACTCAGGTGGTGATCTCTCCGGAGGATGATGTTGAATTGCGACGGCTCACACTGATTCATCGTGGTCGCAAGCCTCGCTCTCTGGAGCTGACAACCTATGCTGAAGTGGTACTGGCACCTGATGCCAGCGATCTGGCACACCCAGCATTCAGCAATTTGTTTATTCAGACTGAGCTGGCTCCTGAGCGTGACGCTATTCTTTGCCACCGGCGCCCGCGTTCACCGGATGAACCGGGCCCTTGCCTGTTTCACATGATGGTGGTGCACGGCGATAACCGACATAACGTGTCGTTTGAAACGGACAGGGCAAGGTTTATTGGACGTGGCAGAAACCCTGCGAATGCACAGGCAATAGAGACGGGAGGGATGCTAGGCAACACGTCGGGCTCGGTGCTGGATCCGATACTGGCAATTCGCAACGCCATCATTCTGCAGCCGGGGCAGCCGGTTACGATTGATATCATTTATGGCATCAGCGAGACCCGTCAGCAGAGCCTGGCGTTGCTGGAGAAATATCGCGATTACCCTATCGCCGATCGCGTCTTTGAACTGGCCTGGTCTCATAGTCTGGTGGTATTGCGCCAGATGAACGCCAGTGAAGATGATGCCACGTTGTTCAATAGTCTCGCCAGCGCTGTGCTTTACCCTGTCCAGGAGCTGCGCGCCGAAGACCAGGCGATCGGCCGCAACCGGCGTGGCCAGTCCGGACTGTGGGGCTGGGCAATTTCAGGGGATCTGCCGATAGTGCTGCTGAGTATAACCAGCGAGGAAAGTATCACCTCAGTGACCACACTGATTCAGGCACACCGTTACTGGAGACAGAAAGGGCTGGATGTTGATTTAGTTATCCTGAATAACAGCCCCGGCGGCTACCAGCAGGGATTACAAAATCAGATTATGGAGTTAATTTATGCCGGGTCTGAAGCCAGTCTGCTGGATAAAAAGGGCGGGCTTTTTGTCCGCAACGGTGAGCATCTCTCCGCTGAAGATAAGTTGCTTTTGATGAGCGTGGCCTGTCTTTATCTTGATGACCGCGCAGGGGGTATTAATGAGCAGCTTAACCAGCGTATTCATACCCTGAAATCGCCGGCAAGGGCATTCATTCCGCGTGCTGTGCGCGAGCGTAATCAACATACTGACTGGAGCCCTGATACCAGTCAGTTATGCCATTTCAATGGGTACGGTGGATTTTCTCAGGATGGGCGGGAGTATCAGATCGTCCTTCGGGAAAATGCGCTTACACCGGCTCCCTGGTCGAACATACTGGCAAATTCTCGTTTTGGCAGTGTGATCTCAGAGACAGGGCAGGCCTATACCTGGTCTGAGAATGCCCATGAATACCGGTTGACGCCGTGGGAGAACGATCCGGTGAGCGATCGCAGCGGCGAGGCATTTTACCTGCGCGATGAAGAGAGCGGGGAGTGCTGGTCGCCGACGGCTTTACCTGTTCGCGGACACGGTGATTACCTGACCCGCCATGGTTTTGGCTACAGCGTTTTTGCCCATCGTGAGAGTGGTATAGACAGCGAGTTGACGGTCCTGGTTGCTGAAGAAGATCCGGTTAAACTGGTGCTCCTGACGCTCAGTAACTCTTCGGGACGGACACGTCAACTTTCCGTCACAGGCTATGTAGAGTGGACGCTCGGAGAAACACGAACGCGCTCAGCCCCTCACATTGTGACACATGTGGCCAGAACGCCCGGCGGCTGCGGGATACTTGCGAATAACTTTTATGGTGATAATGGTGGCGGCCGAACTGCATTTTTTGCCGTCAGCGGTAATGACTGTTCTCTGACAGGGGACCGCCGGGAGTTTATTGGCCGTAATGGTTCCCTTCACGCCCCTTCGGCCATGAAACTGCAAAAGCTTTCTGGTAAGACGGGGGCCGGTCTGGATCCCTGCGGAGCGGTGCAATCGGCGGTTACATTAATTGACGGGGACCAGAGGACGTTTATTTTTATCCTCGGCGCAGAGGAGAATGATGTTTGTGCTCAGGAGATGCTGGCCCGCTACATGAACGAGGATACGGTCCGCCAGGAGCTGAACCGGATTCATAATCACTGGCACAATGTTCTCGATAAAATCGTAGTTAACACCCCCGACACGTCCGTAAATTTACTGGTTAATGGCTGGCTGTTGTATCAGACGGTCGCCTGCCGTCTTATGGCCCGGAGTGGCTACTATCAGTCTGGCGGTGCATTTGGTTTTCGCGATCAGCTGCAGGATACGCTGGCTCTGAGCCACGCTGCTCCGGACCGGATGCGTGAACAGATAATACTCTGCGCATCGCGGCAGTTTATCGAGGGGGATGTGCAGCACTGGTGGCACCCGCCACACGGCAACGGTGTGCGTACCCGCTGTTCCGATGACTATCTTTGGCTGCCGCTTGCTGTTTGCTACTATGTTGAAACGACGGGGGATATGGATGCACTGGAAATACGCATTCCTTATCTGGAGGGACGCTCGCTTCAGCCTGGTGAAGAGTCTGTCTATGACACGCCGGTCATCAGCGGCACCGAAGAGACACTCTGGTTACACTGCGTCAAAGCTATTCACTATGGACTTCGCTTCGGGGAGCATGGCCTGCCGCTGATGGGTGCTGGTGACTGGAATGACGGGATGAACCGGGTGGGTATCGAAGGCAAAGGTGAAAGCGTCTGGCTGGGCTTCTTCCTGTACGACATTTTGCAGCGGTTTGCAGCGCTGGCGGAGCGCAGGCTGGATGAAAGCGTCGCCGCGATGTGCCGTTCACAGGCTCTGCGCCTGCAAAGTAATCTCGAAGCCCACGCCTGGGATGGGGAATGGTACCGGCGCGGGTATTTTGACGATGGTACTCCCCTGGGATCGAAAACCTCACAGGACTGCCGGATTGATGCGATTGCTCAGAGCTGGTCTGTATTGTCCGGCGCCGCGAACCCGGGACGGTGCGCAAAGGCCATGCAGGCGCTGGATAAGCACCTTGTGGATAACGAAGGAGGGCTGATCAAACTGTTAACGCCTCCTTTCGACGGACACGGTCCAAATCCGGGCTACATACAGGGGTACCTGCCAGGCGTGCGGGAAAACGGAGGGCAGTATACGCATGGCGCCATCTGGGCAGTGATGGCCTTTGCCCGAATGGGGAATGCCGGACGAGCCTGGCAACTCTGGTCAATGCTCAACCCTATAAATCATACCCTGAATGCGGACTCTGTCGGGATTTATAAAGCTGAGCCTTATGTCATGAGTGCTGATGTCTACAGCGTCGCTCCTCATACCGGACGTGCAGGGTGGAGCTGGTATACCGGTTCCGCAGGCTGGGCCTGGCGTTTACTTACCGAGGAATTACTGGGGATAAAACGTTCCGGCACTGAGTTTAGTGTTCATGCCCGGTTACCGGATGAGTGGTCGTCTTTTTCTATGGCATATCAATATGGTGAAAGCCATTATCAGATTAGTGTTTCACGCGGCGATGCAGAATATTGCGTGACACTGGATGGTGTTCTCCTCCCTGATGACAGAATACCGCTGAAGGATGATGGACAAAACCATACGGTTGAGATCATTCAGAACTGACACTGAGCCCGGAGGTGCATTAACATCTGCCGTTAATGCGCTGATTATCCCTGAGAACATCAATCGCAGTCTGCATGGCGATTTTGTCATCCCGCCTTTTTTGTTTGTCCTGCATGACCTGAAGGTATTCCAGCAAGGTGCGGGTATTAATCGGCCGGCCCTGTTTACCCACAGCCAGCACGGCTTCGCCAAGAATAATTTTCACAGGCGGTAGTTGTGCCGGATACCAGTCAAGGGTGTCTTCTGATTTCATCTTAAATTTCTCACGGAAGGGTAGTGTACCATAAATCAGACGTTCAATTTTCAATATCTGATATACTGATTCAGACACAACTTAACATAACTTATGCCAGTTATTTTTATATTAAAGCGTATAATAATTACTGTATTCCTCAGAGAATTATTTATGTCTTATACAAATGGGCTCAGGTATTTTAAAGAAAGACCGGTTCATGTTGCCTGCCCGGCATGCGCACACAGAGCCGATCAGAAAGCAGGTAAACTAAGAAAAGATGCGGTTCTTGAGTGCCCTGCCTGCGGACTGCTCTTCAGACCATCAGAATGCTGGTGTATCGGCGGCTGATCAGCTTCTGCCACTTAACGTCAGTGATGTCGGGAAATGACAACATTTCTCCTGTACTGCAGTTGTCGAGGGTATGATAATGAAATCTAAAAAAACTGTTTTTATTGAAGGACATATCCTGTCAAACAGCTGTCACGGGCAGGCCGGTCAACCTTTCTGTATTCACCGGGTCAGGTTTAGTAATGGTAAATATGCGATTATACGGGTGGCATCCGGGATATGTTTCAAACCAGGCGAAATTATTCAACGAAACGATTGTGAGTGGTTTTATAAATTTACCAAAATTCGGCTTCTTTCTTTTGAGTACCTTGATGATGATGAATCAAGAAGACAATTTCTTGAGTATCAATGATAAAACATGGATTTATAACAGAATAACTTTACTGGCTTACAATTCATTCCTGACTCTTTAAATTCTTTACTAGTCATTGCAAAGTTATTTTTTCTGAATTTAGATGGCTTTAAATTGTCTAAAACAAAATGTATCGCTCAAGACGAATTGCTTCATTGTTTTCCTTTTGCGTTATAACCTTCATTAGCATTAAGGAAATTTATGGCACAGACTTTTACTCATAATTTACTCCATCCCCGCTACTGGCTTACCTGGACTGGTTTGGGTCTGCTGTGGCTTCTCGTTCAACTTCCTTACCCGGTTTTACATACTCTGGGCTCTGGTCTTGGAAAAATATCCAGACCCTTTCTGAAACGCCGGGAAGGGATTGCGAGTAGAAATATCGAACTGTGCTTTCCCGAGATGACACCGTTTGCCCGGAGCCAGATGGTCAATAAAAACTTTGTTTCTCTCGGGCTGGGACTAATGGAAACAGGAATGGCCTGGTTCTGGAGCGATTCGAGAGTCAAAAAATGGTTTGATGTCGAAGGGCTTGAAAACCTGACCGGTGCGACCAGAGGGGTAATGGTTGTCGGGATACATTTTATGTCCCTTGAATTGTGTGGAAGAGTAATGGGGTTATGCCATCCTATGATGGCAACGTATCGTCCACACAATAATCCATTAATGGAATGGGTACAGACAAAAGGGCGTATGCGTTCAAATAAGGCGATGATTAATCGACGTAATTTATCCGGTTTTGTTCATGCGCTAAAAGCTGGTGAAGCCGTGTGGTTTGCACCAGACCAAGATTATGGGTCTAAGGGAAGCGTTTTTGCACCTTTTTTCTCGGTAAAAAAAGCAGCCACGACGAACGGAACGTATGCTCTGTCAAAACTCGCTGGTGCAGACTTGCTCACACTTAGCATGATTCGACGTAGCGATAAAAAAGGTTATCACATGTATATCAGCAATCCGCTGTCAGGCTATCCAGGGGAGGACAAGGTCGCCGCAGCGGCTTATGTAAACAAGATTATCGAGCGTGAAATTCTCCGTGCCCCTGAGCAATACCTGTGGATGCATCGCAGGTTCAAAACGCGTCCCGAAGGCGAAGCCTCTTTATATAATTGAACCATTCTACTTGTCATGAGCCAGAATCTATCTTTCTTGCCACTGCGTATTTGTAAAAAATGCGATAAGGAATTTTCGATCGGATTCATGTTAACGATGGCTTGACTGACAGCCAAGGTTAATCAATTGAACCGGTTCGGATTTGAAGGTCCGTTTTTCGCTCAAAGCTGCCTGTCAATAGTAGGGTATCGGATGCATTTTTTTGTTAGATATGACTAAGTGAAATGCAAATGGGTCGTCAAGTGAATGCAATAACCTAAATGGCAGACTAAACGTGTTTGAATGCCTGCGTAGGTTATTGTAATAACATCCTTTAGGTCAAACCGTGCTGGCTGCGAACTGGACTGACAACATCCGTAACCAGAAACCATCAAAGTAGTAATATTGCTCAAAAGACAAGATCGACGGGAGCTACAAGGTAACACGTGCCGTTAGCATACCCTTGCATTGAGCCACAAACAATCTCACTGTACTTGCCACAATTTTGCCACATCTACAACGCGCAAAATTGCACATTTGTGTTGAACAAAGCAAAACAATGCAATAATAACTTGATGATTTTATTATAAAAGATGGTGCCGATAATAGGAGTCGAACCTACGACCTTCGCATTACGAATGCGCTGCTCTACCAACTGAGCTATATCGGCCCTGAGAGGCCGGTTACGAGCGTAACCACGGGGCAAAAGGTTAGATCTATCCGGGTGATGCGTCAATGCCCTTTTGAATCAAACGGCTATTTTTGCATCACCCGTGATTATTTACGCACGAATCGTATCGTCACCGAAGCCGATCCACTTGTACGTGGTCAGCGCTTCCAGCCCCATCGGGCCGCGCGCGTGCAGTTTCTGCGTGCTGACCGCCACCTCGGCGCCGAGGCCGAACTGGCCGCCGTCGGTGAAGCGGGTGGAGGCATTCACATATACCGCTGAAGAATCCACTTCGTTCACGAAGCGATCGGCATTGCGCAGGGTGCGCGTCAGGATCGCGTCAGAATGCTGCGTGCCGTGTTCACGGATGTGCGCAATGGCGTCGTCGAGATCGGCAACGATTTTCACGTTTAGATCCAGTGACAGGAACTCGTCGTCGTACTGCTCCGCTTTTACGGGAACAACGTTAGCCGGGCCATCCTGAAGCAGTGCGAGCGCGCTGGCGTCAGCATGCAGCGTCACGCCGCTCTCTGCCATCTGTTTGCTCAGGGCCGGCAGGAAGGTGTTCGCAATATCCTGATGCACCAGCAGCGTTTCAACGGTGTTACAGGTGCTTGGACGCTGGGTTTTCGCGTTAACGATTATCTTCAGCGCCGGTTCAAGCTCAGCGCTGTCGTCCACCACGATATGGCACACGCCGATACCGCCGGTGATCACCGGGATCGTCGACTGCTCGCGGCACAGCTTGTGCAGGCCCGCGCCACCGCGTGGGATCAGCATGTCGATATATTTGTCCATGCGCAGCATTTCGTTGACCAGCGCGCGGTCTGGGCTCTCGATCGCCTGTACGGCCCCCGCCGGTAAGCCACACTCTTCCAGCGCCTGCTGAATGACTTTCACCGTCGCGGCGTTGGTGCGCCAGGTCTCTTTCCCACCGCGCAGAATAGCGGCGTTACCGGTTTTCAGGCACAGGGAGGCGACATCCACCGTCACGTTTGGACGGGCTTCATAAATAACGCCAATGACGCCGAGCGGCACGCGACGGCGCTCCAGGCGTAAACCGCTGTCGAGCAGCCCGCCGTCGATCACCTGCCCTACCGGGTCGGCCAGATTACAGACCTGACGCACATCGTCGGCGATGCCTTTCAGGCGTGCTGGCGTCAGCGCCAGACGGTCGAGCATCGCTTCGCTCAAGCCGTTACGACGGGCTTCCAGCAGATCCTGCTCGTTGGCGAGCAAAATTTCCTGAGACTGGGATTCCAGATAATCAGCGATTTTTTCCAGCACGCGGTTTTTCTCGCGGCTGGAAAGGAGCGCCAGTTTGTAAGAGGCAGCCTTCGCGGCTGCGCCCATTTGTTCCAGCATGTTCTGGCTCCTTAACGAATAATCATGTCATCGCGATGCACGGCAACCGGGCCATATTCATAGCCCAGAATGGCGTCGATCTGCTGCGAGTGGTGACCCGCGATGCGGCGCAGCGCGTCGCTGTTGTAACGGCTTACGCCGTGGGCGATGTCGCGGCCTTCGAGGTTACGGATACGGATCACTTCACCACGGGAGAAGTTGCCTGTCACGCTTTTAATTCCTTTAGGAAGCAATGAACTTCCTCGTTCCAGAATCGCGGCGGTTGCCCCTTCATCGACGACGAGTTCGCCAGCAGGAGGCGCGCCAAATATCCAGCGCTTGCGGTTTTCCAGCGGGGATTCCTGGGCGTGGAAGCGGGTGCCGACGGAGATACCTTCCATTACGTCGCCAATCACGCCGGGGCGGCTGCCCGCTGCAATGATGGTGTCGATACCGGCGCGGCACGCTACGTCAGCGGCCTGCAGCTTGGTCCCCATACCGCCCGTTCCGAGGCCTGAAACGCTGTCACCGGCGATGGCGCGCAGCGCATCGTCGATGCCTTGAACGTCGGTAATCAGCTCGGCTTCCGGATTCGAGCGCGGGTCGGCGGTAAACAGCCCCTGCTGATCGGTCAGAAGCAGTAATTTATCGGCACCGGCCAGAATCGCAGCCAGCGCCGAGAGGTTATCGTTATCACCCACTTTGATTTCAGCGGTAGCAACGGCATCGTTCTCGTTAATGACCGGAACAATGTTGTTGTCCAGCAGCGCGCGCAGGGTATCGCGGGCGTTCAGGAAGCGCTCTCTGTCTTCCATATCCGCACGCGTCAGCAGCATCTGCCCGACGTGAATACCATATATGGAGAACAGCTGTTCCCAGAGTTGAATGAGTCGGCTTTGCCCCACGGCGGCCAGCAGCTGTTTGGAAGCGATCGTCGCGGGGAGTTCGGGGTAACCCAGGTGTTCACGCCCGGCGGCAATCGCCCCGGAGGTCACAATCACAATACGATGCCCTGCGGCATGTAGCTGAGCGCACTGACGTACAAGCTCAACAATGTGGGCGCGATTTAGGCGGCGCGATCCGCCTGTTAAAACACTGGTACCGAGTTTTACCACCAGCGTCTGGCTGTCACTCATGATTCTCTGCCGTTCAACGATAAGGGAAAGTAATGTCGAACGAACGTTTTAACAGGAGTCAGCCCCGTTGCCAACTGCCTTAGCACATCGCGAAACACTTTGTTGCGCGGGATCAGGAAGCCTAGCGGGAAATTTTGACAATTTTATTACCGAAATAATAAATCACATTTTTTTAAAATTATTCTTAGTTTGTCATAAAAGTTTCATTCCAGAACGATAAAACCCTTCCTGTTTTTTCACGGGACTTAAGCATGAGCTTATCGTCCAGCGAATTTTTTAGCGCGTTTATAAGACAGGATCGAAAATGAAAAAGAGCACTCTGGCATTAATGGTTATGGGCGTAGTGGCTTCTGCATCCGTTCACGCAGCTGAAGTTTATAATAAAGATGGTAATAAACTGGATGTGTACGGCAAAGTGAAAGCCATGCACTACATCAGTGATGATGCCACCAAAGATGGCGATCAGACTTACGTTCGTTTCGGTTTTAAAGGCGAAACGCAGATTAACGATCAGCTGACGGGCTATGGCCGTTGGGAATCTGAATTTGCAGGTAACAAAGCCGAGAGCGACTCTACTCAGAAAACGCGTCTGGCGTTTGCGGGCCTGAAGCTGAAAAACTTTGGTTCACTGGATTACGGTCGTAACCTGGGCGCCCTGTATGACGTCGAAGCATGGACCGATATGTTCCCTGAGTTCGGCGGCGACTCTTCCGCGCAGACCGATAACTTCATGACCAAGCGCGCTACCGGCCTGGCCACCTACCGTAACACCGATTTCTTCGGCGTGGTTGACGGTCTGGACATGACGCTGCAGTACCAGGGCAAAAACGAAAACCGTGACGCCAAAAAACAGAACGGTGACGGTTTTGGTACCTCTCTGACCTATGACTTCGGCGGCAGCGACTTCGCCGTCAGCGGCGCCTACACCAACTCTGACCGCACCAATGCTCAGAACCTGCTGGCGCGTGGCCAGGGTCAGAAAGCAGAAGCCTGGGCAAGCGGTCTGAAATATGATGCGAACGATATTTATCTGGCTGCAATGTATTCTGAAACCCGCAATATGACGCCAATTTCTGGCGGGTTTGCAAATAAAGCGCAGAACTTTGAAGTTGTCGCACAATATCAGTTCGACTTTGGTCTGCGCCCGTCCCTGGGCTATGTCCAGTCTAAAGGCAAAGATATCGAAGGTATTGGCGACGAAGATCTGGTGAAATATATTGACGTTGGCGCGACCTATTACTTCAACAAAAATATGTCCACCTTTGTTGATTATAAAATCAACCAGATTGACGACAAAAATAAACTGGGCGTGAGCAGCGATGACATCGTTGCTGTAGGTATGACCTACCAGTTCTGATGATGTGAAATAAAAAAACCGGCTTGATGCCGGTTTTTTTATTGTCGGGGATTCATGCAGTCTGGTGCCCTCTCCCACGGTGAGAGGGAGAATTTGTAGGCCGGGCAAGGCGAAGCCGCCACCCGGCGCTGTGACACCATCAGGCAGTCAGCTTCACCGCTTCGCTGGAAAAGTCATCCGCCGGTTCGAACTTGAGATCCAGGGTGGCCAGCAGTGCGCGTGCCTTATCGTGAAACTCTTTTAGCGTATATTCCAGGCGGTCAATCACTTCCTGATCTTTAATCGTGGTCGCCTGCCAGTTGCCGTCTTTATTAAACAGGCCAAACTGGTAGCTATACGTAAAGCGTTTCTCCTCTGCTTCCATTTCCATCCACCAGCCCCAGAATTCACGTTTTTCGGGTGCAGGCTTCACGTTGACGCATACAGCCAGGCAGTCGAAAAAAAAGCGATTCTCTTCACACTGCTCTTCTCGAATATACGGGCCGAGAGCCATAAACTTCTTAATCAGTCTACTTTTCGGGTGTCCACTCGGTAACGTCATTGCGATCTCCTTTTGTGAAGCCACTGTTTTACCAAACCAGCGAAATTTAGCAATCTATTAACACAATCTCTGAGCGATCCAGCGCGTAATCTCTTTAAGTGATTTGTCGAAATTCTGATAGACCGGGCTGAACGGCACCTCAAGCAATTTGCCATCCGCAGATGACGAAGTGATTAATCGTGACTCTTCTTCCGGGCTGAACGGATCGTTTTTCCAGAACCCTGACAGCATCGGCGTTGGGCAGCGACGTCCCAGCAACCCCTGCGTTTTTAACGAGTAGCGATTGAGCTCAACGCGCAGCGCTTCGTCTGATGCATCATGCATGCCAAGGCGGCTGGCCAGCACATCAAGGTACATTTCAGGTACGCTCCCCTGGCGTGCAGGATCGCTGAGCAGAGCGTGTACGACCGGGCCGAGGCAGGCGACGGCTTTCAGACGAGAAGATTCAAGATAAGCCAGACGCACCGCGACGTTCGCGCCGAAACGGAAGCCGAATGCCGCCACGCGGGTGTGGTCAACCCACGGAATATTTTCCAGCGCTTTTAGCGCATGCTGGTGCAGCAGGCTGGAATCCTGAGTCAGTTTCCATTTGGATGAGAAACCAATTGAAGGCATATCAAGCGTCAGCATCGCGATCCCTTTTGGTGCGAAGTAACGCTCATACAGGCTGTAATAATCAATTTGCAGCGAATCCAGCCCGCCGCACATGAGGACGGTCGGGAACGGGCCGTCGCCTTCCGGCATATGCAGGAACCCGGTGACGGACGCGCCCCCTGAAATGGTGAATTCAAGTTCACGCATCCGGCCCGGCAGACGTTGAGCCGCCTCCTGATAGGCGCGATTCGCCAGCGCCTGAGCCTGCTCCGCCAGTTCATCCCCTTTTAAATGGGGGTAAGCGGCAATGCCGTAAAGATTAGCGGCGTGCAGCCAGTGCTTGCCGCTGCGCGTGGCATCCTCTTCCTGGCTGGCTTTTTGCTGCCAGAGCATCGCCTGTTTAGACCAC
This sequence comes from Enterobacter sp. C3_dUdeg, assembly GCF_057536195.1. Lineage (NCBI taxonomy): Bacteria > Pseudomonadati > Pseudomonadota > Gammaproteobacteria > Enterobacterales > Enterobacteriaceae > Enterobacter > Enterobacter sp. C3_dUdeg. The sequence goes on from NZ_BAAKFX010000002.1 coordinate 474,644, forward strand.
TCGTAGATCCAGTTTCCGCCACGGTAGCCCACCACCGTATCGTAGAGTTCGCTGTCGGTACGTTCGGCTTCACTCATCACGATACGTGCCTGCACATCGAGGATTTCACGAGGGTCGATACCGCGCCAGATCCACATCAGGCGGTTAATCATGCGATACCAGTGAGGCACGTTTTTTCCGTCTAACGCGGACTGGACGGCAGGCTGGGTACCCGGATTGAAGCGACGCACCAGCGTCGACGTTTCAGGGTGTTTGAAACGGGGTTTGAAGAGAGTCTCGGTGAGATTCGCCTGCGTCATTGCGTTGCCTCCATGAATACGTCGTATAGAGACTATTGTAACGCGTGGCAGGCCAAAAAGAACAACGCCCGACATAGTCGGGCGTGTAAAGTTACGTACTGGTATTAACGGCCTGAAATAGGCGGTACGAAGACCACGCCCATATCCCATGGCTGTTCAATCCAGGTGTCCTGCGGGATATCAATCACGTAATCGTCAACCAGCGGGCGGCCAGCAGGCTTCGCGAAGATAGTGACGAAATGTGCTTTCGGATACATTTCGCGGATAGCGACCGCAGTACCGCCGGTATCCACCAGGTCATCAATAACGATGAAACCTTCACCGTCGCCTTCCGCACGTTTCAGCACGGTCAGCTCGCGCTGGTTGTCATGGTCATAGCTGGAGATGCAAACGGTATCGACATGACGAATACCCAGCTCACGTGCCAGCAGCGCCCCCGGTACCAGTCCGCCACGGCTGACGGCAATAATGCCTTTCCACTGTTCGGAAGGCATCAGACGCGCAGCCAGTTTGCGTGCGTGAATCTGCAACATGTCCCAGGTGACGACGTATTTTTCGCTCATGTGAAGTGTCCCAGCCTGTTTTTATACGGCTTAAAAAGTGTTCGAGGGGGAAATAGGTTGCGCGAGATTATAGAGATCTGACGCACTAAAAACCAGTGTTTAGCGCCCTCTGCCTGAGTTTTTACATGCTTTATGCTACCAGCCAGCAGAGAAAGTGGTATTCTCAGTTTCATCTCGCAAGCCTGACTTGTGGTAACTATTAACCTGCTAACCCTGTGACCTGCAACCCTGTTTGCAGCGCCTCGACAAGGAGACTTATCGTGTCTGAACTGTCTCAATTATCTCCGCAGCCGCTGTGGGATATTTTTGCGAAAATCTGCTCCATTCCACACCCTTCCTACCACGAAGAACAGCTTGCCGAACATATTATGGGCTGGGCGAAGGAAAAAGGTCTGCACGCTGAACGTGACCAGGTTGGCAACATTCTGATCCGCAAACCGGCTACCGCAGGCATGGAAAACCGCAAACCGGTTGTGCTGCAGGCGCACCTGGACATGGTGCCACAGAAGAACAACGACACCGTTCACGACTTCACCAAAGACCCGATTCAACCGTACATCGACGGCGACTGGGTGAAAGCACGCGGCACCACGCTGGGCGCGGATAACGGCATCGGTATGGCCTCTGCGCTGGCCGTGCTGGCCGACGACAGCGTTGAACACGGTCCGCTGGAAGTGCTGCTGACCATGACCGAAGAAGCGGGCATGGACGGCGCGTTTGGTCTGCAGGCGAACTGGCTGCAGGCGGACATCCTGATCAACACCGACTCTGAAGAAGAAGGCGAGATCTACATGGGCTGCGCGGGCGGGATTGATTTCATCTCTACCCTGCCGCTGAAGCGCGAAGCGATTCCTGCTGGCTTCCAGACCTTCAAGCTGACGCTGAAAGGGCTGAAAGGCGGCCACTCCGGCGGTGATATTCACCTGGGTCTGGGTAACGCCAACAAGCTGCTGGCGCGCTTCCTGGCAGGCCATGCGGCCGAGCTGGATCTGCGTCTGGTAGACTTCAACGGCGGTACCCTGCGTAACGCGATCCCACGCGAAGCCTTCGCCACCGTAGCGGTTCCAGCGGCAAAAGCGGACGAGCTGAAAAAACTCTCCACCGTATATCTGGATATCCTGAAAAACGAACTGTCGGCGAAAGAGAAAAACCTGACCGTGGTGCTGGAATCCGTATCTACGGATAAAGACGCGCTGACCGCGCAGTCTCGTGACACCTTCGTTCAGCTGCTGAACGCGACGCCAAACGGCGTGATCCGTAACTCTGACGTGGCGAAAGGCGTGGTGGAAACCTCGCTGAACGTGGGCGTGGTGACCATGAGCGACGACAGCGCGGAAATCATCTGCCTGATCCGCTCCCTTATCGACAGCGGTAAAGAGTACGTGGTGAGCATGCTGGAATCTCTGGGCACGCTGGCGGGCGCAAAAACGTCTGCCAAAGGCAGCTACCCGGGCTGGCAGCCGGATGCAAGTTCTCCGGTGATGGCGCTGGTGCGTGAAACCTATCAGCGTCTGTTCAACAGCACGCCGAACATTCAGGTGATCCACGCCGGTCTGGAATGTGGTCTGTTCAAGAAACCGTATCCGGACATGGACATGGTGTCCATCGGGCCAACCATTACCGGTCCGCACTCGCCGGATGAGCAGGTCCATATCGAAAGCGTCGGTCACTACTGGACGCTGCTGACTGAGCTGCTGAAAGCGATCCCCGTTAAGTAATACCCTCACTCCAGCCCTCTCCCACAGGGAGAGGGTGAAAAACGTAGGCCCGGTAAGCGTAGCGCCACCGGGCTTTTTTACAACCCCAGAACCAGCTGGCGCTCTAGCTGCGGATCCAGCAGCGTAACGTGCAACCCCACCAGCCTCACCCCTCGTCCGCCCCGGCGCTCTTCCCATGCCTTTTTCGCCGTCGCGATAAGATCGTCTTTATTCAGACGCGGCCAGACGTGTTCCTGCGTGGTCTGCTGGAAGTCGTTGAATTTAAGCTTGATGCCCTGACGGGCAATGAGCAGATCCGGCTTCACCTTGCTTAAGCGTCGTTCCAGCTCCGGGTAAAGCTGTTCCGTGATAATGGTTTCGCATTCGGACCAGTCATGAATATCTTCAATGAGGGTGCGCTCAACGCCGACGGATTTCCGCAGCCGCTCGCTGTTCACATCGCGATCGTCAATTCCCTGGCTGCGCTCCCACAGCACGCGGCCAAACTTCCCGAAGCGCTTGAGCAGCATAGCGAGATCGCTTCGCTGCACGTCTTCGCAGGTCCGTAGCCCCATGCTTTCCAGCTTTGCGGCGGAGACTTTTCCCACGCCGGGTATTTTGCCGAGCGGCAGCGTTTTCAAAAACGCCGGCACCTCGTCAGGCGTGATGACGTATTGACCGTTGGGCTTATTTAAATCGGAGGCAATTTTGGCGAGGAATTTAACGGGCGCGACGCCCGCCGATGCCGTCAGATTCAGCTCGTTGAAAATCCTCTGGCGGATCTCCTGCGCCATCAGCGTGGCGGAGCCGTGGCAGTGCACGCTGTCGGTCACATCCAGATAGGCTTCGTCCAGCGACAGCGGCTCTATCAGAGAGGTATAGCGGGAGAAGATTTCCCGAATATGGAGGGAAGCCTCTTTATAGGCTTCAAACCGGCCGGGCAGAAGCGTGAGATGAGGGCAAAGCTTTAAGGCCATCGCCGTCGGCATCGCGCTGCGCACGCCAAATTTGCGCGCAGGATAATTGGCGGTGCTGATGACACCACGCTGAACGCGGCTGCCGCCAATGGCGATGGGAATATCCCGCAGCGCCGGGTTGTCACGCATCTCCACTGCGGCAAAAAAGCAGTCCATATCGACATGGATTATTTTGCGCATAGTAAGCCCTCACTCATCACTGGATAAGTATACAGTAAACAAATGAGGATTGAGAAGCAGATGTGATAACGCCGGGTGGCGGCTTTGCCTTACCCGGCCTACAAAAAAATTAAATAATGCGCTGCTGTTCGAGGGCCATCCTTTTCTTCCGCGCATCGCACGGTTCCGGACAGTCGCAAACCTTTTCCATCCCAATAGAGGAAATACCGCCGCAGCTGCCCTGAATGCTTTTCCGCTTAACGATCCAGCCTAACGACATGCCGAAGACGACAAGCACAAAAACCACAAAGGTTGCCAGAAACGTCAGCATCATCAGCCTCCAAAGTCATCGAGCATGATGTTCTCATCTTCGACACCGAGATCTTTCAGCATCTTAATCACGGCGGCGTTCATCATCGGCGGACCACACATATAGAACTCGCAGTCCTCAGGCGCTGGGTGCTGTTTGAGGTAGTTTTCATACAGCACGTTGTGGATGAACCCCGTATAGCCCGTCCAGTTATCTTCCGGCTGCGGATCGGAAAGCGCCACATGGAAGGTAAAGTTCGGGTTTTCACGCGCCAGCTGTTCAAACTCATCTTCATAGAACATCTCGCGCAGCGAGCGCGCCCCGTACCAGAAGCTGATCTTACGCTGGCTCCCCAGCCGCTTGAGCTGGTCAAAGATGTGCGAGCGCATCGGGGCCATACCGGCACCGCCGCCGATAAACACCATTTCCGCGTCGGTATCTTTCGCGAAGAACTCCCCGAACGGGCCGGAGATCGTCACCTTATCGCCAGGCTTCAGAGACCAGATGTATGACGACATGACGCCCGGCGGTGCATCCGGCACATTCGGTGGCGGCGTGGCGATACGCACGTTGAGCATGATGATGCCCTTCTCTTCCGGGTAGTTGGCCATCGAGTAGGCGCGCAGCGTCGGCTCTTTCACCTCAGATACAAAGCGGAAGAGATTGAATTTGTCCCAGTCGGCGCGGTACTCATGCGGAACGTCAAAGTCCGCATAGGCCACAGCGTGCTCCGGGCACTCAATCTGAATGTATCCTCCGGCGCGGAACGGGACATGCTCGCCTTCCGGCACCCGCAGCTTCAGCTCTTTAATAAAGGTGGCTTTGTTATCATTAGAGATAACCTCGCACTCCCATTTTTTGACGCCGAAGATCTCTTCCGGCAGCTCAATCTTCATGTTCTGACGTACCGCGACCTGGCAGGCCAGACGACAGCCCTCTTTTGCCTCACGCTTTGTGATATGCGCCAGTTCGGTTGGCAGAATATCGCCGCCGCCCTCTTTTACCGTCACGCGGCACTGCCCGCAGGAACCGCCGCCGCCGCAGGCTGAGGAGACAAAAATGCCGTTACCGGAGAGCGTGTTGAGCAGCTTGTCTCCGGCCGGCGTGCGGATCTGATTCTGCGGCTCGTCGTTAATATCAATGACCACGTCGCCGGAATTCACCAGCTTCGCGCGCGCCGCCAGAATAAGCCCTGACAGCACCAGTACAATCAGCGTGAACATCACCACGCCAAGGATAATTTCCATCTGTTTGCCCTTATAGCTGCACACCGGAGAAGGACATAAAGCCCAGCGCCATCAGCCCGGTGGTGATAAAGGTGATCCCCAGGCCACGCAGACCAGCAGGCACGTTGGCATATTTCATTTTCTCGCGGATCCCCGCCATGGTGACAATCGCCAGCATCCAGCCGATGCCGGAACCAAAACCGTACACCACGGATTCGCTGAAGTTGTAATCACGCTGCACCATAAACGAGACGCCACCGAAGATGGCGCAGTTCACCGCGATCAGCGGCAGGAAGATCCCCAGCGCGTTGTAGAGCGACGGGAAATACTTATCGAGGATCATCTCGAGGATTTGCACCAGCGCCGCGATCACCCCGATAAAGGTGATGAAGTTCAGGAAGCTGAGATCAACCCCTTCCACCAGCGCGCCGTCCCGCAGCACAAAGTTGTACACCAGATTGTTGATCGGTACAGATAAGCCGAGCACCACGGTGACCGCGATACCGAGACCAAATGCCGTCGACACTTTTTTGGAAACCGCAAGGAACGTACACATGCCGAGGAAAAACGCGAGCGCCATGTTTTCAACAAACACCGCCCGCACAAACAAACTCAGGTAATGAGCCATCGTCGGTTACTCCTTTTCCTGCTGTTCTGGCTTCAGCGTACGAATCAGCCAGATCAACAAACCGATAATGAAAAATGCGCTAGGGGCCAGCAGGAACAGGCCGTTTGGCAGATACCAGCCGCCGTTCTGCACCGTGTCCAGCACCGTGATGCCAAACAGCTTGCCGCTGCCAATCAGCTCGCGCAGGAACCCCACGGTCAGCAGGATCACGCCGTAGCCCAGGCCGTTGCCGATGCCGTCCATAAAGCTCGCCAGCGGCGGCATTTTCATGGCGTAGGCTTCCGCACGCCCCATGACGATACAGTTGGTTATAATCAGCCCGACAAACACCGAGAGCTGTTTGGAGGTTTCATAGGCAAAGGCGCGCAGCAGCTGATCGACTACGATCACCAGCGAGGCGATGATCGCCATCTGTACGATGATCCTCACGCTGTTGGGGATGTGGTGGCGGATCATCGAGATAAACATGCTGGAGAACGCCGTGACCAGCGTGACCGCCAGCGTCATCACGACTGCCGTTTCCAGCTTGGTCGTCACCGCCAGAGCAGAACAGACACCCAGCACCTGGAGCGTGATCGGGTTATTGGCTAACAGTGGGCCAACGAGCACCTTTTTAACTTCTTTCAGTTCACCGGTATCAGCCATTGTTCAGCGCTCCTTCACGTACGTTTTTCAGGAAAGGACCAAAGCCCAGCTCGCCCATCCAGAAATCAAAACTGTGCTGCACGCCTTTTGAGGTGAGCGTGGCGCCGGAAAGCCCGTCAACGGCGTAGTCGTCACCGGGACGTGCCGCCCCTTTCATCACCTTCAGCGCAGGCAGGCCGTTATCGTCGAGCACTTTCTTGCCGACAAACTGTGCCCTCCAGTTAGGGTTCTCAACTTCGCCACCCAGCCCCGGCGTTTCGCCCTGGTCGTAATACGTAATGCCTTTGACCGTGCGGCCGTCGGTATCAAGGGCCACAAAGGCATACATCATTGACCACAGACCGTTACCGTAAACAGGCAGTACCACTTCCTGAATGCGTTTTTGGGGATCGCGAACCAGATAGATTTCGGCCAGGTTGCTGCGACGCTTAATCCCGGCGGGATCTTGTGATGCCTCCAGCGTCAGGCTCATCTGCGGATCTTTCAGCGCCAGCGCCTGGTTGAATTTTGCCGGGTCTTTATCCAGCAGTTCACCCGTTTTTAAATCCACCAGACGCGCCGAAATACGTTCAGCAAAGACGGCCGAAACGTCGTCCGCGCTCATTCCTTCCTGCATCAGCCCGGCGACGGCCAGGATGTTGCGCTGTTTATCCAGCGCACGTTGCTCCTGCTGCAGGGGTTTTAACCCCACGGCAGAGCCGGCCACGACAATAGAACAGACCAGACAGAGCACCAGCACCACCAGCAGCGTTTTGCTGATGCTGTCGTTATTTTTAACCTCAGCCACGCGCCTTCCTCCGCTTGATATTGGCCCGCACCACCAGGTAATCGAACAACGGCGCAAACAGGTTGGCAAACAGAATGGCCAACATCATCCCTTCCGGGTACGCCGGGTTGACCACGCGGATCAGAACGCACATCGCGCCAATGAGCACGCCATAGCTCCATTTACCTTTGTCTGTAAACGAGGCAGAGACGGGGTCCGTCGCCATGAACATCATGCCGAACGCGAAGCCACCCAGCACCAGATGCCAGTACCACGGCATGGAGAACATCGGATTGGTGGTCGAACCGATAACGTTGAACAGGGTGGCGGTCAGCACCATGCCGATCATCACGCCCGCAACGATCCGCCAGGAGGCCACGCGACCAAAAAGAATGATCGCGCCGCCAAGCAAAATCATCAGCGTAGAGACTTCTCCGATGGAGCCCGGAATGTTGCCAATAAAGGCATCAAACCAGGTGACTGGCTGACCCGTCGCGTTGTTAACCAGCGTTTCGCCGCCGTGTGCCGCCCACTGTGAAAGCGGCGTCGCGCCGGAAAAACCGTCTGCCGCCGTCCACACCAGGTCGCCCGAGATTTGCGCCGGATAAGCAAAGAACAGAAACGCGCGTCCCGCCAGCGCCGGGTTGAGGAAGTTCCGCCCGGTGCCGCCGAAGATCTCTTTGGCAATCACCACGCCGAAACTGATGCCAAGCGCCGCCTGCCAGAGCGGTAGCGTCGGGGGAACAATCAGGGCAAACAGAATAGAGGTCACGAAGAAGCCTTCGTTGATCTCATGTTTACGGATGATGGCAAACAGCACTTCCCAGAAGCCGCCCACGACAAATACCGTGATGTAAATCGGCAGGAAGAACACCGCGCCCAGCGTCATCATGCTCAGCCAGCCCGCGTCTGCGGTGAAGCTTACCCCTAACGACTGGGCCAGACGGTAGTGCCAGTCGGCCTGGATCACCTGCGCCAGCTGCTGTGCATCGTACATGTGGTGCAGCGCCGGAATGGTCTGCAGGCCGACGTTGTACATTCCCCAGAACATCGCAGGGAAGACCGCAAACCACACCAGGATCATCATGCGTTTCAGGTCGATAGCATCGCGAACGTGCGCCGCCCCTTTCGTCACCAGCCCCGGCGTGTAGAAAATGGTCGTCGTTGCTTCATACAGCGGGTAGTACTTTTTGAGCTTTCCTTCGGTAAAGTGCGGCTCAATTTTTTCAAAGAGGTGTTTTAAGCCCATCGGTTATCCTTCCTGCTCAATGCGGGTTAACACCTCGCGCAATACCGGTCCATATTCATATTTGCCCGGACAGACATAGGTACAGAGCGCCAGATCTTCTTCGTCAAGCTCCAGACAGCCCAGAGCCTGCGCGCCGTCGGTATCGCCAGCAAGCAGATCGCGCAGCAGCACGGTGGGCAGAATATCCAGCGGCATGACGCGCTCGTAGTTGCCAATCGGGACCATGGCGCGCTCGCCGCCGTGGGTGCTGGTTGAGAAGCTAAACAGCTTATTACGCAGGAAGTGGCCCAGCGTGGTTCGGGTGACGGAGTATTTTTCCGCGCCTGGCAGAACCCAGCCAAACAGCTCTTTCTCACGCCCTTCCTGCACAATGCTGACCTGCAAATGGAAGCGTCCCAGGTACGCGTGCGCATTGGCCGCATGGCGGCCGCTGAGGACCGAGCCGGAAATCAGGCGGTTTTCGCCCTCTTTCGTTTCCCCCACCAGCAGTTCGTTGATGTCAGCACCCAGCAGCGTCTTCACCAGGCGCGGATTTGCAGCCTGCGGTCCGCCGATGGCGATTATCCGTTCAGCGCAGAGCTCACCCGTAGTAAAGAGCTTACCGATGGCGATGACGTCCTGATAGTTAAGGTGCCAGACCTGTTTCGTCAGGCTGACTGGCTCAAGGAAATGGATGTGCGTCCCGACCAGCCCCGCCGGATGCGGGCCAGAAAATTCATTAAACGTGACCTGCCCCAGCGGATGCCCGCCAGGCTTGCCGCCGCCGGCCTGGCAAACGTGCACTTTTCCGGACGTGAGGCGGGTTAAAATAGTTAATCCAGCATCAAAAGCTTTTCGCTGCGCCAGGATAACCGGTTCCGGGTCCACGCTGAGCGGGTTGGTGTCGATGGCCGTGACGAAAATCGCGGCAGGCTCCGTGCCCGGAACAGGGGTTTTGCTGAAGGGACGCGTACGAAGCGAGGTCCATAAACCGGATGCCAGGAGCTGATCCTGAACGGCGTCACGGTTCAGCGACGCGAGTTCTGCGGTGTCGTAATGGGCAAACTCACGCTTTTCATCGCCCTCAATGCGGATAACCACCGACTGCAGAACGCGCCGTTCGCCACGGTTGATGGCCACAACGGTGCCGCTCGCGGGGGCCGTGAACATCACGCCGGGATTTTTTTTGTCCTCAAAGAGCGTCTGTCCTTTGATAACGCGATCGCCCTCCTGTACCAGCATTGAAGGACGCATACCCAGGTAGTCTTCGCCCAAAATGGCGACATGACGGACACTTGCGCCTGTCGAAACGTGCTGCGCTGGCACGCCTGCAATCGGCAGATCAAGTCCTTTTTTAATTTTAAACATGTGGTTAGCAGGTTTCCATGAACAACAATCCAGTGGGCGCGAAGTGTAGCATTTTCCCCTTCACGCGGGCAGGGAATCCGCCGTCGCGCGCGCCAAATTGCGAGCTAATGCGCAAAGTTCCTGGAGCCATCGCAATTTTGATGGTTTATAAAGTAAAACTAATTTGTAAACTCACCGCCCGGCTCTTGCGAAAATCTATAGCGGTGCTAATGTGAGCGCTCCTAACAGAATAATCTGATTTCGGGTCTCTTTTGCCGTCCTGGCAAGTTGGTCATGGTTTTATCAAGGAACTAGTAGTATGCGTAAAATCGCATTGTTCATTGCGATGCTTCTGATGCCGTGCATGTCGTTTGCCGGACTGCTCAGCAGTAATAGCTCAACGACGCCGGTCAGCAAGGAATATAAACAGCAGTTAATGGGATCGCCGGTTTATATTCAGATCTTCAAGGAAGAGCGCACTCTCGATCTGTTTGTCAAAATGGGTGAGACATATCAGCTGCTTGATAGTTACAAAATTTGTAACTACTCCGGCGGACTGGGGCCAAAACAGCGTCAGGGCGACTTCAAAAGTCCGGAAGGGTTCTACAACGTTCAGCGCAGCCAGCTCAAGCCTGACAGCCGCTTCTATAAAGCCATTAATATCGGCTTCCCGAATGCCTATGACCGTGCACACGGTTATGAAGGTAAATATCTGATGATCCACGGCGCCTGCGTGTCTATCGGCTGTTATGCGATGACCGACTCCGGCATTGATGAGATTTTCCAGTTCGTGACGGGCGCGCTGGTCTTTGGGCAGCCTAACGTACAGGTCAGCATCTATCCGTTCCGCATGACGGACGCCAACATGACGCGTCACAAGTACTCATACTACGCGGATTTCTGGAAACAGATGAAGCCGGGTTACGACTACTTTGAGCAGACCCACAAGCCACCCGTGGTCTCTATCGTCGATGGCCGTTACGTGGTCAGCAAACCGCTGAGCCACGAAGTCGTCCATCCACAGCTGGCGTCAAATTACACGGTCCCCGAGACAAAATAGCACCCACTCGCCTGGCATAATCTTTTGCCAGGTTTCGTTGCCCGTCAGCGGCTGCGTTGCGATAACAGTGACCACATCGTTCGGTGTGGTCTCCTTCTGAAAGTCTATCTCCACATCCTGATCGAGCAGCGTCGCAACGCCAAACGGCGCACGGCGGGTGATCCAGAACAGATTCGTCGAGCAGAACGCCATCACATAGCGGCCATCAGAGAGCAGCATGTTGAACACGCCTTTTTCACGCAGTTCAGATGCCAGCGTCGCGATGTATTTGAACACGGCAGTCATGTTGCCGGGCGTGCGGGGATAGCGCTCCGTCAGCTTGTGCAGCAGCCAGCAGAAGGCTTTTTCGCTGTCCGTCTCGCCGACCGGGCGGAAATTGCCCGTCTCCAGCGACTTATAGCCCGTGAGCTGCCCGTTGTGTGCATAGGTCCAGTTACGGCCCCACAGCTCGCGGGTAAACGGATGGGTATTTTCCAGCGCTACTTCGCCACGGTTAGCCTGACGGATGTGGGCGATCACCGAGCGGGACTTGATGGGATAGTCCTGCACCAGTTTGGCAATCGGTGAGTTAAAGCTGGGCTGTGGATCTTTGAACGTGCGACACCCTTTGCCTTCGTAAAAGGTGATGCCCCAGCCGTCTTTATGCGGCCCGGTTCCTCCACCGCGCTGAACCAGCCCGGTGAAGCTAAAACAGATATCGGTTGGCACATTGGCGCTCATCCCGAGCAGTTCGCACATAACAACACCTCCACAACAGCGGGGGGCACCGGAGCCCCCCAGCGAAGTCTTACTTAACCATCTCTTTTTCGATCAGCTGGATCAGGATGTGGATCACTTTGATGTGAATTTCCTGAATACGGTCAGCATAACCGAAGTGCGGAACGCGAATTTCGACATCCGCTGTACCGTCCATCTTACCGCCATCTTTACCGGTCAGGGTGATGACCTTCATCCCTTTTTCACGCGCGGCGGCGATCGCTTTGATCACGTTGCCGGAGTTACCAGAGGTAGAGATCCCCAGCAGCACGTCGCCTTCACGGCCTACCGCTTCAACGTAGCGGGAGAAGATGTGGTCGTAACCGAAGTCGTTGCCTACGCAGGAGATGTGGCTCACGTCTGAAATCGCAATCGCCGGGTAGCCCGGGCGGTTTTCGCGATAGCGTCCGGTCAGCTCTTCTGCGAAGTGCATAGCGTCGCAGTGGGAACCGCCGTTACCGCAGGAAAGCACTTTGCCACCGGCTTTGAAGCTGTCGGCCAGCAGGACCGCTGCGCGCTGAATAGCGTGAATATTGGCATCATCTTTCAGAAAGTTCGCCAGCGTTTCCGCCGCTTCGTTCAGTTCGTTACGAATAAGATCCTGGTACATGAGGATAATCCTTCAGTATTGATGAAATAACACAGTGGAGTGTACCGGATAGCGGGAAAAGCGAGAAGCTAAAGCCATGCGAAACGTCCGGCGTTTTGATTTTTTGTGCCGGCTAAAACGCGAACAATGTGAACCAGGTTGTAATTATTTTGTAAACACATTGCTAAAGGAAATAACATCAACTACAACCATATCATCACAAGTGGTCAGACCTCCTACAAGCAAGGGAGCTTTTCTTTATGATGATTTTGAGCATTCTCGCAACCGTTGTTCTACTCGGTGTGCTGTTCTATCACCGCGTAAGTTTATTCCTGAGCAGCCTGATTCTTCTGGCCTGGACGGCTGCGCTTGGCGTCGCAGGTCTCTGGAATATTTGGCTTTTAGTCCCTCTTGCCATCATCCTTCTGCCGTTTAACCTGGCCCCGATGCGTAAATCAATGATCTCTGCGCCGGTGTTCAAGGGCTTTCGCAAAGTGATGCCGCCCATGTCGCGTACTGAAAAAGAAGCGATTGACGCGGGCACCACCTGGTGGGAAGGCGATCTGTTCCAGGGCAACCCGGACTGGAAAAAGCTGCATAACTATCCGCAGCCGCGTCTGACCGCTGAAGAGCAGGCCTTTATTGACGGCCCGGTGGAAGAAGCGTGCCGCATGGCAAACGACTTTGCCATCACCCATGAAATGGCCGATCTGCCGCCAGAGCTGTGGGCATATCTGAAAGAACATCGCTTCTTCGCGATGATCATCAAGAAAGAGTATGGCGGCCTGGAATTCTCCGCTTACGCTCAGGCTCGCGTCCTGCAAAAGCTGGCTGGCGTCTCCGGGATCCTGGCGATTACCGTTGGCGTGCCTAACTCCTTAGGCCCGGGCGAACTGCTGCAGCATTACGGTACGGAAGAGCAGAAAGATCACTACCTGCCGCGTCTGGCACGCGGTCAGGAAATCCCTTGCTTCGCGCTGACCAGCCCGGAAGCGGGCTCCGATGCGGGTGCGATCCCGGATACCGGCGTAGTCTGCATGGGCGAGTGGCAGGGCGAGCAGGTGCTGGGTATGCGCCTGACCTGGAACAAGCGTTATATCACCCTGGCGCCAATCGCCACCGTGCTGGGTCTGGCCTTTAAGCTCTCTGACCCGGAAAAACTGCTGGGCGGCGAAGAAGATCTTGGCATTACCTGTGCGCTGATCCCAACCTCTACCCCAGGCGTTGAAATTGGTCGCCGTCACTTCCCGCTGAACGTGCCGTTCCAGAACGGTCCGACCCGCGGTCAGGACATCTTTGTGCCGATTGACTACATCATCGGTGGCCCGAAAATGGCCGGTCAGGGCTGGCGTATGCTGGTGGAATGCCTGTCCGTGGGCCGCGGAATTACCCTGCCGTCGAACTCAACCGGCGGTCTGAAGTCGGTCGCGATGGGGATTGGCGCGTACGCCCACATCCGCCGTCAGTTCAAAATCTCCATCGGCAAGATGGAAGGTATCGAAGAGCCGCTGGCGCGTATCGCGGGCAATGCCTACGTGATGGATGCCGCTGCATCGCTGATTACCTACGGCATCATGCTGGGCGAAAAACCGGCCGTGCTGTCCGCGATTGTGAAGTACCACTGTACCCACCGCGCGCAGCAGTCGATCATTGACGCGATGGATATCGCAGGCGGTAAAGGCATTATGCTCGGCGAAGGCAACTTCCTGGCGCGCGGCTACCAGGGCGCACCGATTGCCATCACCGTGGAAGGGGCAAACATCCTGACCCGCAGCATGATGATCTTTGGTCAGGGCGCAATTCGCTGCCATCCGTACGTGCTGGAAGAGATGGCTGCCGCGCAGAACAACGACGTGGATGCCTTCGATAAGCTGCTGTTCAAACATATCGGTCACGTGGGCAGCAACAAGGTGCGCAGCTTCTGGCTGGGCCTGACGCGCGGTCTTACCAGCGCGACGCCGACCGGCGATGCGACCAAACGTTACTACCAGCATCTGAACCGTCTGAGCGCCAACCTGGCTCTGCTGTCTGACGTCTCCATGGCGGTGTTGGGCGGCAGCCTGAAGCGTCGCGAGCGTATCTCTGCCCGTCTGGGGGATGTGCTGAGCCAGATCTTCCTGGCCTCTGCGGTCCTGAAGCGCTACGACGACGAAGGCCGTCAGGAAGCGGATCTGCCGCTGGTGCACTGGGGCGTTCAGGATGCGATGTATCAGGCTGAACAGGCGATTGACGACCTGCTGGCGAACTTCCCGAACCGCTTCGTGGCGGGAGCCCTGCGCGCGGTGATCTTCCCGACCGGACGTCACCACCTTGCGCCGTCCGACAAGCTGGACCACAAGGTAGCGAAGATCCTGCAGGTACCGAGCGCAACCCGCTCCCGTATCGGTCGTGGTCAGTATCTGACGCCGACGCCGCATAACCCGGTGGGTCTGCTGGAAGAGGCGCTGCTGGACGTGATGGCTGCCGATCCGATTCACCAGAAGATCTGTAAACAGCTGGGCAAAAACCTGCCGTTTACCCGTCTGGACGAACTGGCAAAACAGGCGCTGGCCGGCGGCATTATCAATAAAGATGAAGCCGCTCTGCTGGTGAAAGCCGAAGAGAGCCGTCTGCGCAGCATTAACGTGGATGATTTCGAACCGGACGAGCTGGCGACGCAGCCGGTAAAGCTGCCGGAGAAGCACCGCAAACCTGAAGCGGCGTAACGCGTTTCGCTTATACAAACCCCGCCTCGCGCGGGGTTTTTTATTGCCACATTTTCTCGTAATGACGTGCTACAGTGTCAAAAAGCGGTCTTTTAAGGAGTCTGTATCGTGCCTGGTTTGAAGATTTCTATTTTGCAGCAACCTTTAGTGTGGATGGATGGCCCCGCCAACCTGCGCCACTTTGATCGTCAACTGGAAGAGATTACCGGGCGTGATGTGATTGTCCTGCCGGAGATGTTCACCACCGGCTTCGCCATGGAAGCGGCACAACAGTCAATGCCGCAGGATGAGGTGGTGGCCTGGATGCATGCCAAAGCGCAGCAGACCAACGCGCTGATCGCCGGGAGCGCCGCCCTGCAAACGGATCGCGGGCCGGTGAACCGCTTCCTGCTGGTGGAGCCGGAAGGGAAAGTGCATTTTTACGATAAACGCCACCTGTTCCGCATGGCGGATGAGCATCATCACTATGAAGCGGGTCACGAGCGCGTGGTGTTCGAGTGGCGCGGCTGGCGTATTTTGCCGCTGGTCTGCTACGACCTGCGCTTCCCGGTGTGGTCGCGCAACCGCAACGATTACGACCTGGCGCTGTATGTTGCCAACTGGCCTGCACCGCGCTCCCTCCACTGGCAGTCGCTGCTGGTAGCGCGCGCGATTGAGAACCAGGCGTACGTGGTGGGCTGTAACCGCGTGGGAACCGACGGCAACGGGCATCACTACCGCGGCGACAGCCGGGTGGTGAACCCGCAGGGCGAGATCATTGCCACCGCCGAGCCGCATCAGGCGACGCGCATTGATGCCGAGCTGTCGTTGACGGCGCTGCAGGAGTATCGCGAGAAGTTTCCGGCCTGGCAGGATGCGGATCCGTTTAGCATTGGCTGAAATTTTCCCCTCACCCCGCCCCTCTCCCAACGGGAGAGGGAGGATAAAACATTAACTCACCAGCGCCTGCCCGTCTTTGCGGCTTTCCGTCGCGGCCACGTAGTGTCCTTCCGGCAGGCGATAAATCACCTGCGCCCCGCCGAAGTTGTAATCCTGAAGCGGATCTTCCACCACGATCTGATGACCCCGCTCGCGCAGCGCGGCGATGGTATTGCGATCGAAGGTCGATTCAACGATCACCTCCCTGCCCTGCACCACGCGCCAGCGCGGGGCATCGATTGCCGCCTGTGGGTTTTGCCCGTGCAGCATAATGCGCAGCGCCATCTGCATGTGCCCCTGCGCCTGCATCGGGCCACCCATCACGCCGAAAGACATCAGCGGCTGGCCGCTGCCGTCCATCGCAAAGCCCGGAATGATGGTGTGGAACGGTCGCTTGCTGCCCGCCAGCGCGTTCGGGTGATTGGGATCCAGCACAAACCCGCAGCCCCGGTTTTGCAGGCTGATCCCCGTATCCGGCACCACAATGCCTGAACCAAAGCCCATGTAGTTGGACTGAATAAACGAAACCATCATCCCGCTGGCGTCGGCGGTGCTGATGTAGACCGTGCCGCTCTGCGTCGGGGAACCGTAAACGAAATCAGAGGCGTGCTCGTGATTGATAAGCGCCGCGCGCGACTTCAGATAATGGTCGCTCAGCAGCTCTTTCGCAGCGAACGCCATATGGTCTTCATCCGCCACGTAGCGGTCGAGATCCGCCAGCGCCAGCTTCATCGCCTCAATGGACAGGTGCAGGGACTGCACTGAATCCGGATGATGCTTCTCAATGCCGCACTGCTCCAGAATACCGAGCGCAATCAGCGTGGCGATCCCCTGGCCGTTTGGTGGCAATTCCTGCACCGAACCGCCCGCGAAGTCGCGCGACAGCAGCTCTACCCAGTCCACACGATGGTTTGCCAGATCTTCAGCCGTCAGGTGCGCGCCGTGTTCTTTGGCGAAAGCGGCAATTTTCTGCGCCAGCTCGCCGCGGTAAAAGGCTTCACCGTTGGTGCGGGCAATCAGCTCCAGCGAGTTCGCCTGCGCCGGGTTACGGAAGATTTCCCCCACGCGCGGGGCGCGGCCTTCCGGCGCGAAGCAGGCGCTGAAGCCCGGCTGATCTTTCAGCTTGCTATAGCCGCGCTGCCAGAGATGGCCAATCAGCGGGGAGACAGGGAAACCGTTGCGCGCGTAGTCAATGGCTGGCTGCGCCAGGGTGGTCAGCGGCAGCGTGCCGAAGCGTTCCGCCAGCGCGACCCAGCCGGATACCGCACCCGGCACGGTCACCGCGTCCCAGCCAATTTCCGGCACCGCGTTTTTACCGGCAAACAGATCCGCATGCCAGCTTGCAGGCGAACGACCGGACGCGTTGAGGCCGTGCAGCTTTTCACCGTCCCAGACGATGGCAAAGGCGTCGCTGCCGATCCCGTTGCCGGTCGGCTCAACCACCGTCAGCGCCATCGCGGTGGCAATGGCCGCATCCACGGCGTTGCCGCCCAGCTGCAGCATTTTCATTCCCGCCTGCGCCGCCAGCGGTTGCGACGTGGCGACGGCGTTACGGCCCATCATTGGCGGGCGGCGTGAAGCGTAACCGGATGTAAAATCAAGCGCTTTGGTCATCATGACTCCTTAGTCGTGGCGCGGATCGAGCGCATCGCGCAGCCCGTCACCGAGTAAATTAAAGCCCTGCACGGCAAGGAAAATCGCCACGCCGGGGAAAACGGACATCCACGGCGCCTGCTCCAGAAACCCTTTCGCGGTGTTGAGCATAGAGCCCCAGGAAGGATTGGGCGGCTGCTGCCCCAGCCCCAAAAACGACAGGCTGGCTTCGGCGATAATTGCCGAGGCGATGGCCAGCGTGGCCTGCACCAGGATCGGCGACATCACGTTTGGCAGGACGTATTTGATGATGATCCAGCGGTCCGGCAGGCCAATCGCCCGCGCGCCGTCGATGTACTCTTCGTTGCGAATGGCGATCACCTGCCCGCGCGTCAGGCGGGCGAAGATCGGCATCGCCGAAAGACCGATGGCAATCATGGCGTTGGTCAGGCTCGGACCCAAAAATGCCCCCAGCGCGATCGCCATGATCAGGAACGGACAGGCCAGCAGCGCCTCGATAAACCGCGAGATCACCCCGTCCCACATCTTCTGGAAGTAACCCGCCACCAGCCCCAGCGGCACGCCGATGACCACCGCGATAACGACCGACATACAGCCTGCCATCAGCGAAGTGCGCGCACCCCAGATAATGCGGGATAAAATGTCGCGCCCCAGCTCGTCGGTGCCGAACCAGTACATCGCCGACGGCGCTTTGCGCACCGCCAGGAAGTTGGCTTTGACCGGGTCGAACGGGGCAATCCACGGCGCCAGCAGCGCCACCAGCACAAAGAATCCCACCACCACCGCGCCAATCACCGCACTTTTGTTGGCGAGGAATTTCTTCAGCACCCGGTTCTGCGCGCGCGGCAGCGCGGGCGTAACGGTTTGCGTCGTCAGTTCCGCCATGGTTAACCTCGCATTTTCGGGTTGATAAGGACGTAAAGCACGTCGGCCAGCAGGTTCAGCATCAGGAAGCCGATCGCCACGATCAGCACTACGCCCTGCACCACCGCGTAGTCACGGTTAAATACCGAGTCGACGATCATCTTGCCGAAGCCCGGAATAGTGAAGACCTGCTCGGTCAGCACCGCGCCGCCCAGCAGCTCGCCGAACAGCAGCGTGGTGAGGGTGATGACCGGCACCAGCGCGTTGCGAAACGCGTGCTTCAGGATCACCGCCTTTGGCAGCAGCCCCTTAGCGCGCGCGGTGCGGATGTAATCCGCCTTCAGGACCGCAATCATCGAGGCGCGGGTATGGCGCATCAGCGTCGCCGCAAGGCCCGTTCCGAGCACGGACGCGGGCAGCAGCAGCGTGCGCAGGTTCTGGAGCGGATCTTCACTGAACGGCACGTAGCCGGACGCGGGCAGCCACTGCAGGTTCACCGAAAAGACCAGAATCAGCAGGATCCCCAGCCAGAAGTGCGGGATCGAGATCCCCGAGATCGCCACGAAGTTCGCCCCGTGATCGACCCAGCTGTTTTTGTTCACCGCCGCGAGGATCCCCATGCTGATGCCAAACACCAGCGCGATAATCATCGCCAGCAGGGACAGCTCCAGCGTAACCGGCAGCTTGCTGGCGATCAGCTGCGTCACCGGTTCGTGCGTGCGTAAGGAGACGCCCAGATCGCCCTGCAGCGCGCGCGTCAGCCAGTGGAAATACTGCACGGGGATTGGCGCATCGAGGTTCAGCTCCGCGCGCAGCTGGGCGATGACCGCCGGGTCGCGCTCCTCCCCGGCCATGGCAATCAGCGGGTCGCCGGGCAGCAGCTTTTGCAGCCCGAACACCATCATGCTCACCAGTAGCAGGGTTGGTATAGCCAGCAGCAGACGTTTGCAAATCAGTTCCAGCATGGGTTCTCCTCGGGACCTTTATTTCGCCAGCGTCAAACCCGCCAGACGCACGATGCCGTCCGGGTACGGCTTAAAGCCCTGTACGCTTTTGTTCAGCCCGAAAATGCGCGGCTCGAAGTAGAGGTAGGCAATCGGCATGTCGGTTTGCAGCTGCTTCACCACCTTGTCGTACAGCGGTTGGCGTGCGGCCTGGTCGGTGCTCTGGCGCGCCTGGGTCAGCCACTCATCGACCTGCGCGTTGCTGTAGCGGCCGTCGTTAAGGGTGCCTTTGCTGTTGATAAAGCCGTAGATGCTGCCGTCCGGATCCGGGCGTCCCGACCAGCCGGAGAAGCTCAGCTGATAGTCACCGCTCTGCTGGCGATCGAGCAGCGTGGCGAATTCGGTCATCTGCAGGTTCAGGTTAAATCCGGCCTCGGCGACCATCGCCTGCAATACCTGGCCCACCTGCTGCGAGGTTGGGTTGTTCGGCACCAGCAGGTTGACGGTCAGCGGCGCGGCGACGCCTGCCGCCTTCAGCAGCGCTTTGGCTTTGTCAACGTCACGCGGCGGGACCGGCAGGTTAACGTGATACGGGCTGACCGGGGAAAACGCCTGGTTTGCCGGGGTGTAAAGCCCTTCGAAGACCACCTGGTTTAACGCATCGCGGTCGATGGCCTGAGAAAACGCCTCGCGCACGCGGGCGTCCTTGAACGGATCGTTGGCCGGCACCTTGCCGTTGTTGATGTTGAAGGTAATGCCCTGATAGCCGAGACCGGTTACCTTCGCCAGCGCCAGCTTGCTGTCGGCTTCGACCGTTTTAACGTCGCTGGCGGCGATGCCTTCGGTCAGGTCAAGATCGCCCGCGCGCAGGTTCGCGAGGCGCACGGAGGCGTCCGGGATCGGCAGATAGATAATTTTGTCGAAGTGGTAAGCGTCTTTGTTCCAGTAGTTGTCGAAGCGGGTCAGAACGATGCGGTCCTGGGACACGCGGCTGTCGAATTTATACGGGCCGGAGCAGACCGGGTGGGCGGCAAAGTCCGGCTTTTTCGCCGCCTCCGGGGCCATCATTGCCCCGGCGCGGTCGGTGAGCTGCATCAGCAGCGCGGCATCGGGGGTCTTCAGGTGCAGCGCAATCTGCATCGGGCCGGTGACCTCGACCGATTCAACGGAGGAGATCTCGCTCTTACGCAGGGATCCTTTCAGGGTCAGGGCGCGGTCGAGGTTGTATTTTGCCGCGGCGGCATCGAATTTCTCACCGTCGTGGAAGGTGACGCCTTCGCGCAGATTGAGCGTCAGGGTTTTACCGTCGTCACTCCACGCCCAGTCTTTAGCCAGGCCGGGGACGACCTTCAGATTTTCATCCACGTCCACCAGCCTGTCGCACAGGGAGGCAAAGACGAAGCGGCCATAGTAGGTGCGCGCCAGATGCGGGTCGAGCATGTCCGGGTCAGCGCCCAGGCCGATTCGCAGCACGCTTTCAGAATGGGCGGGCAGCGCCGCGCCAAGCAACATAACACTTCCCAGTACGGTCAAAAGAGAATTACGCATTGTCATTATCATGAGTTCCTTGAAGGAAGGGACGAGTGAGTGGCCGCGTGTTCAAACAGCGCGCGGCGGCGCAGAAAGGCGGCGGATGGCGGTGCGATCTGAATAACGCTGCGATCGCGGTTGATCTCCTGCCAGCGGTGGCAGGCAACCTGACGTCCGCCGTCGAGCACCTGATTGATCGGCTCAACCTGGCGGCATTCATCGGTGACGTACGGGCAGCGGGTGTGGAAACGGCAGCCGGACGGCGGGCTGGCCGGGTTGGGCAGATCCCCCTGCAGCAGCGGCGCATCTCGCTCAACGCCCGGCTGCATCTGCGGTGCCGAGGCAATCAGCGCCTGGGTGTAGGGGTGCAGCGGCGCGTCAAAAATCTCGTCGACGGTGGCAAGCTCGACGATTTGCCCGAGATACATGACCGCCACTCGGTCGCTCATATGGCGGATCACCGCCAGACCGTGGGCGACAATCACCATCGTCAGCCCCAGCTGGTGCTTCAGGCTCTCCAGCAGATTAACCACCTGCGCCTGAACGGACACATCCAGCGCGGATACCGGCTCATCGCCCAGCAGCAGCTTCGGCCCGGAAGCCAGCGCACGCGCAATGCCGATACGCTGGCGCTGCCCGCCGGAAAACTCGTGCGGATAGCGCCCGGCCCAGGCGGCAGGCAGGCCCACGGTTTTAAGCAGCTCGGCAACGCGGTACTGGCGATCCGCTTTTTTCATGTTCTGATGCAGCCACAGCGGCTCACCGACGATCTGCTCCACCGTCATGCGCGGGTTGAGCGAGGCGAAGGGATCCTGAAAAATAATCTGCAGCTCGCGCCGGAGCTGGTTCAGGCGGGCACCGGAGGCGTCGGTGATCTCTTCCCCCTGATAGAACACGCGCCCTTCACTGGCGGCCAGCAGGCGCAGCAGCAGGCGGCCGAGGGTAGATTTCCCGGAGCCGGACTCGCCGACAATCGCCAGCGTTTCGCCCGGCATCACGGCAAGCGAAACGCGATCGACCGCCGTGACAAAGCGTGCCGGAGTAAAGAGTTTTTTGGGGCCGGGGAAAAGCTTGCTGAGGTCACGGGCTTCAAGAATGGGCGTGGTCATGCGGTCTCTCCCAGGGCAATGTGGTGTTCGAGCGGCACGCGGAAGCAGGCTACCTGATGGCCCGCGCCGAGCGCGGTGAGCTGCGGTTTTTCATCATGGCAGCGCGACTGCGCAAACGGGCAGCGGGTGGCAAAACGGCAGCCTTTCGGCATGGATTCCGGGAGCGGGACCGCGCCGGGAATTGTGGAGAGCTGGCCCTTGCGTGCGCCCAGCGAGGGGATCGACCCCATCAGGCCGATGGTGTACGGGTGCTGCGGGTCGGCGAATATTGCCTCCACGCTCCCCTGCTCCACCACCTGTCCGGCATACATCACGGCGACCTGCTG
Source organism: Enterobacter sp. C3_dUdeg (assembly GCF_057536195.1). Classification (NCBI taxonomy): domain Bacteria; kingdom Pseudomonadati; phylum Pseudomonadota; class Gammaproteobacteria; order Enterobacterales; family Enterobacteriaceae; genus Enterobacter; species Enterobacter sp. C3_dUdeg. Next base: position 496,904 of record NZ_BAAKFX010000002.1, read on the forward strand.
GGCGACTTCTGCCACCACGCCCAAATCGTGGGTGATCATCAGCACCGCCGTGCCGGTTTCCTCTTTTAAGGCGTTGAGCAAGGCGAGGATTTGCGCCTGGATGGTGACGTCGAGCGCGGTGGTTGGCTCGTCGGCAATCAGCAGTTTAGGGTGGTTAATCAGCGCCATGGCAATCATCACGCGCTGGCGCATGCCGCCGGAAAGCTGGTGGGGATATGCTTTCAGGCGCATCTCTGCCGCCGGGATCTGCACCTTCTCGAGGATCTGCAGCGCGGCCTTCATCGCCTCTTCGCGCGAGACGTTCTGGTGTCGCATAACCGCCTCGCTCAGCTGATCCCCCAGCGTGAACGCCGGATTGAGCGAGGTCATTGGCTCCTGAAAAATCATCGCCAGCTCGCTGCCGCGCAGATCGGCATACTCCCGCGGTGAGAGCTTTCGCAGATTGTGGCGGCGAAACTGCATCTCGCCGCTGACAATCTGCGCGCTGGCGGGCAGTAACCCCATCAGCGCCAGTGAGGTAATACTTTTCCCGCAGCCGGACTCCCCCACCAGCGCCAGCGTTTCGCCCGCCCTGACGGTCAGCGAGATACCATCAAGCACGCTAACCGGCGAGCCAGCAAACGTAACGTTGAGGTTTTGCACTCGCAATACGGGTGTAGCGTCCTTAAAGGGTATTGTCGTCATGGCGTGAAGTCGTCCTCAAGGTGGATCGCCTGAATCAGGGCGGTTTGCAGGCTGAGCAAGTGTTCGCGCATGGCGGCCGCGGCTTCATTAGGCTGGCGATGGATAATCGCAGACATGATCTTATGGTGGTGGTCGTTATAGGTGTCGACACGTTCGGGGGTGCGTGCCAGCTCGCGCAGATGCTGCCAGCCCGGTTCGCGCCGAACGGCATCAATGGCATCAAACAGGCCGAGCATCAGACGGTTGCCCGCCGCCTCGGCAATCGCCCGGTGAAAGGCGCTGTCCCAGAGTTCGTTGAGATCGCGGTCGTCCGGACTGACCTTGTCGATGCGTTCCAGCATGCGCTGCATAAGCGCGAGGTTTTCCCTGGTGGCACGCAGTGCCGCAAGCCGGGCTAAGCCGGGTTCGAGCTGCAGACGAGCTTCCATCACTTCCAGAAGGTTGGTTTGCTGAACCAATCCCTGAAGGGCCAGCGGTTCAACAGGTGCCGCCGGGCCAATAAAGGTCCCTTTGCCCTGCTTACGCCAGATGCGCCCCTCTTCTTCCAGCACGTCCAGCGCACGACGCACTTCGCGTCGTCCTACGCCGAGAGTGTCCGACAGCTCACGTTCCGTGGGCAGCGATATGCCTGGTGTTGACTCATGCTGGTTGATAAGCCCGCGCAACTGCTCAAGCGCGGTGCTGGAATTGGCCAGAAACCGTGACGGTTTTTCCATATTGGTTCGCTCGCTTTCATCATGACTTTATTTTTATTAACGATAAGTTATTGATATGGAATGAAGCTTATCGTGCTAATGATTAAGCAATAACCAAACCAATACGCAATTGGTTCGGTATATTTTTGGAAAGCAGGAGATAACCAGATGATTCTGCGTGAATTATTTTTACAGAAAGAAACATTCTGAATGAGGTGCGAAGAGAGGAGTGATGGAGAAATGCACAATTACAGTGCAAATTATGCACTATATCCGTGCAATTGTTAATAAATTGCACTATGCATATTAACTTTTTGTTAACGATAAGAGAGAGAGAATGAGATTACTGAAGGCTGAAACGACGAAAGCCTGAATCATTTCTGATTCAGGCTTTCTGAATAGTGGCGGAACGGACGGGACTCGAACCCGCGACCCCCTGCGTGACAGGCAGGTATTCTAACCGACTGAACTACCGCTCCACTGTTCCCGTTTGGGGAACGAGGCGCATATTACGGTGCGCCTCCGATCTCGTCAACGCTTTTTCTCACGTTTTGAATCGTTTGCTGCAAAAATCGCCCAAACGATGATTTTACAGGCATTAAGGCGTTTTTTCAGGCGCGCCACAAACAGCTGCCGCCCTTCTTCTGGACCAGATCAAGCCGGGATTCGTGGTTAAGAAGCTCTTCGTCACTGGCTAAAATAACCCGCAACCGACTGGCCTGACGGACAACACGCTGAATGCCCGCTTCGCCTTGCGTCTGCTGGGATTCATTTTCCATACTGAACTTCATTGACGTCTGCCCGCCGGTCATCGTCAGATAGACATCGGCCAGGATCTGGGCATCGAGCAACGCCCCGTGGAGCGTTCGCTTGGTATTGTCTATCTCGTAGCGCGAGCAGAGTGCATCCAGGCTGTTACGCTTGCCGGGGAACATCTTCCTTGCCAGCGCCAGGCTGTCCGTCACCTTACAGAAGGTGTTCGTCTTCGGAATATCACGATTAAGCTTGCTGAATTCATAATCCATAAAGCCGATATCGAACGATGCGTTATGGATGACAAGCTCGGCGCCCTTGATGTATTCCAGGAACTCGTCAGCGACATCCGCAAAAGTCGGCTTATCCAGCAAGAACTCATCGGCAATCCCGTGAACGCCGAATGCTTCCGGATCAACCAGCCGATCGGGTTTGAGGTAGACGTGGAAGTTGTTCCCCGTAAGACGACGGTTCACCACTTCAACGGCACCGATCTCGATGATCTTATGCCCTTCGTAGTGCGCGCCGATCTGGTTCATACCGGTGGTTTCGGTATCGAGGACAATCTGGCGAGTAATTGCAGTGCTCATAGCGGTCATTTATGTCAGACTTATCGTTTAACTGAACGTTTCGAATACAGGAAGTCTACCAGAGATGCGTAAACAGGTAGAAATTTTCACCGATGGATCTTGTCTCGGTAACCCAGGACCCGGCGGCTACGGCGCGATTATGCGCTATCGCCAGCACGAAAAAACCTTTAGCGAAGGCTATTTTCTGACCACCAACAACCGGATGGAGTTGATGGCGGCCATCGTGGCGCTGGAGGCGTTAAAAGAACATTGTGACGTGGTGCTAAGCACCGACAGTCAGTACGTGCGTCAGGGGATCACCCAGTGGATCCATAACTGGAAAAAACGCGGCTGGAAAACCGCCGATAAGAAGCCGGTCAAGAACGTCGATCTCTGGAAACGTCTTGATGCTGCGCTGGGCCAGCACCAGATTAAGTGGGAGTGGGTTAAAGGCCACGCAGGCCACCCGGAAAACGAACGCTGCGACGAACTGGCGCGTGCTGCGGCATCCAATCCCGCACATGAAGATGCGGGCTATCAGCCCGACGTCTAATCGGTTTTTTTGTACTGCCGCGTGGCGCCCACGGTCTGGCGGATGGGCGTTTTCGACTTGCTCTGCTTCATGGGGTTAAGCGTAAGGGGAATGGTTCGCTTACGCGCAACGATAAACTGCAAACAGCCCAACGCGGGGAGATGGGTGCTCAGTACCACGCCCCCCTGCCGCGCCCAGGGCAGCACCTGAAAACCACCGTAGCAGAGCACTTCAAAATTCAGCAGTGAAAGCCAGTCGAGCTGACGCATCATCGTGAACATCCGGCTGTTGTAAGGTGGAGTCCGGCGTAGCACCGGTACCAGCTTACGCAGGCCCATCAGGCTTAGCGGATTGAATCCGCTAAGTACCAGCCAGCCGTCATCAATCAGCACGCGATCGGCTTCGCGAAGCAGACGATGCGGATCGCTGCACCAGGGTAGCGTATGAGCGAGCAAACATGCATCGACGGATTTTTCCGCAAACGGCAGATGCAACGGGTCTGCTTTCACCTGAACCGGCGATCCGCCGAGAGAGACGTTAACCTGATGCGAGATAGCGCAGCTTTCGGTATTGATTTCCGCGCTGAGATTGCCAATCTTAAGCAGGTGAAAGCCATACATTTTCGCGAGCCAGGGCTTCAGCTGCTGTTCTAACGCTTCGCGATAGTATTCACCCCAGGGCAATTCCGCCCAACGTTCCGGTGCTGCGACAGTCTGAGGTATCCTTGCCGGTTTCATCAAAACACCCGCCACGCTCTAAGAGGTAATGTATGAATCTTATCAGTATTCCAGCGTTTCAGGACAATTACATCTGGGTTTTGGTTGACGACGATCGCCGCTGCGTCATTGTCGATCCCGGAGAATCCGCCCCTGTACTGCACGCCATAAAAGAGAACGGCTGGCAGCCAGAAGCCATTCTGTTGACGCATCATCATAACGATCACACTGGCGGCGTGCCTGAGCTGCGCGCTCATTTTCCGCATCTTGTGGTTTACGGACCGGCAGAGGCACAAGATAAGGGAATCACGCATGTAGCCGAAGAAGGCGAAAATATCCTCATACGCGAGTGGGAGTTTTCCGTATTTGCCACACCAGGTCACACTTTGGGACATCTGTGTTTCTACAGTAAGCCTTATCTTTTTTGCGGCGATACGCTGTTCTCCGGAGGCTGCGGAAGACTGTTTGAAGGCACGCCAGCTCAAATGTATCAGTCTTTACAGAAGATTAACGCGCTACCCGATGAGACGCTCATTTGTTGCGCCCATGAGTATACATTAGGAAATATGAAGTTTGCAGTGAGCCTCTTACCCGAGGATCGAGCGATTCAGGATTATTATCACAAAGTGAAGGAGTTACGTGCAAAAAACCAAAAAACACTCCCCGTAATTCTGAAAAATGAGCGCCAAATTAATTTATTTTTACGCACAGATGATATTGATTTAATTAATAAAATTAACCAAGAAACAAATTTGCAACAACCAGAACAACGATTTGCATGGTTAAGGTCAAAGAAAGATAACTTCAGATAATTGCGGGTTGCCTTTTCAAAATTTCGCCGTTATCATCGCTCGTCTTTTAAGCAACTATTGACACACACATGAAGGCAAAAGCGATATTACTCGCCTCTGTCCTGCTTGTAGGTTGCCAGTCGCAAAACGGCAGCAACGTACAACAGCACGCACAGAGCCTTTCTGCAGCTGGTCAAGGGGAAGCAGGGAAGTTTGCAAGTTCGGCGCGCTGGATGGACGATGGAACATCTTACGCGCAGGATCAAGACTTGTGGACCTCTATTGGCGACGAGCTAAAGATGGGAATTCCGGAAAATCCCCGGATTCGCGAACAGAAACAGAAGTATTTAAGTAATAAGAGCTATCTCCACGATGTAACGTTACGGGCAGAGCCGTATATGTACTGGATAGCCGGGCAAGTTAAGAAACGTAACATGCCTATGGAGCTGGTACTCCTACCCATAGTGGAGAGCGCTTTTGACCCACACGCGACGTCTGGCGCCAATGCCGCAGGCATTTGGCAGATCATTCCGAGCACCGGGCGAAACTATGGTCTGAAACAGACCCGCAACTATGATGCGCGTCGCGATGTTGTCGCTTCAACGACAGCCGCTCTCGACATGATGCAACGTCTGAACAAGATGTTTGACGGCGACTGGCTGTTAACGGTCGCAGCGTATAATAGTGGCGAAGGTCGTGTACTGAAGGCAATGAAAGCGAATAAAGCACGGGGTAAATCCACCGATTTTTGGTCGCTCTCACTGCCACAGGAAACAAAGATTTACGTACCGAAAATGCTGGCATTGAGCGATATTCTCAAGAACAGCAAGCGTTACGGTGTACAACTGCCAACACCAGACGAAAGTCGTGCACTGGCGCGTGTTCGCCTCAGCAATCCAGTTGATATTCAACAGGTTGCTGATATGACGGGTATGTCGGTAAGTAAATTGAAAACCTTTAATGCTGGCGTTAAAGGCTCAACCCTGGGGGCAAGTGGCCCGCAGTATGTAATGGTTCCGCAGAAACATGCCGAGCAGTTACGTGAGTCTTTAGCTTCTGGTGAAATCGCCGCCGTTCAGTCAACGCTGATCGCGGATGCATCATCAGTTAACAGCCGCAGCTATAAGGTTCGTTCAGGTGATACGCTTTCGGGCATCGCGTCACGTCTTGGCGTGAATGCGAAAGATCTGCAGCAGTGGAATAATCTGCGCAGTTCCGGCCTGAAAGTGGGTCAGACTCTGACGGTAGGTGCAGGTAGCAGCGCACAGCGTCTCGCCAGCAACAGCGATAGCATTACCTATCGCGTGCGCAAGGGCGATTCACTGTCCAGTATCGCAAAACGGCACGGCGTGAACATCAAGGATGTGATGCGCTGGAACAATGATACTGACAATCTGAAACCTGGCGACCAGCTGACGCTGTTTGTGAAGAACAGCGCGACGCCAGACTCCTGATAGCACGATCGAAAGATAAAAAGGCACCGATTCCCCTCGGTGCCTTTTTTGTTTATTCCGCTTTTTGCGCTTCAGCCATGATGGTATCGCTGGTAAACGAGCCATCGTCCTGCAGTTCAAAGTACGCCTTTACCTCCGCGGACGCACTCTCCTGATACAGTCTGATCGCCTGGCTCAATGCTTCCGGGGTGCGCATACGCGCGATCCAGGAGCTGAACTCCAGCGGTAAACGATCGGTAATCAACGCGCGCGCGATCAGCCCCGCTTCAGTGATAAGCGACAACCACTCTCCGCTGGCGTAATTTTGCACGTGCGAGGTATCGCGCAGCGCTTCTACCGTCTGCAGCCAGATATTGCGCACCGGGTGTCCGGGAGACATCACATCCATAATGATGAAGGTGCCGCCCGGCTTCAGAACACGTTTGACCTCGCGCAATGCCTGGCCGACATCGTGCCAGTGGTGCGCGGAATAACGGCTGATCACCACCTCAAACGATGCATCATCGAACGGTAAGGATTCGGCATAGCCCTGGCGCGTATCGATGTTGTTCAGCCCTTTCGCTTTTGCCGCCCCGGCAACGACGTCCAGCATCTGGCTGGATAAGTCATACGCGGTAACGTGCGCGACCCGCTGCGCAGCCGTAAAGCTGGCATGCCCTGCCCCGCAGCCTAAATCCAGCACGTGCGCCTGCGGGAACGCCGCCAGACGTTCACCGAGACGCACCAGATCGCGGCCAGAAGCATGCACGGCACTGCTCAGATAGGCACTTGCCTGAGAACCAAACTGTTTTTCTACGTTGTCATGATGGGAGCGTGTTGTTGTCATCGTACTGTCCTTTGTGAGTGAAAAATAAAGGGCAGCACCCGCACAGGCCTGCCCCACGGCAGACCTGACACACCATTATTTATCAGGTTTGCCGGGACTGAATTCGACTAGTAGAGGGTTATGATCCGAGGCGCGCGTCACCAGAACCGAGGCGTCGTGCACGCTCAAACCACGATAGAAGACAAAATCGAGAGGACGACCAAAGGCTTTTTTGCGCTGGTCATCGCTAAAACGAACTTCACGCAGCGACATTTCGCGCGCAAAGCGATACAGCGCATTCATGCGCGGACGACTCCAGGCATTGAAATCGCCAGCCATAATGATGGGACCGCTGTGATGGGCAATCTGATCGCCGATCGGAAGTAACTGCTTACTGTAAACATCCACGCCCAGGCTGAAGTTTACCGCGTGGATATTCACGACCATCAGCATTCGGGTATCCGGCAGCGGATAGACCGTCACCAGCGCCGATTTTGCCAGACGCAGGATAGGTTCACGTTCGCGCAGTGGACAGCAATAGACCGGATGTGCTGCTGAAAGCGTCATCACACCTGAGGGGTGTTGTGGCAGGACAAACGCAGGCACCTGGTCGGCGGCAAGATAGTTCGTGGTGGCAAAGCGTACCAGTTCAGGGGTGGTTTGTGCCTCCTGGAGCAGAACCAGGTGGGCATCTTTTCCAAAATTCTTGAGTACCGATAACCATTCGGCACGCTGCTGCTTAAAGATATTCCACACCAGTACACGGATTTTCTCATCGCTGCTTAACGGTGTGCCGGCGGGTAATGCCTGGCTTATGCTCGCAAATGACCCCGGAGGCAAGATCCTCTCCGCGGGCATTCCGGCAACATAACGCATGGCATAGGTATTTTTTCGCACTTTTGGAAACAGCCTCTGTAACATGAACCAGCCCGGAAAACGGACTGGTTCTAATGTTATAGGGACTTTAGGTCATACTTTCAACGCAATTTCTGAGAAACCGCTTTCCAGTTTTGTAAGCAAGCACTTACTGATGTTAACCCAGCGCGACCCTGGCTGGCTTATCGAGACGTCCACTCAGTCCAATCAGCAGGAAGGCGACCAGGACAATCACCGCGCCAATCCACGGAGTCTGGGCTAATCCAATATGCGCTACGGTTTGTCCGCCAATGATGGAGCCCAGCGCGATGCCAATATTAAATGCGGCAATGTTCAGACCGGACGCCACATCCACCGCATTTGGCGTATAGAGCTCGGCTTTCTGGACAACGTAAACCTGAAGCCCGGGGACATTACCAAAGGCAAAGATCCCCATGACCAGCACGGCGTAGTGTACCGAAGCCGTGAACTGGAAAATCATCAGCAGAACCACCAGGGCGGCGAAGATGAATTTCAGCGCCGGTACCGCACCATGCTTATCCGCAAGCTTGCCGCCCCAGATATTGCCAACGGCAACGGAAATACCGTATCCCAGCAAAATCCAGCTCACGGCATTAGGTGAAAAGCCTGCCAGGTCCTGCATCATCGGCGCCAGGAAGGTGAAAGCCGTGAATACGCCGCCATAGCCCAATGCAGTTACCGCGTAGATAATCAGCAAACGGGGATGCGTGAGCACCTTCAGCTGATCGCGCAGGCTGGCGCTCGCCCGGCCTGGGATATTCGACGGTACCAGCAGCAGGCTGGTCACCAGGGCGATGGCACCCAGTAAGGAGACGGCAAGGAACGTTTCACGCCAGCCGAAGTGTTGTCCGATAAACGTTCCCAGCGGTACGCCCGTAACGAGTGCAACGGTCAGTCCACCAAACATGATCGCAATCGCTGAAGCCGCTTTCTCTTTGGGCACCAGGCTGGTTGCAATGGTGGAACCAATCGAGAAGAACACGCCGTGTGCAAGGCCGGTTAACAGACGCGCAATCACCAGCGTGGTGTAGTCCGGCGCCTGCCAGGCCAGAATGTTGCCAGCGGTGAACAGCACCATCAGCGCGACTAACAGCTGCTTACGCGGAAAACGTCCGGTCAGGGCCGTCAGCACTGGCGCACCGACGGCGACGCCCAGGGCGTAGATAGACACCAGCAATCCGGCGGAAGGCAACGAGATCGCAAGCTGGTTAGCAATAGTGGGAACCAGACCCACGATAACAAATTCGGTCGTGCCAATTGCGAAGGCACTGATCGTCAGGGCAAGTAGCGCCAGTGGCATAAAATACTCCGTATCATCAGGATTAAGATGACAGGCAGTATGCGCCAGTGCTTAAATAACAAAAATGGTCAAAATCTCAATAGAATTTTGCAGGTGGTGCAAAAATGAAAGCAACATCGGAAGAGCTGACAATCTTTGTCGCCGTCGTTGAAAGCGGCAGCTTTAGCCGCGCGGCCGAACAGCTGGGTCAGGCTAACTCAGCCATCAGCCGTTCGGTAAAAAAACTGGAGATGAAGCTTGGAGTGAGTCTGCTTAACCGAACGACGCGGCAGCTGAGCCTGACGGAAGAAGGAGAGCGTTACTTCCGCCGCGTGCAGTCGGTACTGCAGGAGATGGCTGCAGCAGAGACGGAGATTATGGAGACCCGCAGCACGCCGCGTGGATTGCTGCGCATTGATGCGGCCACGCCGGTTGTGCTTCACTTTCTGATGCCGCTGATCAAACCTTTCCGCGAACGCTATCCGGAGATGACGCTATCGCTGGTCTCCTCAGAGACGTTTATCAACCTCATCGAACGGAAAGTGGATGTGGCTATCCGGGCGGGAACCCTGACAGATTCAAGCTTGCGTGCCCGCCCTCTGTTTGCCAGCTACCGCAAAATTATCGCATCGCCAGAGTATATTGCCGAGCATGGGAAACCGGAGACGGTTGAAGATTTGAAGCAGCATTTGTGCCTTGGCTTTACGGAGCCGGTGTCGCTGAACACCTGGCCTGTCGCCTGTCATGATGGTCAACTTCATGAAATTACCTGCGGATTATCGTCAAACAGCGGGGAAACGCTGAAGCAGCTGTGTCTCGAAGGAAATGGTATCGCCTGCTTGTCAGACTATATGATTGACAAGGAGATAGCCCAGGGTGAACTGGTGGAGCTAATGGCCGATAAACGTCTGCCGGTCGAAATGCCTTTTAGCGCGGTGTATTACAGTGACAGAGCGGTAAGTACGCGCATTCGTGCCTTTATTGACTTCCTGAGTGAACATATAAAAACAGCTCCCGGAGGAGCTGTATGAGGGTTCAGGTTACAGAGGGCGGGTCAAACTTAATCCCAGTCAGGAGCTAAACCTTCCGGGCTTACCAGGCGATCGTTGCACTCCAGCGCTGCGATCGCTTTTTTATCGTCTGCATCCAGATGAAGATCCGTTGCTAACAGGTTGCTGGCCAGGTTTTCACGCTTAGTTGATGATGGGATCACGGCATAACCTTCACCGATTGCCCATGCCAGAATCACCTGCGCAGCAGTCGCGTTATGTTTCTCTGCGATACGCGTAATTACCTCATCTTTCAGCGCTTTACCGTAGGCCAGCGTCATGTAGGAGGTGATGTGGATCCCGTGCTGTTTTGCCCAGTCCACGACTTTGCTGTTTTGCAGGTATGGCGACAGCTCAATCTGGTTAGTCGCAATATTTTCTGCGCCAACAGCAGCAATGGCTTTTTCCATCAGCGGAATGGTGAAGTTGGAGATCCCAATTTCACGGGTTAAGCCCTGCTTTTTCGCTTCCAGCAGCGCCTGCATGTATTCTTCTACTGAGACGGCATCATTCGGTGATGGCCAGTGGATAAGGGTCAGATCTACGTAGTCAGTACGCAGTTTTTTCAGACTCTCTTTCAGGCTAGGGATCAGCTTATCTTTGCTGAGATTCTCAATCCAGATTTTCGTGGTGATAAACAGTTCGTTACGCGGTACACCACTCTCTTCGAGAGCTTGTCCAACGGCAGCTTCGTTTTCATAGATCTGTGCCGTATCAACTGCACGATAGCCCAGTTCGAGTGCTGTTTTAACCGATGCGATAACAACGTCGTCTTTCAGGCGGAAAGTGCCCAGACCAAATGCAGGGAGAGTCATACTATTCCTCAATCATTATGTTCGTAAACTGAGGAAGATTATCGCTGGCGTTGTTTTAGAGAAAAAGAGCGCAAAACGCAGAGGATTTTTGCTAATTTCGCAATAATTAAACGACAGATAAGAAAAAATCCCTGAGCGTTAGCTCAGGGCTTCTAATAAGTGGCGGAACGGACGGGACTCGAACCCGCGACCCCCTGCGTGACAGGCAGGTATTCTAACCGACTGAACTACCGCTCCACCGAAGACTGCTGTAACCACCGGATTTATGCACCGGCTTACTACTTAATTTGATGCCTGGCAGTTCCCTACTCTCACATGGGGAGACCCCACACTACCATCGGCGCTACGGCGTTTCACTTCTG
>NZ_BAAKFX010000003.1:0-439181 GCF_057536195.1 Enterobacter sp. C3_dUdeg
CCTTCCTCCCCGCTGAAAGTACTTTACAACCCGAAGGCCTTCTTCATACACGCGGCATGGCTGCATCAGGCTTGCGCCCATTGTGCAATATTCCCCACTGCTGCCTCCCGTAGGAGTCTGGACCGTGTCTCAGTTCCAGTGTGGCTGGTCATCCTCTCAGACCAGCTAGGGATCGTCGCCTAGGTGAGCCATTACCCCACCTACTAGCTAATCCCATCTGGGCACATCTGATGGCAAGAGGCCCGAAGGTCCCCCTCTTTGGTCTTGCGACGTTATGCGGTATTAGCTACCGTTTCCAGTAGTTATCCCCCTCCATCAGGCAGTTTCCCAGACATTACTCACCCGTCCGCCGCTCGTCACCCGAGAGCAAGCTCTCTGTGCTACCGCTCGACTTGCATGTGTTAGGCCTGCCGCCAGCGTTCAATCTGAGCCATGATCAAACTCTTCAATTTAAGTTTGATGCTCGTGAATTAAACTTCGTAATGAATTACGTATGTTCACTCAGAGACTTGGTATTCATTTTTCGTCTTGCGACGTTAAGAATCCATGTCACTTTGAGTGCCCACACAGATTGTCTGATAAATTGTTAAAGAGCAGTGCAACGCGGCTTTCGCTCACTGTTGCGAGGTGGCGTATATTACGCTTTCCTCTTTCAGAGTCAACCCGTTATTTCAGGATTTTTCTCTTCAACCGAACCGGCTGTTGTGTGAAGTGATTCACATCCGCCGTGTCGATGGAGGCGCATTATAGGGGGCCGCCGAGGAATGACAAGCGGAAAAATGCATTTTTATTTCAACCGCTCATCTTTTCACCAAAAAGGCTATTTTTGGTGCTTTTTAATCTCTTTTGGCAGATCGGCCAGACTATTAATCACCCAATCCGCTGCATTTTCTGCTTCTGGCGTCACTGGCTTACCGGTGCGAACTAATATTTTGGTTCCTACACCCGCTGCGGCGGCTGCCTGCATATCTTCCAGTTTATCGCCCACCATATAAGAAGCAGACATATCAATGTGCAGGAACTCCTGTGCAGAGATGAACATCCCGGGATGCGGCTTACGGCAGTCACAGGTCTGACGATACGCTTCAACGGTTCCCTGCGGGTGGTGCGGACAATAGTAGATGCCGTCGAGATCCACACCGCGGTCGGCTAGCGACCAGTCCATCCATTCCGTCAGCGTCTCGAACTGCGCCTCGGTGAATTTACCGCGTGCAATACCGGACTGGTTCGTCACAACCACCAGCGCATAACCCATCTCTTTCAGCTGGCGCATGGCATCTATTACGCCCTCGATAAACTCGAACTCATCAATCTCATGAACATAACCGTGATCCACATTAATAGTGCCATCACGATCGAGAAAAATTGCGGGTACTGATTTTGCCACCGGTTTGCTCCTGAAAAAGGCATGTTCGACTAGTATCTCATGAATCGCAGCGCAATAAAGTGCTCATCGTACAGAGTTGGATTGATTTAGACGTCTGGATGCCTTAACATCCGTTTTGTTTACGGTCATCACCCGTATCTGGCAGAAGAAAATGCCACGGCTAACTTACATACGATAAAAATAATCTAATGATTAAACTTTCCAATATCACCAAAGTGTTCCAGCAGGGGAACCGAACCATTCAGGCGCTGAACAACGTCAGCCTGCATGTTCCTGCTGGTCAAATTTATGGCGTCATTGGCGCATCGGGTGCAGGTAAAAGCACGCTGATTCGTTGTGTTAACCTGCTTGAGCGCCCAACCCAGGGCAGCGTAGAAGTTGGCGGCCAGGAACTTACCGCCCTTTCAGAGAAAGAACTCACCAAAGCGCGTCGTCAGATTGGCATGATCTTCCAGCACTTTAACCTGCTGGCTTCCCGCACCGTATTCGGCAACGTTGCCCTGCCGCTTGAGCTGGATAACACGCCAAAAGAAGAAGTGAAGCGTCGCGTCACCGAACTGCTCGATCTCGTGGGTCTGGGCGACAAGCATGATAGCTACCCGGCAAATCTGTCCGGTGGGCAAAAGCAGCGTGTGGCCATTGCCCGCGCGCTGGCAAGTAATCCTAAGGTACTGCTGTGTGATGAAGCCACCAGCGCACTGGATCCGGCAACCACGCGTTCGATTCTGGAACTGCTGAAAGACATTAACCGTCGCCTGGGCCTGACGATCCTCCTTATTACGCATGAGATGGACGTGGTGAAACGCATCTGCGACTGCGTGGCGGTCATCAGCAACGGTGAACTGATCGAGCAGGACACGGTAAGTGAAGTGTTCTCGCATCCGAAGACGCCGCTGGCACAGCAGTTCATCCAGTCCACGCTGCATCTGGATATTCCGGAAGATTATCTGGAGCGTTTGAAAACCGAACCCGCAGCAGACAGCGTCCCGATGCTGCGCATGGAGTTCACCGGTCAGTCCGTTGACGCTCCCCTGCTTTCCGAAACCGCGCGTCGCTTTAACGTGAACAACAACATCATCAGCGCGCAGATGGATTACGCCGGTGGCGTGAAGTTCGGCATCATGTTGACAGAAATGCACGGCACACAAGAAGAAACCCAGGCCGCGATTGCCTGGCTGCAAGAACACCATGTAAAAGTAGAGGTACTGGGTTATGTCTGAGCCGATGATGTGGCTGCTGGTTCGCGGCGTTTGGGAAACGCTGGCAATGACCTTTGTTTCTGGCTTCTTTGGTTTTGTGATTGGCCTGCCGGTCGGCGTATTGCTGTACGTGACGCGTCCGGGTCAAATCATTGAGAACGCGAAGCTGTACCGTACGCTCTCTGCGCTGGTGAACATCTTCCGTTCTATTCCCTTCATTATTCTGCTGGTGTGGATGATTCCGTTTACCCGCGTGATCGTCGGAACGTCTATCGGTCTGCAGGCGGCCATTGTTCCGCTAACCGTGGGGGCTGCGCCGTTTATCGCCCGTATGGTGGAAAACGCCCTGCTGGAGATCCCAACCGGTTTGATCGAAGCCTCACGCGCGATGGGCGCAACGCCGATGCAGATCGTCCGCAAAGTCCTGCTCCCGGAAGCACTGCCAGGCCTGGTGAACGCGGCAACCATCACGCTCATCACGCTGGTCGGTTATTCCGCAATGGGTGGCGCAGTTGGCGCTGGCGGTTTAGGCCAGATTGGTTACCAGTACGGCTATATTGGATATAACGCTACCGTGATGAATACCGTTCTGGTATTGCTGGTTGTTCTGGTTTATTTAATCCAGTTCTCCGGCGATCGCATCGTCCGGACCGTTACTCACAAATAACGTTACACACAACACAAACTCTACGAGTTAAGGATAAAACATGGCGTTTAAATTAAAGACCTTTGCAGCAGTAGGCGCGCTGATCGGCTCTCTGGCACTGGTGGGTTGCGGTCAGGACGAAAAAGATCCAAACCACATCAAAGTGGGCGTTATCGTGGGTGCAGAACAACAGGTTGCTGAAGTTGCTCAGAAAGTGGCGAAAGAGAAGTATGGCCTGGACGTTGAGCTGGTGACCTTCAACGATTACGTTCTGCCGAACGAAGCGCTGAGCAAAGGCGATATCGACGCTAACGCCTTCCAGCATAAGCCATACCTGGATCAGCAGATCAAAGATCGTGGCTATAAACTGGTGGGTGTTGGTAACACCTTCGTTTATCCAATTGCCGGTTACTCTAAGAAAATTAAATCGCTGGACGAGCTGCAGCCGGGTTCTCAGGTTGCCGTGCCTAACGACCCAACCAACCTTGGCCGTTCCCTGCTGCTGCTGCAGAAAGTGGGCCTGATCAAACTGAAAGACGGTGTTGGCCTGCTGCCAACCGTTCTGGATGTCACCGAGAACCCGAAAAATCTGAAAATTGTTGAACTGGAAGCACCGCAGCTGCCACGTTCTTTGGACGATGCGCAGATTGCCCTGGCCGTGATCAACACCACCTATGCCAGCCAGATTGGCCTGACGCCAGCTAAAGACGGTATCTTCGTTGAAGATAAAGACTCCCCGTACGTTAACCTGATCGTGACTCGCGAAGACAACAAGGACGCGGAAAACGTGAAGAAATTCGTTCAGGCTTATCAGTCTGATGAAGTTTACCAGGAAGCCAACAAAGTGTTTAACGGCGGCGCTGTTAAAGGCTGGTAATCTCACCTCAGTGTAATATCATCAGGACGGGCTTATGCCCGTCTTGTCATTTGTGCAGTCAACTGATTCAATATCTGACGTTTTGATTATCCATTGAGGAACTATTATGCGTGCTTTACCGATCTGTCTTTTAGCACTCATGCTGAGCGGCTGTTCTATGCTAAGCAGATCTCCCGTTGAACCTGTTCAAAGCACGGCAACCCCGCCAAAAACCGAGCCTGCAAAACCGAAAGTGGTTCGCCCTGCGCCGGTTCGCATTATCACGAAAGCAGACGAACTCGTCGGTAAACCGTTCCGTGAACTGGGCGAAGTGAGCGGCGAATCCTGTCAGGCAACCAATCAGGACTCACCACCGAATATTCCGACAGCGCGTAAACGTATGCAGATTAATGCCGCAAAAATGAAAGCCAACGCGGTTCTGCTGCACAGCTGCGAAGTCACCAGCGGCACGCCGGGCTGCTACCGTCAGGCGGTTTGCATCGGTTCAGCGCTGAACATCACGGCGAAATGAGTGCATTTCAGTTCGAGCAGATAGGCGTTATCCACTCTCCTTATAAAGAGAAGTTCGCCGTCCCCCGCCAGCCCGGTCTTGTGACCAGCGGAAGCGGTGAGCTTCACCTGATTGCGCCTTACAATCAGGCCGATGCGGTACGCGGGCTCGAGGCTTTCAGCCATTTATGGGTGGTGTTCGTGTTTCACCAGACGATGGAAGGCGGCTGGCGTCCTACCGTGCGCCCTCCTCGTCTTGGCGGAAATGCGAGAATGGGCGTGTTTGCAACTCGCTCGACCTTCCGCCCAAACCCGGTTGGCATGTCGCTGGTTGAACTGAAAGGCATACGCTGCCAGAAAGATCGGGTGATACTTGAGTTAGGTAGCCTGGACCTGGTAGACGGCACGCCGGTAATCGACATCAAACCCTATCTGCCCTTCGCCGAAGCCCTCCCGGACGCGCGTGCAAGTTATGCTCAGGACGCGCCGCAGGCGGACATGCCTGTTTATTTTACGCCAGAGATAACCGCGCAGATCGGCCAGCTGGAGAAACGCTATCCTCGCTTACGGGATTTCATCACTGAAGTTCTGGCACAGGACCCGCGTCCGGCCTACCGTAAAGAAGAGGAAGAAGGAAAAACGTACGCCGTCTGGCTGCTCGATTTCAACGTTCGCTGGCGCGTCACCGGGGCAGGTTTTGAAGTGTTTGCCCTTGAACCCAGGTAATTTTGTTCTCCTCTCTTTTGGCATCTTTGCCACACTGGTAAACTAAACCACTTTTTTTGTGTCAGGCTGGTGTTTCAGCCTGTTCCAATCGTCGAAATGGAACCGTAACAACATGCGTACTAGCCAATATCTGCTCTCCACTCTGAAGGAGACGCCTGCCGACGCCGAAGTGATCAGCCATCAGCTGATGCTGCGCGCCGGGATGATCCGCAAGCTGGCCTCCGGGTTATACACCTGGCTGCCGACCGGCGTGCGCGTCCTGAAAAAAGTCGAAAACATCGTGCGTGAAGAGATGAACAACGCCGGTGCTATCGAGGTGTCCATGCCTGTGGTTCAGCCCGCTGACCTGTGGCAGGAGAGCGGCCGTTGGGAGCAATATGGTCCTGAACTGCTGCGCTTTGTCGATCGCGGCGAGCGTCCGTTCGTTCTCGGCCCAACGCATGAAGAAGTCATTACCGACCTGATTCGTAATGAGCTGAGCTCTTACAAACAGCTGCCGCTGAACTTCTTCCAGATCCAGACCAAGTTCCGTGACGAAGTTCGCCCGCGTTTCGGCGTTATGCGCTCTCGCGAATTCCTGATGAAAGATGCTTACTCTTTCCATACCTCTCAGGAATCACTGCAAGAGACCTACGACGCAATGTACGCGGCGTACAGCAAAATCTTCTCCCGCATGGGTCTGGATTTCCGTGCTGTGCAGGCTGATACCGGCTCCATCGGCGGTAGCGCATCCCATGAGTTCCAGGTCCTGGCGCAGAGCGGTGAAGACGATGTGATCTTCTCTGACTCTTCAGATTACGCGGCGAATATCGAATTTGCAGAAGCGCTGGCGCCAAAAGAACCACGCGGGGCGGCAACGCAAGAGATGACGCTGGTTGATACGCCAAACGCTAAAACCATTGCCGAGCTGGTTGAGCAGTTCAATCTGCCTGTCGAAAAAACCGTGAAAACGCTGCTGGTGAAATCCACCGAAGGCAGCGCTTACCCGCTGGTTGCCCTGCTGGTGCGTGGCGATCACGAGCTGAACGAAGTGAAAGCCGAGAAGCTGCCGCAGGTAGCCAGCCCGCTGACCTTCGCAACGGAAGCGGAAATCCGCGCCGTGGTGAATGCGGGTCCAGGTTCACTGGGTCCAGTCAATCTACCGGTGCCTGTTGTCATTGACCGCACGGTTGCGGCAATGAGCGACTTCTCCGCAGGTGCGAACATCGACGGTAAACATTACTTTGGCATCAACTGGGATCGCGACGTGGCGACGCCGGAAGTGGCTGACATCCGTAACGTGGTTGCAGGCGATCCAAGCCCGGACGGCCAGGGTACCCTGATGATTAAGCGCGGCATCGAAGTGGGTCATATCTTCCAGCTGGGTGATAAATACTCTCGCGCGCTGAACGCGGCCGTTCAGGGTGAAGATGGCCGTAACCAGATCCTGACCATGGGTTGCTACGGTATCGGGGTGACGCGCGTGGTGGCTGCGGCGATTGAGCAGAACTACGACGAACGCGGCATCGTCTGGCCGGACAATATTGCGCCGTTCCAGGTGGCCATTCTGCCAATGAACATGCACAAGTCTTACCGCGTGCAGGAGCTGACCGAGAAGCTGTATGCCGAGCTGCGCGCTCAGGGTATCGAAGTGCTGATGGATGACCGTAAAGAGCGTCCGGGCGTGATGTTTGCCGATATGGAACTGATCGGTATCCCGCACACCGTCGTCATCGGCGACCGTAACCTCGACAGCGATGAGATTGAATACAAATACCGTCGCAGCGGCGAAAAACAGATGATCAAGACCGGCGACATTCTTGATTACCTGGTGAAAGCCATCAAAGGCTAAACAAAAAACCCCGCTCAGGCGGGGTTTTTTAATGACTCAGCGTCAGCTTATTTACTGTTACAGTCTTTACCCGCAACAAACTTCGCGTCTTTATCTGCCACCAGCGTTTTCACCATCTCCCCGCTATCCGGGTTTGGCTCCAGCGTAAAGTGACCGTCAACCGTCAGCAATACCGGCTTGCTGTCATTGCCGCGTGCCACAGCGTAATCACGTTCAAGCTGCGCATTGTTTGCCACGCTGACCTTCCTGCCGGTTGCGCAGTCGGTAAAGATCGCCGCATCCGCCATATAGAAGTACATCCCCCGCATTGCCATCGGCGTGGCAGGCAGAGCCGCTTTTACCGGCGCAAGCGTGTAGTTGAACTGGGATTCAATCGGGTTGCCTTCGCGGTCGAGCATCTCCATCCCCTCACCTTTGGCGCGGAAAAAGGTTTTCTCACCGGAGGTATCCGTCAGGACCAGCTTCTCTGCCGTACGCGCCCAGGTGCCATAAGTGGCAAAAGAAGAAGGCTCTTTAGCGCCCTGATAGCGCTGATTCATCACCCAGGTGCCGTCTTTTTGCAGGAACAGAGACGTTTCAATGCCTTCGCAGTCCGCGCAAGGCAATACGCCGCGCCAGCTTTGCTGCATCGGTTTTAATTCTTCCGTTTGCGTGGGTTGTAAAACCTGCGTTTCGGAGCGGTTGTTACACCCAAAAAGCGCAAACAGCGTACTCACTGCCAGCGCTGAACATAATGCTTTTTTCACAATGAATTCCTTATGAAAAGTGTGTTCCCTTTCGTCACTCTGTCGGGCGACGAACTTTACCGCGTAGTGCTTTCACTGTGGATTTTTGGGCCTTCGAGGACAACCGACGCTCTTTCGATGCGCGGGTCGGCCGCGTTGCCCGGCGGCTTTTTTGTACTGCCGTTAGCTCTTTGATGACCGCCACCAGCCTGGCTACCGCCGCTTCCCGGTTGAGCTCCTGGCTGCGGTACTCCTGGGCTTTGATCACAATCACGCCATCGCTGGTGATCAGGTGATGGCTGGCGGCAAGCAGGCTTTCTTTATAATACTCTGGCAGGCTTGAGGCCCGAATGTCAAAACGCAAATGGATAGCCGTCGACGCCTTGTTGACGTGCTGCCCGCCTGCTCCCTGCGCACGGATGGCGGTGATCTCCAGCTCGCTGTCAGGAATGCTGACGTTTCGGGACAAGACGATCATGACGCGGGTTGCCACGCTGCTAAATGAATTTCCAGATTATTCTGAGAATCAGAGAGCCAGATGGCGCCATCCTGAATCGTCGCCTGCAAAACCATGGTCCGGCTGGCAAATTCGCTCAACTGCGCCAGCTGCTCATCATCCAGATACCAGACCGTGAGATTTTTAAACTGTCCGCACTTGCTCTTGTTTTGCTGCCACCAGATCTCCGCAGCGCGCTGATTATACGCGAATAAGGCCACTTCAGCGGACTGGGTGCAGGCCTTCTTAATTCTGCGCTCGTCAGGCAGGCCGAGTTCGATCCACAAATCGATACCCAGATGATCGTTGCGCAGCCAGGCTTCAGGCTCGTCTTCTGCGCTTAACCCACGGGAAAACTGCAGACGCTCGTCGGCATACTTAATCCACGCCAGCAGGCGCAGCATCATGCGCTCCTGAGTTTCGGAGGGGTGGCGTGCCAGCGTAAGCGACGCATCGAGGAACTGGTTGCGATCCAGATCGGCCACATTGACCACAGCTTTATAAATTGTCGCTTTCAGCGCCATGAGAGAACTCCATTCGAATCAGGCGCACATTGTAGCGAAAACCGCGGCAAAAGGCTGTTACAGGGTGTTAAATACACCGCTATCAAGGCCCTGATATTGCTTAAATGAGTATGGTATAGTCACCTTGCTAAACCGAGTTTATCTTCGTAGGCT
This sequence comes from Enterobacter sp. C3_dUdeg, assembly GCF_057536195.1. NCBI lineage: Bacteria > Pseudomonadati > Pseudomonadota > Gammaproteobacteria > Enterobacterales > Enterobacteriaceae > Enterobacter > Enterobacter sp. C3_dUdeg. The sequence goes on from NZ_BAAKFX010000003.1 coordinate 9,054, forward strand.
TAATGATATCTCACAGTAAGTCAGTGCGCTGGCGGGAGGGGATGTGAATAATTATTGTGAGTTAATTCGCAAACGGTATGCGGAAATCGCCAGCGGAGATCTGGGGTATGTCCCGGACGCGTTGGGCTGTGTATTGAAGGTGCTTAATGAAGTGGCCTCTGATGAGAGCCTTTCAGAGTCGGTCAGGGAAAAAGCAGCGTATGCTGCGGCGAATTTACTGGTGAGCGATTATGTCGATGAATGATACTTATCAACCCATCAATTGTGATGACTATGACAACCTCGAACTCGCCTGCCAGCATCATTTATTACTGACGCTGGAGCTAAAAGATGGCGAAGTGTTGAAGGCGAAAGCCAGCGATCTGGTTTCACGAAAGAATGTGGAATACCTGATAGTGGAAGACGCAGGTGCGACGCGTGAGCTGCGTCTGGACAAAATAGCCAGCTTCAGCCACCCGCAAATCGGCACCGTCGTGGTGAGCGAATCCTGATGACACTAACGGGCAGCCTGGCTGCCCGTTACGCTTTCTGCCACTCAAAACGAACGCCCTTTTCTGACCACCCCTCTTCCGTGATGAACACCCCTGCCGCAGCGATAAGCGTTTCACCGTAGAACAGTAGCGGCATGGTGTCGCGCAGCCACGGCGGCACGTTACACTCCTGCCATATTTTCTTCAGCTTTCGTCCCCCGTTGCGCCCGACGATATGCAGCATGCCGCCAGCCTTAAAGCGCACGGTGACAGGTTCATCGGGCTTAGGCAGCCGCACATGACCAGACGACAGAAGAGAAACGCGTCCTGCCTCACAGGGCAATATCAGCGGCGCGTCAGGAGAAAGCCAGTCGAGCACCACATCGGTCAGTGAGGGCATGGATTTTATCCACCAGAGCTCCCCTTTATAACGTCTAACCTCAAAACCGTTCAGGTGGACGCACGGAGAAGCATCATCCCGCGCCAGTGCGACTTCGTCCCAGATACGGCTCAGCATTGTCCTCGACGGCATCGCGGCGCGATGAAAGGCCAGCCAGCGCCGTAACAGCGCGGCGCGACGTACCGGGCTCATCGCTTTCATCGGTGCGATCGCCAACGCCCCGTCGGCAGAAATGAGTGCAGCCAGCTCGTCGCTCAACAGTTCATCCAGCAACGATTCCTGTTCGGCGCACAGCATGGCGCTTCTTGCCGTCGCGTCGGCGAAATGCGGCCAGCGCTCGCCTAAAAGCGGGAGGACGCGCAGACGCAGGAAGTTACGGTCATAGCCGTCATCCTGGTTACTCTCATCTTCGATCCAGTTCAGCTGATGTTCTCGCGCCCACTTTTCCAGCGAGGCACGCGTCTCGCCAAGCAGCGGACGCAGTAACGTTGTGCCGGCAAATTCAGAACGCGCCGGCATGGCAGAAAGTCCCGCCGGCCCGCTGCCCCGCTTAAGCGCCAGCAGAAAGGTTTCACACTGATCGTCCAGATGCTGGGCCGTGACCAGCGCTTCTCCAGCACGTAATGCCCCGGCAAACGCGGCATAGCGGGCTTTCCGCGCCTGCGCCTCGATGCCCAGCCCTTCCTCCGCAAGCGTCACTCGCTCAACGATGAGCGGGATCGCCCAGGCCACACATAAGGCTTCGCAGTGCGCCACCCACGCCTCTGCGTGAGGACTTAATCCGTGGTGAATATGCATCGCCCGAAGCTGGACGTCAGGTTCCCGATCGCGCCAAAGCTTTAGACGATGCAGCAACACGGTAGAATCCAGGCCACCGCTAAACCCCACCAGCAGCTGGCGGTACGGTGAAACGGCTTGTGCGATAGCGGGTAAGGTCATAGGAGATTACACATAAAAAATGCCCGAACTGAGCGGGCATTATCACACAGGACCACCATTACTGCTGATAAAGCTCCAGCGGCAGGCCGTCCGGATCGTTGAAAAAAGTAAAGCGCTTGTCGGTGAACGGATCGACGCGTATCGCTTCGCACGTCACGCCGTGCGCTTCCAGATGCTTAACTGCGCTATCCAGGTCATCGACGCTGAAGGCAAGATGACGCAGGCCGCAGGCTTCCGGGCGGGACGGACGCGCAGGGGGAAAAGGAAAAGAGAACAGCTCAATCACATATTGCCCGTTTAACGCCAGGTCGCCCTTCCAGGAGTCGCGCTCCTCGCGGTAGGCCTCGCTCATGAGCGTAAAGCCCAGGATGTCGCAGTAGAAGGCCTTACTTTTCGCGTAGTCGGTCGCAATGATCGCAATATGATGAACCTGTTTTAAACCCAGCATAGCTTCTCCTTTTTATGATGCCTGAACGTTACAACCGAAAACCCGCGCCTGGCAAGCGGTCACCCTTATTTTAGGACTCGCACCCAGTAAACGCCGCTCTCGTCGCGCTTCGCACCGTGTATATCCGTCTCAAAACCGGGATAGTGCCGCCCTACCGAACAGAGCATCAGCAGGAAATCAAGCACCGCCCGACTCTCTTCGGTAATCATCTCTCCCGGCATCAGGAGCGGAACGCCCGGCGGGTAAGGCAGGATCATGTTAGCCGATACGCGGCCGACCAGGTTTTCCAGCTCGACGGTTTCGACCTCCCCTTTCACCTGGCGCTGCCATGCTTTGTGCGGGGTAAACTTCATCTCCGGTAAGACATCGAACGCCTGAAGCATCAGACGCGGCAGATCGTGCTGACGGATCAGCCTGTGGATCCCCTGGGCCAGATCCTGAATGCGCATATTTCGATAGAAGTCGGGATCCTCCGCGTAGAGATCCGGCAGCATGTTCTTCACCCGCAGGTTGAGATCGTAGGCCCGCTTAAACTCCATCAGGCCGCGCAACAACCCCATCGCCCGGGTTTTGTCGATCCCGATGCTGAACAGGAACAGCAGGTTATAGGGACCGGTTTTTTCCACCACCACGCCACGTTCATCAAGGAATTTCGCGACCAGCGCGGCCGGAATACCTTCATCGCTCATCTTGCCCTGTTCATCCATGCCCGGCGTCAGGATCGTCACTTTTACCGGGTCGAGGAACATATGGTCGCTATCGGCATCCCGGAAGCCATGCCAGCCTTCGCCGGGCGAGACGGGCCAGCATTCTGCTTCATCAATCTCTTCCGGCTGCCAGATATCAAAGAACCAGCCGTCGGCTTCGTCTTTCAGCCGCTGCACCTCTTTACGGAAATGCAGCGCGCGTTCCACCGAACGATTGATGAGACGCTTACCGGGATTGCCGCGCAGCATCGCCGCGGCCGTTTCAATAGAGGCCACCAGCGGGTAGCTCGGCGAGGTGGTGGTGTGCATCATAAAGGCTTCGTTGAACGTGTCTTCGTCGTACTCGCCTTTGATGTGAATAAGCGAAGCCTGGGAAAACGCCGCCAGCATTTTATGCGTCGACTGCGTTTCGAAGAACACTTTCCCCGGCACCCGTTCACCGCTCATGCCGCTTTTGCCTGCGTAAATCGGATGGAAATTAGTGTAAGGCACCCATGCGGAATCGAAGTGGATCGACGGCACGTCCAGCGTCTGTTTGATCCAGTTCGTGTTGTACAGCAAACCGTCGTAGGTGGAGTTGGTGATGACCGCATGGACAGGCCAGCTTGCGCCAGAAATTGCCGCGACCTTACTTTCGATGGCTTCGTGGGTGAACTCCCGGCGCGGAATGCCGCCAAGAATACCGAGCGCGTTACGCGTGGGCGACAGCCAGAGCGGTACGACGTCGCTCATCATCAGCAGGTGTGCCAGCGATTTATGGCAGTTACGGTCAATCAGCAAGGTGCTGCCAGCAGGCGCAGCGTACATCCCGACAATTTTGTTCGAGGTCGACGTGCCGTTGGTCACCATATAGCTCTGCTCGGCGCCAAAGGTGCGGGCGATATACTCTTCGGCTTCAAGATGCGGGCCGGTGTGATCCAGCAGAGAGCCTAGTTCGGTGACTGAAATAGACACGTCCGCTTTCAGCGTGTTGCCACCGAAGAAATCATAGAACAGGCAGCCCACCGGGCTTTTTTGATAGGCCGTTCCCGCCATATGACCAGGCGTACAGAAGGTATATTTGCCCTCCTTCACGTAGGTGAAGAGCGCGCGGGTAAAGGGGGGTGTGATGTTATCGAGATATTCATTCGTGTATTGCTGAATGCGGGTCGCAATATCTTCCGCAACGCCGAGGGAATATTCAAAGAACCACAGCGCCATACGCATATCATTGGCGCTGACGTCCATGGTTGAGTGAGTATTAATAAACGCGTACAGCGGGAGGTATTCGTTCAGCTTGTTGATATCGCTGCACAGTTCGAGATCGTATTCGTCCCAGTCGAAGATCACGCCGCAGATACGCGGGTTATGCTCGATGAACTTCAGCAGATCGGCGCTGTTGTGCGGCCAGATTAGCTGATACCCGCGCGACTGCAGGGATTGCTCCAGCTCCTTAATCGGCTCATCTTTATAAAAGACGCCGTGTGGCCCCATAATGGCAATGATATTCATGGGCTTCCTCCTTAAAAAACATTAGCTAAGCATAGTCCGGCTAAACCGCAGGTATAAAAAAAGCCGCAACATTGTGCGGCTTTTCAGATAATTGTGAAGCTTACGCGTAACCGTAGGTCATCAGACGCTGGTAGCGGCGGTTGAGCAGATCGTCTTTGCTCAGCACGTCCAGATCTGCCAGGTCAGCCAGCAGCTGCGCTTTCAGAGAAGCCGCCATTACTTCCGGCTTACGATGCGCACCACCCAGCGGTTCCGGGATGATGGAGTCGATCAGCTTCAGCTCTTTCAGGCGTGGCGCAATGATGCCCATTGCTTCTGCAGCCAGCGGCGCTTTGTCGGCGCTTTTCCACAGAATGGACGCACAGCCTTCCGGGGAGATAACGGAATAGGTGCTGTACTGCAGCATATTCACTTTATCGCCCACGCCAATCGCCAGCGCACCGCCGGAACCACCCTCACCGATAACGGTACAGATGACCGGCACCTTCAGACGAGACATCTCGCGCAGGTTGCGCGCGATAGCTTCAGACTGACCGCGCTCTTCCGCGCCCACGCCAGGGTATGCACCCGGGGTGTCGATGAAGGTGATGATTGGCATGTTGAAACGCTCAGCCATCTCCATCAGACGCAGGGCTTTACGGTAGCCTTCTGGTGCTGGCATACCGAAATTACGACGGATTTTCTCTTTGGTTTCACGACCTTTCTGATGACCAATGATCATCACCGGGCGTCCGTCCAGACGCGCGATACCACCAACGATAGCTTTATCGTCAGCGTATGCGCGATCGCCTGCCAGTTCGTCAAATTCGTCAAACGCCAGGCGGACATAATCCAGGGTGTACGGACGCTGTGGATGGCGAGCCAGCTGGGCCACCTGCCATGCGCCGAGATCGGCAAAGATTTTGCGCGTCAGCTCTACGCTTTTCTCGCGCAGACGATGCACTTCTTCGTCGATGTTAATATCCAGTTTTTCATCCTGACGGCTTACCGCTGTCAGAGAATCGATTTTCGCTTCCAGCTCAGCAATCGGCTGTTCGAAATCAAGGAAATTCAGACTCATAGTATTCCTGTATTAGTCAAACTCCAGTTCCACCTGCTCCGAACCAATGAGGCCACGGAGATCGTTCAGTAAACGATCGCTCGGAGAGACACGCCACGTTGCACCAAAGCGCAACCGCGCACGTGCATCCGCCCTCTGATAGTAGAGATGTACTGGAATTGTCCCCGAGCGGTGGGGTTCCAGAGACTGACGGAGTCGGTTTAAAAGCTGGTCATCAATTTGCCTGTCCGTCAGCGAGATAGCAAGCCCGCGAGCATATTTTTCCCGGGCTTCGTCAATGTCCATCACTTCGCGGGCGGTCATTTTAAGCCCCCCACTGAAGTCATCAAAGCTGACCTGTCCGCTGACGATAAGTATGCGGTCTTTTTCCAGCAATTGCTGGTATTTATCCAGCGCGTCGGTGAACAACATCACCTCCAGACGCCCAGAACGGTCATCCAACGTACAGATGCCGATACGATTGCCGCGCTTGGTGACCATAACCCTTGCGGCAATCACGAGCCCCGCAGCCGTGGTGATTTTACCACGTTCTGTCGGATGCATGTCTTTAAGCCTGTGGCCGCCGACATAGCGCTCAATTTCTTTGATGTACTGGTTGATCGGGTGCCCCGTCAGGTACAAGCCTAACGTCTCACGCTCCCCATCCAATACCACCTGTTCTGGCCACGGCTGGCAGTTGGAATAAGATTGCTCGATCTGCTCTGGCTCTTCCGCCAGCACCCCGAACATATCCGCCTGACCAATGGCTTCCGCTTTTGCGTGCTGATCCGCCGCTTTCAGGGCGTCGCCGAGGGAATTCATCAGCGCGGCGCGGTGCGGCCCCAGCCTGTCAAACGCGCCGGACATGATCAGTTTTTCCAGCACGCGACGGTTCAGTTTTTTGGTATCGGTACGGGCGCAAAGATCGAACAGCTCGCGGAAATACCCGCCGTTGTTACGCGCTTCGATGATCGCCTCGATCGGACCTTCGCCCACGCCTTTGATCGCGCCGATCCCGTAAACGATCTCTCCATCGTCGTTGACGTGGAAGTGGTAGAGCCCTGAGTTAATATCCGGCGGCAGGATCTTAAGCCCCATGCGCCAGCACTCGTCCACCAGGCCAACCACCTTCTCGGTGTTGTCCATATCGGCCGTCATTACCGCCGCCATAAATTCTGCAGGATAGTGCGCTTTCAGCCACAGCGTTTGATACGACACCAAAGCATAGGCGGCGGAGTGAGATTTGTTAAATCCGTACCCGGCGAATTTCTCCACCAGGTCGAAGATTTTCATCGCCAGCTCGCCGTCAACGCCGTTTTTCTTCGCCCCGTCTTCAAAGATGGAGCGCTGCTTGGCCATCTCTTCCGGCTTTTTCTTACCCATCGCACGACGCAGCATGTCCGCGCCGCCGAGCGTATAGCCGGAAAGCACCTGAGCAATCTGCATGACCTGTTCCTGATACAGGATAATGCCGTAGGTTGGCTCCAGCACCGGCTTCAGGCTTTCATGCTGCCACTGAACGTCCGGGTAAGAAATCTCTTCGCGACCGTGCTTACGGTCGATAAAGTTATCTACCATCCCTGACTGCAGTGGGCCCGGACGGAACAGGGCGACCAGTGCGATCATATCTTCGAAGCAGTCGGGCTGCAGGCGTTTAATCAGATCTTTCATGCCGCGGGATTCAAGCTGGAAGACGGCCGTCGTCTCCGAGCGCTGCAGCATGTCGAAACTTTTCTTGTCATCCAGCGGGATGGCGGCAATGTCTATCGGCTCAAGGCCCTGCTTTTCCCGGCGCGGGTTGATCATCTTCAGCGCCCAGTCGATGATCGTCAGCGTACGCAGGCCGAGGAAGTCAAACTTAACCAGCCCGGCGTATTCTACGTCGTTCTTATCAAACTGAGTAACCGGATGCTCACCCGCTTCATCGCAGTAGAGCGGCGCAAAATCAGTAATTTTGGTCGGGGCGATAACCACGCCCCCCGCATGCTTACCGGCGTTACGCGTGACGCCTTCCAGCTTGCGCGCCATGTCGATCAGCGCTTTCACTTCTTCGTCAGCTTCGTAGATTTCCGGCAGCTGAGGTTCGGCTTCAAACGCTTTTGCCAGCGTCATGCCCGGATCGGGCGGCACCAGCTTCGAAATACGATCGACAAACCCGTACGGGTGGCCCAGCACGCGGCCGACGTCGCGGATAACCGCTTTCGCCGCCATCGTACCGAACGTAATAATCTGCGATACCGCATCACGGCCGTACATATCGGCAACGTGCTCGATCACCTGGTCGCGTTTCTCCATGCAGAAGTCGACGTCAAAGTCGGGCATGGAGACACGTTCCGGGTTAAGGAAACGTTCGAACAGCAGGTCGAATTCCAGCGGATCGAGGTCGGTAATTTTAAGCGCATAGGCCACAAGCGATCCCGCACCGGAGCCACGTCCCGGTCCAACCGGTACGCCGTTATCCTTCGACCACTGGATAAACTCCATTACGATCAGGAAGTAGCCCGGGAAGCCCATCTGGTTGATTACCTGGAGTTCAATATCCAGGCGCTCATCGTACGGCGGCCGCTTCTCTTTGCGAACGGCCTCATCCGGGAACAGGAATTCCAGACGCTCTTCCAGACCTTCTTTTGATTTCACGACCAGGAAATCTTCCGTGGTCATGTCACCCGTCGGGAACTGCGGCAGGAAGTATTCACCGAGGCGGACGGTAACGTTACAGCGCCTGGCGATCTCTACGCTGTTTTCCAGCGCTTCGGGGATATCGGAGAAGAGTTCACACATCTCCTCCTCGCTGCGCATGTACTGTTGAGCGGAGTAATTACGCGGCCGTTTCGGATCGTCGAGCGTGAAGCCATCGTGGATCGCCACGCGAATTTCGTGAGCGTCAAAATCTCCCGGCTCGAGGAAGCGTACATCGTTTGTCGCGACGACGGGCAGCCCGCGTTCTTCCGCAAGTGCGACCGCCGCATGGAGATAGCTCTCTTCGTCCTGGCGACCGGTGCGGATCAACTCCAGATAATAACGATCCGGGAAATACTCCTCATAGAACGAGACGCATTGATCCACCAGCGCGCTATTGCCGCGCAGCAGGCATTTACCGACATCGCCCATACGGCCGCCAGAGATCAGCAGCAGCCCTTCGTTCAGCTCAGCCAGCCAGTCCCTGTCGATCCACGGGCCCAGCGCACCATATCCGCGCTGATAGGCTTTTGAGATAAGCAGAGTGAGGTTTTGATAGCCCGTGTTGTTCATCGCCAGCACGGAGATTTGCGTCATTTCATCGCCGACGAGATCGCTCTGGACATGAAAATCTGCGCCGACGATAGGCTTCATTCCCGCACCGTGCGCCGTTCCGTAGAACTTCACCAGGCCACACAGGTTGGTAAAATCGGTGATCGCCAGCGCGGGCATGCCAAGGGAGGCCGCCTTTTTTACCAGCGGCCCGGTCTTCGCCAGCCCATCGATCATGGAGTAGTCGCTATGCACCCGCAGGTGTACGAAACGTGGTTCAGCCATCTTCAGATTCCGCGTTACTTAATTGCTTGCGTATTGATTCAGGACACCCGTCCCAGCGCGCGTTTCACCGGGCCAAAACTGCGCCGGTGATGTTCGGTTGCGCCATGTTCAGCCAGCCTTTCCAGATGGAAAGGTGTGGGATAACCCTTATGCTGGGCGAAACCATATTGAGGATAAGTGAGGTCCAGCGCGGCCATTTCGGCGTCGCGCGTCACTTTGGCAATGATAGAAGCTGCGCTAATTTCTGCGACCCGACTATCGCCTTTGACGACCGCCATTGAAGGCATGGGCAATGCCGGACAGCGGTTGCCGTCAATCAGGACATATTCCGGGGAAATTTTCAGACCTGCTACCGCACGCTGCATCGCCAGCATCGTGGCATGCAAAATATTCAGCTCGTCTATTTCATGCGGTTCAGCGCGCCCCAGGCTCCAGGCCAGCGCCTTCTCCTGAATCTCACTGAACAGCGCCAGACGGCGTTTTTCAGACAATTTTTTTGAGTCGTTCAGCCCGATAATCGGGCGAGCCGGATCGAGGATCACCGCGGCAGTCACCACAGCCCCGACCAACGGGCCACGACCCACTTCGTCCACGCCCGCCACAAGGCGAGTGTGAGGATAAACAAATTCCATCATTTTGCTAACTCCAGCACCGCATCAGCCGCTTGCTCATCAGCATTACAGCGGATCAGTTGATGCAGTTCGCGGAAGGTATCGTGCATCTGGTGGCTGGTCTTGCCGTTGGCGAGCAGCGGCAGTAGTGCATCAGCAAGCGCCTGCGGCTGGCACTCATCCTGCAGCAGCTCTTTCACCAGCTCGCGCCCGGCAAGCAGGTTTGGCAGGGAGACATAATCCGTTTTAACCAGACGTTTTGCCAGCCAGAAAGTGAACGGCTTCATGCGATAACCGACCACCATCGGGCATTTCGCCAGCATGCATTCCAGAGCCGCCGTGCCGGAGGCCAGCAGCGCGGCATCGCTCGCATACATCGCTTCCCGCCCTTTCCCGTCCAGAAGACGGACGTGAAGATCCGGGGCGACTTCCGCTTTGATGCGCTCAAACTGCTCGCGGCGTTTGGCATTTACCAGCGGAACAACCACTTCAAGATCCGGATAGGTCTGGCGAAGAATTTGCGCTGTTTTGAGGAAATCGGCGCTCAGCATCTCAACTTCTGCACCACGGCTGCCTGGCAGCAGTGCCAGACAGTGCACATCGTGCGGGATGCCCAGCGCGTCGCGCGCCGCGTTTTTATCCGGATCCAATGGCATCGCATCCGCCATGGTATGACCGATAAAACGGCACGGAACATTAAATCTGTCGTAAAACGCTTTTTCGAAAGGCAGGAAAGCCAGCACCAGGTTGGTGGACCGTCCGATTTTGAAAACGCGTTTCTGTCGCCACGCCCAGACGGACGGACTGACGTAGTGAATCGTTTTGATACCCTGCTTTTTCAGATTCCCTTCGAGGGTAATGTTGAAATCAGGCGCATCGATACCGACAAACACATCGGGTTTGAGTTCGGTAAAACGGCGGGTGAGATCGGCGCGGATGTGCAGCAAACGGCGTAGCCGTCCCAGCACCTCAACGATGCCCATCACGGCGAGTTCTTCCATTTCATACCAGGCTTCACAGCCTTCGGCCTGCATCAGCGGGCCAGCAACGCCGATAAAGCGAGCATTGGGTACACGCGCCTTAAGCGCGCGGATGAGACCGGCACCAAGAATATCGCCGGAGGTTTCTCCGGCGACCAGGGCTATCGTAAGCGGACGACTGTCGACCATTAACGAATCAGACCCCTTGTTGAACGGTCAAAGAATTCCATGAACGCGTTCACTTCCGGGTACTTATTCGCCAGCTCGGCAATTTCCGGCTTCGCCTCTTCCAGCGTTTTACCGCTACGGTACAGCAGTTTGTACGCGTTGCGGATAGCAGTAATCGCTTCGCGGCTAAAACCACGACGCTTGAGGCCTTCGATGTTCACGCCAAACGGCGTGGCATGGTTGCCCTGCGCAATCACATACGGTGGGACGTCCTGCGCCACACCGGAGCATCCGCCAACCATCACGTGCGCACCAATGATGCAGAACTGATGGACTGCGGTCATGCCGCCAATAATTGCGAAGTCATCAACCGATACGTGTCCTGCCAGCGTTGCGTTGTTGGCAAGAATACAGCGGTCACCCACGGTACAGTCGTGCGCGATGTGCGCATTAACCATAAACAGGTTATCGCTGCCCACCTTCGTCAACCCACCACCCTGTACTGTTCCACGATGAATAGTGACGCTTTCGCGAATACGGTTACGATCGCCAATTTCCAGACGGGTCGACTCACCAGCATATTTCAGATCCTGGTTAACTTCGCCGATGGAAGCGAACTGATAGATCTCGTTATTGCAGCCAATGGTCGTGTGACCATTCACGACAACGTGAGATTTCAGTACTGTACCCTCACCAATTTCGACATGGGGTCCAACAATACAAAACGGGCCAATGTGGACGTTAGCGCCGATGATGGCACCGGTTTCCACAATAGCGGTAGGATGAATAAAGGCGGATTTATCAATCACGTATCAGGACTCCCGGCTACGAGCACACATCATCGTCGCTTCGCAAACAACTTTGCCGTCAACCAGCGCTACGCCTTTGAAGCGAGTCAGGCCACGACGCGTTTTTTCAAAAGTGACTTCCATGATCATCTGATCACCAGGCACGACAGGGCGCTTAAAGCGCGCTTCATCAATACCCGCGAAGTAATACAGCTCACCTGGCTCCAGTTTGCCAACGCTTTTAAACGCCAGAATACCGGTAGCCTGAGCCATCGCTTCCAGAATCAACACCCCCGGGAAGATAGGCTTACCAGGGAAGTGTCCCTGGAAAAACGGCTCGTTCACGGAAACATTTTTCACTGCGCGCAGAAAACGACCTTCTTCAAAATCCAGCACACGGTCTACCAGCAGAAACGGGTAGCGGTGCGGCAGAAGTTCTAAAATCTCTTCAATATGCAGAGTATGAGTGTCAGTAGTCAAAATACTCTTCCTGTCAAAATGTACTGATAACAATAATAACACGGCCTGCCGGTTTATTAGAAAGCCGACAGGCCGGGAAAAATAGCGTTCAACGGATGACGCTTAATCTTGTTGATCGATCTTACGCTCAAGAGACTTGAGGCGCTTGCTCATATCATCAATGTTCATCACCAGAGCTGCTGTTTTACGCCATACCTTGTTGGGTTGTAGCGGAATACCTGAGGAATAGACGCCAGGTTCAGTGATAGGACGCATTACCATGCCCATTCCCGTCACAGTCACCTTGTCGCATATTTCCATATGGCCATTAATCACGCTCGCGCCGCCAATCATGCAATAACGGCCAATTTTCAGGCTGCCTGCCATGATGACGCCACCCGCAACCGCGGTATTGTCGCCAATCACAACGTTATGCGCAATCTGGCACTGGTTATCGATGATAACACCATTGCCAATGATTGTGTCGTCAAGCGCGCCACGGTCAATGGTGGTACAGGCGCCGATCTCTACGCGATCGCCAATAATAACGCGACCAAGCTGCGGGATCTTAACCCAGTTACCACGATCGTTAGCGTAACCAAAGCCATCAGAACCAATAACGGTGCTGGACTGGACGAGGCAATTTTCGCCAATTTCAACATCATGATAAACGGACACATTGGCCCATAAACGGGTTCCGGCGCCGATTTTCGTATTTTTCCCAACGAAGCAGCCCGGGCCAATGACGACGTTATCGCCCAGCACAACGCCGGATTCGATAACTGCATTCGCGCCAACGGCGACGTTGTTACCAAGCCTGGCCGTCGCATCAATCGCTGCACTGGCCGCAATGTTCTGAGCCGGCTGCGGCGTGGTATCAAGAATTTGAGCCATGCGTGCATACGTCAGATAGGGGTTTTTCACTACCAGCGCGCTTACAGTGGCAAATGGAAGATCGTCCTGCGTCAGTACAACAGCTGACGCCTGGCATTGAGCCAGTTGCTCACGGTACTTAGGGCTTACCATGAAGGTAATCGTGCCAGCTTTAGCAGATTGCATGGACGCAACAGCGGTGATGACGATATCGCCATCACCGTGTAATTCTGCATCCAACTGCTGAGCTAAATCAGCCAGTCGAATTGAAGGCATTACTTATTTAACCTGTTTCAGAACATCAGCAGTGATGTCTTTAACATCTTTGCTGTTATAAGCAACGGCGTTCGCATCTACAACCAGATCGATACTCTGATCGGCAGCCACTGCTTTAACAGCAGTCTGAATGCGAGTTACCAGCTTGCCGCGTTCTTCGTTAGAACGACGCTGACGATCCTGCTCGAAAGCCTGCGCTTTCTGGGAGAACGTCTGGCGCTGAGCCATTACGTCTTTTTCCAGCTTGCTGCGGTCGCTTGCTTTCATGGTAGAACCATCACGCTGCAGACGCTGCATTTTGGACTGAAGATCGTTTTCCATACCCTGCAGTTCGCTTGCACGGCCTTTGAATTCGTTTTCCAGAGTCGCAGAAACACCCGTTTTCTGTGCAACCTGCTGGAACAAATTACCCATGTTGACGATTGCAATTTTGTCTGCTGCCTGAGCAGAAGTTGCCATCGCTAAACCGAGACCTGCAGCTAATAACCACTTTTTCACAATTAACTCCTTACCATCCCATTGGCACCAGAAGGTACCGTTCTTTGCGTGGCAAGGCGACCGTGTAACCGATCGCCAGTTGTCAGCGCTACACTGCCAACGCATTCCTTTGCAGCGGATTATTACCAGGTTTTACCAATGTTAAACTGGAATTGCTCCGCTTTGTCTCCATCATATTTCTTAAACGGCTGGGCGTAGGAGAAGACCAACGGCCCCAGCGGTGACATCCATTGTAATGCGATACCGGCAGACATGCGAATATTGCTCGGATCGCTGTAGTCAGGAATGCCTTCTGCGCGCATCTGGGCAGTATTCTGCCAGTTGGTATCCCACACGGTACCGGCATCCCAGAAGAAGGACGTACGGACCGAGTTCGCATATTTATCACTGATAAACGGCGTTGGCGTGATGAACTCCAGGCTGGCAACGGCCATGGCGTTACCGCCCACCGCGTCATTGGAGCTACAGACTTCTGACGAGGAAGACTTATCACAGTTATCTTTGTCGTTTCCGCCGTAGTAAACCGCTTTCGGACCAATGTTGTTGGACTGGAAACCACGAACGGTGCTGGAGCCACCCGCATAGAAGTTTTCATAGAACGGCAGTTCTTTGCTACCCAGACCATCGCCATAGCCCCAACGGGTACGACCCAGAACCACCCACTTATGATCGTCATCGATCGGGAAGTAGGACGCGGTATCCAGCGTGACCTTATAGAACTCGTTATCGGAACCCGGCACGGTAACTTTACCGTTCAGGTTGACGCGAGAACCTTCCGTTGGGAAGTAACCACGGTCGAGACGGTTATAGGTCCAGCCGTAGTTAAAGGTGAAGTCATCCGCCGCGAAGCCATTGTCATTACCATTTTTACTGGTTGACTGGCCGATAGAGTCCAGATAACGCCACATCGCCACCTGCGGTTGCATGTTGGACAGGTCGTTATGCACGTAACCCAAGCCCGCACGCAGGGTGTTGTATTCGTTAACCGGGAAGCCAAGCGTACCGTCGACACCGTAACTCTTGTTGGTGTATGAAGACAGGTCCGCGTCATCTGCTTTAAAGTCGTTATAGAAGATACGACCGCCCAGGCTCACACCGTCTACGGTGAAGTATGGGTTAGTCACAGAGAACTCAGAGTAGGTCTGGTAGTCGTTTTTGGTGCCGTTAATACCGACAGAGTAACCCGTACCCAGCCAGTTATCCTGCTGCACGCCTACCTGGAAGCTGACGCCGCTTTCAGTACCGTAGCCCACACCGAAGTTGAAGCTACCGGTGTTGCGCTCTTTCACTTTATATACGACATCAACCTGATCCGGGCTGCCCGGTACGCGCTGGGTATCGGTATCCACCGTTTCAAAATAGCCCAGACGGTTCAGACGCTCTTTACCCTGATCAACGAGGTCGCTTCCCAACCATGCGCCTTCCATCTGACGCATTTCGCGGCGCAGAACGGAATCTTTGGAGGTGTCGTTACCAACGAAGCGGATCTTACGCACGTAGAAACGGTTGCCCGCATCAACATTCACGTGCAGCTTAACGGTTTTATCCGCGTCATTGATTTCCGGCTGAGTCTGTACGCGCGGATAGGCATAACCGTAGCGGCCGAGCAGCTTCTTAATGCTGTCTTCCATTTTGGTTACCTTGGAACCGCTATACAGATCGCCCGGCTGAATTTTGGTCAGCGATTCGATTTCAGCAGAATGCCCCGCCAGGTTACCACTCACTTCAACACCAGAAAGCTTGTACTGCTCGCCTTCAGTGATGTTAACCGTAATGTAAATGCCTTTCTTGTCCGGAGTCAGACTGACCTGAGTCGAGTCGATGTTGAAACGCGCATAGCCACGATCGAGATAGTAGCTGCGCAGGGTTTCGAGGTCGCCCGCCAGTTTCTGTTTCTGGTATTTGCGATCGCCCACCACGTTCCACCATGGCACTTCATCGCGCAGCTGGAAGGTGGAGATCAGTTCGTCGGTGCTGAACGCGTGGTTGCCGACAATGTTGATCTGCTGGATCTTCGCAGAAACACCTTCCTGGAAGACCAGCTTCAGGTCAACACGGTTACGTGGCAGCGGAGTGACAACCGCTTTCACGCTGGCGCTGTATTTACCGACGCTGTAGTAGAAGTCTTCCAGACCTTTTTCAATGTCTGAAAGGGTTGTGCGGTCCAGGGACTCACCCACACGAACACCAGATGCTTCAAGGTTCTGCTTGAGCATGTCATCTTTCACCGACTTGTTACCGGAGAAAGTGATACTGGCGATCGTCGGACGTTCTTTTACCTGTACCAGCAGCGTATCACCATCGCGCAGGACGCGGACGTCCTCAAAGTTGCCGGTGGCAAACAGAGCACGGATGGTGTTACTGATATCATCATCATTAACCGTATCGCCGGGGCGTACAGGCATACTGAGGAGGGCCGCACCAACGGCGACACGCTGGAGGCCTTCGAAATGAATGTCTTTCACTACGAACCCGTCAGCACCGTATACGGTGGCGCTGCTAAACAGCAGCGACGCTATGAGCAACTTTTTCATCGCCATCGTTATTATGCGTTCTTCCTAACACTCTCTTACAACCGAGAGAAATCATTGAAAAGTGCAAGCCCCATTAACAGCACCAGCAAAATCGAGCCAATGCGATAACTAAAGTCTTGAACTCGCTCGGATACCGGTCCGCCTTTTAGCTTTTCAATCGCCAAAAACAGCAGATGACCCCCGTCTAAAACGGGAAGCGGGAACAGGTTGATTATCCCAAGGTTCACGCTAATGAGCGCGAGGAACATGAGATAGTAAATCACCCCGAATTCCGCTGACATCCCAGCCCCCTGAGCAATCGAAATTGGCCCACTGAGGTTGTTCAGTTTCACATCACCGGTTATCAATTTCCCCAACATGTTGACCGTCAGCTTCATCAGTTGCCATGTTTTATCCGTGGCTTCAAGGATGGCGCTGAACGGCCCATACTGGCGTATTGTCTTGTACTCATCTGGCAGCGGGATCACTTTTGGCACAACGCCTGCAAACCCTTCTGCCTTTTTGCCGACCGACTTCGTATCCGGGATCAGCGTCAGCGAAAGCGGACTGCCCTGCCTTTCAACTTCCAGCGCGAGAGACGTTCCCGGATTATCGCGCACCAGAGTAACAAAGGTCATCCACTCTGTTAATGGTTGACCATCGACTTTAACGATCCTGTCGCCCGCTTGCAAACCCGCTTTGCTCGCCGCCGAATTTGCCTGTACTTCGGCTAATACCGGCTCGATCTGCGCGCCGCGTGGACGAATACCCAGCGCAGCGACGGGATCCTCTTTGTCTGGCTCGAAACGCCAGTGACGTAAATCGAGTACTTTGTCCTGACGCGTATCTGAACCAAACGGCGATACGCTGATGGTGGTCTGCGCATCGCCAATTTTGGCTACCAGCTGCAGTCGCACGGCATCCCAATCAGGGGTTTCGATGCCATCAATCGCTTTAAGTTCCATCCCGGATGTAATTTGCGCACTCGCCGCGATGGAATTGGGGGCAATTTCACCCACCACCGGACGTACGCCAGGGACGCCGATGATAAACACCAGCCAGTAAGCGAAAATCGCAAAGATGAAGTTGGCTACCGGTCCGGCAGCAATGATGGCGGCGCGTTGTCCAACGGTTTTATTGTTGAATGCGCTGTGTCGCAGCTCAGGAGCGACAGGCTCGACGCGTTCGTCGAGCATTTTGACGTAGCCGCCCAGCGGGATAAGGGCGATGACAAATTCCGTGCCGTGGCGGTCGGTGCGCGTCCAGAGTGATTTACCAAAACCGATGGAAAATCGCTCTACGCGCACGCCACAGCGGCGAGCAACCCAGAAATGGCCAAATTCATGCACGGTAATCAGTACACCCAGTGCAACAATGAACGCCGCCAGATTCCAGAGAATGCTCAGCATAAAACCTTCCGTTAAATCGTCCCGAATACCAGTAAAAGCAAACACGCAAACACTGGAACAGCCGCTGTCAGGCTATCAATGCGATCCAGTATACCGCCATGCCCTGGAATCAGGTGTCCGCTGTCCTTAATCCCTGCTTCACGCTTAAACATACTTTCGGTTAAATCACCGAGCACGGAGGCAAGCGCAGCAAAAATCGAGCACACCAGCAGTATTGACGGTGCCACTTCAAGATTCGCCCAGACGCCGTAGCCCCAGGAGATGATCGCTGCCGTAAACAGGCCGCCGATGAATCCTTGCCAGGTTTTGCCCGGAGAAACCTTCGGTGCCAGCTTATGTTTGCCAAACAGTTTACCAAACATATAGGCCCCGGAGTCAGCCCCCCAGACCAGAATCATCACATAAAGCAGCCAGATCGCACCGCTGTAGTGGTTTTCGTCGTAGTGCCACGCTCGCAGCGCAACCATACCCCAGAAAAAAGGAATAATTGTGAGCAAGCCAAAAATCAGTCGCAGCACTTTTGAATTACGCCACAATGCCGCGGAACCCGGATAAAAAAGAACCAGCAACAGCGCAGCAACCCACCAGGCCAGCGATATCCACAAGGAACCGGCAACCAGGGGCTGATGAATATCATGGTGATATTCAGGTAACGTAAACAGCATTATGGCCAGGATAAAGCCACAAAGTACCGCAAGCCATACTCGCTGAGTGCGCGAGGTAAAGCCGCTAAACTGTCCCCATTCCCACGCGGCGAGCATGCACACCACCAGCGTGACAATAGCGAATCCCACCGGGGGCAGTAAAAACAGCGCCGCAATGACAATGGGTATTAATACAAAAGCGGAAATCAGGCGATACTTCAGCAAAAGCTACCCCCATCAGGCTTTGTCGCCACCAGGCTCGGTGCCGCCGAAACGACGCTCTCGATTGGCAAAGGCATGCAGCGCACCTTCAAAGTCTTGTTCATCAAAATCGGGCCAAAGAACATCCGTAAAGTAAAGTTCGGCATAGGCAATTTGCCATATCAAAAAGTTACTTATGCGATGTTCCCCCCCTGTCCTAATTACCAAATCCACAGGTGCCTGTTCATTCATGCAGATTTGCTTGCTCAGCGCCTCTTCATCAATTTGGTCGGGTCTCAACAGCCCTTCCTGAACCTGTTCGGCCAGATGCCGAACGCCCTGGATAATATCCCAGCGTCCGCCGTAATTCGCCGCAATATTCAGCGTCAAACCGGTATTATTTTCCGTCAGCGCTTCAGCTTTGCGAATCCGTTCCTGCAAACGTGAGTTAAAACGACTGGTATCGCCAATGATACGCAGGCGGACGTTGTGGCGGTGCAGGCTTTTTACTTCGCTGTCTAGCGCCCACACAAACAATTCCATCAACGCAGTCACTTCCTGCAGAGGTCGATTCCAGTTTTCACTGCTAAAAGCATAGAGCGTTAACGCATCAATGCCGTTGTTGGCGGCAAAAGAAACGGCGCGACGAACGGATTTCGCCCCCGCTTTATGCCCAAAGGCTCGTATCTTCCCTTGTCTTTTCGCCCAGCGGCCATTGCCATCCATAATGATTGCTACATGACGGCAGCCATGAGCTGGCAAATTTTCGCTTATTGGTTGATTCGCAGACAACATAACGCGTTTTTTGTCCCTGAAAAGGATTTAACGGTACTCAGGAATACTGAAGCCTATACATAAAAAAGCCGTGTCAAACCACGGCTCACCTGACCACATTAAGTCAAATACCTGCGATCAGGTGGCGCAGACTATATCACTGAAGCCCAACGCTAACAAATAGCACGACGACTAGTGCTTGCTTTATCACCAGCTTGCGAGACGTGTCACCCGTTGGCGCGCAATATTACGCGCAGCTGCATCCACCGCCAGCACCTCTTCCACGCTTTGTGGTTCGCGCAAATCCATCATCTCCAGTACCGATAAATTTAACGATGCGATATCGGTAAAACGAATTTGCTGATTCAGAAATGCCTCAACGGTAATTTCATTAGCTGCATTAAGTGCCGTCGTCGCCGCCTGCCCCTGGTCAAAGGCATTCATCGCAAGCTTCAGACAAGGATAGCGGTCGTAGTCTGGTTCACTGAACGTCAGGGAACTTAGCTTGCAGAAATCAAGCGGCTTCACGCCGGATTTCACTCGATTTGGCCACGCCATTGAATGGGCAATCGGCGTACGCATGTCCGGCTCGCCCAGCTGTGCCAGCACGCTGCCATCCTGATAACGCACCATCGAGTGAATCACCGATTGCGGGTGAATCAGTACTTCCATCTGTTTCGCTGACGCATTAAACAGCCAGCGCGCTTCAATGTATTCCAGACCTTTGTTCATCATGGTGGCAGAATCAACGGAGATTTTACGCCCCATCGACCAGTTCGGATGACGGCACGCCTGATCCGGTGTCATCGCACGCAGTTCAGACAGTGGCGTTTCACGGAACGGGCCACCAGACCCGGTAAGCAGAATAGACACCACGCCATTCTGCTCCAGGTCAGCGTACCCCAGGTTCTGTTGAAAAGGTTGCGGTAAACTCTGAAAAATCGCGTTGTGCTCGCTGTCGACCGGCAGAAGACGCGCGCCGCGCTGCTTCACCGCATCCATAAACAGGCGTCCACAGGTGACCAGCGACTCTTTATTGGCCAGCAAAACATCCTTACCGGCATCAATCGCAGCAAGCGTCGGCAGCAGCCCTGCCGCGCCGACAATGGCCGCCATGACCTGATCCACCTCATCCAGCGCCGCCATCTCGCAGGCCGCCTGCTGGCCGCTCAGCACCTCGGTTCGACTGCCCTTTTCACGCAGCTGTGCTTTCAGCAGACGCGCGCTCTCTTCGTCATCCATCACCGCATAGCGGGGCGCAAACTCCAGGCACTGTTCGACCATTCGCTGCACATTCTTACCGGCCACCAGCGCTGTCACGGTGTAAAGTTCAGGATTATGGCGAACGACGTCGAGAGTGCTGCAACCGATAGAGCCGGTTGAGCCGAGGAGTGTTAAATGCTTCATGAGATGCCCGAAAAAAGTTAGACCAGATAAAAGCAAAACGCCGCCAGCAAGACCCGAAGTCCTTCTGAACGGCGTTTATCAGTGTACGACAGAAATCAGAACTGCATCAGTTCCGCTTCTTTTTCTGCCAGCGCCGCATCAATTTTCTTGATGGCCGCGTCGGTCATTTTCTGAATGTCGTCCTGAGAACGACGATCGTCATCTTCGCTGATCTCTTTTTCTTTCAGCAGTGCTTTCACCTTATCGTTCGCGTCGCGACGGACGTTACGCACGGATACACGACCCTGCTCAGCTTCGCCACGAACCACTTTGATAAGATCTTTACGACGTTCTTCCGTCAGCGGAGGCAGTGGAACGCGGATGTCTGCGCCCGCAGAGCTTGGGTTCAGTCCGAGGTCAGAGGCCATAATCGCTTTCTCAACGGCCGGGCTCATAGAGCGGTCGAAGACGTTGATTTTCAGCGTACGGGTATCTTCAACCGTCACGCTCGCCAGCTGGCGCAGAGGGGTTGGCGTACCGTAATATTCTACGATGATGCCATCCAGCAGGCTTGGGGAAGCACGGCCAGTACGGATTTTGCTGATTTGGTTTTTGAACGCTTCTACGCATTTGTCCATGCGTACTTCAGCATCTTTTCTGATGTCGTTAATCACGTTACGAATCCTTGAAAACTTGTCTCAGGCAGACTATCCGCCAGCACAGCGCTACAGGTGTGCTAAGTATAGTCGCGTTTAATTCATGACAACGCCAAAGGCGCGTCCGGGTAAGATACCACTACAAAATAAAGCGGAATCTTACCTGTATTTATCGTCAACGGAAATTATTCCGTGATCAAAGTGCCTTCTTTTTCGCCCATGACCACGCGACGCAGTGCGCCAGGCTTGTTCATGTTGAAGACACGGATCGGCAGTTTGTGGTCGCGAGCCAGCGTGAAGGCGGCAAGATCCATCACTTTCAGCTCTTTATCCAGCACTTCGCTGTAGCTCAGCTGATCGTACATGGTGGCAGAAGGATCTTTTGCCGGGTCGGCAGTAAACACGCCGTCTACTTTGGTCGCTTTCAGTACCACATCGGCTTCGATCTCGATACCGCGCAGGCAGGCAGCGGAATCGGTTGTAAAGAACGGGTTACCCGTACCGGCGGAGAGGATCACCACGCGGTTATTGCGCAGCAGGCTGATGGCTTCTGCCCAGCTGTAATTATCGCAAACGCCATTCAGGGGAATCGCGGACATCAGGCGGGCATTCACATAGGCGCGATGCAGTGCATCACGCATTGCCAGGCCATTCATGACGGTTGCCAGCATACCCATGTGGTCGCCCACAACGCGGTTCATCCCCGCTTTCGCCAGACCAGCACCACGGAAAAGGTTGCCACCGCCAATGACCACGCCAACCTGGATACCCAGTTCGACCAGTTCTTTGATTTCCTGTGCCATGCGATCAAGGATGCTTGCGTCAATACCGAAGCCTTCCGATCCCTGCAGCGCTTCGCCACTCAGCTTAAGCAGAATGCGTTTGTACACGGGTTTTGCATTGGTAGCCATGTTTCTTTCCTGAGACTGTCAACGATTAAGATGGGGGTTAATTCTGGCGACATGATATGCCGCAAATCAGCACAGCGATACTGGAGCCTGTCTGATTTCCTGTGACGGGTGACAAAAAGAAGCCGCCCTCAGGCGGCTCCTTTTCAATCATTAAGACTGCTTGGACATTGCAGCAACTTCTGCTGCGAAGTCAGTCTCAACTTTCTCGATGCCTTCGCCCACTTCGAAGCGGATGAAGCCAGTTACGTCAGCGTTGTGCTCTTTCAGCAGCTGAGCAACAGACTTGCTTGGGTCCATTACGAATGGCTGGCCAGTCAGAGAAACTTCGCCGGTGAATTTCTTCATGCGGCCTTCAACCATTTTCTCTGCGATTTCTTTTGGCTTACCAGACTGCATCGCGATGTCCAGCTGAACCTGGTACTCTTTCTCTACCACTTCAGCAGACACGTCTTCTGGCTTAACGAATTCTGGTTTGCTTGCAGCGATGTGCATAGCCAGCTGTTTAACCAGCTCTTCGTCAGCGCCTTTAGCCGCAACCAGAACACCGATACGTGCACCGTGCTGGTAAGAGCCCAGAACGTCGCCTTCCAGAGAAGATACGCGACGGATGTTGATGTTCTCACCGATTTTAGCAACCAGCGCAACACGTTCTTCTTCGAACTGTGCTTTCAGAACTTCAACGTCAGTGATTTTACCAGCAACAGCTGCGTCCAGAACTTTGTTAGCAAATGCCTGGAAACCGCCATCTTTAGCAACGAAGTCAGTCTGGCAGTTAACTTCCAGAATGATGCCGTAGTTGCCGTCGATCTTAGTGATGATCACGCCGTCAGCAGCAACGTTGCCTGCTTTTTTAGCTGCTTTGATCGCACCGGATTTACGCATGTTTTCGATTGCCAGCTCGATGTCGCCGTTCGCTTCAGTCAGCGCTTTTTTGCAATCCATCATGCCTGCGCCAGTACGCTCGCGCAGCTCTTTTACCAGGGATGCGGTAATTTCAGCCATTCTTAAATCCTCGGGAGATGTGAACTGCCCGGCCGGGGGCCAAACAGTGTAAATTGAAAAAAGGGGCCGGTAATGGGCCCCTATTCATACACGGTACTAATAAGGGGTAAAACCTTATTATTCAGCTTCTACGAAGCTTTCTTCCGCCTGAGAAGCCAGATCCTGGGAACGGCCTTCACGAACGGTAGCAGCTACAGCGCTCAGGTACAGGCTAACAGCACGGATTGCGTCGTCGTTACCCGGGATAACGAAGTCAACACCGTCCGGATCGGAGTTGGTATCAACGATAGCGAATACCGGGATACCCAGGTTGTTAGCTTCTTTGATTGCGATGTGCTCGTGGTCTGCATCGATTACGAACAGCGCGTCTGGCAGGCCGCCCATATCTTTGATACCGCCCAGGCTGTTTTCCAGCTTGTCCAGTTCACGAGTGCGCATCAGCGCTTCTTTCTTAGTCAGCTTGTCGAAAGTACCGTCCTGAGACTGGGTTTCCAGATCTTTCAGGCGTTTGATGGACTGACGAACAGTTTTCCAGTTGGTCAGCATGCCGCCCAACCAGCGATGGTTCACGAAGAACTGGTCGCAGCTGTTAGCAGCATCTTTCACAGCTTCGCTTGCAGCGCGCTTAGTACCAACGAACAGAATCTTACCTTTACGGGAAGAGATCTTGTTCAGCTCAGCCAGGGCTTCGTTGAACATTGGTACAGTTTTCTCAAGGTTGATGATGTGAACTTTGTTACGCGCGCCGAAGATGAAAGGCTTCATTTTCGGGTTCCAGTAACGGGTCTGGTGACCAAAGTGAACACCAGCCTTGAGCATGTCGCGCATGGAAACAGTTGCCATGTTTAAAACCTCTATATTGAAAGTTGGGGTTATGCCTCCACGTATCCCATATTACCGACCCCGAAGGGCACCCCGGAATATGTGCCGATACGTGTGTGTTGTTACACAAAGTGAGATTTGTCGCTTCCGTCCAGCCTGTGTATCTGAGATGGATCGGAAGTCCGGCGCGCTTTATACCACAAAACACGACCAGAAACCAACAGTTGTTGGCGGAGTGTGCTGTTAATGATTCTCAATTTGGCACGGAGCGTGCCTGACTGATACCATTGACGACACTTAGACTAGTATTGTCGAAAAAATCGACACCGATGGACAGATTACATGGCTATCTCTATTAAGACACCTGAAGAAATTGAAAAGATGCGCATCGCCGGTCGTCTGGCCGCGGAAGTGCTGGAAATGATCGAGCCGTTCGTGAAGCCGGGCGTCAGCACCGGTGAACTGGACCGTATCTGTAACGACTATATCGTGAACGAGCAGCACGCGGTTTCCGCCTGCCTCGGCTACCACGGTTTCCCGAAATCCGTCTGCATCTCTATTAATGAAGTGGTGTGTCACGGCATTCCGGATGACGAAAAACTGCTGAAAGATGGCGACATCGTCAACATCGACGTAACCGTCATTAAAGACGAGTACCACGGTGACACCTCAAAAATGTTCATCGTTGGCAAGCCGACGATTCTCGGCGAGCGTCTGTGCAAAGTGACGCAAGAGAGCCTCTACCTGGCGCTGAAAATGGTTAAACCGGGTATTCGCCTGCGTACCCTCGGTGCGGCAATCCAGAAGTTTGTGGAAGCCGAAGGTTTCTCCGTGGTGCGCGAGTACTGCGGTCACGGCATTGGTCGCGTCTTCCATGAAGAACCGCAGGTCCTGCACTATGATGCAGATGACGGCGGCGTGGTGCTGCAAAAAGGCATGACCTTTACCATTGAGCCGATGGTCAACGCGGGTGATTACCGCATCCGCACCATGAAAGACGGCTGGACGGTGAAAACCAAAGACAGAAGCTTGTCTGCGCAGTACGAGCATACTATTGTGGTAACAGACAACGGCTGCGAAATTATGACGTTGCGCAAGGATGACACCATCCCGGCGATACTGACGCACGATGAATGATAAAAAAGCCGGCAAATGCCGGCTTTTTTAATGGCTATAGCTTTTTCTTATGGGTGGCGCACGATGAGTAATCTTTTACCCGAACAGTATGCTAACACAGCACTTCCCACCCTCCCCGACCAGCCCGATAACCCGGGCGTCTGGCCGTCGCACGAGCTGACCTGCGCGCATATTAAAGCCCATATGGATGTTTTCCATCGCTGGCTGGGCAGCGCGTTTGACGCAGGCGTGTCGGCCGAGCAGCTCATTGAAGCGCGCACCGAATTTATCGACCAGCTGCTGCAGCGCCTGTGGATCGATTACGGGTTTGGGCAAATCAGTGATGTTGCGCTGGTTGCCGTCGGGGGCTATGGCCGCGGTGAGCTGCATCCGCTTTCCGATATCGATCTGCTGATCTTAAGCCGCAAAAAGCTGCCGGACGAACAGGCGCAAAAAATTGGCGAACTGCTGACGCTGCTCTGGGACGTAAAGCTGGAAGTCGGCCACAGCGTGCGTACCCTGGAAGAGTGTCTGCTGGAAGGGTTATCGGACCTGACCGTCGCCACCAACCTGATTGAAACCCGCCTGCTGATTGGTGACGTCGCCCTGTTCCTGGAGCTGCAAAAACACATCTTCAGCGACGGCTTCTGGCCGTCAGAAAAGTTCTTCGCCGCGAAGGTCGAGGAGCAAAACCAGCGCCACCAGCGCTACCACGGCACCAGCTATAATCTTGAACCCGATATTAAAAGCAGCCCCGGCGGCCTGCGCGACATCCACACCCTGCAGTGGGTCGCCCGCCGCCATTTTGGTGCCACCTCGATGGACGAGATGGTCGGCTTCGGCTTTTTAACCGAGGCCGAGCGTAACGAGCTGAACGAGTGCCTGCACCTGCTGTGGCGCATCCGGTTTGCCCTGCATCTGGAAGTCACCCGCTACGATAACCGCCTGCTGTTTGACCGCCAGCTCAGCGTGGCTCAGCGTCTGAATTATCAGGGCGAAGGCAACGAGCCGGTTGAGCACATGATGAAGGATTTCTTCCGCGTCACCCGCCGGGTGACCGAGCTGAACCAGATGCTGTTGCAGCTGTTCGACGAGGCCATTCTGGCTCTGACGGCGGACGAAAAACCGCGTCCGATTGATGACGAATTCCAGCTGCGCGGCACGCTTATCGACCTGCGCGACGAAACGCTGTTCATCCGCGAGCCGGAAGCGATTCTGCGAATGTTCTATACCATGGTGCGCAACAGCACCATCACCGGGATCTACTCCACCACCCTTCGCCATCTGCGCCACGCGCGCCGTCATCTGACGCAGCCGCTGTGCTATATCCCGGAAGCGCGTTCGCTATTCCTGAGCATGCTCCGCCACCCGGGCGCCGTCAGCCGCGGCCTGCTGCCGATGCACCGCCACAGCGTGCTGTGGGCCTATATGCCGCAGTGGTCGCACATTGTCGGGCAAATGCAGTTCGATCTGTTCCACGCCTACACGGTGGATGAACACACGATCCGCGTGATGCTAAAGCTGGAAAGCTTTGCGAGAGAAGAGACGCGCTCCCGCCACCCGCTCTGCGTCGAACTGTGGCCGCGCCTGACCCATCCGGAACTGATCCTGATTGCCGCCCTGTTCCACGATATCGCCAAAGGTCGCGGCGGTGACCATTCGGTGCTGGGCGCGCAGGACGTGCTGAAATTTGCCGAACTGCACGGCCTGAACTCGCGTGAAACGCAGCTGGTGGCCTGGCTGGTGCGCCATCACCTGCTGATGTCGGTCACCGCGCAGCGTCGTGACATTCAGGATCCGGAAGTGATCAAGCAGTTCGCGGAAGAGGTTCAGACGGAAAACCGTCTGCGCTATCTGGTCTGCCTGACGGTGGCCGATATCTGCGCCACCAACGAGACCCTGTGGAACAGCTGGAAGCAGAGCCTGCTGCGCGAGCTGTACTTCGCCACCGAAAAACAGCTGCGTCGCGGGATGCAAAACACCCCGGACATGCGCGAGCGCGTGCGCCATCACCAGCTGCAGGCGCTGGCGCTGCTGCGGATGGATAATATTGATGAAGAGGCACTGCATCAGATTTGGGCCCGCTGCCGCGCCAACTATTTTGTCCGCCATAGCCCAAACCAGCTTGCGTGGCACGCGCGGCATCTGCTGAAGCACGATCTGTCCCAGCCGATGATCCTGCTGAGCCCGCAGGCTACCCGCGGCGGGACGGAGATTTTCATCTGGAGCCCGGACCGACCTTATCTGTTTGCTGCGGTCTGCGCCGAGCTGGACAGGCGTAACCTGAGCGTTCACGACGCGCAGATTTTCACCACCCGCGACGGCATGGCGATGGACACCTTTATCGTGCTTGAGCCGGACGGCAGCCCGCTCTCGTCGGACAGGCATGAAGGGATACGTTTTGGTCTGGAACAGGCGATTACCCAGCGCAGCTGGCAGCCCCCGCAGCCGCGTCGCCAGCCGGCGAAATTGCGCCACTTTACCGTCGATACCGAGGTCAATTTCCTGCCGACCCACACCGACCGTAAATCGTTCCTGGAGCTGATCGCGCTCGACCAGCCAGGGCTGCTTGCCCGCGTCGGCCAGGTTTTTGCCGATCTGGGAATTTCGCTCCACGGCGCCCGAATTACAACGATTGGCGAGCGAGTAGAAGATTTATTTATAATCGCCACCGCTGACCGGCGTGCCCTTAATAATGACCTGCAGCTTGAAGTGCAACAACGGTTGACAGCAGCCCTCAATCCAAACGATAAAGGGTGATATGTTTTTTAGTGAAATGGAAAGAGTAAACAATGCAGCAGTTACAGAACGTTATTGAGTCCGCTTTTGAGCGTCGCGCCGAGATTACCCCGGCAAATGTGGATACCGTGACCCGTGAAGCGGTAAACCAGGTGATTTCCCTTCTGGATTCCGGCGCGCTGCGCGTGGCAGAAAAAATCGACGGTCAGTGGGTCACTCATCAATGGCTGAAGAAAGCCGTGCTGCTCTCTTTCCGTATCAACGATAACCAGGTTATCGACGGAGCAGAAAGCCGCTACTTCGATAAAGTGCCAATGAAATTCGCTGACTACGACGAAGCGCGTTTCCAGAAAGAAGGCTTCCGCGTGGTACCGCCTGCGGCAGTGCGTCAGGGCGCATTCATCGCACGCAACACCGTGCTGATGCCATCCTACGTGAACATCGGTGCCTACGTTGACGAAGGCACCATGGTTGATACCTGGGCGACCGTCGGTTCCTGCGCGCAGATCGGTAAAAACGTTCACCTGTCCGGCGGCGTGGGCATCGGTGGTGTTCTGGAGCCACTGCAGGCTAACCCGACCATCATCGAAGACAACTGCTTCATCGGCGCGCGCTCTGAAGTGGTTGAAGGCGTGATCGTTGAAGAAGGTTCCGTGATCTCCATGGGCGTTTACATCGGTCAGAGCACCCGTATTTACGACCGTGAAACCGGTGAAGTTCACTACGGTCGCGTTCCGGCGGGCTCCGTGGTGGTTTCCGGCAACCTGCCGTCAAAAGATGGCAAATACAGCCTGTACTGTGCGGTTATCGTGAAGAAAGTGGATGCGAAAACGCGCGGTAAAGTGGGCATCAACGAATTACTGCGCACCATCGATTAATCGGGTATAACAAAAAGCGGGGGCAACCCCGCTTTTTTTATATCTGAGGGTGGCGAAAATAGATTTTTTCGTTAATTATTCAAAGGTTATGTTGAGATCAAGGGTACCGCTATGTACGATAATCTGAAAAGTCTGGGCATTACCAATCCTGATGAAATTGATCGTTACAGCCTCCGTCAGGAAGCCAATAACGATATTCTGAAAATCTATTTTCACAAGGACAAAGGAGAGTTTTTCGCCAAAAGCGTGAAGTTTAAATATCCACGCCAGCGTAAGACCGTTGTGGCTGACGGTGTAGGACAGGGCTACAAAGAAGTACAGGAAATCAGCCCTAACCTGCGCTATGTGATCGATGAACTCGATCAGATCTGCCAGCGCGACCGCACCGAAGTCGATCTTAAGCGTAAGATCCTTGACGATCTGCGTCACCTTGAAAGCGTTGTAACAAATAAGATCAGCGAGATTGAAGCGGATCTTGAGAAATTAACGCGGAAATAAAAGCAAAACGGCAATCCTTGATTGCCGTTTTTAGTGTTTGCGCCCTCTCCCCGTGGGAGAGGGATGGGGTGAGGGCACCAGACCGCATACAGCATCATCTCTGTTCGTCCAGCTGCAGCGCCACATACAGCAGCAGCCTGTCGTCAAAGTTTCCCAGATCCAGCCCCGTCAGCTCCGAAATCCGGTTTAACCGATACTCAAGCGTATTACGGTGAATAAACAGCGCCTTCGAGGTCGCCAGCGGCTGCACGTTATGGCGGAACCACGCCTGCAGCGTCCGGCGCAGCAGGCCGTTGTTGTCCATGGCTTTCAGACGCGCCAATGGCCGCGCCAGCTCATTGGCCTGCCATCCCCCGCGCAGGCTGTCGAGCAGCACCGGCAGCATCAGATCCTGATAGAAATAGCTGCGGCTCTCCGGCATCCGCTGCTTGCCCACCATCATGGTGGTGCGCGCGGTACGCCAGGAGCGGGCGATACTGCCCGGCCCGGTAAAGTAGTTGCCCAGCGCAACGCGAAAACGCAGCTGGCCGTTCTCCTCCATCCGGGAGATCAGCTGCTCTACGCGACGACGATGATCGTCGGCATCCCAGCGGCCGAACGCATTGAGCGCCGGTTTGAGGACCACCATTTCCGTCAGAGAAACGATCGCCACCAGGTTATCGCGCTCCGGCGTCGCCAGCGCATTTTGCAGCTGCTGCAGCTCGGCCATCGCGCTGTCCACGCCAAGCTGGCCGCTATCGACCTCAATGACCGCCACCACGCGCGGCTGGTTTAAATCGATCCCCAGACGCTGCGCCCATTCGCTGAGCGCAGGCGTATGCTCTTCCGCCTGAATAAGGTTCATTACCAGCTCTTCACGCAGGCGGCTGTCCTGAGCGAGCAGATGCATCAGGCGCGACTGCTCCAGCATCATCTCTGCCGTCATACAGACCAGCTCACCGTATTTTCGCAGTGACTCGGGCTCGCCGGTGAGGCCGATTACCCCCACAATTTCGCCTTCAAGACGCAGCGGTAAATTGATGCCCTGACGTACGCCGTGCAGGTGTTTCGCTACCGCATCGTCGATATCCACGACCCGCCCCTGAGAAAGCACCAGCAGCGCACCTTCGTGCAATTCCCCAATACGCTCGCGATCGCCGCTGCCAATAATGCGCCCGCGGGCATCCATTACGTTGATATTGGTATCAATGATGCGCATGGTGCGCGCCACAATATCCTGCGCCATTTTGGTATCAAGATGCCAGCCAGCCATGTAACCCTCCCGTGAGCAGAGCTCAAGAATAGGGAAGTTCAGCGACGGCTGCATTGTGCGAATGCACAAAGAGAGAGGAAGAAGTATGGAGTTGTGGCAAGAATCACAAAAACGAGAAAGCCCCCGCGAACAGGGGCTTCAGAGGATTACTGCATCAGCAGATAAAGAGAGGTATCACCACGCTGGATATTCAGCGCCAGCACGGAAGGCTTGCTGTCGAGAATTTTGCGCAGTTCAGCGATGTTTTTCACAGGCTGCTGGTTAGCGCCCATGATCACATCGCCTTTTTTCAGGCCGATACGGGCTGCCGGTGAATTCGCTTTCACGTTGTTCACCACCACGCCTTTGTCTGCGCCTTTATTGCTCATCTCGGCACCTTCAATACCGCTGAAGATGGTGCTGGAATCCACCTGATTCTGGCTGCTCTGCTGCAGCTCCAGGCTCACGTTAACCGGCTTACCGTCGCGCAGCAGGCCGAGGGTCACTTTACTGCCAATCGGCATCGAGCCCACTTCGGCACGCAGGGCGGCAAAGCTGCTGATCGGTTTACCGTTCAGGGAGGTGATCACATCCCCCGCTTTAATGCCCGCTTTCGCCGCAGAAGAATTCGGCATCACCTGGCTGACGAATGCCCCGCGCTGAGCGTCAACTTTCATCGCCTTAGCCAGTTCGGAGTTCAGCTCCGTACCGAGGATACCCAGCTCGCCGCGTTTCACCTGGCCATACTGCACCATCTGCGCGGTCAGGTTTTTCACCATGTTACTCGGGATAGCAAAACCGATGCCGATGTTGCCGCCGTCCGGTGCCAGGATAGCGGTGTTGATACCGATCAGCTCACCGTTCAGGTTCACCAGCGCACCGCCGGAGTTACCGCGGTTGATCGCCGCATCCGTCTGGATGAAGTTTTCGTAGTTTTCCGCGTTCAGGCCGCTACGACCCAGCGCTGAGACGATACCGGATGTCACGGTTTCACCCAGACCGAACGGGTTACCGATCGCCACGGTATAGTCGCCCACGCGCAGCGCGTCGGAGTCGGCAATTTTAATCGCCGTCAGGTTTTTCGGATCCTGAATCTGGATCAGCGCGATGTCGGAGCGCGGGTCTTTACCCACTACTTTGGCGTCGAACTTACGGCCATCGCTCAGCTGAACCTTAATGCTGTTCGCGTTATCGACAACGTGGTTGTTAGTGACGACGTAGCCTTTCGCCGCATCAATAATGACACCCGAGCCAAGCGCCATGAATTTCTGCTGCTGGCCGCCGCCCTGGCTGTCATCCCCGGCACCGCCGCCCTGACAGAACGGAGAGCTCTGGAATGGCGAACCGTCCTGGCAGAACGGCGAGTTGTCGCCGAAGAACTGCTGGAAGTTACGCGGCATACGCGGCGTATTGACGGTCGTACTGCCTTCAACGTTAATACTCACCACCGATGGCATCACTTTTTCGAGCATCGGTGCCAGGCTTGGCATCTGCTGCGCGGTTGCTGCCGACGACGCGGTCTCGGCTGCAGTAGCAGTCAGAGGAGACAGCGCTAAACCTAAACTCAGAGCCAGTGCACTCATTGCTAATGTGGTTTTTTTCATGTTTCTCAATCTCGATTTACAGGTAACGCAAAATTGCTGTGTAACTCAGATTCATTTTATACCGCTTAGTTCCGGCGATAAGTTTATGGAAAAGGTAAAAATTTATTGGCCGTCTTTACAAAACTCCGGAATTATTCCACCGCCATGAGCTTGCGGTATTCATCCCAGGCATACAAATCCGTCATGCCGCTGATATAGTCCTGGATAAGACGGCAGCGATAATAATATTCCATCACCGGCCATTGGGGAGAGTTGCGTTCCAGCTTACCAATCGCTTCGACATACGCCAGACGATGCCGGGTAGAAAGTTTCTGATAAAGCCGCGATTCGATGGGTATTCTGCGCACGCGCTCGTGTTCCACCAGTTCGCTGAATTCATCGACCGACAGCTGAAGCAACGGGGAATAAATTTCCAGTAACCCACTGATTACCCGATAGCCCTGCAGCTCTAGCTGCTCGACATCCGGATGGCTGAATACATGCCGCATCGCCACATGTTTATAAAGCTCAAGGAGTTGACTGAAACTACTGTCATCTTCCAGCAGCGCGTGGTTGAATTCCCCGCTGAAAATGAGCGGCAAATTATCAATAAAACGCGACGCCGCATACGGCACCAGCTTATTTAATGTATTGACCCGCAAATACATAAAGAACTGGTCTTCCGTACTGCGGCTTAATGTATTTGAGCGCGATTTTTCCCAGGCATTTTCGACCACCTGCGCAAACAGCGAACCTTTTTCATGGGTACCCCAGGACGCATAAAGATGTTGATAAAGCTCCTCGACGCTGAAGATTCTTTTCTCCACGGCATCTTCCAGATCGGCCACGCAATAGGAAATATCATCGGCGGCTTCCATAATCCACGTCAATGGAAAGCGGCCGTTTGGCGTCAATGAAAGTTCTTTACGTAACCGTTCAATATAGGCCTCTTCGGAAAGGTAATAGCCCGGTTTTTTCATTAAATAGCTGTGGGACGCGGGCGTATCCCCCATCCACCACGCGGGACGCGTATATTTCAGAATGCAGCCGACCTGTGCCCAGGTCAGGTTCATGCGCATCAGGGAATGAACCAGCCGGATCCCCTGCGCGTTGCCCTCGAAGTGACACAAATCCTGGCGCACTTTGCGGCGCAGATCGTTCAGCCCCTCTTCACCTTCACGCAGGCGTAAATCGCGTACGATGCAGCGGTCATCGCTGAGGGGCTGGCTTACCGCATCCGAAGGATAAAGCCGCTGCTTAAACCAGTCATTGATAGCCGCCTCACCAAAGTGGCCGAAAGGCGGGTTGCCGATGTCATGCATCAGGCAGGCCATCTCAACGATGCTCTCGAAGGGCCCCGTCAGCTCGTCCAGACCATAGGTTTCCAGTAAACGCTGCTCTTTGAGACGGCTCAAAATCTCTTTGGCAATGTAGCGCCCGACCTGCTGCACTTCCATCGAGTGGGTTAAGCGCGTGCGCACCGCGGCGTTACGCTCCAGCGGGAACACCTGAGTTTTTTGCTGCAGACGGCGGATGGCAGGCGAGTTAACGATCCGCCCGCGATCGCTTTCGAAGATACGCAGGATCTCATGTTCGCTCTTGTCGCCCTGCGGCGAACGGAAACGTCGGTGCCAGTTTATTTTGGTGCGAAAATCGATTGGTGACATGTGCTCCCCCGCGTGAGAATGCGTTTCCCCTTAACCGCATGATAGACTATGCATCTTAACAAGGCACATCGCGAGTAAATCTATGAAAATCGGCATTATTGGTGCAATGGAAGAAGAAGTTACGCTGCTGCGTGACAAAATTGAGAACCGTCAGACCCTCTCTCTGGGAGGTTGTGAGATCTACACCGGCCAGCTGAACGGTGTTGACGTGGCTCTGCTGAAATCAGGCATCGGTAAAGTGGCTGCTGCGCTGGGTGCAACCCTGCTGCTTGAGCGCTGCAAGCCGGACGTGATCGTGAATACCGGCTCTGCGGGCGGCCTGGCGCCGACGCTGAAAGTGGGCGATATCGTTGTTTCCGACGAAGCGCGTTACCACGATGCCGACGTCACCGCGTTCGGTTACGAGTACGGCCAGCTCCCGGGCTGCCCTGCTGGTTTTAAAGCTGACGACAAACTGATTGCGGCGGCAGAGACCTGCATCGCAGAACTCAACCTCAACGCGGTACGCGGTCTGATTGTCAGCGGTGATGCCTTCATCAACGGCTCCGTTGGGCTGGCGAAAATCCGTCATAATTTCCCTCAGGCGGTTGCCGTTGAGATGGAAGCGACCGCGATCGCTCATGTCTGCCATAACTTCAGCGTACCGTTCGTGGTGGTTCGCGCCATCTCTGACGTGGCAGACCAGCAGTCCCACATCAGCTTCGACGAGTTCCTGACCGTTGCGGCAAAACAGTCCACCGTGATGGTGGAGCGCCTGGTGCAGAATCTGGCACGTGGCTAAACATACCGTCAGGGCGCTGGCCGCCCTGCTTCTTCTCGCCCCGCTGTGGCTCTATGCGTTACCGCGCGTGATTACTCTCTCTCCCGCAAATACGGAACTGGCGTTTGCCGCCGGGATCACGCCCGTTGGCGTGAGTAGCTTTTCGGATTACCCACCACAAGCCGCGGGTATTGAACAGGTGGCAACCTGGCAGGGGATGAACCTTGAGCGCATCGTGGCGCTTAAACCGGATCTCGTGCTGGCCTGGCGCGGCGGCAACGCCGAGCGGCAGGTCAACCAGCTCACCTCGCTTGGCATAAAGGTCATGTGGATTGATGCCGTCAGCATTGAGCAGGTCGCTCAGGCGCTACGCGCCCTGGCACCCTACAGCCCTACGCCCAAAAAAGCCGAGGCTGCGGCGAAACAGATGCTGAGCGACTATGCCGCGCTGAAATCCCGATACGATACCCCTGTTAAAAAACGCATCTTCCTGCAGTTTGGCAGCCAGCCGCTGTTCACCACAGGAAAAGGGTCGATTCAGAACCAGGTGCTGGAAGTCTGTGGCGGTGAAAATATCTTTGCTGCCAGCCGGGTGCCGTGGCCTCAGGTGAGCCGCGAACAGGTGCTGGCGCGCCAGCCGCAGGCCATCGTCGTGGTCGGAAATGCGAGCGAGATTCCTAAAATTGAACAATTCTGGCAAAAGCAGCTAAAAATTCCGGTGATCCCGCTCAACAGCGACTGGTTTGAACGCGCCAGCCCGCGTATTATCCTCGCCGCAAAACAGCTCTGTGCCGCGCTGGCAGAGAGTCACTAACATAAGACCCTTTTCGAGGATTTAACGATGCTCGTTTATTGGCTGGATATTCTTGGCACAGCCGTTTTTGCTATCTCCGGCGTTCTGCTCGCCGGAAAACTACGCATGGATCCGTTTGGCGTGCTGGTGCTGGGCGTCGTGACCGCCGTCGGCGGCGGGACTATCCGCGATATGGCGCTGGCAAATGGCCCGGTGTTTTGGGTGAAAGATCCTACCGATCTGGTGGTCGCGATGGTCACCTGCCTGTTAACCATTGTGCTGGTTCGCCAGCCCCGCCGCTTACCCAAGTGGATATTGCCGGTACTGGATGCCGTGGGTCTGGCCGTGTTTGTCGGTATTGGCGTCAACAAGGCGTTTAATGCCGGTACCGGTCCGATGGTGGCAATCTGCATGGGCGTATTAACCGGCGTGGGCGGTGGGATCATTCGCGACATTCTGGCGCGTGAAGTGCCGATGATCCTGCGTACTGAAATTTACGCGACGGCCTGCATCGTGGGCGGGATTGTTCACGCTACCGCGTACTACACCTTTGCCCTCCCGCTGGAAAATGCCGCGATGCTGGGGATGGTCGTGACGCTGGTGATACGCTTAGCGGCGATACGCTGGCACCTGAAGCTGCCGACGTTTGCGCTGGATGATAATGGCAGGTAAAAGCAAAACGGTAACCGCAAGGTTACCGTTTTTAGTCTTTTCTCCCTCTCCCTGTGGGAGAGGGACGGAGTAACGGCATCAGCCCGCACTCTCTTAGATGCTGAACGAAGATCCACACCCGCAGGTGCTTGTCGCATTCGGGTTCGTGACCACAAAGCGCGAACCTTCCAGACCCTCGGTGTAATCCACCGAACCACCCACCAGATATTGCAGGCTCATCGGGTCAACCACCAGCGCGACGCCCTGTTTCTCGATAGTCATATCGCCATCGTTAACCTGATCGTCAAAGGTAAAACCATACTGGAAGCCGCTGCAGCCGCCACCGGTAATATAAACACGCAGTTTCAGATCCGGATTGTCTTCGTCGGCAATCAGGACTTTCACTTTGTTGGCTGCTGCTTCGGTAAATTCGAGCGGTACAGCTACTACGTCATCACTCATCTTATGCTCCCATGAATACTGCCATTGGGTAAAATTCACCCAATTCTTTGTCTCATTATCTAATACCCTGGTAATTCATTCAAGTATTCTGCGTGGCGGCCCGCTCAGCCGCTTGTTTCGCCAGGGTACGCGCGAGGATGGTGGAATATAGCGGTTTTCCACCCAGGAACTGGGCTAATAGTGTCGCGCCGAGACAGGTGATGATCATTGGCAAAATGAGCTGGTAATTGTCCGTCATTTCCAGCACCAGCACGATCCCGGTCAAGGGCGCACGCAGGGACGCGGCAAGCAGCGCCCCCATTCCGGCCACCGCAAAGGTCCCGGCTTCAAGGTGATAGGCGGGAAAGCCCACTTCAGCCGCCATACCAAACGCGGTGCCGAGCAGCGTACCCAGCGCCAGCATCGGGGCAAAAATCCCCCCGGGCGCGCCGGAAGAGAAGCACAGTACCGTCGTGATAACCCGGGAGATAAACATAAACAGCAGCAGACCCACGCTGAAATTCCCCGCCGCCGCAATGGGAATCAGCCCGAACCCGCCGCCTGCGGCATTCGGCTCGATAAACCCGAGTACGCCACACATTCCGCCCAGCAGACCGCCCATCAGCACCCATTTCGTGGTGTTCCCGCCGTGAATGCGCTGGAACATATCTTGAGCGCGCAGGATAAAGGTGTTAAACAGCGGCCCCACCACGCCAAAAATCATGCCGAGGATCAGGTAAAGCCACAGGGTGTTGACCGGCGCGTTGGTCAGTTTACCCACCTCAATGACCGCTCCCTCGCCATTAAAGATGCGAAACACGATGCTCGACATAATGACGCCGGTGAATACCGCTTTAATTGAGATCAGGTTGTAGCGGAACTGCGCGCGCATCTCTTCGATAATGAACAAAATGCCCGCCAGCGGCGCGTTAAACGCGGCGGAAAGCCCCGCCGCCGCGCCGGTTGCCAGCAGCGTATGGCGCGCTTCGGCGCTTCGCATCCGAAACAGATCGCCCACCATACGGCCGACGTTCCCCCCCAGCTGTACCGTGGGTCCTTCCCGTCCAAGCACCATTCCCGCGCCCAGAGTCCCCATGCCGCCGATGAACTTAACCGGAATCACCCGCCACCAGCGCACCGGACGCAGCTCCTCCAGCGCGCCTTCAATTTCCGGGATGCCCGATCCCCCCGCTTCCGGCGCGAATTTTCGCACCAGAAAATACCCCACCATGGCAAACAGCGCGGACAGCCCGAATGCCCACACCCAGACCAGCCATTCGCTGTCGGCGAAACCGGCCACGGTGCCCACTCGCCAGTTGAGTACGGCATTAACCGCTTTTTCAAACGCCACGCCAACCAGGCCCGCGAGAGTACCCACCACGGCAGCGGCCAGCAGGATCGCCAGCGGCGTTTTATCGCGATTGAGCAGCCGCCGAATGCTGATTCGGTGCTGGGCGCGCGTAAACTGTTGTTCTTCAAAAGACGGAGAATCTGATTTCATGTCCTGTTCTTATTTGTCACACAAAAAGCCGCGAGGATTTTACCAGAGACGGCCCTACCGTCTCCTGAAAATTACTTAACAAATCTTAAAGCATTGCCCGGCTAAAAATTTCATAACCTTCCCCGAATCACATAGAATAGTGGGCTTAACCATTTTATTCGAACCAGGAACGACGCCATGAGCAACTCTGAAAACCTCTACAGTGCAGCCCGCGAGCTTATTCCGGGTGGCGTGAACTCACCTGTGCGCGCCTTCACCGGCGTGGGCGGTACGCCGCTGTTTATCGAACGTGCTGACGGCGCGTATCTGTATGATGTCGATGGCAAAGCCTATATCGATTATGTGGGTTCCTGGGGGCCGATGGTGCTGGGGCACAACCATCCGGCCATTCGTAACGCGGTAATTGAAGCCGCCCAGCGCGGCCTGAGCTTCGGTGCGCCAACCGAAATGGAAGTGAAAATGGCGGAGCTGGTGACCGAACTGGTGCCTACCATGGACATGGTGCGTATGGTGAACTCCGGTACCGAAGCCACCATGAGCGCCATCCGCCTGGCGCGCGGTTTTACCGGTCGCGATAAAATCATCAAGTTTGAAGGCTGTTACCACGGCCATGCCGACTGTCTGCTGGTGAAGGCCGGTTCCGGCGCGCTGACGCTCGGCCAGCCGAACTCGCCTGGCGTACCGGCAGATTTCGCGAAGCACACCCTGACCTGCACCTACAACGATCTTGCTACCGTTCGCGCGGCGTTCGAGCAGTATCCGCAGGAAATCGCCTGCATCATCGTTGAGCCGGTTGCCGGCAACATGAACTGTATCCCACCGCAGCCTGACTTCCTGCCGGGCCTGCGCGCCCTGTGCGACGAGTTCGGCGCGCTGCTGATCATCGATGAAGTCATGACCGGCTTCCGCGTGGCGCTGGCAGGTGCCCAGTCTTACTACGACGTCGTGCCGGACCTGACCTGCCTCGGCAAAATCATCGGCGGCGGCATGCCGGTCGGCGCATTCGGTGGTCGTAAGGACGTGATGGAAGCCCTGGCGCCAACCGGCCCGGTTTACCAGGCGGGCACGCTTTCCGGTAACCCTATCGCCATGGCGGCGGGCTTTGCCTGCCTGACCGAAGTGGCACAGCCGGGTATTCACGAAACCCTGACCGACCTGACCTCGCAGCTGGCAAACGGTCTGCTGGAAGCGGCAGAAGAAGCGGGTATTCCGCTGGTGGTTAACCACGTGGGCGGCATGTTCGGGATTTTCTTCACCGATGCGAAAACCGTGACCTGCTATCAGGACGTGGTGAAGTGCGACGTTGAACGCTTCAAGCGCTTCTTCCACCTGATGCTGGACGAAGGCGTGTACCTGGCGCCGTCCGCGTTCGAAGCGGGCTTTATGTCCGTGGCGCACAGCGAAGAAGATATCAACAACTCCATCGACGCGGCGCGCAAGGTGTTTGCGAAGCTGTAAGATGTGCGGCTTGATGCCCTCACCCCAACCCTCTCCCACGGGGAGAGGGAGCAAACACTAAAACGGCAATTAAAGGATTGCCGTTTACTTTTATTACCGACTCTGCTTTCTCAACAGATAAATAAAGTACGGCGCACCGATAAAGGTCGACAGCAGACCCGCCGGGATCTGATACGGGAACAGCACCATTCTTCCGCACCAGTCCGCAAACACCAGCATCACCCCGCCCGTCAGGGCCGACATGACGATATGCGGCATCGTCCGGCGGAATCCCATCATTCTGGCAATGTGCGGCGCCATTAATCCGACAAAACTCAGCGGTCCAATCGTCAGGGTTGCCACAGCCGTCAGGCACGCCGCCAGCAGCAGCAGGGCCACGCGCGCTGGCGTCAGCGCCATTCCCACCGCACGCGCGGTTTCGCCGCCGAGCGGCAGAATGGTCATCCAGCGGCGGCACAGCGGCACCATCGCCAGCAGCACGAGCATCGCGATCCCGGACCAGACCACCTGGCTGCCGGTGGCGTTGTACGTCGAGCCGGAAATCCAGGTCAGGATCTTCGCCATACGCGGATCGCCGCTGGCCTGCAGCATCATCAGCAGCATGGTAAATGCGGTGCTGAGCGCCATCCCGGCCAGCAGCATGCGGTGCGGCGAAAACCCGCCGCGACCGGCGGCAATCAGGATAATCATCAGCGTGATTGCCGCGCCGATACTGCCGGCAGGCATCAGCCAGCCAAATGCATTCCCCGGCACAAAGAACAGCATCAGCACCACGCCAAAGGCGGCGCCAGAGCTGATCCCAAGCACTTCAGGGCTTGCCATCGGGTTGCCGGTCAGACGCTGAATAATGCACCCCGCCACTGCCAGCATCACCCCTGCGATCAGCGCAGCGAAGATACGCGGCCAGCGCCATTGCACCAGTTCATTGAGTAAATCACCCGTTGCCCAGTGCCAGCCCATGGCATCGCGTCCGAATGAGAGCGCCGCGAACGAGGCGATAATCAGCACCGCCAGACCGGCAAGGCTAAACCACAGCACCGACTGACGTTCAGCGTAGACTTTATCGCCGGCGTCCATCGCCGGTGCGCTCATGCTGCGCAAGCGCGGCAGCAGCCACAGCAGCAGCGGCGCCCCGATAAGCGCGGTCACAGAGCCGGTGGACACTTCCCTCCAGACCTGCGCCAGCCAGAGAATAAGCTGATCGGAAAGCCAGAGGATCAGCGCTCCAATCAGCGGCGCCAGCATCAGACGCGCCAGCAGGCGACGCGCCCCGAGCATTTTCGCCAGCAGCGGCGCAAACAGGCCGATAAACCCGATGATGCCAACCGCGTTGACCAGCAGGGCACTCAATACAATCGCCAGCGTCAGCGCCGCCAGACGAGCCAGCGACAGCGCCAGCCCCAGGTTACGCGCCACGCCATCATCCAGCCCCATGAGCGTCAGGGGGCGCAGGAGCAGCAGCGTCAGCACGACGCCGCCAGCCAGCTGCGGCCAGAGGTGCTCTACAACGCTCCAGTCGGTCTGGGTGAGCGTGCCGGTACTCCACAGGAACATGCTTTGCAGCCGATCGTGATGGAACAGCACCAGCAGCTGGTTAATCGCCCCGCAGTACAGGCTCACCACCAGCCCGGCCAGAATAAGCGTCACAGGAGAAAGGCGCTTGCCCCAGGCCACGCCAAAGACCAGCGCGCCCACCACGCACGCCCCCGCGAGTGCTGCAAACTGCGAGGTTAACGCTCCCGGCAGCGCCCACAGCGTGGTGATGGTGATCCCAAGCTGCGCGCCGGTCGCGACGCCGAGCGTGGTTGGCTCTGCCAGCGGGTTACGTAAAACCTGCTGGAACAGCACGCCCACCAGCCCTAAGCCGGCCCCGACCAAAAGGGAGATCGCCAGACGCGGCAGCAGGCTGTAGTGGAACAGCATCTGCTGAATATTGTCGATATCCGGCGAGGCCAGAGCGGCCCCCCACTGCGCGCGCGGTAAGGCCGCGGAGAGGTTGAACCCGGTTAATACCAGCGCAACCAGAAAAAGCAGAGATAACAGCAGCGCCGGGAAGCGGGCGATACGCGTACTCATGCTTTACCTCCCAGGGCGTTATCCAGCACGCGGGCAAAATGCATGGCCGACAGCGTCGCGCCGTAGAACCAGACCGCCGGGGCGCGCTGGAAGCGCTTCTCGCGCACAAACGGCATCGCCTGCCAGAGCGGGGTCGCCATCAGGGTTTGCATGTCGCGTTCGTTACCGTGGTCGAAACAGAGCACGTCCACATCGCGAAACGCCGCCAGGCGGTCGATACCCACGGCGGTACTGCCCCAGAAGGTCATCTCCCCTTCCCAGGCATTGCGAATGCCGAAGCTGTCCAGCACCTCCTGGAACAGACAGTTTTTACCGAAGACCAGCATATGGCGGGCATCCAGCAGCGTCACCATCAGCAGCGGACGATCGCCCCGGTGAGCAAAGCGCGGCTTCAGGGAGTCTATCAGGGCATCAAATTCGTCGAGATGCTTTTTGGCCTCCGCTTCGCGGTTGAGAAAGTGCGCCATCTCGTTAATCGAGTTTTTCGCCACGGCCAGCGGTTTTTTACCGTCGCTGAAAGCAAATCCACGTCCCGGCGCAATGCGCGCCATGGTCTCCTCTGACGGGCCGTAGCCCGCGGACCAGAACAGGAACGAGGGTTTCATCTGGGTGAGCAGCTCAAGGTTTGGCTCCGTACGCAGGCCGACGTCGATCACCGAGTCCGGCAGCTTTGGCTCGTTCACCCAGAGGTTATAGTTAGGAATGTCCGCCACGCCATAGGGCGTGACGCCGAGCGCCATCATCAGTTCGACCGGCAGCCACTCCAGAGCCACAATACGGTGCGGATCGACGGCGGCGGCACGCGCCGTATTCATTTTTAACAGCAGCGGCGAGAGCGCCATCGCCGTCAGCAGGCGACGGCGGCTAATGCGTGTGTTATTCAGCATCAGTAGACAAAGCTCACCGGTGCAGCCCCGGCCGGGTGAGGCAGAATACCCATCGGAATACCGTAAATATGTTCCAGCGTTTCGCTGCGCATCAGCTCTGCCGGTGTCCCCTGGGCAATCATCTCGCCCCCGCGCAGCGCGACGAGGTAGTCACAATAGCGCGCGGCCATGTTGATATCGTGCAGGACCGCAATGACCGTCAGGCCACGCTGCTGGCTCAGGCGATGCACCAGCGCCAGGACGTCGACCTGATGGGCGATATCCAGCGCAGAGGTCGGTTCATCCAGCAGCAGACAGCGGCTGTCCTGCGCCACCAGCATCGCGATCCACGCGCGCTGACGTTCGCCGCCGGACAGGCTATCCACCAGACGGTGCGCCAGCGGTTTTAGCCCGACCAGCGCAATCGCCTCTTCCACCTTCTCTCTGTCGGCGACGCCGAAGCGCCCAAGCGCACCGTGCCACGGATAACGCCCAATCGCCACCAGCTCGCGCACCGTCATCCCTTCCGCCTGCGGCAGCTGCTGCGGCAGATAGGCCACTTTGCGGGCAAAGGCTTTACTGCTCCAGCTCTCCAGCGGTTGGTCATCCAGCAGAATATCGCCTTCTGAAGGCGGCTGATGGCGCCCCAGCATCTTGAGAAGCGTGGATTTACCGGAACCGTTATGACCAATCAGGCCCGTCACTTTACCGGCAGGGAACGTCAGAGAGAGCGGATGCAGCAGCGTGCGCCCGGGTACGCGAAAGGAGAGATGATTGAGCGTAAAGGTGGTGTCGGGTTGCGTTTGAATATCCTGCATATCAGCCAACTTAAATAAAAAGGGCACGGCGAACCGTGCCCGAAGAGAGATTAGAAGCGGAAGGTCGCGGTGGCAACAACCTGACGTTCAGCACCCCAGAAGCAGCCGTAGGTATTGAAGCAGCTGGCAACGTACTCACGATCGAACAGGTTGTTCACGTGCAGCGCCACGTTTGAGCCAGCCATGCCAACGCGTGCCAGATCGTATCTGACCAGCGCATCGACAACGGTGTAGCTGCCCACCTTGAAGGAGTTCGCCGGATCGCCATAGCTTGAGCCCGTGTAACGCACGCCGGTACCCAGCGTCAGACCCGACAGCGCACCGTCAAACAGGGTGTAATCACCCCACAACG
The DNA here is from genome assembly GCF_057536195.1 of Enterobacter sp. C3_dUdeg. NCBI lineage: Bacteria > Pseudomonadati > Pseudomonadota > Gammaproteobacteria > Enterobacterales > Enterobacteriaceae > Enterobacter > Enterobacter sp. C3_dUdeg. The sequence goes on from NZ_BAAKFX010000003.1 coordinate 52,463, forward strand.
ATGCCATGTGTTTTGGCACCTGAGCAGGCGTGTTGCCTTTGTAGGTGGTGTCCGTGGTGTATTCCGCATCGGTGTAGGTATAAGAACCCACCAGGTTGACGCTTGCAGACAGGGCCGCTTTCGCTTCCAGTTCTACGCCACGCGCGCGGATTTCACCGCCCTGAACCGAGAAGAAGGAGCCCGCCGGGTCCGCCATCAGGTTGTTGGTTTTGGTCAGCTGGTACAACGCACCGGTGACGACGATCGGACGATCGTTCGGCACGTATTTCACGCCCGCTTCGTACTGTTTGCCTTTAGACGGCGAGAACAGCTTGCCCTGGGCATCGGTCTGCGAAGCCGGTTCAAACGATTCGCTGTAGCTAAAGTACGGAGTTACGCCGTTATCAAACAGATAGTTAACGCCACCGCGCCAGGTGAACTGGGTATCATCACGTTTGGAGGTGGTGTTCGTCACGCGGTTGTAGGATTCCTGATCGGCCCAGTCATAACGGCCGCCCAGGGTTACCAGCACTTTATCCCACTGCGCCTGATCCTGAACGTACAGCCCCGTCTGTTTCTGACGGTTGAGGATCTGATATGGGCCGGAGGTCGCGGGATCTTTTGAGCCGAAATCAAAATCGCTGTTCACCGGATTGTAGAGATCCAGCAGCGGAACAGAGTCGTCGTAACCAAACCAGGAGTTGATGTCATTTCGCATGCGCATAAAGTCAACGCCGGTCAGCAGGACGTGGTCCACCTCGCCGGTTGAGAATTTGCTCTGCAGCTGGGTATCAACGGTAAAGTTCTGCAGCTTTTCGTTATCGACAACGTATTTACGCGCCAGATAATGGCCTTTGTCCGATGGCGCTAGCGCGGCACACTGTTTGTTGCCGCTGTTTGCCGGATCGGTACAGACGCCATAGCCATATACGCTGTTTTGCGAGGTTTTGTTCTCGGCAAAGCGCAGGTTCTGACGCACGGTAAAGGTATCGTTGAACTCGTGGTCGAAGCTGTATCCCACCATTTTCTGGTTACGGGAATAGGTATTGTTCTTCGCGCCTTCGTTGAAGTTCGTCGGCAGACGATCGCCGTTCGGCAGCGGCTCAACCGTTCCCTCTTTTGGCAACCAGCCGTAGTAGCCCGTTTCAGGCTCGTTCTGGAAGTAGGAGAGGAACGTGAAGGTGGTTTTATCATCCGGACGCCAGGAGAACGATGGCGCGATGGCGTAACGCTGCTCTTCCGCACGCTCCTGCTGAGCGTTATTAGAACGCGCAACGCCCGTTAAGCGATAAGAGTAAACGCCGTCGTCGTCGATCGCATCGCTAAAGTCAAACCCGGTCTGGAACAGGCTATCCGTGCCGACTTTGAACTGGATCTCTTTCAGCGGCTCGGTTGTTGGGCGCTTACTGACCATGTTCAGCAAACCGCCCGGGCTGCTTTTGCCGTACAGAACGGAAACCGGACCGCGCATGATTTCGGCGCGCTCCAGCATGTAAGGATCAATTACCGCGTCGTTATAGAAGTTCCCCTGCATTTTCATGCCGTCGAGGTAGTTATTCTGCGTCTGGCCATCGGCCGCGAAGCCGCGGATGATCAAATAGTCATAGGTGTTAGACGCGCCGCGCGTGCCTACCGCAACGCCCGGCGTGTAGCTCAGGGCTTCTTTCACCGAGCGCGGCTGATGCAGCGCCATCTCTTCGGCCGTGACCACAGAAATAGACTGTGGAACCTTTTGAATAGGGGTATCCGTTTTGGTTCCGGTCGCGGATTGCCGTGCGGCGATGGTCGCAGCAGGCCCCCAGGCACTTTCCTGTGCCGCAGGTGCTGCGGTTACCGTAATGGTTTCTTCTTTTTTCGGGGTTTCGGCCGCGTGAGCATAAGCAGACATGCCGGCAACCGCTGTGGCGACGACGACCGCGAGCTTACGCAGCGACGTGTTCATTGGCTGAGCAGTATTGGAAAGCGCCATGTTGAATCTCTGATGTGAAAGTGAATGATAACGTAAACGAGAATTATTATTATGAGCGCCAGAATAATATGCGAAACGCTGGTTGCATAGCAAGCAGTAAGCGGCCCTATGAGAATTAAGGGTTTAAGAAATCATCAAGAGAAAACGAAGGGTTAATCAGAGTTAAAGCGAGGGTTAACGAAATGAGGTTTACGGGTAAAAAAAGCCCCCTTCCAGGGAAGAGGGCTTTAAAAGGTTAGTTACCGCCGAACATGTCTTTAATCCAGCCCGCGACACCGTCGCTGTCTTTCTTCTCATTCTGCTGCTGCGGCTGTTGCTGCTGCGACTGCTGTGGCTGAGAAGACTGGTCGAACGGGTTACCCGTTGGCTGTTCTGGCTGGCTTTGCTGGCACAGCGAGTCCGGGTTTGCGGTCCAGACAGGCAGCGTACGCATCCCGCCGCCGCAGACGAAGTTACCGGAGCTGTCTACGCCCATATCGACGATATCTTCCGGCGCAACCAGATTCAGCGGCACAGGAGACTGATTCGCCAGATAGCGCTGGTAAATCGACATCGCCCCGCTCGCGCCGTACAGCTTGGTCGGCTGGTTGTTGTCGCGGCCTACCCAGGTGATCACCACTTCACGGCCATCAATACCGGCGAACCAGGTATCGACGTTGTTGTTGGTGGTCCCGGTTTTACCCGCCAGATGCAGACCCGGATACTTCGCGCCCAGCTGACGGCCGGTACCGCGCTGCACGACCTGCTGCATCGTCCACAGCGTCATATAGGCGGCCTGAGCAGGAACGGCACGCTCCGCCTGCGGGAAGCTCTGATACAGCACGGAACCATCTTCGGCAATCACTGAGCGCAGGGCAGACAGCGGCGCGCGGTTGCCCCCGCTGGCAATGGTCTGGAACGCCTGCGCCACTTCGATCGGCGTCAGGTTAAGCGCACCGAGGATCATCGCCGGCACCGGATGCAGCTGATCTTTCGCCACGCCCAGCTTTTGCCAGGTATCGACAATCGCCGGCAGTCCCAGCGACATGCCCAGGTTCACCGTTGGCACGTTCATGGAACGGGTCAACGCATCCACCAGCATGACCTGGCCGCTGAACTGTTTATCATCGTTCTGCGGTGACCAGACCTGGCCGTTAGGCTGGCGCAGGGAGATCGGCGCATCCGCAATCCAGGTATTCAGGCGATACTGATTTGGCTGGCTCAGGGCTGTGAGGTAGGTTGCCGGTTTTGCCAGAGAGCCGATTGAGCGACGCGCCTGCATCGCACGGTTGTAGCCCGCAAACTGCGGCTCGGCCCCGCCCACCATCGCGCGCACTTCGCCGGTGTTACGGTCAACCACCACCATCGCGGTTTCCAGATCGGAGAGCTTACGCTGTTTCTTCAGTGCCGGAATGCCTTCCACCGCCGCTTTTTCGGCCGCATCCTGCGCCACGGAGTCAAAGGTGGTGAAGATCTTCACGCCGGAGAGATCGTTGACCTTATCACCGAGCTTGCTTTGCAGCTCCTGACGCACCAGCTGCATAAACGCAGGCTGAGGCGAAATCACGCCGCCGCGCGGCTGAACGCCCAGCGGACGCGCGCTCAGCATGTCGTACAGCTCCTGGTCAATCACCTGCTGCTGTTGCAGCAGACGCAGAACGAGGTTACGACGCTCCAGCGCCAGTTTCGGGTTACGCCACGGGTTATAAATGGACGCCCCTTTCACCATGCCCACCAGCAGCGCCTGCTGGTCCAGGCTCAGCTCTTCTACCGGGCGACCAAAGTAGTACAGGCTCGCCAGCGGGAAGCCGCGGATTTCGTTATCGCCGCTCTGACCGAGGTACACCTCGTTCATGTACAGCTCAAGGATACGATCCTTGCTGTAGCGCGCATCCATCAGCACGGCCATGTAGGCTTCGTTCGCTTTACGCCAGTAAGAGCGTTCGCTGGAGAGGAACAGGTTTTTCACCAGCTGCTGGGTCAGCGTACTCGCTCCCTGCACGGTGCGACCGGCAGTCAGGTTAGCCAGTACCGCACGGCCAATCGAGTAGAGGCTGATGCCATCGTGCTCGTAGAAGTGACGGTCTTCGGTTGCCAGCAGCGTATCAACCAGCAGATCCGGGAAGCCGTTACGCGCCACGAACAGGCGCTGCTCGCCGTTTGCTGACGAAAGCATGGTGATCAGACGCGGATCGAGACGGAAGAAACCGAACTGACGGTTGTTATCCATGTTCTCGATGGTGTCCAGACGATCGCCGTCAAAGGTCAGACGCGCGCGCACCTGCCCCTCTTTGCTGTCCGGGAAATCAAACGGACGACGAATCATCTCAATGCTGTTGGACTGCACGGTAAATTCGCCAGGCCGCGTCATTTTTGACACCTGACGATACTGGGTGGCTTCCAGCAGTTTAACCATCTCGTTTTTGGTGATGGACATATCTGGCTCAAGGTTCACCATACGGCCATACACTGCCGCAGGGAGCTGCCAGACTTTACCGTCGATACGGCTACGGATCTTCTGATCCAGATACACGCCGTAAATCGCCATCAGGACAACAAAAACAATAAACAGCTTCAGCAGCAGCCAGAACCAGCCGCGCTTGCCCCGAGGCTTACGCCCTTTGCCTTTTCCATTACGCGGCATCGGTTCTTCATCCTCATAATCGTCTTCATAGTCATCGTCATAGTCCTCATCTCTGAGGCGACGACGGCTTACCTTTTCTTTCGCCGGACGCGTTGGTTTTCCCTTACGTCCTATTGGCTCGCGGTCATTCCCCGCCATGCTTTTTCTCCGCAACTTTCAGGCGCAAAGGCCAGATTTTCTTTTCTTTCACAGGCCTGTGAAAGAAGAAATCTCTCAAAATAAACAGCAAGACTTTCCTGTCAGGAAAGTCTTTAGTGTTTTCTCCCTCTCCCCGTGGGAGAGGGCCGGGGTGAGGGCATCAGGCCGCACTCCCTCTTTCACCTAACCTACGAATATTTCTTCGTTCGCCGCGTCGGCGCCGTATTCGCCGGATCGTCCGGCCAGACATGTTTGGGATATCGCCCCTTCATCTCTTTCTGCACTTCACGGTAGCTTCCCGCCCAGAACGCTCCCAAATCTCGGGTGATTTGTAATGGACGATGCGCAGGCGACAGCAGCTCAAGCACTAACGGCACACGCCCTTCCGCAATGGACGGCGTGGTGGCTTCACCAAACATCTCCTGCATCCGAACCGCCAGCGCCGGCGGATTATCCTCATGATAACGGATGGCAATCCGGCTTCCGGTCGGCACAGTGTAATGCCCTGGCAGTTCACTATCCAGACGTTGACGTAATGACCAGTCCAGTAAATTCTGTAACGCGGTCTTAACATCAAGCGCCTTAAGGGCTCGCAGAGAGTGTACGCCGCTCATTTGCGGCAGTAGCCAGCGCTCAAGCGTAGCGAGCAGCGTCTCGTCATCCACCGCAGGCCAACCGTATTCCGGTAGCCACTTCGCGGCGCAGTGCAGACGAATGCGGTACTGCTCCGCTTCCGGCGTCCAGTTCAGGGCGCTCAGCCCTTTTTCCCGAATACCGTTCAGCATCGCCTGATGAAGCTCGTCTTCCGACGGCTTCGCCAGCGGCTTCGTCCCAAGCGTCAACTTGCCAATCTGGCTGCGACGAAAGGCCTTCAGCGTGCCCTGGGCGTCATCCCATTCCACGGTATCAGATTGCTGAAGCAGCTGCGGACAGGCACGCGTCAGGGCGTCAATCTCTACGGCTATCGCCAGCAGGATACGCGCATCCGGAGAATGGCTGCCCTGCAGCAACAGCGGGGCGATCAGCCATTCGTGACGCGTCAGCGCATCATCGCTGTCCAGCATCGCCCCCATGCCGTTTGCCAGCTGGTAGCGACCGTCCAGCCCGCGCCGACGCGCAATCCTGTCCGGGAAAGCCTGGGCCAGCAGGAAGGCAATCTTGTCGCTGTCAGGCGCACCTCCCCGGCTATTCAGGCGTTTACTCAGCTGCTGCGCCCGCTGCTGCCAGTTCCCCTGGCTGCGCGAAAACGCCTGCCCCAGATCGCTGCTGCCACCGCGAGGCGGCTCCTCAAGAATAGCCGCCAGTTTTGCCGCCGTGGCAATTTCATCATCCCCTTGCGCGGCCACCAGCATCGCGGCCAGACGCGGATCGTTGCCCAGCGCCGCCATTTTCTGGCCGCGCGCCGTCAGACGCTCGCCTTCCAGCGCGCCAAGCTGGGTCAGCAACGTGCGCGCAGCGGTGAGGTTTACGACAGGAGGTGGATTAAGCCAGGTGAGCTGCTCAGGGTTCGGACAGCCCCACTGGAGCAGGTCCATCACCAGACCAGACAAATCGCTTTGTAAAATTTCCGGCGTGCTTTGCTGTGCAGCGCGTTCAGCCTGCTCCGCGCTGGTCAAATGCAGGCAGATGCCCGGCTCAAGACGCCCCGCACGGCCCGCGCGCTGCACCATCGACGCCTGGCTGATGCGCTGCGTCAGGAGTTTAGTCAGCCCGGTACGAGGGTCAAAGCTTGCCACTCTCTCCTGCGCGCTATCCACCACCAGGCGAATCCCTTCAATGGTCAAACTGGTTTCAGCAATGTTGGTTGCCAGCACCACCTTGCGCTGCCCCGCCGGTGCGGGAAGAATCGCTTTACGCTGATCCTGCAGCGACAACGCGCCGTAGAGCGGGCAAAGCAGCACGTCGGCGCCTGCGCGGGTAGAAAGCTGCTCCTGCACGCGCTGAATTTCGCCCACGCCCGGCAAAAACAGCAGCAGGGAACCGGCTTCCTGGCGCAGCAGCTCAGCGGTGGCAATGGCGACGGCCTCGTCAAAACGCTGGTGGGAGGGAAGCGGCTGATAGCGGCGTTCAACCGGAAACGCCCGCCCTTCCGAGCTGATGACCGGCGCATCGGGTAATGCCTGTCGTAGCCGCTCGTTATCCAGCGTGGCCGACATAATAAGCAGCCGGAGATCGTCGCGTAGCCCCTGCTGCACGTCCAGCAACAGCGCGAGGGCCAGATCCGCCTGCAGGCTGCGCTCGTGGAATTCATCGAGGATCACCAGCCCGACGCCGTTCAGCTCCGGATCGTTTTGCAGCATGCGGGTGAGAATACCCTCGGTGACCACTTCAAGACGCGTGGTCGGGCCAACGCAGGTCTCGGCACGCATCCTGTAACCTACCGTTTCGCCCGGTTTTTCATTCAGCAGCTCCGCCAGACGCTGCGCCACGTTGCGCGCGGCCAGCCTGCGCGGCTCCAGCAGGATAATTTTCCCGCGGATATTTCCGTCTTTCAGAATCTGCAGCGGCAGCCAGGTGGACTTGCCCGCGCCCGTAGGGGCATTCAGCAAAACCTGTGGGGAATGGTGTAAGGCAGCGAGAAGCTCAGGAAGAATGACGGCGACCGGCAATGAGGACACTAACAGCTCCAGAGGGTTAACATTAGTCGGCGTACATTGTAGCATCGGCGCATATCATTACCGAGTCCTCCGTATGCCTGAGTCGAAACGGCTGTTTTTTGCCATTGAATTGCCCACCACCATACAGCGTCAAATTGTTCGCTGGCGCGCCGATTGCTTTCCGCCGGAGGCGGGCCGCCCTGTCGCGGCGGCCAACCTGCACCTGACGCTGGCCTTTTTGGGCGACGTCAGTGCCGAAAAACAGCGGGCGTTAGCCGCAATGGCCGGGCGTATTGCCCAGCCGGAATTTACGCTGCACCTCGACGACGCGGGCCAGTGGCCGCGTTCGCGCGTGGTCTGGCTGGGAACGCGTCAGCCACCGCGCGGATTATTGCAGCTGGCGAACATGCTGCGCGCCCAGGCGGCGCGCAGCGGCTGTTATCAGAGCCCACAGCCGTTTCATCCACATATCACGCTGCTGCGCGATGCCGGTCAGGCCGTTGCTATCCCGCCGCCGGGTTTTCACTGGGCCTTTCCGGTCAACGCATTCGCGCTTTACGAATCCGTCTTTGCACAGGGACGCACCCGCTATACGCCGCTACAGCGCTGGACGCTGGGCAACACTGAAAGGAATTCTGATGAAGTTTAGTCCTCCCCTGCAGCACGCTACGCTTATCCAGCGCTACAAACGCTTCCTCGCCGACGTGATCACCCCCGAGGGGGTTCAGCTCACCCTGCACTGCCCCAATACCGGCGCCATGACGGGGTGTGCGACGCCGGGTGACAGGGTCTGGTATTCCACTTCAGAAAATAGTAAACGCAAATATGCCCATACCTGGGAAGTGACCGAAACCCAAAACGGGGCATTTATTTGCGTTAATACCCAGCGCGCAAATCAGCTGGTTAAGGAAGCGCTGACCCTTGGCGCCATTCCCGAACTGGTGGGATATGGCACGCATAAAAGTGAAGTGAAATATGGCGATGAAGGCAGCAGAATTGACTTCATGTTACAGGCGGAAGACAGGCCCGAGTGCTATATTGAAGTAAAATCAGTGACGTTAGCGGAACAGGAAAATGGCTACTTCCCGGATGCGGTAACGCTGCGTGGCCAGAAGCATCTGCGAGAGCTAATGAGTGTTGCGGCGGCGGGCAAACGCGCCGTATTGCTGTTTGCGGTGTTGCATTCAGCCATTGAACGTTTCTCCCCTGCCCGCCATATTGATCCTAAATACGCGCAATTGTTGAATGAGGCACAAAAGCAGGGGGTAGAGGTTTTCGCTTATAAAGCGGAACTTTCTGCCGATAATATGACTCTGAGATCCTCTCTTCCCATTGTCTTGTAAGGGATTAGACGATTGTCGAATAAGTGTTCTGGCCGCGTGCGCAAATACGCTTTTCCTCACAGGCTTGTCAAGTGTTACGTTTAGATAATTGCCATACGGAAAAGCATCTGCTATTTATAGCGACCTGATTTTTCCCCCAACACGGGGATCGATAGTGCGTGTTAAGGAGAAGCAACATGCAAGAAGGGCAAAACCGTAAAACATCGTCCCTGAGTATTCTCGCCATCGCTGGGGTGGAGCCGTATCAAGAGAAGCCGGGCGAAGAGTATATGAACGAAGCCCAGCTGTCGCACTTCAAGCGTATTCTTGAAGCATGGCGTAATCAACTCAGGGATGAAGTCGATCGCACCGTTACTCATATGCAGGATGAAGCTGCCAACTTCCCGGATCCGGTAGACCGTGCCGCTCAGGAAGAAGAGTTCAGCCTCGAACTGCGTAACCGTGACCGCGAACGCAAACTGATCAAAAAGATCGAGAAAACGCTGAAAAAAGTCGAAGACGAAGATTTTGGCTACTGCGAATCCTGCGGTGTTGAAATCGGTATTCGTCGCCTGGAAGCGCGTCCAACCGCCGATCTGTGCATCGACTGTAAAACGCTGGCCGAAATCCGCGAAAAACAGATGGCCGGTTAATACCAGCGCTGTTTACACACTCCAAAGGCGGGAGTCTCTCCCGCCTTGTTACTGTTGATATGTCTGAATCACACTATATTGGGCGCTTCGCGCCATCTCCTTCCGGTGAATTACACTTCGGCTCATTAATTGCCGCGCTCGGCAGCTACCTGCAGGCTCGCGCCCGCCTGGGAAAATGGCTTGTCCGCATTGAAGATATTGACCCTCCTCGTGAAGTTCCCGGTGCTGCAGACACTATTCTGCGTCAGCTGGAACATTACGGTCTTCACTGGGATGACGAGGTGCTCTGGCAGTCAAAACGTCACGATGCCTATCGGGAACGTCTGGCCTGGCTTCGCGATCGGGGGCTTTCCTATAACTGCACCTGCACCCGCGCGCGTATCCAGAGCGTGGGAGGGGTCTATGACGGCTACTGCCGCACGCTTAATCTTTCCCCGGAAAATGCCGCCGTACGTATAAAGCAGCGCTCCCCGGTGACGCACTTTAACGATCTCCTCTCCGGTGAGATTCATGCCGATGAACGTCTGGCGCGTGAGGATTTTATTATTCACCGCCGTGACGGCCTTTTCGCCTATAACCTGGCGGTGGTCGTCGACGATCGTTTTCAGGGCGTGACGGAAATTGTGCGCGGGGCGGATCTGGTCGAGCCGACCGTGCGACAAATATCGCTGTATCACCAGTTTGGCTGGACGGCCCCGGACTACATTCATCTGCCGCTGGCGGTCAATGCGCAGGGCTTTAAATTGTCAAAGCAGAACCACGCCCCGGCCCTGCCAGACGGCGATCCGCGTCCTGTTTTGATCGACGCGCTGCGATTTCTCAACCAGAATGTAACCAACGAATGGCAGGATCTGCGTATTGACGAACTGCTGAAAATGGCCGTTGCCAACTGGACGCTCGCGGCAGTGCCAAAAATCCAGCATTCTCAAATGCGTTGCGCTGAGCTATGATTAGCCGCTTTTTTCATAACAAAACACACTACGAGGTGTACCATTTTTACCCGAGTCGCTAATTTTTGCCGTAAAGTGCTAAGCCGCGAAGAGAGCATGGCGAACGATGCTATTGCACAGCCACACATGTCGGTTATTCCGCGTGAGCAGCACACTATTTCCCGCAAAGATATCAGTGAAAATGCCCTCAAGGTGCTCTATCGTCTGAATAAAGCGGGCTACGAGGCCTACCTCGTGGGCGGTGGAGTACGTGATTTACTGCTGGGCAAAAAACCAAAAGATTTCGACGTGACGACCAGCGCCACGCCTGAGCAGGTGCGCAAATTATTCCGCAACTGCCGTCTCGTTGGCCGCCGTTTCCGTCTGGCTCACGTGATGTTTGGCCCGGAAATCATTGAAGTGGCGACCTTCCGCGGCCACCACGAAGCGGGCGCATCCGATCGCACCACGTCACAGCGCGGCCAGAACGGCATGCTGCTGCGTGACAATATCTTCGGCTCTATCGAAGAAGATGCCCAGCGTCGCGACTTCACCATCAACAGCCTTTATTACAGCGTGGCGGATTTCACCGTGCGCGATTACGTCGGCGGCATGCAGGACCTGAAAGAAGGTCTGATCCGTCTGATCGGCACGCCGGAAACGCGCTATCGTGAAGATCCCGTGCGTATGCTGCGCGCCGTGCGTTTCGCCGCCAAGCTCAATATGCGCATCAGCCCGGAAACGGCAGAGCCGATTCCGCGCCTGGCGACGCTGATTAACGACGTGCCGCCTGCCCGCCTGTTCGAAGAGGCGCTGAAGCTGCTGCAGGCTGGCCACGGCTTTGAAACCTACAACCTGCTGCGCGAATACAACCTGTTCCAGCCCCTGTTCCCGACCATTACCCGCTACTTCACCGAAAGCGGTGACAGCCCAATGGAGCGGATGATTGCGCAGGTGCTGAAAAATACCGATACCCGTATTCGCAACGACATGCGCGTCAATCCGGCGTTCCTGTTTGCGGCGATGTTCTGGTATCCGCTGCTGGAAACGGCCCAGCGAATTACCCAGGAGAGCGGGCTTGCCTATTATGACGCCTTCGCGCTGGCCGCAAACGACGTGCTGGACGAAGGGTGCCGTACGCTCGCTATTCCAAAACGCATTACCACGCTGGTGCGCGATATCTGGCAGCTTCAGCTGCGCATGTCCCGTCGTCAGGGCAAACGCGCCTGGAAGCTGATGGAGCATCCAAAATTCCGCGCCGCCTTCGATCTGCTGTCGCTGCGTGCTGAAATTGAACGCAACCAGGAACTGCAGCGCCTGGCGCAGTGGTGGGCCGAATTCCAGGTTTCCGCACCGCCGGAGCAAAAAGACATGCTCACCGGGCTGGATGAAGAGCCGGAACCGCGTCGCCGCCATCGTCGTCCGCGCAAACGCGCGCCGCGTCGTGAAGGGACAGCATGACCCTCGCGTATATCGCCATCGGCAGCAATTTAGCCTCTCCGCTGGAGCAGGTGAACGCTGCCGTACAGGCGCTGGGGGAGATCCCGCAAAGCAAGATCGTGGCAGTCTCCTCTTTCTACCGCACGCCGCCGCTGGGCCCGCAGGATCAGCCTGATTATCTCAATGCCGCCGTGGTGCTGGAAACTGCCCTTGATGCCGAAACGCTGCTGGATAACACCCAGCGCATCGAACTGCAGCAGGGACGCGTACGCAAAGCCGAGCGCTGGGGACCGCGCACGCTGGACCTCGACATTATGCTGTTTGGTCACGAAACCATTAACACTGAACGTCTCACCGTTCCGCATTACGACATGAAAAACCGCGGGTTTATGCTCTGGCCGCTGTTTGAAGTCGCCCCCGATCTCATCTTCCCGGATGGCATCCCACTCCGGACCATTCTGGACAACCTCAACGCGGAAAGACCCGCCCGCTGGTGATCCGGTTCCCCTGCCGATTAACCTCAAAATAATTGTGGCTAATCGGTTACCTAAAATCATTGTTCCCCCGAATGTTACTGTTAGAATGCGCAAAGATTCGCTTTTGGGCTATCAGGAAACAGTATGAAACCAACCACCATCTCCTTACTGCAGAAATGCAAACAGGAAAAAAAACGCTTCGCCACCATCACCGCGTATGACTACAGCTTCGCCAAACTCTTTGCCGAAGAGGGTATCAACGTCATGCTGGTCGGAGATTCGTTAGGGATGACGGTACAAGGACATGATTCCACCCTGCCGGTCACGGTTGAGGATATCGCTTACCACACGCGTGCGGTGCGCCGCGGGGCTCCAGCCTGCCTGCTGCTTTCCGATCTGCCGTTTATGGCCTATGCCACGCCGGAGCAGGCATTCGAAAACGCGGCAGTAGTCATGCGTGCTGGCGCTAACATGGTCAAAATTGAAGGCGGCGCCTGGCTGGTGGATACGGTGAAGATGCTCACCGAGCGCGCCGTGCCGGTGTGCGGCCATTTGGGCTTGACGCCGCAGTCCGTCAACATCTTTGGTGGATATAAAGTGCAGGGCCGCGGTGACGCCGCCCAGACGCTGTTTGATGATGCCCTGGCGCTGGAAGCCGCAGGCGCCCAGCTGCTGGTGCTGGAGTGCGTGCCGGTTGAGCTGGCGAAGCGTATTACTGAAGCCCTGTCGATTCCGGTGATTGGTATTGGCGCAGGCAACGTGACCGACGGTCAGATCCTGGTGATGCACGACGCCTTTGGCATCACCGGCGGGCATATTCCGAAGTTTGCCAAAAATTTCCTCACCGAAGCGGGCGACATGCGCGCTGCGGTCAGGCAGTATATTGCCGACGTTGAATCCGGTGTTTACCCGGGTGAAGAACACAGTTTCCATTAAGGAGTCTCGTTGTGCTAATCATTGAAACCCTGCCGCTGCTGCGCCAGCATATCCGCCGCGCGCGTCAGGAAGGTAAACGTATCGCACTGGTCCCGACCATGGGCAACCTGCATGACGGCCATATGAAGCTGGTTGACGAAGCAAGAGCCCGTGCAGATATCGTGGTGGTCAGTATCTTCGTTAACCCAATGCAGTTTGACCGCGCTGACGATCTGGCACGCTATCCGCGCACCCTGCAGGAAGATTGCGAGAAGCTCAAAAAACGCCATGCGGATATTGTCTTCTCTCCGGCACCGGCGGATGTCTATCCTCAGGGTACCGATGAGGCCACTTACGTTGACGTACCGGGCATTTCCACCATGCTGGAAGGCGCAAGCCGCCCGGGTCATTTCCGCGGCGTATCGACCATCGTCAGCAAGCTGTTCAACCTGGTGCAGCCGGACGTTGCCTGCTTCGGTGAGAAAGATTTCCAGCAGCTGGCGCTGATCCGCAAGATGGTTGCGGATATGGGCTACGATATCGAGATTGTCGGCGTACCGATTGTACGCGCCAAAGACGGTCTGGCGCTCAGCTCGCGAAATGGCTACCTGACCGCGGACCAGCGTAAAATCGCGCCGGGCTTAAGCAAGGTCATGAACACCATGGCAGAACAGCTGCTGGCGAAAGAGTTAACGGCCGAAGAGATTATTGCTCTGGCTGAACAGGCGCTGAACGATAAAGGCTTCCGCGCTGATGATATTCAAATTCGCGATGCCGATACGCTTCTGGAGCTTACACAGACCAGCAAACGTGCGGTCATTCTGGTGGCGGCATGGCTTGGTCAGGCCCGCCTAATCGACAACAAAGTGGTTGAACTGGCGTAGGTTTCTCTACCCGGAAGATGAAAGGTAAACGTAATGATTCGCAAAATGCTGCAAGGTAAGCTTCACCGTGTGAAAGTCACCCAGGCCGACCTGCACTATGAAGGCTCCTGCGCCATCGACCAGGATTTCCTTGATGCTGCGGGCATCCTTGAAAACGAAGCGATTGATATCTGGAACGTTAACAACGGCAAACGTTTCTCAACCTACGCCATCGCCGCCGAGCGCGGGTCTAAAATCATCTCCGTTAACGGCGCGGCAGCGCACTGCGCGGACGTGGGCGATATTGTGATTATCGCCAGCTTCGTGATGATGTCTGATGAAGAAGCGCGCCGCTGGCAGCCGAAAGTTGCCTACTTTGAAGGCGACAACGACATGAAACGTACCGCGAAGGCGATTCCGGTTCAGGTTGCTTAAGCACTATCCCTGCGGCTGATTGCTGATCAGCCGCGACATTGTCTCCAGCGAATCCGTTCTTAAGATGTACAGGCGTTTCAGTAAGAACGGATTATCCCCCGGCTTCACCTTCCCTTTCACCGTCGTCACCGCCAGATGGAAACCGGCATCATTCGCCGCCTTTATCGCTTTATTGTCGTAGCCGCCAAACGGATAGGAAAGATAGAGCACGCGTGGATTAAACTGCGCCAGCGCGCGACGCGAGCGTTCAAAATCAAACAAAATCACGTGATAGCTGCGGCTCAGTAAAATCGGGTGCTTATACCCATCCACGCGGTGCAGGAAGTGGGTGTGGGACTGAATATCGAACACATCCTGAATCTCCTTAATCTCCTGCACGCTCATAAACTGCAGCGATTTTGGATCCCACTTCTGCGGATGGCCTTTTATACGGGAAGAGATAATAAACGCGGTAGCCTTGAAGCCGTACTCTTTCAGCACAGGATAGGCATAGCGGCTGACGGATTTCAGGCCGTCGTCAAAGGTAATCACCACCGATTTTGCAGGCAGGTTCATTTTGTTACGCACGTACCCTTCAAGCTGGTACATCGTCAGGGTGGTATAGCCCTGATCGCGTAGCCAGGCCATCTGGTTGTTGAACGCACGTACGCTGGTCGTTGTGGACGTATGTCGAAAGCGCGTGTTTTCTTCATCACGCAAAATATGATGGTAGGTCAGAACCGGAAGGCCGTTATCTTCCTGCGCATCCAGGCTGCTGATCCACGCCAGACGATTGCCGATGCGTATCTGGAACCAGGTCTGATTCAGACGGTCTTTCAGTTTATTCAGTATGGGATAGCGCAGATTGGCGCTTAATGTGCCGAACGGCGCGCTGCCGCTCGACGGCGCGTTATACACCGGCGTGTCTTTCCAGGTAATGAGGTTCTGATTGCTCAGGGGCTTATTGAGATCCCCGAGGCTGTCCTCGACGCGCTGTTTCCCCTGAACCGGCTCCAGGTGTCCCTTGTCGATAAACCCCGTGCCAAAACCGAAGCGAAATTCGTAGTAGTCCGCCGCCGCGGGCACGACGGCCAGGATCTGCCCGGCGCGCACGTTACCGACGTTAATCACGCTGTTCCCCACCTGCGCCCAGATCGCCGCGTCTTCGGTGGTTTGCATGTACTGGGCAGGCAGCGTGTGCTGACTGAGTAAACTGGCTGAGCTGACGCCGGAAATGAGCATCAATAGCAAGAAAAGAATGCGCGGTAGCATGGTGTCTTAATCGGTGCGGAAAACTGCCGCTATTGTAACAAATGAGACATCAATACCCACGTTTAATTCTTATACAAATCGTGGAGCAGGACGAAGGGAGGATTTTTTTGCTGCTGATGCCACAAGCTGCTGACGCCCGGAACGCCCTGCGCCACGATGGACTGGCGAAACTCTGCGCTGCTTAAGGATCCACGCTGCGGATACATTAACGCCAGCAGGGAGAAGTTAATACCCGAGATCACTTCACAGCACGCGTGCTTATGGCTCAGCAACGCGGCTGCGCGATAAGGCGCCGCGCCCGATTTATCGGTAAGAAAAATCACGCCATCCCCGGTGTCCGTTTCATGCAGGGCATCGCACATCATGCGGCTCAGCATGTTGGTGCTCAACCCGCGCCAGTAGTTTACCGCCCGGCATTGCACCAGCGGGCCAAATCTGGCTTCAAGCTTATCCAGCATTTCCTGCGCCTGTTCATCGTGGCAGGTGATAACCCATCCCAGCATAACTCCCTCCTTAGCAGGCAAGTAGTTTAGCGGAGTGAAGGTTAGCTTACGGTGATAACTGTCAAAGAAAGTGCCCGGCAAACAGAGCGTCGCCGGGCAAAAGATTAGCTGCGCAGCCCGCGTCCGCGCTGGATCAGCGACCAGCAGAGCAGGTAGAAGGCGATGATGAACACCACCAGCACCGCCACCGTGGTAAACAGCGGCACATCGGTGATGCCGAGGAAGCCAAAGCGGAACCCGCTGATCATGTAGACAATCGGGTTCAGGTGCGACAGCGCCTGCCAGAACGGTGGCAGCAGCGTCAGGGAGTAGAACACCCCGCCGAGATAGGTCAGCGGCGTCAGCACGAAGGTCGGGATCAGGCTGATGTCGTCAAACGTTTTGGCGAACACGGCGTTCAGCAGACCGGCCAGCGAGAAGAGGATCGCCGTCAGAAGCAGCGTCAGCGCGACAAACAGCCACGAGTGGACCTGGAACGGCACGAAGAACAGCGAAATCGCCGTGACCAGGATCCCCACGCACAGCCCGCGCGCCACGCCGCCGCCAACATAGCCCGCGATAATGACGTGCGTCGGCACCGGTGCGACCAGCAGCTCTTCAATATTGCGCTGGAACTTTGCGCTAAAAAACGACGACGCCACGTTGGCGTAGGCGTTAGTGATCACCGCCATCATGATCAGGCCCGGCACGATAAACTGCATATAGGTAAAGCCGTGCATCTCACCAATCCGGGAGCCAATCAGGTTACCGAAGATGATGAAATAGAGCGTCATCGTGATGACTGGCGGCACCAGAGTTTGCACCCAGATACGCATAAAGCGGTTGATCTCTTTCGCCCAGATACTTTTCAGCGCGACCCAGTAAAGATGCGTCATGCCTTGTCTCCTTGTTTGTCATGTACCAGAGAGACAAACAGCTCTTCCAGTCGGTTCGCTTTGTTACGCATACTTAAGACCTGAATCCCCTGCGCGCTCAGCTGCGAGAACACGCTGTTAATCCCCTGCTCGCGCAGCACTTCCACTTCCAGCGTCGAGGTATCCACCAGACGATAGTTGTAGCCTTCAAGTTTTGGCAGCGCGCTTTTCGCCGCCAGATCGAGAATGAAGGTTTCGGATTTCAGCTTGGAGAGCAGATTCTTCATCGAGGTGTTCTCCACCAGCTCGCCGTTCTGAATGATGCCGATATTGCGGCACAGCATTTCAGCCTCTTCAAGGTAGTGGGTGGTCAGAATAATGGTGGTGCCTTTGTCGTTGAGATCTTTCAGGAAGCCCCACATGGAGCGACGAAGTTCGATATCAACACCCGCTGTCGGTTCATCGAGGATCAGCAGCTTTGGCTCGTGCATCAGCGCACGGGCAATCATCAGGCGGCGCTTCATCCCGCCGGACAACATGCGCGCGCGTTCGTTACGCTTTTCCCACAGATCGAGCTGCTTAAGGTATTTTTCGCTACGCTCGAGGGCCTCTTTACGCTCAACGCCGTAATAGCCCGCCTGGTTAACGACAATTTGCTGCACCGTCTCGAACGGGTTGAAGTTGAACTCCTGCGGAACCAGCCCCAGCTGGCGCTTGGCGTTCACCACGTCTTTTTGCAGGTCGTACCCAAAGACGCTCACCCGGCCGGACGTTTTATTGACCAGCGAGCTGATAATCCCAATGGTGGTCGATTTCCCGGCCCCGTTCGGCCCCAGAAGCGCGTAAAAATCGCCGGCCTCTACTTTCAGATCTATTCCGCGTAGCGCCTGAACGCCACCCGGATAGGTTTTTTTAAGCTGCTCAAGCTCCAGTGCAATTGCCATGAAATTAACTTACCTTCAGTTCTTACACACGTTGTGTGGTTTCATTAAAAGTCGGGTTACCCTATAGTAGCGCAACGCAATAACTCGGTTACAGGTCGCTAACCTCCATGAACAACATAGATACACTCATCAGCAACAATGCACTATGGTCAAAAATGCTGGTGGAGGAAGACCCCGGATTTTTTGGAAAACTCGCGCAGGCTCAGAACCCACGCTTTCTCTGGATTGGATGTTCCGACAGCCGCGTACCGGCGGAGCGCCTGACCGGCCTTGAGCCCGGTGAACTGTTTGTTCACCGCAATGTCGCCAATCTCGTGATTCACACCGATCTCAACTGTCTTTCTGTTGTTCAGTATGCCGTGGACGTTCTGCAAGTCGAGCACATCATCATTTGCGGCCATTATGGCTGCGGCGGCGTGCAGGCGGCGGTTGAAAACACGGAACTGGGGCTCATTGATAACTGGCTACTGCACATCCGCGATATCTGGTTCAAACATAGCTCACTGCTGGGCGAAATGCCGCAGGAGCGTCGCATGGATACCCTTTGCGAACTCAACGTGATGGAGCAGGTGTATAACCTGGGCCACTCAACGATCATGCAATCAGCGTGGAAACGCGGGCAGAAGGTCTCTATCCACGGCTGGGCGTACGGGATTCACGATGGCCTGCTGCGCAATCTGGAAGTGACCGCCACCAACCGCGAAACGCTGGAGCAGCGTTACCGTTCGGGGATTGCCAACCTTCAGCTTAAGCATGTAAATCATAAATAAAGCCCGGGATTTTCTCCCTCTCCCTGTAGGAGAGGGCCGGGGTGAGGGCATCAGCCCTCGATTACTCGTCCAGCAATACTACTTTCCCAACATACGGCAGATGACGATAGCGCTGCGCGTAGTCAATGCCGTAACCGACGACGAATTCGTCAGGAATCGAGAAGCCCACGAACTCTACCGGCACCTGCACTTCACGACGGTCGGGTTTGTCCAGCAGCGTACAAATCGCCAGAGATTTTGGCTCGCGCAGGCTCAGGATCTCGCGCACTTTTGACAGCGTGTTGCCGGAGTCGATGATGTCCTCAACGATCAACACATCTTTGCCACGAATATCTTCATCCAGATCTTTCAGGATTTTCACATCACGGGTAGTGGACATGCCGCTGCCGTAGCTGGAGGCGGTCATAAAATCGACCTCATGGGGCACATGCACCTCACGGCACAGGTCTGCCATGAACATGAAAGAGCCGCGCAACAGACCGACCAGCACCATTTCGCTGCCGCTGTCCTTGTAATGTTCGGTGATTTGACGACCCAGTTCGGCGATACGCGCTTTGATCTCGGCTTCCGGGATCATCACTTCAACAGTATGTTTCATATTACTAACCAAATGATTTTAGTGAAAATCTCTCAATACGGATGAGTTAATATCCAGCACTGATACGCAAGCCAGCCATTATATCAGCAAATGGATAAGCCTGGCGTATGAGTTATAAAAAGCAAATATTGTGATTCCGATCACACTTGTTAATACCTATAATTAGTTGCTAGCAAATTATTAACAAAAACTGACGAGTACACTTTCTATGGCTGAAACAAACTCTAAACAGCCGCGTCTACTGGTGACATTAACAGCCGCATTCGCAGCCTTCTGCGCGCTGTATCTGTTAATCGGTGGCGTCTGGCTGGTCGCTTTAGGCGGCTCCTGGTACTACCCGATTGCGGGTCTGGTTATGGTTGGCGTAACCGTCCTGCTGTTGCGTAGAAAACAATCTGCACTGTGGCTGTATGCCGCCCTCCTCCTTGCCACCATGATCTGGGGCGTCTGGGAAGTTGGTTTTGACTTCTGGGCACTGACGCCGCGCAGCGACATCCTGGTCTTCTTCGGTATCTGGCTGATCCTGCCGTTCGTCTGGCGTCGCCTGATTGTGCCTTCCAGCGGTGCTGTGGCGGGCCTGGTTGTTGCCCTGCTGATTACCGGCGGCATTCTGACCTGGGCCGGCTTTAATGACCCGCAGGAAATCAACGGTACGCTGAACGCGGAATCCACGCCTGCGGCAGCTATCTCCCAGGTCGCTGACGGCGACTGGCCAGCGTATGGTCGTAACCAGGAAGGTCAACGTTACTCCCCGCTGAAGCAGATCAACGCGGACAACGTTAAAAACCTGAAGGAAGCCTGGGTATTCCGTACCGGCGATCTGAAGATGCCGAACGATCCGGGTGAACTGACCAACGAAGTCACGCCGATTAAAGTCGGCAATATGCTCTACCTGTGTACGGCGCACCAGCGTCTGTTCGCGCTCGACGCGGCCACCGGTAAAGAGAAATGGCACTTCGATCCGCAGCTGAATTCCAACCCGTCCTTCCAGCACGTCACCTGCCGCGGCGTCTCTTACCACGAAGCGCGTGCCGATAATGCGAGCCCGGAAGTCATTGCCGACTGTCCTCGCCGCATCATGCTGCCGGTGAACGATGGCCGTCTGTTCGCCATCAATGCCGAAACGGGCAAGCTGTGTGAAACCTTTGCCAACAAAGGGATCCTGAACCTGCAGACCAACATGCCGGACACCACGCCGGGTCTGTATGAGCCAACCTCACCGCCAATCATCACCGATAAAACTATCGTGATTGCCGGTTCGGTAACGGATAACTTCTCCACGCGTGAAACCTCCGGCGTAATCCGTGGTTTCGACGTGAACACCGGTAAACTGCTGTGGGCCTTCGACCCGGGCGCGAAAGATCCCAACGCGATCCCGTCGGACGAGCACACCTTTACCTTTAACTCGCCAAACTCCTGGGCACCCGCGGCGTATGA
The DNA here is from genome assembly GCF_057536195.1 of Enterobacter sp. C3_dUdeg. NCBI lineage: Bacteria > Pseudomonadati > Pseudomonadota > Gammaproteobacteria > Enterobacterales > Enterobacteriaceae > Enterobacter > Enterobacter sp. C3_dUdeg. The sequence goes on from NZ_BAAKFX010000003.1 coordinate 73,159, forward strand.
CGCGAAGCTGGACCTTGTCTATCTGCCAATGGGTGTGACCACGCCAGATATCTGGGGCGGTAACCGCACGCCGGAGCAGGAGCGTTATGCGAGCGCTATCGTGGCGCTGAACGCGACCACCGGCAAGTTGGCATGGAGCTACCAGACCGTTCACCACGATCTGTGGGATATGGATATGCCGTCCCAGCCGACGCTGGCGGACATTACCGTTGATGGCAAAACCGTTCCGGTGATTTACGCGCCGGCCAAGACGGGCAACATCTTCGTGCTGGATCGCAGCAACGGTAAGCTGGTTGTGCCAGCACCGGAAAAACCGGTTCCGCAGGGCGCGGCGAAAGGCGATTACGTCAGCAAAACCCAGCCGTTCTCTGACCTGAGCTTCCGTCCGAAGAAAGACCTCAGCGGTGCGGACATGTGGGGCGCCACCATGTTTGACCAGCTGGTGTGCCGCGTGATGTTCCACCAGCTGCGCTATGAAGGCATCTTCACGCCGCCTTCTGAGCAGGGCACGCTGGTCTTCCCGGGTAACCTGGGGATGTTCGAGTGGGGCGGGATCTCCGTTGACCCTAACCGTCAGGTGGCGATTGCCAACCCGATGGCGCTGCCGTTCGTTTCCCGCCTGATCCCACGCGGTCCGGGCAACCCAATGGAGCAGCCGAAAGACGCGAAAGGCAGCGGTACCGAAGCCGGCATTCAGCCGCAGTACGGCGTACCGTTTGGCGTAACGCTGAACCCGTTCCTGTCGCCGTTTGGTCTGCCGTGTAAACAGCCTGCCTGGGGTTATATCTCCGGTCTGGATCTGAAAACTAACCAGATCGTATGGAAAAAACGTATTGGTACGCCACAGGACAGCATGCCGTTCCCGATGCCTGTTCCGGTGCCGTTCAATATGGGTATGCCAATGCTGGGTGGCCCAATCTCCACCGCCGGTAACGTGCTGTTCATCGCGGCAACCGCAGATAACTACCTGCGCGCGTACAACATGACCAACGGTGAAAAACTGTGGCAGGGCCGTCTGCCGGCGGGTGGACAGGCCACGCCGATGACCTATGAAGTGAATGGCAAGCAGTACGTTGTCATCTCAGCGGGTGGTCACGGTTCGTTTGGCACGAAGATGGGCGACTATATCGTCGCGTATGCGTTGCCTGACGAAGGCAAATAAAAGCAAAACGGCAACTTCGGTTGCCGTTTTTGTGTTTGTTCCCTCTCCCTGTGGGAGAGGGTCAGGGTGAGGGCATCAGGCCGCACCTGCGAAATCCAGGCCGGGTAAGGTGAAGCCGCCACCCGGCTTTTTTTATACGGTAAAGCCGAGCATCATCCCCGTATCTTCATGCTCCAGCAGGTGGCAGTGCGCCATATAGGCAAACTCTTTCGGCGCCTCATGGTCAAACTTCACCAGCACCTCGCTGACGCCGCCCTCCACTCTCACCGTATCTTTCCAGCCCGCGCGATGCGCATCCGGCGCTTTACCGTTTTCTGTGAGAATGCGGAACTGTGTGCCGTGGATATGGAACGGATGCAGCATCATATCCCCTTCGCCTGAAATCACCCAGCGCTCGAGCTGACCTTTTGTCGCTGCAAACATCGGCGTGTTCATGTCGAACGCTTTGCCGTTGATCATGTTGGCGTTGTGGAAATCAAAGCCATGGTCGCCGTGATTCATATTCCCCATGCCGCCCATTTTGCCGTGGTCCATATTCATGTGGCCCATCATCTGGCCGTGCTGCATCCCCGCCATCGCCTTATCGCCATATTTCGCCATCAGCGCCTGCATGCCCATCATATCGAGCATCGGGTTCATGGAGAGCTGCAGCTTGCGCTGCGTAAGCCCCTCCAGCGACGGGAGGGCTGGCAGGGTGGTTAGCGTATCAGGCAGCGTGCCGGATGCGGCCACCAGCAGCGGCTGAATACGCAGCACCGGATGCGGCTTATCAAACGGTGCGACCGCCATCCCCATCTGGCTCACCGGCAGGGTTACGAGGTCAAACGGCTTGCCGTCGCTGATATCCACCAGCACCTCAAAGCGTTCGCCCATGAGCATCGGCAGCTCGCTCACCTTCACCGGCTCCGGCAGCAGCCCGCCGTCGCTGGCGACCACATACAGCGGGCGTTTATCGCTGGCGGCGAAATTCAGCGAGCGCGCGTTACAGCCGTTGAGCAGGCGCAGGCGCAGCCAGCCTTTCGGCGCGGCATGCTGAGGGTAAATGGCTCCGTTGGTCAGCAACGTGTCGCCAAACCAGCCTACCGCCGCGCTCATCACGTCCAGCTGATAGTCAATTTGCCCGTCAGCGTTGAATTTCTTGTCCTGCACAATCACCGGTACGTCGTCAATGCCCCACTGTTTCGGCAGGCGCAGCAGGCGGCTTTCGTCGTCTTCAATCAGCACCAGCCCCGCCAGCCCCATCGCCACCTGATGGCCCGTTTTGCCATGCTGATGCGGATGGAACCAGCAGGTCGCCGCGCGCTGATCGGGCGTAAAGGTCACGCTGCGCGTACCGCCCGCTTTGATGATGCCCTGCGGCCCGCCGTCCACCTCGCCCGGCACTTCCAGCCCGTGCCAGTGCAGCGTCGTCTCTTCGGCGAGCGTGTTGTGGATATCCACCGTCACCGCTTTCCCTTTACGTAGCTGAAGCGCCGGACCGAGCAAATTGCCGTTATAGCCCCACGTCGTGGCGTTGTGCTCGCCGAACGTCGTTTTACCGGCCTGAACCACAAGCTGGATACGGCTGCGGGCGTCAGCGGTCAGTAAGTCAGGAATGGGTAAGGCAGGCCTGTCGGCCGCTAAAACCGCGCGGCTCCAGAGAGGTAATGCGCTGGCAGCCCCCAGCACAGCGGAATATTTTAAAAAATCACGACGTTGCATGTTCATTTCCTTATTTCCAGCAGGCGATCTTTTGAGCATAAACCCTCCCCTTACCGGAAGGTCAAGTAAAGCGGCAATAATAAAGATCGTCGCACCGGCATCAAGTATGCTAACGTTAATTTTCCGTGAAGAAGTGGTAGAAGCAATGAAGACGTTTTTCAGGACAATTTTGTTCGGAAGCCTGATGGCAATGTGTGCGAACAGCTATGCGCTAAGTGAAAATGAAGCGGAAGATATGGCCGATTTAACGGCGGTTTTTGTATTCCTGAAAAATGATTGTGGCTACCAGAATTTACCCAACGGGCAGATTCGCCGCGCGCTGGTCTTTTTTGCCCAGCAAAACCAGTGGGATCTCAGCAACTACGACAGCTTCGACATGAAGGCGCTCGGCGAAGACAGCTACCGTGACTTGAGCGGTATTGGTATTCCCACTGCCAAAAAATGTAAAGCGCTGGCTCGCGACTCACTCAGCCTGCTCGCCTACGTCAAATAACCTTCCCGACGCCCCCCTGTTGAACCTATAGCCGTGCAACCACGGTTATAGTTAGCTATCATGTTTCGCTCATTTTTTGTGAGCGTAACGGATGTTAACAAAGGAGGAGTCCGCGTATGGCCGACCACACGTTGTGGCATGAAACATTGCATGACCAGTTTGGTCAGTACTTTGCCGTTGATAACGTGCTCTATCATGAGAAAACCGATCACCAGGATCTCATTATCTTCGAAAACGCCGCCTTTGGCCGCGTCATGGCGCTGGACGGCGTCGTGCAAACCACCGAGCGCGACGAGTTTATCTATCACGAAATGATGACCCACGTTCCGCTGCTGGCGCACGGACACGCGAAGCATGTCCTGATTATCGGCGGCGGCGACGGCGCAATGCTGCGTGAAGTGTCCCGCCATCGTTCCATTGAAACCATCACCATGGTGGAAATCGATGCGGGCGTCGTCTCTTTCTGCCGCCAGTATCTGCCCAACCACAATGCCGGTAGCTATGACGATCCGCGCTTTAGCCTGGTGATTGACGACGGCGTTAACTTTGTTAACCAGACCTCGCAGACCTTTGACGTCATTATCTCCGACTGCACCGACCCAATCGGCCCCGGCGCGTCGCTGTTTACCTCCTCCTTCTACGAAGGCTGCAAGCGCTGCCTGAACCCGGGCGGGATCTTCGTCGCACAAAATGGCGTCTGCTTCCTGCAGCAGGATGAAGCGCTCGACAGCCATCGTAAGCTAAGCACCTATTTCGATGACGTCAGCTTCTATCAGGCGGCCATTCCGACGTACTACGGCGGGATCATGACCTTTGCCTGGGCGACGGATAACGACGTATTACGCCATCTCTCCACCGAAATTATTCAGGCCCGCTTCCATCAGGCCGGTCTTCAGTGCCAATACTACAATCCGGCTATCCATACCGCAGCGTTTGCTCTGCCGCAGTACCTGCAAGACGCATTATCCACTAAGGGGGTGAGCTAATTGAAAAAGCTTAAACTGCATGGCTTTAACAACCTGACGAAAAGCCTGAGTTTTTGTATTTACGATATCTGCTATGCCAAAACAGCGGAAGAACGCGATGGTTACATCGCCTATATCGACGAACTCTACAACGCCAACCGTCTGACCGAGATCCTGTCAGAAACCTGTTCCATTATTGGCGCAAACATCCTGAACATCGCCCGACAGGATTATGAACCTCAGGGCGCCAGCGTGACTATTCTGGTCAGCGAAGAGCCGGTCGACCCGAAGCTTATCGACAAAACTGAACATCCGGGCCCGCTGCCGGAAGTGGTCGTGGCCCACCTGGATAAAAGCCATATCTGCGTGCACACCTACCCGGAGAGTCACCCGGAAGGCGGGCTGTGCACGTTCCGCGCCGATATTGAAGTGTCGACCTGCGGCGTGATTTCACCGCTGAACGCGCTGAACTATTTAATCCACCAGCTGGAATCGGACATCGTCACCATTGATTATCGCGTGCGTGGTTTTACCCGCGATATCAACGGTATGAAGCATTTCATCGACCACGAGATCAACTCCATCCAGAACTTTATGTCCGAGGACATGAAATCGCTGTACGACATGATGGACGTGAACGTGTATCAGGAAAATATCTTCCATACCAAGATGTTACTTAAGGAATTCGACCTTAAGCACTATATGTTCCACACGAAGCCGGAAGATTTGAGCGAAGAAGAGCGTAAGGCGATTACTGACCTGCTCTGGAAAGAGATGCGCGAGATTTACTACGGCCGCAATATTCCGGCCGTGTAAGAGCAAGCCGGAGCAGGGATGCTCCGGGCTGTTATTTCTGTTTCATAAAGTCGCGGTAGGCATTTACCACCTGAAGGAAGTCCTCTACGCCGCACATCGACAGGCTTTCTTCGTCATAGTAGCTCATCCCCTCTTCCATCTCGTCACCTGAAAACTCGAGCTGGTTGGCACGCACCATGACCTCTTCACCGTCCATCCACAGCGTATATTCATGCCCGGCGCGCTGCCAGGATCGTTCACTGCCTTTCACCGTATTTGCCGCCTGTTCAACCTCATCAAGAAGTGCGAGATTTTCTTTCACCTCTTCGTTAAACCAGTGTCCAACGGCTTCGTGGCCCATCGACATACGCACTTTCACCACTCCGGTGATGTCGCGCAGAAATTCGTAATCCATAGTGTTTTCCTCTGCAAAGCCATTAAGGTAATTATCGCAGCAGCGAGGAAGAAAAAAAGCGGGAGAGGTGGGAGGAATGAAAATAAAAAGGTGAGAGCAAGACCCTGCGGCCTGATGCCCTCACCCCGTCCCTCTCCCACGGGAGAGGGTGCAAACACTAAAAACCGTCTCATGGAGACGGTTTTGCTGTTTATACCGCCGTCTGGAAGATAACCCCGTCGGCCTTCTCGGTGTACTGAGAAAGCTGGTCGAAGTTCAGATAGCGATAGGTATCCACCGCGGTCTTATCCACCTGAGCCACAAAGGTCTGGTACTCTTCCGGCGTTGGCAGTTTGCCAATCAGCGCCGCAACCGCCGCCAGCTCCGCAGAGGCCAGGAAGACGTTCGCACCGGTACCTAAACGGTTCGGGAAGTTACGGGTAGAGGTGGAAACCACCGTCGCACCGTCGGCTACGCGCGCCTGGTTGCCCATACACAGGGAACAGCCAGGGATTTCGATACGCGCCCCGCTCTTACCAAACACGCTGTAGTAGCCCTCTTCGGTCAGCTGAGCCGCGTCCATACGGGTTGGCGGCGCTACCCACAGACGGGTTGGCAGCTGGCCTTTGTGGGTATCCAGCAGCTTACCGGCAGCACGGAAGTGACCGATGTTGGTCATACAGGATCCGATGAACACTTCGTCGATCTTCTCGCCCTGAACCTCAGACAGCGGACGCGCGTCGTCAGGATCGTTCGGCGCACACAGGATTGGCTCTTTGATATCCGCCAGATCGATGTCGATCACCGCCGCGTACTCTGCGTCAGCATCGGCTTCCAGCAGCTGCGGATCGGCCAGCCATTTTTCCATGCCCTGGATACGACGCTCCAGCGTACGACGGTCGCCGTAGCCTTCTGCAATCATCCACTTCAGCAGTACGATGTTGGAGGTCAGATACTCGATAATCGGCTCTTTGTTCAGCTTGATGGTACAGCCAGCCGCAGAGCGCTCGGCGGAAGCATCGGTCAGCTCGAACGCCTGCTCCACTTTCAGATCCGGCAGACCTTCAATTTCCAGAATGCGGCCAGAGAAGATGTTTTTCTTCCCTTTCTTCTCAACGGTCAGCAGGCCCTGTTTAATCGCATACAGCGGGATCGCGTGAACCAGGTCGCGCAGGGTAATACCCGGCTGCATTTTACCTTTGAAGCGCACCAGCACCGATTCCGGCATATCCAGCGGCATCACGCCAGTCGCAGCAGCAAACGCCACCAGACCGGAGCCCGCCGGGAAGGAGATACCGATTGGGAAACGGGTATGGGAGTCACCGCCGGTACCGACGGTATCCGGCAGCAGCATGCGGTTCAGCCAGGAGTGGATTACGCCGTCACCCGGACGCAGGGAAACGCCGCCGCGGTTCATGATGAAGTCTGGCAGCGTGTGGTGCGTGGTCACGTCAACCGGCTTCGGATAGGCCGCCGTGTGGCAGAAGGACTGCATCACCAGATCAGAAGAGAAGCCCAGGCACGCCAGGTCTTTCAGTTCGTCACGGGTCATTGGGCCAGTGGTGTCCTGAGAGCCCACGGAGGTCATCTTAGGCTCGCAGTACGCGCCAGGACGAATACCGGCTACGCCGCACGCGCGCCCCACCATTTTCTGTGCCAGAGAATAACCGCGGTTGCTTTCAGCAACGTCTTTCGCCTGACGGAAAACGTCAGAGTGCGGCAGACCCAGCGCTTCACGCGCTTTGGTAGTCAGACCACGACCAATGATCAGCGGGATACGGCCACCGGCGCGCACTTCGTCGATCAGCACGTCGGTTTTCAGCTCGAAGCTTGCCAGCAGCTCGTTGGTCTCGTGGTTGCGCACTTCGCCTTTGTACGGGTAAACGTCAATCACGTCGCCCATGTTCAGGTTAGAAACGTCCACTTCGATCGGCAGGGCGCCCGCATCTTCCATGGTGTTGAAGAAGATTGGCGCAATTTTGCCGCCGAGGCACAGGCCGCCGCCGCGCTTGTTCGGCACGTGCGGAATGTCGTCGCCCATGAACCACAGCACGGAGTTGGTTGCGGACTTACGGGAAGAACCGGTACCCACAACGTCACCCACATAGGCCAGCGGGAACCCTTTTTTCTGCAGGGCTTCGATCTGTTTGATCGGGCCGACGCTGCCCGGCTGATCCGGCTCAATACCTTCACGGGCGTTTTTCAGCATCGCCAGGGCGTGCAGAGGGATATCCGGGCGAGACCACGCGTCCGGTGCCGGAGAGAGGTCATCGGTGTTGGTTTCACCGGTCACTTTAAAGACGGTAACGGTGATTTTTTCAGCCAGCGCTGGGCGGTTCAGGAACCATTCGGCATCAGCCCAGGACTGCATCACCTGCTTCGCATAGACGTTGCCTGCTTTGGCTTTTTCTTCTACGTCGTAGAAGTTATCGAACATCAGCAGCGTGGACGAGAGCGCTTTAGCGGCAATCGGTGCCAGCTTGTCGTTATCCAGCGCGTCAATCAGCGGATGAATGTTGTAACCACCCTGCATGGTGCCGAGCAGTTCAATGGCTTTTTCAGGAGTAACCAGTGGGGAGGTGGCTTCGCCTTTGGCGATAGCAGCAAGGAATCCGGCTTTTACGTAGGCAGCTTCATCTACGCCAGGCGGTACGCGGTTGATCAGCAGATCTAACAGGAATTCTTCTTCGCCCTTAGGCGGGTTCTTCAGCAGCTCGACGAGCGCGGCCATTTGGGTTGCATCTAAAGGTTTGGGTACAATTCCCTCGGCGGCACGTTCTGCTACGTGCTTACGGTATTCTTCTAGCACGACGGTTCTCCTCGCTCTCATTGTCATATGCGGCGGGCGTTCTCTTCACGCTCCTGTGAGACAGCAGTTTGTAGGGTAAATGCCCGATACCGCGTCGGGCAGCATAGCAGGATTTCTGCACAGTGTTAATCCGTTTACAAAAAAGCAACATTAAAAAATTTGCTGAATCGTTAAGCATGGTGTAGCGGGGATTCAGGGCATCTTTTTGCGATATCTTCTGCACCGTGACGCTTCAGTTTTTTCTTCATCAGATATAATTGTGTAATAAATACTCACACTCTTTATCCGGACGTCCCGGACGCTTCCCAATAAAAGTCAAAACAGTAAAAGACGGGTGAATAATACTCACGCCAACCGTAACGCCTCACGGCACAGCGCTTGTCTCGTTGGAGTCATTTATGAAGTTGCCCTTTAAGCCACATCTGCTCGTCCTTGTGTGCAGTGCCGGGCTGTTTGCCGCCTCGGGCGTCATGTTTGTCAAAGGCCGCGCCACGGAGCCCGCAGCGCCGGCTCCCGTCGCACAACAACCGGCTGCACCAGCGCCTGCCGCAGCCCAGCCCGCCCCTGCTGTCGCGCCAGCCTACACTGCCGCGCAAATCGATCAATGGGTTGCTCCCATCGCGCTCTACCCGGATGCCCTGCTGTCGCAAATTTTAATGGCGTCGACCTATCCGGCCAACGTGATCCAGGCGGCGCAGTGGTCCAAAGACAACCCTAAAATGGAAGGGGACGCCGCGATTCAGGCCGTTGCCAGCCAGCCCTGGGATCCCAGCGTAAAATCGCTGGTCGCGTTTCCTCAGCTTATGTCCCTGATGGGTGAAAACCCGCCGTGGGTACAAAATCTGGGTGATGCGTTTCTCGCGCAGCCGAAGGACGTGATGGATTCCGTTCAGCGCCTGCGCGCGCTGGCGCAGAAGACCGGCGCTTTACAATCCACGCCCCAGCAGACGGTCACCACCGTGACAAAACCGGCGCCAGCGAAAACCAGCGCCACCGACGCAACAACAGCCACGACGTCCGCGCCCGCTCCAACGGTAATCAAAATTGAATCTGCCGATCCGCAGGTTGTTTACGTCCCGACCTATAACCCCAATACGGTTTACGGGACCTGGCCAAATACCGCCTATCCGCCCACCTATCTCCCGCCTACACCCGGGGAGCAGTTTGGCAACAGCTTCGTAAACGGTTTAGGCTTCAGCCTGGGCGTCGCCACAACCTATGCCATCTTCAGCAACATCGACTGGGATGATGACGATGACTGGGATCATCACCATGGCGACTGGGATAATCACGGCGGCTATAACCGCAACAGTGATAACAATATCAATATCAACGTTGAGAACTTCAATAAAATCAGCGGACAGCGCCTGACGGACGCCAACCGCACCTGGCAGCACAACCCGGCCTATCGGGAAGGCGTGCCCTACCCGACTAACCAGCTCAACACTCGCTTCCACGCCACCAACGCGGCCACAGGGCTCAGCTCAGCGCAGCAAAAACCGGTAAATCGCGATAGCCAGCGTCAGGCCGCGCTGAGCCAGATGGAGAAATCCACGGGCAAAACCTTCCCCCAAACGGCGCGCACCGGAACGAAAGACGTGCAGCGTCAGGCCTCAGGTGAACAGCTGAAGCAGATTTCACAGCGCAATAACTACCGCGGCTACGACACCAAACCGCAGACGGCGAAGCGGAGCACCGCGCAGCAGCGAGAAAACCGCCAGACCACCGCGCAGAGACAAGAGAAGCGGGCTTCGCAGCCCGCGCAGCAACGCACGCTCCAGCAGCGAAGCAGCCAGCCGCGGGCCAATGCGCTGAGCGGTAACGACAGCCGCTCGGCGAACTGGCAGGCGCAGCAGCAGCGCGGTGCGCAAAGCAGACAGCTCGCTGCGCGCCAGCAGCAGCCACGTCAGGCGTTTGGTGGACGTGCTGAACGCCGTGAAATTCGACATCGCTAAGGGAACCGACATGAAACGTAAACTACTCAGCGGAATGGTGTTATTCATGCTTTCGGCCTCGGTGATGGCGCAGCAGTCTTTTAGCACACCCGCTCGGGCAACCGATGCGCTGACCAAAGCCATCAGTGAGCAAAACGAGAGCGCGATGACCAACCTGCTTGGAGAGAACTGGCGCGATTTTCTGCCGCCTGAGGGCGTTGATCCGGATGCTGTCGATCGCTTCCTGCGCGACTGGATCGTCCGTCATACCACGGTTGTCGAAGGAGATACGGCACACCTGGTTGTCGGAGACAGCGGCTGGCAGCTTCCCATCCCGGTGATCAAAACCTCTGCAGGCTGGCAGTTCGACATCAAAGAAGGGGCAGAAGAGATCCTGACCCGCGAAATCGGGCGTAACGAGCTCGCCGCCATTGAAGCCTTACATGCCTATGTTGATGCGCAGCAAAGCTATTTTGCGATGAACCAGAAATACGCGCAGAAGATTGTCAGCTCGAAAGGCAAAAAAGACGGTTTGTACTGGCCAGCCTCGCCCGGCGAAGCGCCCAGCCCGCTCGGCCCGGCATTTAGCCCGAAAGAGCCAGGTACCGGCTATCACGGCTATCGCTTCCGCATCCTGCCGGACAATCACGGTTTCGCGATGGTGGCCTGGCCGGTCAGCTACGGTCAGACGGGTGTAATGAGCTTTGTGATAAACCAGGACGACAAGGTGTATCAGTCCGATCTCGGCAGCGATTCAGAGCAGAAAGCCCGGGCGCTAGCCGCCTATAGCCCTGATAAAACCTGGCAGCCAGTGGCCCCCTGAACGCATTGCATAAAAAAAGCGGCCTCAGGCCGCTTTTTTTCATCTGAAGAAACTTATTTCTTCTTCGCTTTCGCGTTTGGCAGGTCGGTGATGCTGCCTTCAAACACTTCTGCCGCCAGGCCCACGGACTCGTGCAGAGTCGGGTGAGCGTGGATGGTCAGCGCGATGTCTTCAGCGTCACAGCCCATTTCGATAGCCAGACCGATTTCACCCAGCAGCTCGCCGCCGTTGGTACCGACAATCGCACCACCGATGACGCGGTGAGTCTCTTTGTCGAAGATCAGTTTGGTCATACCGTCTGCGCAGTCGGAAGCGATAGCACGGCCAGAAGCAGCCCACGGGAAGGTGGCGGTTTCGTAGCTGATGCCTTTCTCTTTCGCTTCTTTCTCAGTCAGACCCACCCATGCCACTTCTGGCTCGGTGTACGCGATAGATGGAATGACTTTCGGATCGAAGTAGTGCTTCATGCCGGCGATAACTTCAGCGGCAACGTGACCTTCGTGAACACCTTTGTGCGCCAGCATTGGCTGACCGACGATATCGCCGATAGCAAAGATGTGCGGCACGTTAGTACGCAGCTGTTTGTCAACGCGGATAAAGCCACGGTCATCCACTTCCACGCCAGCTTTGCCCGCGTCGAGGTTTTTACCGTTCGGCACACGGCCGATAGCCACCAGCACGGCGTCGTAACGCTGTGGTTCGGATGGGGCTTTTTTGCCTTCCATGGAAACGTAAATACCGTCTTCTTTCGCTTCAACGGCAGTCACTTTGGTTTCCAGCATCAGGTTGAATTTCTTGCTGATGCGTTTGGTGAAGACTTTAACGATGTCTTTGTCGGCAGCCGGGATAACCTGGTCGAACATTTCAACCACGTCGATCTCTGAACCCAGCGCATGGTACACGGTACCCATTTCCAGACCGATGATACCGCCGCCCATGACCAGCAGACGCTTAGGAACGGTTTTCAGCTCCAGCGCATCGGTGGAATCCCACACGCGTGGATCTTCATGCGGAATGAATGGCAGTTCGATTGGGCGAGAGCCTGCCGCGATGATCGCGTTGTCGAAGTTGATCACGGTTTTGCCGTTTTCGCCTTCCACTTCCAGGGTGTTCGCACCGGTGAATTTACCCAGACCGTTTACCACTTTCACTTTACGGCCTTTGGCCATACCCGCCAGACCGCCGGTCAGCTGAGTGATAACTTTCTCTTTCCAGGTACGAATTTTGTCGATATCGGTTTTCGGCTCGCCGAAGACGATACCGTGTTCAGCCAGCGCTTTGGCTTCTTCGATAACTTTCGCTACGTGCAGCAGCGCTTTAGAAGGGATACAGCCGACGTTCAGACAAACACCGCCGAGGGTGCTGTAACGTTCTACGATGACGGTTTCCAGACCTAAATCCGCTGCACGGAATGCTGCGGAGTAACCTGCCGGGCCTGCCCCAAGTACTACGACCTGAGTTTTGATTTCTGTGCTCATCATGACCTCTTAATTTATACCCGTCGTCCACCGGGTCGTTCTATCCGCCCGCAGTTTACAAAATTGTTAACAATTTTGAAACAACAAACGGCTCACGAATTGTCGCTTTCGCCAATAACCTCACAAACACCATGAGATTATCAGAAAAAAGCCGGCCGACTGGCCGGCTTTTCGATTACATCACCAGGCGGCGAATGTCGCTCAGCATGTTGTTGATGATGGTGATGAAGCGCGCACCATCAGCACCGTCGATCACGCGGTGGTCGAAGGACAGAGAGATTGGCATCATCAGACGCGGCACGAACTCTTTGCCATTCCACACCGGCTCCATCGCGGACTTGGACACACCGAGGATAGCCACTTCCGGCGCGTTAACGATCGGCGCGAAGTGGGTGGTACCCAGGCCGCCGATGCTGGAGATAGTGAAGCAGCCGCCCTGCATTTCGCCGGCAGTCAGCTTACCATCACGCGCTTTCTTGGAGATCACGGTCAGTTCACGGGACAGCTCAGTGATGCTCTTCTTGTTCACGTCTTTGAAGACCGGAACAACCAGACCATTTGGCGTATCAACCGCAACACCGATGTTGATGTATTTCTTCAGCGTCAGCTTCTGGCCGTCTTCGGACAGGGAGCTGTTGAAGCGTGGCATCTGCTCAAGGGCAGCGGCAACGGCTTTCATGATGAAGACCACTGGGGTGAATTTCACGTCCAGTTTGCGCTTCTCAGCTTCAGCGTTCTGCTGTTTACGGAACGCTTCCAGATCGGTGATATCGGTTTTGTCGAAGTGCGTAACATGCGGGATCATCACCCAGTTACGGCTCAGGTTAGCACCAGAGATTTTCTGGATACGGCCCAGCTCCACTTCTTCGATTTCGCCGAACTTGCTGAAGTCCACTTTCGGCCATGGCAGCATGCCCGGTATACCGCCGCCAGCGGCTGCAGCTGGTGCAGCTTCGGCGCGTTTCACCGCGTCTTTCACGTAGGTCTGAACGTCTTCGCGCAGGATACGACCCTTACGGCCGGTTCCTTTCACTTTCGCCAGGTTCACACCGAATTCGCGCGCCAGGCGACGAATCAGCGGGGTAGCGTGGACGTAAGCGTCGTTTTCAGCGAACTCAGATTTTTCTGCTTTAGCAGCAGGGGCAGCGGCGGGTTTAGCAGCCTGAGCCGGTGCAGCAGCCGGTGCTGGAGCAGCCGCGGCAGCCGGAGCTGCGGCAGGCGCAGCGCCTTCCACTTCGAAGACCATGATCAGAGAGCCGGTAGACACTTTGTCGCCGGTGCTGATCTTGATCTCTTTAACGGTACCCGCGAACGGCGCAGGCACTTCCATAGAAGCTTTGTCGCCTTCAACGGTGATCAGTGACTGTTCAGCGGCAACTTTGTCGCCCACTTTCACCATCACTTCGGTCACTTCAACTTCGTCACCGCCGATGTCCGGTACGTTAACATCTTTCGCGCCGCCAGCAGCTGCTGGTGCAGCAGCCGGAGCCGGAGCAGCGGCCTGCGCAGGCGCTGCAGCACCCGCCACTTCGAAGACCATGATCAGGGAGCCGGTAGACACTTTGTCGCCGGTGTTGATCTTGATCTCTTTAACGGTACCCGCGAACGGAGCCGGCACTTCCATAGAGGCTTTGTCGCCTTCTACGGTGATCAGTGACTGCTCAGCCGCAACGGTGTCGCCCACTTTCACCAGGATTTCAGTGACTTCAACTTCGTCACCGCCGATGTCAGGCACGTTCACTTCTTTCGCGCTCGCGGCAGCTGCTGGAGCAGCGGCGGCCGGAGCGGCTTTCTTCTCTTCCTGCGCAGGTGCAGCAGCTGCTGCACCGTCGGCGGAATCGAAAATCATGATCAGTTTGCCAGTCTCGGTTTTATCGCCAACAGAGACTTTGATCTCTTTAACGATGCCAGCCTGAGGAGACGGGACTTCCATAGAGGCTTTGTCGCCTTCTACGGTGATCAGCGACTGTTCAGCTTCAACTTTGTCGCCTACTTTGACCAGGATCTCGGTGATTTCAACTTCATCAGCCCCGATGTCCGGTACATTGATTTCGATAGCCATTATTCTTTTACCTCTTACGCCAGACGCGGGTTAACTTTTTCTGCATCGATGTTGAATTTGGTGATTGCGTCCGCAACCACTTTCTTATCGATTTCGCCACGTTTAGCCAGTTCGCCCAGTGCTGCTACAACCACGTAAGAAGCATCAACTTCGAAGTGGTGACGCAGGTTTTCGCGGCTGTCAGAACGACCGAAGCCGTCAGTACCCAGAACGCGATAATCATCAGCTGGAACGTAAGTACGAACCTGCTCAGCGAACAGTTTCATATAGTCAGTAGACGCCACCGCTGGCGCGTCGTTCATCACCTGAGCGATGTACGGAACGCGTGGAGTTTCCAGTGGGTGCAGCATGTTCCAGCGCTCACAATCCTGGCCATCACGCGCCAGTTCAGTGAAGGAGGTCACAGAGTACACGTCGGAACCCACGCCGTAGTCTTTCGCCAGGATCTGCGCTGCTTCACGTACGTGACGCAGGATAGAGCCGGAGCCCAGCAGCTGAACTTTACCTTTGCTACCTTCGATGGTTTCGAGTTTGTAGATACCTTTACGGATACCTTCCTCGGCACCTGCTGGCATTGCCGGCATGTGGTAGTTTTCGTTCAGGGTGGTGATGTAGTAGTAAATGTTCTCTTGCGCTTCACCGTACATGCGCTGCAGACCGTCATGCATGATGACTGCCACTTCGTACGCGTAAGACGGGTCGTAAGAGATACAGTTAGGGATAGTCAGAGACTGAATGTGGCTGTGGCCATCTTCGTGCTGCAGACCTTCACCGTTCAGAGTCGTACGACCGGAGGTACCGCCTACCAGGAAGCCGCGAGCCTGCTGGTCGCCTGCCTGCCAGCACAGGTCACCGATACGCTGGAACCCGAACATGGAGTAGTAGATGTAGAACGGGATCATCGGCAGGTTGTTGGTGCTGTAAGAAGTCGCAGCAGCCAGCCAGGATGCGCCTGCGCCCAGCTCGTTGATACCTTCCTGCAGGATCTGACCTTTCTCGTCTTCTTTGTAGTATGCAACCTGCTCACGGTCCTGCGGGGTGTACTGCTGGCCGTTCGGGCTGTAGATACCGATCTGACGGAACAGACCTTCCATACCGAAAGTACGCGCTTCGTCAGCGATGATTGGAACCAGACGATCTTTGATCGACTTGTTCTTCAGCATCACGTTCAGGGCACGAACGAAAGCGATAGTGGTGGAGATCTCTTTGTTCTGCTCTTCCAGCAGCTGAGAGAAGTCTTCCAGCGCTGGCAGTTCCAGCTTCTCGGTGAAGTTAGGCTGACGAGCTGGCAGGTAGCCTTTCAGCGCCTGACGACGTTCGTGCAGGTACTTGTGCTCTTCAGAACCTTCCGGGAAGGTGATGTAAGACAGGTTTTCTACCTGCTCATCGGTCACTGGAACGTTGAAACGGTCGCGGATATAACGCACGCCGTCCATGTTCATTTTCTTAACCTGGTGAGCGATGTTTTTACCTTCTGCGGTATCACCCATGCCGTAACCTTTGATGGTATGGGCCAGGATTACAGTCGCTTTACCTTTGGTTTCGCGCGCTTTTTTCAGTGCAGCGTAGACTTTCTTCGGATCGTGACCACCGCGGTTCAGAGCCCAGATCTGCTCATCAGTCCAGTCTGCAACCAGTGCTGCGGTTTCAGGGTATTTGCCGAAGAAGTGCTCACGAACGTAGGCACCGTCTTTGGATTTGAAGGTCTGGTAGTCACCGTCAACGGTTTCGTTCATCAGCTGGATCAGTTTACCGCTGGTGTCTTTACGCAGCAGCTCATCCCAACGACCGCCCCACATGACTTTGATCACGTTCCAGCCAGCACCTGCGAAGATGCCTTCCAGTTCGTTGATGATCTTGCCGTTACCGGTTACCGGACCATCCAGACGCTGCAGGTTACAGTTGATGATGAAGCACAGGTTGTCCAGCTTCTCACGGGTTGCGATGGTGATCGCACCTTTGGATTCTGGCTCATCCATTTCGCCGTCGCCCAGGAAGGCGTAAACGGTCTGCTCAGAAGTGTCTTTCAGACCACGGTGTTCCAGGTATTTCAGGAATTTAGCCTGATAGATCGCACCGATTGGGCCCAGACCCATAGATACGGTCGGGAACTGCCAGAATTCAGGCATCAGTTTAGGGTGCGGGTAAGAAGACAGACCTTTACCGTGTACTTCCTGACGGAAGTTGTTCATCTGCTCTTCAGTCAGACGACCTTCCAGGAATGCACGTGCATAGATGCCCGGAGAGATGTGGCCCTGGAAGTACACCAGATCGCCGCCGTCTTTCTCGTTCGCTGCACGGAAGAAGTGGTTGAAGCACACTTCGTAAACGGTCGCAGAAGACTGGAAGGACGCCATGTGGCCACCCAGTTCCAGGTCTTTCTTGGATGCGCGCAGAACGGTCATGATGGCGTTCCAGCGGATTGCAGAACGGATACGACGTTCCAGATCCAGATTGCCCGGGTATTCCGGTTCGTCTTCGACGGCAATCGTGTTTACGTAGTTGCTAGCCCCTGCACCTGAAGCAACCTTCACACCGCCTTTGCGGGCTTCAGAAAGCAGCTGATCAATCAGATACTGAGCGCGCTCAACACCTTCTTCACGGATGACCGATTCGATCGCCTGTAGCCAGTCGCGAGTTTCGATCGGATCCACGTCATTTTGGAGACGTTCTGACATGGGGGTATTCCTTATCTATCTAATACGTTGATTTGTCTGGAACCTGTCCCATTGTGCTCTTTGTTCTTAATATTTCGGGTTATCTCTTTGTTGGCTGCGCTTTCTCACCCCGGTCACATAGTTCGCTATGCTCCCGGGGATTCGCGCGCTTGCCGCCGCGATATAACCCGAACTATTTGAACAACCAAAAGCACAATAAGACAGGTTCTGCGTTTAGTTGCCGCGCTCTAAAAGTACCTGGCGCTTAATCCTTTCGTTGCTGTATGCGGCGTAATGAACGTTCGCGACGCGATTGTTCACGGCTGCGGTCCAGCAAGATTTCCTCAATGAAAGCCAGATGTCGGTGCGACGCTTCGCGCGCCTGCTCCGGTTCCCCGGCCATTATCGCCTCGAATACTCGGGTGCGATGGTTGCTTACCAGTGGGAGCATGTCCCGACGGGCATACAACAATTCAAAATTCTGACGAACGTTCTGGGCCAGCATCGGCTCCATGCAGCGTAGCAGATGGAGGAGCACCACGTTGTGGGCCGCTTCGGTGACGGCGATTTGATACTGGACGACGGCGCTGGACTCGGCGTCTAGATCGCCGGACTGCTGTGCCCGTTCAATGGCCTGATGCAGTTCGCGGATACGCACGCGATCTTCATCAGTGCTGCGAAGGGCGGCGTAATAGGCCGCAATACCTTCAAGCGCGTGACGGGTCTCAAGCAGGTCAAACTGGGATTCTGGGTGGTCAGAGAGAAGTTCTACCAGCGGATCGCTGAAGCTCTGCCACAGGCTGTTTTGCACAAAGGTTCCGCCGCCCTGGCGACGAAGCAGCAAGCCCTTTGCTTCGAGACGTTGAATCGCCTCACGCAGAGAGGGACGTGAAACGTCGAACTGTTTTGCCAGCTCGCGTTCTGGCGGAAGTTTCTCACCCGGGCGCAGAGTCCCTTCGAGGATTAAAAACTCCAGCTGCTGCTCAATCACATCAGATAGTTTTGGTTGGCGAATTTTGCTGTAGGCCATATTCCCTGTCTTACGCCTTTTTGCCCGGAGTCAATTGGTCTTACCAATTTCTATTTCGTATCGCTAAAGTAACAAAGTATTCACCTTCTGTCCATATTGGTTTTGATTGAAATCAGTAAACCCTGCACATTTTAACAACCTTACAGAAATAACGTTTCAGAAATGTAACTTTGCACAAATGAGTTGATTACTCCTTAAGAGGGAGTTTTAACCATAATGAAACGAGGGTTTTTGCAATCTGAAGCGATTCAACAAGGCAAATAATGAAAATTCGCCCACTTATGGAGCATTTCTATTCTATAGGTTGGGTTAGGAAGAATGAGCGGGCCGATTTACAAATGCTTTCTTTTTATTCAAGTCGTCATCACCCCTTCATAAAGCAGGTGCATTCGCAGGCGCTTACCACTATTCTTGCGCTTACGGAAGTCATGTCCGCTTTTTTCGGTCTCGTTAACCGTAAAGAAATAAATACAGAATATGGATTTTCATAATTACACACGCACAGCGTGAACATAACAACCACACACGAGGTTTCAAATGGAAGCTCAACAGCACGGCGATCAGCTAAAGCGCGGGCTTAAAAACCGCCATATACAGCTCATCGCACTGGGCGGTGCGATTGGTACCGGCCTGTTTCTGGGCAGCGCATCCGTTATCCAGTCAGCCGGTCCCGGCATTATTTTGGGTTACGCGATTGCCGGCTTTATTGCCTTTCTGATTATGCGCCAGCTGGGTGAAATGGTCGTTGAAGAGCCGGTCGCAGGCTCCTTCAGCCACTTTGCCTATAAATACTGGGGCAGCTTTGCCGGTTTCGCCTCGGGCTGGAACTACTGGGTGCTGTACGTTCTGGTTGCCATGGCCGAGCTTACCGCCGTCGGGAAATACATTCAGTTCTGGTATCCCGAGATCCCAACCTGGGCCTCCGCAGCGGCTTTCTTCGTCATTATTAACGCCATTAACCTGACCAACGTAAAAGTGTTCGGTGAGATGGAGTTCTGGTTCGCTATCATCAAGGTCATTGCCGTTGTGGCGATGATCATCTTCGGCGGCTGGCTGCTGTTCAGCGGCAACGGCGGCCCGCAGGCAACCGTGCGCAACCTCTGGGAACAGGGCGGCTTCCTGCCTCACGGCATGACGGGCCTGGTGATGATGATGGCCATCATCATGTTCTCCTTCGGCGGACTCGAGCTGGTGGGCATCACCGCCGCTGAAGCCGACAACCCGGAGCAGAGCATTCCAAAAGCCACTAACCAGGTTATCTACCGCATTCTGATCTTCTATGTGGGCTCGCTGGCCGTGCTGCTCTCCCTGCTGCCGTGGACGCGCGTGACCGCCGACACCAGCCCGTTTGTGCTGATCTTCCACGAGCTGGGCGATACCTTTGTAGCAAACGCACTCAACGTGGTTGTTCTGACAGCAGCGCTCTCCGTTTACAACAGCTGCGTATACTGCAACAGCCGCATGCTGTTCGGCCTGGCCCAGCAGGGCAACGCGCCTAAAGCGCTGCTCAACGTCGATAAACGCGGCGTGCCGGTAAACACAATTCTGGTTTCGGCGGTTGTGACCGCGCTGTGCGTGCTCATTAACTACATGGCGCCGGAATCGGCGTTTGGCCTGCTGATGGCACTGGTGGTCTCTGCCCTGGTCATCAACTGGGCGATGATCAGCCTGGCGCACATGAAGTTTCGCCGCGCCAAGCAGCAGCAGGGCGTCACCACCCGCTTCCCTGCCCTGCTCTATCCGCTGGGCAACTGGGTGTGCCTGGTGTTCATGGCGGCCGTGCTGGTGATCATGCTGATCACGCCGGGTATGGCGATTTCCGTCTACCTGATCCCGGTCTGGATTGCGATCCTTGGCGTGGGCTATCTCTTCAGCCAGAAAAGCCGTAATGCCATGAAAGCACACTAAGCCTCTCTCCGCGGCGCCTGCTTTTGCGGGTGCCGCGCGTTGTTACCTCCCTCACACTTTCACGCCCACAGCGCATTTATCCATATCACCGCCCTGATACTGCAACGCATATATTCCTTTGCCAGCAAATAATTCTCTCCATACCGTAAACCGGAGAGCTGTCGATGGATAACAACACACTGTCAGTAAAAGAAAAGATCGGCTATGGGATGGGAGACGCGGGATGCAACATCATCTTCGGCGCCATCATGCTGTTTGTTAACTATTTTTATACGGATATTTTTGGCCTCGCCCCTGCGCTGGTTGGCGTGCTGCTGCTTTCCGTACGGGTGATTGACGCCGTAACGGACCCGATCATGGGCGCGATTGCTGACCGTACCCGCAGCAAATATGGTCGGTTTCGTCCATGGCTGCTGTGGATCGCTTTCCCCTACGCGCTGTTCAGCATTCTGATGTTCACCACGCCGGAGTGGAGCTATAACAGCAAAGTTATCTATGCGTTTGTCACCTACTTCCTGCTCTCTTTAACCTATACGGCCATCAACATTCCCTACTGCTCGCTGGGCGGGGTGATCACCAACGATCCAAAAGAGCGCGTGGCCTGCCAGTCGTATCGCTTCGTGCTGGTCGGCATCGCCACGCTGCTGCTCTCATTAACGCTGCTGCCGATGGCCGACTGGTTTGGCGGGGATAACAAAGCCAAAGGCTATCAAATGGCGATGACCGTTCTGGCGCTGATTGGAACCTGCATGTTCCTGTTCTGCTTCGCCACCGTGCGCGAGCGCGTGCGCCCGGCGGTACAGACCAACGACGAGCTGAAAAACGATCTGAAAGACGTGTGGAAGAACGACCAGTGGGTACGTATTCTGCTCCTGACCCTGTGCAACGTCTGCCCGGGCTTTATCCGCATGGCAGCCACCATGTATTACGTCACCTGGGTGATGGGCCAGAGCACCCATTTCGCCACGCTGTTTATCAGCCTGGGCGTGGTCGGCATGATGCTCGGCAGCGTGCTGGCAAAAGTGCTGACCGACCGCTGGTGTAAGCTCAAGGTCTTCTTCTGGACCAATATCGTGCTGGCGATTTTCTCAACCGCCTTTTATTTCTTCGACCCGAAAGCCACCGCCACCATCGTGGTGCTCTACTTCCTGCTGAACATCCTGCACCAGATCCCGTCTCCGCTGCACTGGTCGCTGATGGCCGACGTGGACGACTACGGCGAGTGGAAGACCGGTAAGCGCATCACCGGGATCAGCTTCTCCGGCAACATCTTCTTCCTGAAGCTGGGGCTGGCGATTGCCGGGGCAATGGTCGGCTTCCTGCTCTCCTGGTACGGCTATGACGCGGGCGCAAAAGCGCAGAGCGCGGACGCCATTAATGGGATCGTGCTGCTCTTTACCGTCATTCCCGGCATTGGATACTTAGTTACCGCTGGCGTAGTGCGCCTGCTGAAAGTGGACCGCGAAACCATGAAGCAGATCCAGTCCGATCTGGAAAAGCGTCGCAATAACTACCGCGAGCTGAATGATTATCAGGAACTCAAAGCCGCAGAGACAAAATAAGGAAAGCCGAATGCAAACCTGGCCAAACCCATTTATTGAACAACGCGCCGATCCGTACATTTTACGCCACGAGGGGCAGTACTATTTTATCGCCTCCGTGCCGGAGTACGACAGGCTGGCGATCCGCCGCGCAGAGTCTCTGGAAGGCTTACGTAATGCCGAAGAAGTGGTGGTCTGGCGCAAACCCAACACCGGCCCGATGAGCCAGCTGATCTGGGCGCCGGAACTGCACCACATCGACGGGAAGTGGTACATCTATTTTGCTGCAACGCACACCCAGGCGCTCGACGCGCTCGGAATGTTCCAGCACCGTATGTTCGCCATTGAATGTGCCGACGGCGATCCGCTCACCGGCACGTGGGTGGAGAAAGGGCAAATCAAAACGCCTTTCGATACCTTCGCTCTGGACGCCACCACCTTTGTACATCAGGGGAAACGCTGGTATCTGTGGGCGCAAAAAGCGCCGGACATCACCGGTAACTCCAATCTTTATCTGTGTGAAATGGAGACCCCGTGGACGCTGAAAGGCGAGCCGGTGATGCTCAGCAAGCCGGAGTATGACTGGGAGCGTCGCGGATTTTGGGTTAACGAAGGCCCGGCGGTACTGGTTCACGGCGATAAGCTGTTTATCAGCTATTCCGCCAGCGCTACCGACGAGAACTACTGCATGGGTCTACTGTGGATAGACCTGAATGCCGATCCGCAAAACCCGGCAAACTGGCACAAATCCCCCCATCCGGTGTTCGTTACCAGCTACGAAAATCGTCAGTACGGACCGGGCCACAACAGTTTTACGCAAACGCCGGAAGGGGAAGATGTGCTGGTGTATCACGCGCGGAATTACACCGAAATTGAGGGCGACCCGCTGTACGATCCGAATCGCCATACCCGACTGAAGCTTGTCCGCTGGAATGAAAGCGGGATGCCTGATTTCGGCATCCCGCCAGCGGATACGCTTTAGCCTTTGCGGCGCGCTGGCCTACACCAGCGTGCCGTAGATAGTCAGCAGCGCCACGATAACCACCACCACAAACGACGTTTTCTTCGCCATGGAGACAGCGGCTTTCGGCGTTTCAATCTTGTCGGTATGCGGCTCACGCGCCAGCGAGAACTGCGCCAGACGCGTTAGCACCTGGTACTGCGACGTATGGCGATCGGCAAGAGAAGCGAACCATGCGGGCAGCGCTTTTTCACCGTGACCAATTAACGCGTACACCACGCCTACCAGACGCACCGGGAGCCAGTCGATCACGTGCAGGATGGCATCAATACCGGACTGCAGGCGTTCATGCGGCGTCAGATAACGGGCAAGCCAGGTCTGCCAGGCGCGCAGGAACGCATATCCCATCAGCAGTACCGGCCCCAGCGGGCCCCCCACTACAAACCAGAACAGCGGCGCAAGATAGTAACGGAAGTTAATCCACAGCAGCGCGTTTTGCAGCTCGCGCAGGAATTCGCGCTCGTCACAGTCCGGCGGCACGCCGTGGATCATCGTCAGCTCGCTCGCCATGGCACCGCGCGCATGGGCATCGTCACGGGAGGCGGCTTTCAGGTATGCGTGATAGTGTAAACGCACCTTGCCTGCGCCAATGCACAGCACGCCGAGCAGGATCCACACCACCAGCAGCGGCACGTTGAAAAAGAGTCCGTACAGCGAACGCAGGAGCAGGAACGTAATGACCATCACCCCTGCCATCATCAGCAGCGTGCGCAGCATGGAAAAATGTTTGATACGGCGGAATAATACCTCCAGCCGGTGATCCAGATGCCAGTGCTCGCCAAGCTTAAACAGGCGTTCAGCGATGATAACCAGCAGCATGGTAAACAACGTCATGGTATCTCCTTATTCTGACGACGCGGTGAGCATGGCGCGAAACCGGGACCAGTCAAAGGCCGGGCCGGGATCGGTTTTTCTCTCCGGGGCTATATCACTGTGTCCCGTGATATTTTCGGCGATAGCCGGGTAGAGTCCGATAAGCGTGCGGGTCACTGCCGCTAGCTGTTGATACTGTGAATCGGTGTAGGGCGTCGTATCCGTGCCTTCCAGTTCGATTCCGATAGAAAAATCGTTGCACCGTTCGCGCCCGTGATACATCGACACGCCGGCATGCCAGGCGCGCTTATCAAAGGGAACATACTGAACCACTTCACCATCGCGACGAATCAGGCAGTGAGCCGATACGCGCAGATGTGCAATTTCAGCAAAGAAGGGATGAGCATCGGGATCAATCGTTCCTGTGAATAACGCATCGATCCACGGGCCGCCAAATTCACCCGGCGGGAGACTAATATTATGAACCACCAGCAGTGTGGGCTTTTCATCCTCCGGGCGGCAATCGTGGTGCGGCGAGGGCACGTGCCGCGCATCCACCAGCCATCCGTTTTCTAACAACATGCTGGAACTCCTTCTGTATGGTGCAATGACTCGGTTCAGAGTAGCATGTTTCAATATTATGATTCGTTACCAATTTGGAGTTTTATCATGCCGCCTCGCCGCTACAACCCCGACCACCGACGTGAAGCGCTTCTGGAACGTATTAATATGGATATTCCGGCAAGCGTCTCCCATGCTTTGAAAGAAGATCTGGGCGGTGACGTTAACGCTGATAAGGATATTACCGCACAATTGTTGCCAAAAGAGACGCGCTCGCACGCGGTCATTATCACCCGTGAAGACGGCGTTTTTTGCGGCAAGCGTTGGGTTGAAGAGGTCTTTACCCAGCTGGCGGGTGATGATGTGCAGATTATCTGGCACGTTGAGGACGGCGAGGCAATTACGGCAAACCAGCCGCTGTTTGAACTGGACGGTCCTTCCCGCGTCTTGCTGACCGGCGAACGTACCGCGCTCAATTTTGTACAAACGCTCTCTGGCGTGGCCAGTGAAGTGCGTCGCTACGTTGACCTGCTGGCCGGTACCCGCACCCAGCTGCTGGATACCCGCAAAACGCTGCCGGGCCTGCGCACCGCGCTGAAGTATGCGGTGCTCTGCGGCGGCGGCGCAAACCATCGCCTGGGCTTATCCGACGCCTTCCTGATTAAAGAGAACCACATTATTGCCTCTGGCTCCGTGCGTCAGGCGGTGGAGAAAGCCTTCTGGCTGCACCCGGATGTGCCTGTCGAGGTAGAAGTCGAAAGTCTGGAAGAGCTGGAGCAGGCGATTAAGGCCGGGGCCGATATCATCATGCTCGATAACTTCGAAACAGAGCAGATGCGCGAGGCGGTAAAACTGACTAACGGCCGGGCCCAGCTTGAAGTGTCCGGGAACGTCACTTTCGAAACGATCCGTGAATTCGCCGAAACCGGCGTGGATTACATCTCCGTCGGCGCGTTGACCAAACACGTTCGCGCCCTCGACCTCTCAATGCGCTTCAAATAACGCATTCTCCCCTCTCCACCCGGAGAGGGGAATTTCAGCCCCGCTCGCAGATCCGCTGTTCTTCCCTGCAACACTGAATAAATTCTCTGAAGCCTCCTTCCCGTTCCCTTTTTTGCCTCTCGTTTCTGCTCTTTCCCGCTGACAAAGTAGCGCCACTTTGCATAAGGAGCAGATATGGACAGACAACAAGGCTTCACACTCATTGAGCTGATGGTGGTCATTGGCATCATTGCGATTCTGAGCGCCATCGGCGTTCCCGCCTATCAGAACTACCTGCGCAAGGCGGCGCTGACCGATATGCTGCAAACTTTCGTTCCCTACCGTACGGCCATTGAGCTTTGCGCGCTGGATCACGGTGGCGTGGAGAGCTGCGACGCCGGCAGTAACGGTATCCCTTCCCCCACCACGACACGCTACGTTTCAGGAATGAGCGTGGCGAAAGGGACCGTGACCTTAACAGGACAGGAGAGTCTTAACGGGCTGACGGTGACCATGACGCCACGGTGGAGCGACGGCAACGGTATGACGGGCTGGACGCGCGACTGCAACATCAGTGCTGACAGCGCCCTGAAACAGGCCTGCGAAGACGTTTTCCGCTTCGACAATAACTGAGGAGCGGATAATGAATACCGATCAACTCGTGGCGCTTTGTCAGCGCCATCACGCTCTGCTGCTCACCAGCGACAGTGACATGGTCAGCATCGCCGTCGTGGGCAGCCCCGCGGCTGAACTCATGGAGGCGCTGCGCTTCGCGACCCAGAAACGGATTGATATTGAGTGCTGGAGCGCTGAGCGCATGGAAAAACACCGGCAGCTAACGTCACAATCGCATCTGCCCGTCGTTTCGCAAACACACTCGACGGTGGATATCCTCAACCACACGCTGCAGCAGGCAATCAACCAGCGCGCCTCCGACATTCATATCGAACCGATGGAGCATACATGCCAGATTCGGTTACGCATCGACGGGGTTCTTTGCCCCCAGCCTCCGCTTTCCGCCTCGCTGGCCAGCCTGTTCAGCGCACGTTTAAAGGTGCTGGGTAACCTGGATATTGCTGAACGTCGTTTACCTCAGGACGGTCAGTTTACGATTGAGCTGGCAAACGAGCCGGTCTCGTTTCGGATCGCGACGCTTCCCTGCAGCGGTGGCGAGAAAATTGTGCTGCGTCTCCTGCATCAGGTTCAACAGGCTCTTGAGCCGAAAGCGCTTGGCATGAGCGCAGAACAACTGGCCTGTTTCAATGAGGTTCTCCACCAGCCGCAGGGGCTGATTCTGGTCACCGGCCCTACCGGCAGCGGCAAAACCGTGACGCTGTACAGCGCGCTGCAGGCGCGTAATACCCCTGACGTCAACATCTGTAGCGTGGAGGATCCGATTGAGATCCCCCTTGCGGGATTAAACCAGACGCAGATTAATCCCCGGGCGGGTTTAACATTCCAGAGCGTGCTGAGGGCGCTGCTGCGTCAGGATCCAGACATCATTATGGTCGGCGAAATCCGTGACGGTGAAACGGCAGAAATTGCCATTAATGCCGCCCAGACCGGTCATCTGGTGCTGTCAACGCTGCACACCAACTCGACGACGGAAACCCTGATTCGCCTGGAGCAGATGGGCGTCGCGCGCTGGATGATATCTTCCGCGCTGTCGATGGTGATTGCCCAGAGACTGGTCCGGCGTTTGTGTCCGCACTGTCGCCGGGAAGCCAGCGAGCATGCTGAATTACCGCGCGCCGTATGGTCCAGACCGCTTCCACGCTGGCAGCCCACCGGCTGCGATCGCTGTTATCACGGTTTTTATGGCCGCGTTGCCATTTTTGAAGTACTGGCGATCGACAATGCCCTGCGCCAGGCCATTGCCAGCGGGGCGGGAATCGAAGTGATAGAGGCGAGTGCCCGGCAGGCGGGAATGATTTCTCTTTTTGAGCACGGCTGCATGGCCGTCGAAAAAGGGCTGACCACGATCGAAGAGCTGGTGCGCGTGCTGGGAATGCCGGATGGCTGCTAATCAGCTCTGGCGCTGGCGAGCGCTCACCAAAGAAGGTGAACCCCAAAGCGGAACACTCTGGGCCACAGACCGCAATGCCGCCTTCACCAGGCTGATGCGTAGCGATCTCCATCCTCTGGCGCTTACCCGATGCGCTCAGCGGCACCGCTGGCGGCCGCATCACTGCTACGAGATGTTTCGCCAGCTCGCAACGCTTCTGCAGGCGGGGCTGACGTTGTCCCACAGCCTGCAGATGCTGGCAGAGCAACATCCGTTAAAACCGTGGCAGGCGCTGCTGCAAAGCATTGCCGATGAGCTCAGTGAGGGATCCCCCTTTTCTGAGTCGCTAAAAAAGTGGCCAGCGGTGTTTAGCCCACTGCATGTCTCGATGGTGAAAACCGGTGAGCTCACAGGGAAACTGGAGGAGTGCTGCCGCCAGCTCGCGCAGCAGCAAAAAGCGCAGCAGCAGCTCAGAGATAAGGTGAAAAAGGCCCTGCGCTATCCGGCGATCGTCCTGACGCTGGCCGTACTCGTGGTGCTGGCGATGGTCATTCTGGTCTTGCCCGAGTTTGCCGCGATCTACAAAACGTTTAACACGCCGCTTCCGATGCTGACACAAATGGTCATGGGGATGGCCGCATTTATCCAGTCCTATGCCCTCGCGTTGTTCGTCGCGTTATTAATGCCCTTAGCCGCCGCCTGGGCTCTGAGGCAGAACCCTCGCTGGCAGCGCATGCTGATCCATACGCCCGTGATGGGCGCGCTGGCAAAAGGCCAAAAGCTGGGACACATCTTTACCGTGCTGTCACTCACGCAGCAGGCAGGTATCCCCTTTTTACAGGGCCTGGAGAGCGCAGAGGAGACCGTTGAAAGTCGCTATTGGCGGGGAATACTCCGCAGCGTTCGCGAGGACATTGAAAAAGGTCTCCCCGTCTGGTCATCCTTTCAGAAAGCGGCCATCTTTACCCCGCTGTGTATTCAGCTTTTACGAACCGGCGAAATGTCAGGTGCGCTGGACATCATGCTGGAAAATCTCGCCCGGCACCACACGGAACAGACCTTTCAACGGGCAGATAATCTGGCGGCACTTCTCGAGCCAGTGCTTCTGATTGTGACAGGGGTCATCATCGGCACGCTGGTGGTGGCAATGTACCTGCCGATTTTCCATCTGGGAGATGCGATGAGCGCGGGTTAGTGCTAAACAGTGCTGGCGCACGGGCATGCGCCAGCAGAAGCCATTACAGACTATTGAATACGCGGTTTTCCTGTTCCTGAACGCGAATAAACGTCGTACGTTTCGTCAGCTCTTTCAGGCGGGATGCCCCAACGTAGGTGCAGGCCGAGCGCAGGCCGCCGAGGATATCGCGCGCGGTGTATTCAACCGGGCCGCGCAGAGGCAGCTTCACGGTTTTGCCTTCTGCCGCACGGTATTTTGCCACGCCCCCGACGTGACGGGTCATCGCGGATTCAGAGCTCATGCCGTAGAACAGCATAAATTTCTCTCCATTTTCTTCAACAACGGTACCACCGCTCTCTTCGTGTCCAGCCAGCATACCGCCGAGCATCACAAAGTCGGCGCCGCCGCCGAAAGCTTTCGCAACGTCGCCCGGCATGGTGCAGCCGCCATCGCTGATGATCTGGCCGCCCAGACCGTGCGCCGCGTCGGCGCATTCAATGACTGCAGAGAGCTGCGGATAACCGACGCCGGTTTTGACGCGGGTCGTGCACACGGAGCCCGGGCCAATACCCACTTTCACGATATCTGCACCGGAAAGGATCAGCTCTTCACACATTTCACCGGTCACCACGTTGCCCGCGATGATGGTTTTCGTCGGCCAGGCTTCACGCGCCTTGCTGACGAACTGCACGAAATGTTCGGAGTAACCGTTCGCCACGTCAATACAAACGAAGTTGAGCGCCGGGTTAGCGTTCAGGATCTGTTTGGTCTTCTCGAAATCGGCATCGGAAGTGCCGGTAGAAACCATCACATGCTTCACCACGTCAGCAGGCGCGGACGCAACAAACGCATTCCACTCTTCAGGGCTGTAATGTTTGTGCACGGCGGTAAGAATGTCGAACTGTGCCAGGGCGGTTGCCATCTCAAAGGTTCCCACAGTATCCATGTTGGCGGCGATGATCGGCACGCCAGACCAGGTCTGACCGGAATGCTTAAAGGTGAATTGACGTTCGAGTTCAACGTCTGAGCGACTTTTCAGTGTAGAGCGTTTAGGGCGGATAAGAACGTCTTTGAAACCTAACTTCAGATCTTCTTCGATACGCATGTGCGGATTCCTGGGTTAGAGGCAAATATGTTAAAAGCACAACTCCAGTGACGTTATCATACGCACTAATACCTGCTCCGCAAGACTGCGAAATTCTCTTTTTTTACGCTACAATCCTATAAATTTACCTGGTAAAAAGCCGGTAAACAGGGCCAAACAGTTGCCAGCGCACCTAATAGTTTTAAACAACTGATTTTAATAATGAATAATTCCCAGGATTTGAATTAATGGGGTATATCGTCGCATTAACCGGCGGCATCGGTAGTGGCAAAAGTACCGTTGCGGACGCGTTCTCTCGTTTGGGTATCACGATTATTGATGCCGATATCATTGCCCGCCAGGTGGTAGAGCCCAATACACCCGCGCTAAAGGCCATCGCAGAACATTTTGGTCAGGCAGTCATCAGTGCCGATGGCACACTGAATCGCCGTCAGCTTCGAGAATGTATTTTTTCTGATTCTGCGGAAAAAGCCTGGCTTAATGCCCTGCTCCACCCCATCATCCACCAGGAAACTCAACGTCAGATAGCCGCAGCCCGCTCGCCCTATGTCCTGTGGGTGGTTCCGCTACTGGTTGAAAATCAGCTGCAGAAGAAAGCCGATCGTGTGCTGGTGATTGATGTCGCGCCCGAAACGCAAATCCAGAGAACCATGACGCGCGATCGCGTCTCTCGGGAGCATGCTGAACAAATTCTTGCCGCTCAGGCTACGCGCGCTCAGCGCCTTGCCGTGGCGGATGATGTTATTGATAATAACGGCGCACCAGATGCCATTGCATCGGATGTTGCCCGTCTGCACGCGCAGTATCTGACGTTCGCCGCGCAGGCCGTTGCACAGGAAAAACCATAATGTCGACACACATCCTTTTTGAGCATCCGCTCAACGAAAAAATGCGCACCTGGCTGCGCATCGAATTCCTTATTCAACAACTTTCACAACATCTGCCTGTTAACGATCATGCCACCGCGCTGCACTTCTTCCGCAACGTAGGCGATCTGCTGGATGTGATTGAACGCGGCGATGTCCGCACAGAATTACTCAAAGAGCTGGAGCGCCAGCAGCGTAAATTGCAGGCATGGACAGAGGTCCCCGGCGTAGATCAGAGCCGTATCGACGCGCTCCGCCAGCAGTTGAAAAGCAGCAGCGCCGTCCTGATGGCCGCGCCGCGCGTCGGGCAGTTTTTGCGTGAAGACCGCCTGATTGGCCTGGTGCGCCAGCGTCTGAGCATTCCTGGCGGCTGCTGCAGCTTCGACCTGCCGACGCTGCATATGTGGCTACATATGCCACAGGCGCAGCGTGACGCACAGGTGAACAGCTGGCTGGCAAGCCTGGAGCCAATGCACCAGACGCTGTCGTTGATCCTCGATCTGATCCGTAACTCTGCGCCGTTCCGCAAGCAAACCAGCCTGAATGGTTTCTTCCAGGATAACGGTGATGATGCCGATCTTCTGCGTCTCAATCTGTCTCTCGGCGAACAGCTTTACCCACAGATTTCCGGGCATAAGAGCCGCTTTGCGATTCGCTTTATGCCGCTGGACAGTGAAAATGGCACCGTGCCGGAACGTCTCGATTTTGAACTGGCCTGTTGTTAAGGAGTGCCGATGTCTGATGTCACCACCGTAAGCTGCCCAACCTGTGGCAAAACCGTTGTCTGGGGCGAAGTCAGTCCGTTCCGCCCATTCTGCTGCAAGCGCTGCCAGCTCATTGACCTGGGCGAATGGGCGGCGGAAGAGAAACGCATACCTAGCGAAGGCGATCTCTCGGACAGCGATGACTGGAGTGAAACCCAGCAGTAATCTGTAAAGCCTGCTGGCGCTTCGCTCAGCAGGCCTACGGTTGTGCGACTAACCGCAGGATCACGGGCTCATTAGCTGGCGGGAATTTTTCGGCATCACTTGCCTGAAGTTCCACCCAGTTACCCGGCTGTCCCTCTTTTCCCCAGGGTTCTCCCTCCCAGTTTTCCACCAGCCAGAACCACAGCGTAATGTGCCTGTCCGGAAACTGGTACTCAAGCTTATCAAACAGCGTTGCGCTAAGCGGGGTGATCCCCACCTCTTCCTGAAGCTCCCGAACCAGCGCCTCTTCCGGCGTTTCACCTGACTCGATTTTACCGCCTGGAAACTCCCACTTGTTTGCCATATGGGCGTCGGCAGCGCGCTGGGTGATGAAAATTTGGTTTTGCGGGTTGCGAATAATCCCGACGGCAATTTGCAGTATTTTCATATTGTCACTTCCATAAAAAAGGCGCAGATATCTGCGCCTTTTTGTTTTTTTATGAACTTAGCTCAGGCGGCCGTGGCACGCCTTGTACTTTTTACCGGAACCACACGGGCAAGGATCGTTACGACCCACTTTACGATCGCCGGTCTGCGCGGCGATCGCCGCTGCGGCTTCGCTGTCGTCGGTCTGATGACTCAGCTGTTGCATCTGTGCCAGACGCTCGGCTTCTTCACGACGCTGCTGCTCCATCGCTTCCACTTCTTCCGGCATACGCACCTGAACCTTGCTCAGGGTGCTGATCACTTCATACTTCAGTGATTCCAGCATCGAGGCAAACATGGAGAAGGATTCACGCTTGTATTCCTGCTTCGGATCTTTCTGCGCATAGCCACGCAGGTGAATACCCTGACGCAGGTAGTCCATCGCCGCCAGGTGCTCTTTCCACAGGGAGTCGAGCGTCTGCAGCATTACGCCTTTTTCGAAATGACGCATCATTTCAGCGCCAACAACCTCTTCCTTACGCTTGTAGACGTCCAGCGCGGTTTCAAAGATACGTTCGCGCAGGGTCTCTTCGTGCAGCTCAGGCTCTTTATCCAGCCACTCTTTGATTGGCAGATCGAGGTCAAAGTCATTTTTCAGACGTTCCTGCAGGCCTTCGATATCCCACATCTCTTCCAGAGACTGCGGTGGAATATGCGCGTCGATGGTGGCTTTAAACACATCTTCACGAATGCTGTTGATGGTTTCGCTCACGTCGGACACGTCCAGCAGTTCGTTACGCTGAGTATAGATTGCACGACGCTGATCGTTAGCCACATCATCATATTCCAGCAGCTGCTTACGAATATCAAAGTTGCGGCTTTCCACTTTACGCTGTGCGTTAGCGATCGCTTTAGTCACCCAAGGGTGCTCGATGGCTTCGCCAGGTTTCATCCCCAGCTTACGCATCATGCCGGACACACGGTCGGAGGCGAAAATACGCATCAGCGCATCTTCCATAGACAGGTAGAAGCGGGATGAACCGGCATCACCCTGACGACCCGCACGGCCACGCAGCTGGTTATCGATACGACGAGACTCGTGACGCTCTGTACCGATAATGTGCAGACCGCCGGAAGCCAGGACGGCGTCATGACGAACCTGCCAGTCGGCTTTGATCTGCGCAATCTGTTCTGGCGTTGGGTTTTCAAGCTCCGCCACTTCAGCCTGCCAGCTACCGCCCAGCATAATATCGGTACCTCGACCCGCCATGTTGGTGGCAATGGTTACGGCAGCCGGATAACCCGCCTGCGCAACAATGTCCGCTTCTTTGGCGTGGAATTTGGCGTTCAGAACGTTATGTTTGATACCTGCTTTAGTCAGCTCGTGAGAAACCACTTCAGATTTCTCGATGGAGATGGTCCCCACCAGAACCGGCTGGCCATTGGCAGTGCGGTCGCGAATATCTTCGATGATCGCCTGAATTTTTTCCGCTTCGGTCATGTACACCAGATCCGGCATATCCTTACGGATCATCGGACGGTTGGTTGGAACGACCACGGTATCCAGCTTGTAGATGGAGCTGAATTCAAACGCTTCGGTATCAGCAGTACCGGTCATCCCCGCCAGCTTCTCGTACAGACGGAAATAGTTCTGGAAGGTAATAGACGCCAGCGTCTGGTTTTCATTCTGAATATCCACACCTTCTTTGGCTTCCACAGCCTGGTGCAGACCGTCAGACCAGCGACGTCCCTGCATGGTACGGCCGGTGTGTTCATCGACGATGATCACTTCGCCGTCTTTAACGATGTAATCGACGTCGCGGGTGAACAGCGCGTGGGCGCGCAGTGCAGCGGTCACGTGGTGCATCAGCATAATGTTGCTCGGAGAGTACAGGGACTCGCCCTCTTCCATGATGCCTTCAGCTACCAGCAGCTCTTCAATTTTCACCAGACCACGTTCGGTCAGGTTCACCTGGCGCGCTTTTTCATCTACGGAGAAGTGACCTTCACCCTGGAAGGTATCCGAGTCCTCTTTCTCCTGACGCAGCAGGTGTGGAATGATTTTGTCGACCTTACGGTACATCTCTGAGCTGTCTTCAGCCGGGCCGGAGATGATCAGCGGAGTACGCGCTTCATCGATCAGGATGGAGTCAACCTCATCCACCAGCGCATAGTGCAGCTTACGCTGTACGCGCTCTTCCGGGCTGAACGCCATGTTGTCACGCAGGTAGTCGAAGCCGTATTCGTTGTTGGTGCCGTAGGTGATGTCCGCGTTATACGCTTCGCGCTTGGCTGGCGCAGGCAGGCCGGACATGTTGATGCCGACGGTCATACCGAGGAATTCGAACAGTGGACGGTTGTTTTCGGCGTCACGCTGCGCCAGATAGTCGTTGACGGTAACCACGTGAACGCCTTTACCGGTCAGCGCGTTCAGGTAAGCCGGCAGCGTTGCGGTCAGGGTTTTACCTTCACCGGTACGCATTTCCGCGATGCAGCGCTCGTTGAGCACCATACCACCCAGCAGCTGAACGTCGAAGTGACGCATGCCGAATACACGCTTACTCGCTTCGCGCACGACAGCAAACGCTTCCGGGATCAGGCTTTCTAAGGTTTCACCTTTTTCCAGACGCGCACGGAATTCCGCCGTTTTCGCTTTTAGCTCGTCATCAGAGAGCTTCTCCATCGCCGGTTCCATACCGTTGATGACGGCAACAGCTTTGCGCATACGGCGCAGGGTACGATCGTTACGACTACCAAAAACTTTAGTTAACAATTTGATTAGCATAATAAATTCTCAAACGCCCCATTGTGGGCAGATAAATTAAGGTATTGAAAAAGTTAATTTAGCTGAGGCGTTGCGGCCCGGCACGAATGCCGTGAGCCTGGCTAATCCAGGTTGAAACAGAGAATGAAGCTGGTGAAACAAACGCACGCTGCGTTGTCTGACGAACCATGACCGGCGGCTGGCTGTCCTGCGTGAGCAGCGCGTTGAGCGTGTCCAGCAGGGCAAGATGCTGAGCCTGCACCGGCAGCGCCTCTTCCGCAACAGGCATGGCCTGCGGTGCCATCGCAAAGGACAGATGGCGGATAACGGTGCGGATAGCGTGCTGGTGCCAGTAATCGACGGTGAAGTTTGGGCGGCGACTGGCTTCAAGCCACGCGAGGTTAGTAAAGTTAACCCGCGTGTTGAGATCGTGTTTAGTGGTGGAGGTTTTTGCGGGCGCCGCCGCTTCGGCACTGTTGCTGAGCGCAGGCAAGCCGAAACTCGCCGCGACCATCCCTAATAAGAGATGCGGCCAGAAGTAACGTCTGCCAAATTGTCGCCAGCGCGTCAGTATTCCGCTCACCTGCTCCACCCAATAAGCCAGCCTTGCAGAGGCTGAGTTCAGTTATTCATTTTAGCGCCCAGATAGTACCACTAAAGCCAATATACATCAGCAGGAATGAGGTGCCGCCGCGGAGAAAAACGATCAAGAATGCAGCTAACGCACATAATTTTCTGAGTAAGACAAACGAGAGATACCGCAGGGGTAAACGAAGAAGGGTAAAAATAAAAACGACTGGTCTTCCTGGTCGGAGAGAGTACCAGGTTAACCAGTCGATTTTTTTACGAAACGGTTTGAACCGTTACGCCAGAACCATGCTTGGTGCTTTGAAAGCCAGCGGCAGTTCAGCTTCGTCTTCGAAGGTCACATATTCCCAGGCTTCCTGTTTTGCCAGGACGGCCTGCAACAGTTTGTTGTTCAGCGCATGACCGGATTTGAACGCGGTAAATGCACCAATGATGTTGTGACCACACATGAACAGGTCGCCGATAGCATCCAGCATTTTGTGACGAACGAATTCATCTTCGAAACGCAGGCCGTCTTCGTTCAGTACGCGATAATCGTCAACAACGATGGCACAATCGAAGCTGCCGCCCAGGCACAGGCCGCGGGACTGCAGATATTCGATATCACGCATGAAGCCAAATGTACGGGCTCGGCTGATCTGGCGCATAAACGCATCGGCAGAGAAGTTCATCGCATAGCGCTGGGTGCTGGAGTCAATCGCCGGATGGTTAAAGTCGATGGTAAAGTCCAACGAGAAACCATTGTACGGTTTGAATTCAGCCCACTTGTCGCCATCTTCGACGCGAACGGTCTCTTTGATGCGTACAAATTTCTTCGCGCAGTTCAGTTCTTCGATGCCGGCATCCAGCAACAGATAGACGAACGGTGCAGCACTGCCATCCATAATCGGGATTTCTGGCGCATCGACTTCAACAATAATGTTGTCGATACCCAGACCCGCCAGGGCGGCGTTCAGGTGCTCTACGGTAGAAATCCGCACGTCATGCTCGTTCACCAGACAAGTACAGAGCATAGTATCACGCACAGATTTGGCATCGGCCGGAAAATCTACCGGTGGATTCAAGTCGGTGCGACGATAGATGACCCCGGTATTGGCCGGCGCAGGGCGTAACGTCAGCGTGACTTTCTTGCCGGTATGTAAACCGACACCAGTCGCCTGAACGATACGTTTAAGTGTCCTTTGTTTGATCATCGTATAATCTCGCCAAATTAACTATCCAACCGAGAGTGTATATCACTAACGGTGGGCCAGTTTAGCACAAAGAGCGCAAATCCCCTAATTCCAGCCAATTCTTAGTCAGCTTGCTTACGCAGGAACGCCGGGATATCCAGATAATCTGGCTCTTTCGCCGTTTGCGGCGTTGGGTCGTTCACCACTTTCGCGGCCGGTTTCTGCTCCTGAGTCAGAGGAGACATACCGTGCTGCTGGTAACGATCCATTACCGGTTGCTGAGTCTGCTTGTTGGTCACTAAGGTGATCTCAGGACGCTTGTCCATACCGATACCGGTCGCAACAACGGTAACACGCAGCTCGTCGTTCATTTCAGGGTCAAGGGAAGTACCGATTACCACGGTCGCGTTGTCAGAGGCGAACGCACGGATAGTGTTACCCACGGTTTCGAACTCATCCAGACGCAGGTCAAAGCCAGCGGTAATGTTGACCAGCACGCCGCGCGCACCAGACAGATCGATATCTTCCAGCAGTGGAGAAGAGATAGCCATTTCAGCCGCTTCTTCAGCACGGTCTTCACCGCTCGCCACGCCAGAGCCCATCATCGCGTAGCCCATTTCGGACATCACGGTGCGAACGTCTGCAAAGTCAACGTTCATCAGGCCAGGACGGGTAATCAGTTCAGCGATACCCTGAACCGCGCCTTTCAGCACGTCGTTTGCAGCACCGAATGCGTCCAGCAGGGAAATACCGCGACCCAGAACTTTCAACAGCTTGTCGTTAGGGATGGTGATCAGCGAGTCCACATGCTTGGACAGCTCGGTGATACCCTGCTCCGCGAAGGCCATACGCTTCTTGCCTTCAAAATTGAAAGGCTTGGTCACGACAGCAACGGTCAGGATACCTAAATCTTTTGCCACTTCAGCCACAACAGGTGCTGCGCCGGTACCGGTACCGCCACCCATGCCTGCTGCGATGAAGACCATGTCCGCACCTTCCAGTGCAGCGCGCAGCGCTTCACGATCTTCTTCAGCCGCATTACGGCCGACTTCCGGGTTAGCTCCTGCTCCCAGCCCTTTGGTGATACCACCGCCGATCTGGATAGTCTGGCCAACAGCTGTCTTACGCAGTGCCTGCGCATCGGTGTTAACTGCGAAGAATTCAACACCTTCAATGCGTTCACGCACCATATGCTCTACGGCGTTACCGCCGCCGCCACCGACGCCGATGACTTTAATCACCGCGTCGTTGGTCAGTTCCATAGGTTCAAACATAATTTCTCTCTCCGTTGTGCCTGTCGCCCGAGACCGCTAATTCTCTCCGGTCTCTTAAAAAAATTAAAACTCTTTTCGCAACCAGTTGTTCAGTCGTTTGACCCACGACCCCACTGAGACGCGTTTTTCCACTTCTGCTTCACCACTGAGATGAGATTCCTTCCCGTAGTGGAGCAGGCCCACAGCCGTTGAATAATACGGCTCCTGAGCATAATCCGTTAAACCGGTGATATTCAGCGGCGCACCAATACGCACCTGCGTATGGAACACGCGCTGAGCACAGGCCGCAAGACCTTCAATTTGCGCTGCACCGCCGGTTAATACAATCCCCGCCGCAAGATGATGTTTAACGCCCTGCTGACGAAGCTGTTCCTGTAACTGTAAAATCTCTTCGTTGACCAGGTTGAGCAGCTCGGTATAGCGCGGCTCTATCACCTCTGCCAACGTCTGGCGCTGCAGGCTACGCGGTGGACGACCACCGACGCTCGGCACTTCAACGCTCTCATCTTTGCCAACGATAGACCCCAGCGCGCAGCCGTGGCGCACTTTAATCGCTTCTGCATCGCTCGGCGGCGTACCAA
Source organism: Enterobacter sp. C3_dUdeg (assembly GCF_057536195.1). Lineage (NCBI taxonomy): Bacteria > Pseudomonadati > Pseudomonadota > Gammaproteobacteria > Enterobacterales > Enterobacteriaceae > Enterobacter > Enterobacter sp. C3_dUdeg. Next base: position 111,153 of record NZ_BAAKFX010000003.1, read on the forward strand.
AAGCGTAAGCAATATCGCTGGTCACAACGTTCCCGGCATAAGGGATCACTTTCGTGTGGCGCAACGCACCGCCGGTATACACGGCGATATCCATTGTACCACCACCAATATCGACCACACAGACACCCAGTTCACGTTCATCTTCGGTCAGCACGGAATAACTTGCCGCCAGACCGGCGAAAATAAGTTGGTCAACTTTCAGGCCACAACGTTCAACGGCTTTTACAATGTTCTTCGCCATATCGTTGTGACATGTGATCAGGTGCACTTTTGCCTGCATACGTACGCCAGAAAGACCGACCGGGTTCTTGATCCCTTCCTGGTAGTCAATCGCATATTCCTGCGGAATGACATGCAGCACGCGATGCTCGTCGCGGACACGCACGGATTTCGCCGTGTGCACGACGTTTTCAACGTCTTCCTGCGTCACTTCTTCTTCGGAAATCGGCACCATACCGATTTCGTTCTGGCAGCTAATGTGCTTACCAGAAAGGGCCAGATAGACAGAAGAAATCTGGCAATCTGCCATCAGTTCAGCCTGATCGATGGCGCGCTGAACGCATTTCACCACCGATTCAAGATCGTTTACCCCACCTTTATCCATACCACGGGACGGGCAACTGCCTACGCCAATGATATTGACCATACCGTCGGGCAGAACTTCCCCTACTAAAGCGGCAACCTTCGCGGTGCCAATCTCCAGTCCAACTACCAGTTTTCTGTCCGTCGCCTTGATCATTGTTGTTCTGCCTGTACCTGTGCCTGATTCTGTTGCTGATTAGGTTCCTCGACCGGAGCCGGTACCCAACCGACTGCTGCGCCTGAGTCATAGCGCAAATCAACGTAGCTTATCCGTTTGCCGTCAGTCTGTGCCTGCTGCTGTAAAACCGGGTAAAGTTCGACAAAACGCGCCAGACGCTTCATTGTGTCGCCGCGTCCCAGGTTGAGCTTAATGCCGTTCGTTAACGTCAGCTGCCAGGAACGGCGCGCCGTCATGGCAGCATCTTTTAACGTAAACCTGTCCTTCGCCAGCACCTGACCCATTTCGCGAAAACCTTGTAACACCTCGTTTTCGCTACCTTCCGGGCCATACAACATCGGTAAATTTTGCTTGTTGACACGATCGGCCGGGACGCTGAAGGAGTTTCCGTCTGCGTCAACCATGTGCTGATCATTCCAACGCGCAATGGGCACATATTCAACCAGATGAATCTTCAATTCATCAGGCCATTGCTTTCTTACGCTCGCCTGTTTTATCCATGGCAGACGTTCTATCTGGCTCTGGATAATGTTGACGTCCTGCGTCATAAAAGTGCCAGGCGAGCCCAGCGCCAGAATTGACTGGCGAATATCGTCGTTACGCGTGTAGTGACGCTCACCGGTGACCACCAGCTTAGAAAGCGGCAACCGCTGCGCATCTTCCATCCAGCCCAGGACCATCCAGCCGCTGATAAACACGGTGCACAGCACCCCGAGCAGGAAAATGATGCCTGCAAGACGCGTTCCATTACTGCGGCGTGAGGAGGCGTATTCGTCCTCGTCATCGCGGTTGCGCGTGTTCAATGCAGCCTGAGACATATCAGCCCGCCTGGTCCAGAATGCGTACGACTAACTGCGAGAAGCTCATCCCCGCCTGACGCGCGGCCATCGGCACAAGGCTGTGGCTGGTCATTCCCGGAGAGGTATTCGCTTCCAGCAGATAAAATTGTCCGTCACTGTCCTGCATCACGTCGATGCGTCCCCAGCCCTGACAACCCAGAATATGCCAGGCTTTAAGCACCAGGGACTGTAAATCTGCTTCACGCTCAGCTTCAAGACCACAAGGGCAGAAATATTGCGTCTCATCAGAGAGATACTTCGCCTCATAATCATAGAAGGTTCCGGCCGGTTGGATACGAATTGACGGTAAAATTTCTTCGCCAAGCATCGCGACGGTAAATTCCGGCCCGCTGAGCCATTTTTCAACCAGAACTTCTTCATCATGTTGAAATGCCAGTGCTAAAGCGGACGAAAGATCTTCAGCTTTCTCGACTTTGGACATTCCCACGCTCGAACCTTCCCGGCTGGGCTTTACAATAACCGGTAAGCCCAGCTCAGCAATGCGTGTATTAACGCTATCCGGCAGGCCCAATTCAAATTCGCGACGCGTCAGTGCTACCCATGGCGCAACGGGTAACCCCGCGCCCTGCCACAGAAGCTTGCTGCGCAGTTTGTCCATAGAGATAGCGGAGGCCATCACGCCGCTGCCGGTGTACGGCATGCCGAGCAAATCCAGAAGCCCCTGCAGGGTGCCGTCTTCGCCGCCGCGACCATGCAAAGCGATAAAGACTTTATCGAAACCCATGGCTTTTAATTGCGTCACGTCGACCTCTTTTGGGTCGACCAGGTGCGCATTGACGCCACCTTCGCGCAGGCCCGCCAGCACAGCCGCGCCGGAATTCAGGGAAACCTCGCGCTCGGCGGAGGTGCCGCCAGACAGGACAGCAATCTTATCAGCCATGATGCTCATCCTCCTGGGTTTGCGGCTTCAGTTTGATTTCAGCTAAGGTACGGGCGATTTTGCCGATATTTCCCGCGCCCTGAATCAGAATCAAATCATTACCTGTCAGGACCGGTGCCAAAATTTCCGCCACCTGTGCTGGGTCAGAAACCAGAATAGGGTCAACTTTACCGCGTCCACGGATGGTACGACACAGGGAACGGCTGTCGGCCCCCGGAATCGGCGTCTCGCCTGCGGCGTACACGTCCAGCATTAACAGGGTGTCTACCTGTGACAGGACGCTGGCGAAATCGTCGTACAGATCGCGCGTACGCGTGAAGCGGTGCGGCTGGAAGACCATCACCAGATTTTTGTCCGGCCAGCCTGCACGTGCGGCTTTAATGGTCGCGTCGACTTCGGTCGGATGGTGGCCATAGTCGTCCACCAGCATCGCAGTGCCGGCTTTACCGTTCACGGCGTCCAGCGGGAATTCACCGAGGAAGTCGAAGCGACGGCCGGTGCCCTGGAAGCTTTCCAGCGCGCGCAGAATGGCATCATCATCAATGCCTTCTTCCGTCGCGACGGCCACAGCAGCTGCGGCATTGAGGGCGTTATGGCGACCTGGCGCATTCAGCGTGACGTGCAGCAGTTCTTTGTCCTGACGCGCCAGCGTGAAATGCCCCTGCGCACCAATCTGTTTGTACTCTTCCACGCGGACGTCAGCGTCTTCGCTGAAGCCGTAAGTGGTGATTTGACGACCCACGCGCGGCAGCAGCTCGCGGATCACCGGATCGTCTACGCACATCACCGCACGTCCATAGAATGGCAGGTTGTGCAGGAAGTTGATGAAGGTCTGCTTTAAGTTCTCGAAGTCGCCCTGGTAGGTATCCATATGGTCAGCTTCGATGTTAGTGACAATCGCCACCATCGGCTGCAGGTGCAGGAACGACGCGTCGCTCTCATCCGCTTCGGCAATCAGATAACGACTGTGGCCCAGACGCGCGTGTACGCCCGCGGCTTTGACCAGACCGCCGTTGACGAACGTCGGGTCGAGACCCGCTTCCGCATAAATACTGGAGACCATCGCCGTGGTCGTGGTTTTACCGTGGGTCCCGGCAATGGCGATGCCGTGACGGAAACGCATCAGTTCCGCCAGCATTTCTGCACGGCGGATCACCGGAATGCGCGCTTCATGTGCGGCAACGATTTCCGGGTTGTCAGAGGAGATGGCGCTGGAGACCACCACCACGCTCGCATCGCGCACGTTTTCCGGACGATGGTTGAAATAGATAGTCGCCCCAAGCGACGCCAGCTGCTGCGTAACAGGGTTTGGCGCCAGGTCAGACCCGCTGATCTGATAACCTTCGTTAGCTAACACTTCGGCAATACCGCCCATGCCAGCACCACCGATGCCAACAAAGTGAATGTGCCGGACGCGACGCATCTCGGGCACGATTGAACGCAGTTTTGCCAGTTGTTGTGTATTCATTCTCTAAACGCCATCGACTACTTAAAATTCGTGCAGCGCAACACGCGCTGCGAGGGTTAAGCCTGGGCTGCCAGGCTCACTTCTTTTGCCACCCGTTCCGTCGCATCAGGGATAGCGGTCGCGCGTGCGCGTTGCGCCATCTCCAGCAGTGCGTCTCTGTTCCAGCCCGCCAGGGTGGTGGCGACCGCGTCGGCGGTAAATTGTGGCTGTTCAAAAATCTTCGCGGCACCGGCTTTCTCAAGCGGCAGCGCATTCCAGTACTGCTGTCTGTCTTTGTGCTGGAACGGCACAAACAGGGCCGGCAGACCGGCGGCGGCGATCTCGCTCACCGTCAGCGCGCCTGAACGACAGACCACGACATCGGCCCAGGCATACGCTGCCGCCATGTCGTCGATAAATTCTGTGACTTTATGCTGCGGCTGGCCTTCGTCTGCGTAAGCTTGCTCAACGGTCTGCTGAGCGCCTTTTCCGCTCTGGTGCCAGATGGTCACGGTATCCCCCAGCTTTGCGGCAACCTGCGGCATCGTCTGGTTTAGAACACGCGCCCCCTGAGAGCCGCCGACGACCAGTACACGAACCGGCCCTTCACGGCCCGTCAGGCGAGCGTCCGGCAGCGGGAGCGCCAGCACGTCCACACGCACCGGGTTACCCACCACGTCCGCTTTCGGGAACGCACCGGGAAACGCCTGCATAACTTTGGTAGCGATTTTCGCCAGCCACTTGTTGGTCAGACCGGCAATACCGTTCTGTTCATGCAGCACAACGGGAATGCCTAAGGACCACGCCGCCAGCCCGCCAGGACCAGAGACATAGCCGCCCATGCCCAGCACCACATCTGGCTTAAAGCGCTTCATGATGGTGCGCGCCTGGCGCCAGGCGTTAAAAATACGCACAGGTGCCAGCAGCATTGCCTTGAGGCCTTTGCCCCGAAGGCCGGAAATACGAATAAAGTCGATCTCAATACCGTGCTTCGGCACCAGGTCGGCTTCCATGCGGTCTGCGGTTCCCAGCCAGCGTACCTGCCAGCCCTGATCCATTAAATGGTGCGCAACCGCCAGCCCCGGGAACACGTGTCCGCCGGTACCGCCTGCCATCACCATTAACCGCTTCGGTTGATTCATCGTGAACCTCGTGTAAACGCCTGGGCTTTTTCCAGACGTGTTTCATAATCTATGCGCAACAAAAACATGATGGCCGTCGACATAATCAACAGACTCGAACCACCATAACTGATCAACGGCAGCGTCAGACCTTTGGTCGGCAGCATACCTGCTGCGGCCCCGACGTTAACCAATGCCTGGAAGCTAAACCAGATACCAATTGAACAGGCTAAGAATCCTGAGAAGCGGTGATCGATCTCCAGCGCTTTCCGGCCGATGGACATGGCGCGGAAAGCGACGAAGAATACCATTAATAGCGCTAATACCACACCGATATAACCCAGTTCTTCCGCAATAATGGAGAAGATGAAGTCAGTATGCGCTTCCGGTAAATACTCCAGTTTCTGTACCGAGTTACCCAGCCCCTGCCCCCAGACTTCACCGCGACCAAAGGCCATCAGCGACTGCGTCAGCTGATAGCCGCTGCCGAACGGATCTTCCCACGGGTTCCAGAACGAGGTCACACGGCGAATACGGTAAGGCTCGGCGAGGATCAGCAGCACAACCGCCGAAATCCCCATCCCGATGATAGCGATGAACTGCCACAGCTTCGCGCCCGCCAGGAACAGCATGGCCAGAGTGGTAACGAACAGCACGACAACGGTACCGAGGTCAGGCTGCGCCAGCAGTAATACCGCCAGCACCAGAATCACGCCCATCGGTTTTAAGAAGCCGCGCAGGTTGTTACGCACTTCATCAACCTTACGCACCAGGTAGTTAGCCAGATAGCAGAACAGGGAGAGCTTGGTAAATTCCGCAGGCTGAATGCGCAGAGGGCCAAAGGCGATCCAGCGTGATGCCCCGTTAACAGAGCTCCCCACCACCAGAACGATCAGCAGCATAATAATCGAGGCGATCAGCATCGCCGTACTGTGCCGCTGCCAGAACTCCATTGGCAGACGCAAGGTCACCAGCGCCAGGCAGAACGCCAGGATGATGTAAAGACCATCGCGCTTGGCAAACAGGAAAGGATCGTTCGCCAGACGCTGCCCGACAGGCATTGAGGCTGACGTCACCATAATAAAGCCGACCGCCGCCAGCCCCATCGTGAGCCAGAACAGCGTGCGATCGTACATGACCAGGCTGTCGTTATCTTTTTGACGAGAGCCCATCACCCAGCCTTTGAGCGCCGCAAACACCCATGCCAGGATCCCAAATCCTGGCAGGCGCGGCATTTTCAGGCGAGGGAGAGATAAACGCATTAGCCTAACTCCTTCGCCAGGCGGGTAAAGACATCACCACGCTGTTCGAAATTCTTGAATTGATCGAGGCTGGCACAGGCCGGAGAGAGCAGCACCATATCGCCTGGCTTCACGCGAGGGGCAATCAGCCGCATCGCCTGTTCCATGGTTTCGGTTTGCTCGGCAACCTCAGGGCGCAGTTCAGCCAGCTCGCTGCCGTCACGCCCGAAGCAGTACAGACGGACGTTATCGCCGGCGAGATACGGCTTCAGGGAGGAGAAATCAGCTGATTTACCGTCGCCGCCCAGCAGTAAATGCAGGGTGCCGTCAACGTGCAGACCGTTGAGCGCGGCCTCGGTGCTGCCCACGTTGGTGGCTTTGGAGTCGTTGATCCAGCGCACGCCGTTGTGCTCCAGCGCCAGCTGGAAACGGTGCGCCAGACCAGAAAACGTGGTTAATGCTTTCAGGCTGGAGGAGCGCGGCAGCCCTACTGCATCCGCCAGCGCCAGCGCCGCCAGGGCATTGGTATAGTTGTGCTGACCAGTGAGCTTCATCTCTTTCACGTTCAGCACTTTCTCACCCTTCACGCGCAGCCAGGTTTCGCCCAGCTGACGGTTCAGGTGGTAATCCCCCATCGTGATACCGAAGCTGATACAGCGATCGTCTGCACCGCGTACGGGCATGGTCAGCGCGTCATCGGCGTTTACAACGCAGACTTTGGCATTTTCATAAACGCGCAGCTTGGCGGCACGGTACTGCTGCAGACCAAATGGATATCGGTCCATATGATCTTCAGTCACGTTGAGGATCGTCGCAGCCGCAGCGTGCAGGCTGGAGGTGGTTTCCAGCTGGAAGCTGGAAAGCTCGAGAACATACAGCTCGCAGCCTTTATCCAGCAGCATCAGAGCGGGTAAACCAATGTTACCGCCAACGCCGACGTTCATGCCCGCCGCTTTCGCCATTTCACCCACCAGGGTGGTGACGGTGCTTTTACCGTTAGAACCGGTAATGGCGATAACAGGCGCCTGCGCTTCGCGGCAGAACAGCTCGATATCGCCGACAATCTCAACGCCCGCATCCGCAGCAGCGCTCAGCGAAGGATGCGCCAGCGCCATACCCGGGCTGGCGACAATCAGATCGGCTGCCAGCAGCCAGTCATCATTCAGACCACCAAGGTGGCGTTCAACCTGTTCCGGCAGTTTGTCCAGACCCGGCGGAGAGACACGCGTATCCATCACGCGTGGCGTCACGCCGCGTGCGAGGAAAAAGTCCACGCAGGAGAGCCCCGTGAGGCCCAACCCGATGATAACGACTTTTTTGCCCTGGTAATCTGCCATGATTAACGTACCTTCAGCGTTGCCAGGCCAATCAGCACCAGCATCAGCGAAATAATCCAGAAGCGCACAATCACGCGCGGCTCCGGCCAGCCTTTCAGTTCATAGTGGTGGTGAATCGGCGCCATACGGAAGATGCGCTGACCGCGCAGCTTGAAGGAACCGACCTGCAAAATCACCGACAGGGTTTCAACCACAAATACGCCGCCCATGATCACCAGCAGGAACTCCTGACGCAGCAGTACGGCGATAATGCCGAGCGCACCGCCCAAAGCCAGAGAACCGACGTCACCCATAAAGACCTGCGCCGGATAGGTGTTGAACCACAGGAAGCCCAGCCCCGCGCCGACAATCGCCGTACAGACGATCACCAGCTCACCCGCGTGGCGCAAATAAGGGATGTGCAGGTAGTTCGCAAAGTTCATGTTACCGGTCGCCCATGCCACCAGCGCAAAACCGGCGGCCACAAAGACGGTTGGCATAATGGCCAGGCCATCCAGACCGTCGGTCAGGTTAACGGCGTTGCCGGTACCGACAATCACAAAGTAGGCCAGCAGGATGTAGAACAGCCCCAGCTGTGGCATCACGTCTTTAAAGAACGGCACGACCAGCTCGGTGGCAGGCGTGTCTTTGCCTGCCAGATACAGCGCAAAGGCCACGCCCAGCGCGATCACCGACATCCAGAAATACTTCCAGCGCGCGATCAGGCCTTTGGTATCTTTGCGGACGACTTTGCGGTAATCATCCACAAAACCGATGATCCCGTAACCCACCAGTACCGTCAGAACGCACCAGACGTACGGGTTGGAGGGATAGGCCCACAGCAACACGGAAACGACGATGGCGGTCAGGATCATGATCCCGCCCATGGTCGGCGTGCCGCGCTTGCTGAAGTGCGATTCCGGACCGTCGTTACGCACAACCTGGCCGAAAGAGAGTTTTTGCAGACGGGCAATCATGCGCGGGCCCATCCACAGCGAGATGAACAGCGCAGTCAGCAGGCTGACGATGGCGCGAAACGTCAGATACGAAAAGACGTTAAAGCCTGAATAATATTTGACCAAATGTTCGGCCAGCCAAACTAACATGTCCCGTTCTCCTGTAATGCGTGCACAACCTCTTCCATGGCGGCACTACGTGAACCTTTCACTAACACAGTCACAATTTGTTTTTCTGTAATCAACGCCTTAAGGCGCGCTATCAACGCGGTTTTATCAGCAAAATGCTCGCCAACGCCGCTGGCTTGGCTAATCGCCTGGCTCAGTTTTCCTGCGCTCAGCACGCAGTCCAGCCCTGCCGCTTTCGCCGCTTCACCGACCTGGGTATGGCAGGCTTCGCTTTCGTCGCCCAGCTCTGCCATATCGCCCACCACCATGATGCGGTAGCCCGGCATTTCAGATAACACCTGCACCGCCGCCGTCATCGAGCCCACGTTCGCGTTGTAGGAGTCATCAAGCAGCAGCTTGTTTTCCGAAAGCTGAATCGGGAACAGACGCCCCGGCACGGCTTTCAGGTTCGCCAGCCCGGTTTTAATCGCTTCATGCGACGCGCCCACTGCCGTCGACAACGCCGCCGCCGCAAGCGCATTGGCGATATTATGGCGACCCGGCAGCGGCAGCAGCACATCTACGCCACCCGTTGGGGTGGTGAGGGTGAACTCCGTACCGTGCGACGTCACATGGATATTGGTCGCGGTAAAATCACTGTTGGCCGCATTCGGCGAGAAGCGCCAGGTTTTACGCGAACCAATAATGCTTTGCCAGTTCAGCCAGTCGTTGTTGTCGGCGTTCAGAATGGCGATACCGTCATCCGGCAGACCGGTGTAAATCTCACCTTTGGCTTTCGCTACGCCTTCCAGCGAGCCAAAGCCTTCCAGATGCGCCGCCGCGAGGTTATTCACCAGCGCGGCTTCCGGGCGAGTCAGGCTCACGGTCCAGGCGATTTCGCCTTGGTGGTTTGCCCCTAACTCGATCACCGCAAATTCATGTTCTTTGGTCAGGCGGAGTAATGTCATCGGCACGCCGATGTCATTATTGAGGTTGCCCGCGGTATAAAGCGTATTCCCGCACTGGCTGAGGATCGCCGCCGTCATCTCTTTCACCGACGTCTTGCCTGATGAACCGGTCAAGGCGACAACGCGCGTAGGGACCTGCTGGCGAACCCAAGCGGCCAGCTCACCGAACGCGAGACGCGTATCTTTCACCACAATTTGTGGCAGATCGATATCGAGCTTGCGGCTGACGAGCAGCGCACCGGCGCCGTTCTCTTTGGCCTGTTCCGCAAAATCATGCGCGTCAAAACGCTCGCCTTTCAGCGCCACAAACAGACAGCCTGCGGTGATTTTGCGGGTGTCCGTCGTTACGGCATCAATGGTCAGGTCTTGCCCGTGGAGGTCGCCCTGCAGAATAGCAGCGGCCTGGCTTAACGTGATGCTAATCATGCCACGACTCCCAGCAGGCGTGCTGCCGTTACGCGGTCCGAGTAGTCCAGACGGCGATTGCCAACGATCTGATAATCTTCATGGCCTTTGCCCGCCAGCAGGACAACATCATTCTCCTGCGCCTGCATGATGGTGTTGGTCACGGCTTCCGCACGCCCTTCCACCACGCGAGCGCGGCCCGCGTCCAGCATGCCCGCCAGAATGTCATTAATGATGGCGCGCGGCTCTTCGGTACGCGGGTTGTCATCGGTCACAACCGGAATATCTGCGAACTGCTCGGCAATAGCCCCCATCAGCGGGCGTTTGCCTTTATCGCGATCGCCGCCGCAGCCAAACACGCACCAGAGCTTACCGGCGCAGTGCAGGCGCGCCGCTTCCAGCGCTTTTTCCAGCGCATCCGGCGTGTGGGCATAATCAACCACAACGGTCGGTTTGCCCGGCGCGCTGAACACTTCCATACGGCCGCAAACCGGCTGCAGACGCGCTGAGGTTTTCAGCAGTTCAGCCATCGGATAACCCAGCGCCAGCAGCGTTGCCAGCGCCAGCAGCAGGTTGCTGACGTTAAACGCGCCCATCAGGCGGCTTTCAATTTCGCCTTCACCCCAAGAAGAGGCAAAGCGGATTGTCGCCCCGCTGTCGTGATAATTCACCTCAACCGCCTTCAGCCAGCGGCCGTGGCAGTTGGGATTGATATGGTCTTCCATCGACACCGCAACCGCATCCGGCAGCTTCGCCAGCCAGCGGCGGCCCACTTCGTCGTCGGCGTTGATGATGGCTTGTCCGTAATGGTGAGTAGAGAACAGCAGCCATTTCGCGGCTTCGTAATGCTCCATATCACCGTGATAATCAAGATGATCGCGGCTCAGGTTGGTAAACACGGAAGCGGCAAATTTCAGCGCCGCGACGCGGTGCTGAACCAGACCGTGCGAAGAGACTTCCATCGCAGCAAAGGTTGCCCCCTGCCCTGCCAGACCGGCAAGCACATGCTGTACGTCTACGGCCGAGCCGGTGGTGTTTTCCGTCGGGCTCACTTTGCCCAGCAGGCCGTTACCCACGGTACCCATCACCGCACCGGTTTCACCCAGCAGCTGGGCCCACTGCGCCATCAGCTGCGTGGTAGTGGTTTTACCGTTCGTACCCGTGACGCCTACCAGGCGCAGCTGGTCGGAAGGTTCGTGATAAAAACGTCCCGCCAGCGCGGAAAGACGCTCGTTTAACTGGCTGAGATAGATGACCGGCACCCCGTGCATTTCACGGATCTCACCGTCGGTTGCCTCATCTTTGGCCTCAGCAATAATGGCAGCCACACCTTGCGCAATCGCCTGCGGGATATAACGACGCCCGTCCGCCTGATGACCGACCACCGCCACAAAAAGATCGCCAGAAGCAGCCACGCGGCTGTCCAGTACCATCTCTCGCAGTGCTCGCTCCGGTGCATTTGGCACCCACGGAGCGAGAAGGTCGCGCAAATTACGATCTGCCACCTGTACCCTCGCCTTGATTAATTACAAATTCACTTTTTTCGCCCGTCGCCAGCGCATCCGGTTCGATGTTCATGGTGCGTAACACGCCGCCCATGATAGCCCCGAACACAGGCGCGGAGACGGCGCCGCCGTAGTATTTACCCGCCTGTGGATCGTTTATCACGACCACCAGCGCAAAACGCGGATTGCTTGCAGGCGCAACGCCTGCGGTATAGGCAATGTATTTGTTGATATAGCGGCCGTCCGGCCCTACTTTTTTCGCCGTGCCGGTCTTGATGGCGATGCGATAACCTTTGATTGCCGCCTTCACGCCGCCGCCGCCGGGCAGCGCCACGCTTTCCATCATATGAACAACCGTACGGACGGTTGATTCCGGGAAGATACGCTCGCCGGGAACCGGTGGATCAACTTTGGTAATCGACAGCGGACGATAAACGCCATAGCTGCCGATCGTTGCGTAGACTCGCGCTAACTGTAACGGTGTCACCATTAGCCCGTAGCCGAAAGAGAAGGTGGCCCTCTCTATGTCAGACCACCGTTGTTTTTGAGGATATAAGCCACTGCGTTCTCCGACCAACCCCAAATTGGTCGCCTTTCCAAGCCCAAAACGTGAGTAAGTCTCTACTAACGCTGAGGACGGCATCGCTAACGCCAGCTTTGAAACACCGACGTTACTCGACTTCTGTAACACCCCGGTCAGGGTCAATTCGCTGTAGCGCGCCACGTCTTTGATCTCGTGGCCGTTAATTCGGTATGGAATGGTATTCAGGACGGTGTTTTCATTGACGATACCGCGCTGAAGGGCAGTCATGACCACCATCGGCTTAACGGTCGAACCCGGTTCGAACACGTCGGTGATGGTACGGTTACGCATAATATCCTTCTGCGTACCGGTAAGATTGTTAGGGTTGTAGGACGGGCTATTGGCCATCGCCAGCACTTCACCCGTGTTGACATCGACTAACACGGCACTGCCCGATTCCGCTTTGTTGAAGGCCACGGCATTGTTCAGCTCGCGGTAAACCAGCGCCTGTAGCCGCTCATCAATACTCAGGGCCAGATTGTGCGCGGCCTGGCTGTCCGTAGAGGAAATATCCTCGATCACGCGACCATAGCGGTCCTTACGCACAATACGCTCGCCGGGCTGGCCGGTGAGCCATTTATCAAAGCTTTTTTCAACGCCTTCAATCCCCTGGCTATCAACGTTAGTAAAGCCAATGAGGTGAGCAGTCACTTCGCCGGATGGATAGTAACGACGGGATTCTTCACGCAGATGGATCCCCGGCAGCTTCAATTTTTTGATGTAGTCCGCCATGTCAGGGTTAACCTGACGCGCCAGATAGATAAACCGCCCTCGCGGGTTCGTATTTACGCGTGAAGCTAACTGGTCCAGCGGCATCTTCAGCGCATCCGCAAGGGCCTTCCAGCGGTTATCAAGCGTGATACCGCCAGCGTCGTGCAGCTCTTTAGGATCGGCCCAGATCGCCTTCACCGGCACGCTCACCGCCAGCGGACGACCCGAACGGTCGGTGATCATCCCGCGGGATGTCGACACTTCCTGGACGCGCAGGGAGCGCATGTCGCCCTGACGCACCAGCATGTCAGGGGCGATGATTTGCAGCCAGGCCACGCGTCCCAGCAGAAAACCCAGAGCGAGTAAAATGCAGCCGCAAAGCAACGCAAAACGCCAACTGACAAAGTTGGCCTGTTCTTCCTGACGTTTTGGTTTTAGCGTTTTTGCCGCTGCTTTCATGCGTCGCGTTTTCCCTTATTTTTGTACTACGATATTTTCCTGCGAAGGATCAACATGCTGCAGCTGCAGCTTTTCCGTTGCGATCCGTTCAACCCGGCTGTGATCGCCGAGCGCGTTTTCTTCAAGGATCAGATTTCGCCATTCAATATCCAGCGCATCGCGTTCCAGTACCATCTGCTCGCGTTGCGCAGTCAATAAACGTGTATGGTGGGCGGTGGTCACCACCGTAACTGCCGTGACAATGATACAAATGAACAGACAGAGTGGCAGTTTCCCAAACCGCAAAAGATCGTCGCCGATCACGCCAGGCAAGGCATGGCGCTCGTTGCTTCCTAACGAATCCTTAACTTTGCTTAGGGTCTCTGTCACTCTGCCGATCATGCGTTCGTCCTCTCTGCAACACGCAGCACTGAACTACGGGCGCGTGGATTCTCTGCCACTTCTTCTTCGCCCGGCATCAACTTGCCTAATGCTCGCAACTGACGGCCACCCAGTTTCCTGAGTTGTTCTTCCGTCATCGGCAGCCCCGCTGGCACCTGTGGACCGCGGCTTTGCTCACGCATAAAGCGTTTCACAATACGGTCTTCCAGCGAATGGAAGCTGATGATGGATAACCGCCCACCCGGGGCCAGCACGTCGAGCGAGCTTTTTAGCGCCAGCTCTATTTCCTCCAGTTCACTGTTTACCCAGATGCGAACCGCCTGGAAGGTACGGGTCGCGGGATGTTTGTGCTTATCCTTCACCGGTGTCGCCGCCGCGATCACTTCGGCCAACTCTTTGGTGCGGGTCATGGGCTCAATGCGATTGCGCTCAACGATGGCGCGCGCAATACGTTTGCCAAAGCGCTCTTCGCCAAACGTTTTGATGACCCATGCAATATCTGCTTCGTCAGCGGTCTGTAACCACTCAGCGGCAGACTGACCGCGCGTCGGGTCCATACGCATGTCCAGCGGACCATCACGCATAAAGGAGAAACCACGTTCAGCGTCATCAAGCTGGGGTGAAGAGACGCCAAGATCGAGAAGAATCCCGTCGATCTTGCCCGTCAGGCCACGCTCGGCAACATAATCCGCGAGCGCAGAGAAAGGTCCATGCACGATGGAAAAGCGTGGGTCATTGATGGTTTGTGCAACGGCAATTGCCTGCGGATCGCGATCGATTGCCAGCAGACGTCCTTCCTCTCCAAGCTGGGAGAGAATCAAACGCGAGTGACCACCGCGACCAAACGTGCCATCAATGTAGATGCCATCCGGACGAATATTCAGACCGTTTACGGCCTCGTCCAGTAACACCGTTTTGTGTTTATAATTTTCCATCATATTTATAGAGACAAGTCCTGCAGCCGTTCCGATAATGTCGCGGAATCAGACTGCTCAGCGTCGATATCTTCCTTGACCTGTTGATACCAGGTCGTTTCATCCCACAGTTCAAACTTGTTGAACTGCCCGACCAGCATCACTTCTTTGGTCAGACCGGCATGTTGCCGCAACACAGGGGCAATCAGTAACCGCCCTGCGTTATCCATCTGACATTCACTGGCATGTCCCAATAACAGCCGCTGTACGCGGCGTTCCTGCGGGTTCATGCTCGACAGTCGCGACAGCTTTTGCTCAATAATTTCCCATTCAGGCAAGGGGTAAAGCAGCAGGCAGGGGGAGTTAATGTCAATGGTGCAAACCATTTGACCCGCAGCGTTCTCAATCAGCTGGTCGCGGTATCGGGTTGGTACCGATAAACGCCCTTTGCTGTCGAGATTGACTAACGTAGCTCCACGGAACATGCCAGTCTCACCCCTCCTCACCACTTTAACCCACAAATTCCCACCTAAAGGAGTTTACGGAGCGAGGGAAAAGCTTGTCAAGCCAGGACTCTCCCTATAAGGACCCGAAAGCCCTCTATTTACAGAGATAAACAGTCCTGGTTAATAACTGCACAACTGGCGAGGCAAAATTAACGTTATGAATATTTGTAAGAAAAAAACCGAATATGCACACTAGCGTTAAAGCTCACTCAATATCATCGCAGATAAATATAAAATGTCAGTTTGCGACGCGGGCAGCATTTTATGACAGATTCTCAGGGGATAACAGCGCCAGATTCATCCAAGTGCCCGGTAAGCGCGGAGGTTGCCACGTAAGCTGAAGCAGTAAGAGGAAAAACGTCTGAATATTCATCGACCGAAGAGGGTTTGTAACAAAATAATACAAAGATAGCTGTTTAAAATCGCCCGCATGTTCTTTAAAAGGACAATTTAAAAGCCAGAATGAATTAAAAAAATAGGCGATTACGATCCCGCAAGAATTATCCTAATTTCTCTCCGGGAATTATCTGCACGAATAATCACAGCAAAATGGGGCAGATTTCTCCGCCCCGGTCATTTCATTTTTGGCGGCTTAAAATTCCGCGATGGTAGAGATTACGTTTGATACGCGTCAGACCCGGCTTCGGTTTGCGCGGCTCATCCAGGCTTGCCAGCACAATCTCAAGCACGCGTTCAGCCACATCGCGGTGACGCTGTGCTACCGCCAGCACCGGGCACTGCAGGAAGTCGAGCAGCTCATTATCCCCGAACGTGGCAATCGCCAGGTCGGAGGGCAGTTTACCTTCACGACGCAAGGTCACATCCATGACACCCTGCAACAGCGCAAATGACGTGGTGAACAGCGCCTGAGGCATCGGATGCGTTTCCAGCCATTTCTCAAACAGCTGCGCTGCGGCTTCGCGTTCGTAGCTATTGGCATAGAGGTAGTGAACCTCGCGCGGATCGTCTTTCCAGGCGGTTCTGAATCCCTGCTCACGCAGGAAGCTCACGGAAAGCTCGGGCAACGCGCCAAGATACAGCACTGTTTCAGCGGGGAACGTTCTCAGCTCTGCGGCCAGCATTTCTGCATCATCCTGATCCGCACCCACGACGCTGGTGAAATGCTCGCGATCGAGCGCGCGGTCCAGCGCAACGATTGGGAACGGGTCGTTCGCCCAGCGCTGGTAGAACGGATGCTCTGGCGGCAAGGAGGTCGACACGATGATGGCATCCACCTGGCGCTGGAGCAGATGCTCAATGCAACGCATTTCGTTGTCGGGCTGGTCTTCCGAGCAGGCAATCAGCAATTGATAGCCGCGCTGGCGCGCCTGTCGTTCAAGATAGTTGGCGATACGGGTATAGCTGGTGTTTTCCAGGTCTGGGATCACCAGACCAATAGAGCGGGTACGCCCGGCACGCAGACCGGCTGCGACAGCATTCGGATGGTAGTTATGCTCACGAACCACCGCCATAACTTTTTCAACGGTCTTGTCGCTGACACGGTACTGCTTTGCTTTACCGTTAATCACATAGCTGGCCGTTGTTCGTGACACGCCGGCTAGCCGGGCGATTTCATCCAGTTTCACAATTGCCCCTTAAAAAAAGAAAAGAGTCCATGGCCCTGTCAAGGTTATGGTTAAATCTTTTAACATCTAAACGCAGAAAAGACTTCGCGGCAACCGCTTTTATCTGCGTTGTCGGCTGATTACGCAAAAAAAAGCCCGGCTTTGGTGACCGGGCAGAAAGAGGCGAACCTTTTTGGCAACTAACGCATGATTTTCTCGCCGCGTGACAGACCTACGACACCCGATCTCGCCACCTCGACAATTTTTGCGACGTCCCGCACGGACGCGAGGAAAGCATCCAGCTTGTCGCTTGTCCCGACCAGCTGCACAGTATAAAGAGAAGGCGTGACGTCGATAATTTGTCCGCGGAAAATATCCGCATTGCGTTTGACTTCATCACGCCCGTAGCCGCTGGCCTGGATTTTCACCAGCATGACCTCACGCTCAACGTAGGCCCCCTGCCCCAGCTCGCTCACGCGCAGTACGTCGACCAGCTTATGCAGCTGTTTTTCAATTTGCTCAAGCACTTTGGCATCGCCGACGGTTTGGATCGTCATGCGCGACAGCGTCGGGTCTTCCGTTGGGGCAACGGTCAGGCTTTCAATGTTATAACCGCGCTGCGCAAAAAGGCCAATGACGCGCGACAGTGCGCCAGACTCGTTTTCCAGTAAAACAGATAATATCCGGCGCATATCAGGTTCTCTCCGTTTTGCTTAACCACATTTCATCCATACCACCACCACGAATATGCATCGGATAAACGTGCTCGGTCCCATCAACAATCACATCCATAAAGACGAGGCGGTTGTTTTTAACGTGCTCAAGCGCTTGCGCGAGCTTCGTCTCCAGCTCAGCCGGATCGGTCACCCGCATGCCTACATGGCCGTAAGCTTCAGCAAGACGAACAAAATCCGGCAGCGATTTCATGTATGACTGAGAGTGGCGGCCAGAGTAGATCATATCCTGCCACTGCTTCACCATACCGAGATACCCGTTATTCAGGTTCAGCACCAGTACCGGCAGTTCATATTGCAGCGCGGTAGACAGCTCCTGAATGTTCATCTGAATACTGCCGTCCCCCGTCACGCAGACGACGGTTTCATTCGGCAGCGCCAGCTTCACGCCCAGCGCGGCAGGCAGACCAAAGCCCATAGTTCCCAAACCACCGGAGTTGATCCAGTGTCGCGGTTTATCAAACGGGTAATACAGGGCGGCAAACATCTGATGCTGCCCCACGTCTGAGGTCACGTACGCCTCACCTTTCGTCAGTCGCCACACCGCTTCAATGACCGCCTGCGGCTTAATATTTTCACTTTGCGTGTCATATTTCAGGCACTGACGCGCGCGCCACTGTTCAATCTGCTGCCACCAGTCGCGGATCTCATCCAGCGGCTGGGTTGCACTCTCCTGGGTCAGCAGATCCAGCATTTGCTCCAGAACCTGCCGGGCATCACCTACGATCGGCACATCAGCCGACACCGTTTTTGAAATTGACGTTGGATCGATATCAATGTGCAGCACGGTAGCGTTCGGGCAATACTTCGCCAGGTTGTTGGTGGTGCGGTCGTCAAAGCGCACGCCCACGGCAAAGATCACATCGGAATGATGCATCGTCATGTTGGCTTCATAGGTACCGTGCATACCCAGCATTCCCAGCGCCTGACGATGGGTGGCAGGGAACGCCCCCAGCCCCATCAGTGACGACGCAACGGGAAGGTTAAGCTTTTCAATCAGTTCACGAAGCTGGGCTTCACAGGCAGAGTTGATCGCCCCGCCACCGACATAGACCACCGGTTTTTTGGCTGCCAGAAGCGTTTGCAACGCTCGCTTGATCTGACCTTTATGCCCCTGCGTTGTGGGATTATAAGAGCGCATGCTGACCGATTCCGGCCAG
Organism: Enterobacter sp. C3_dUdeg; assembly: GCF_057536195.1. Lineage (NCBI taxonomy): Bacteria > Pseudomonadati > Pseudomonadota > Gammaproteobacteria > Enterobacterales > Enterobacteriaceae > Enterobacter > Enterobacter sp. C3_dUdeg. The sequence continues at coordinate 129,733 of NZ_BAAKFX010000003.1, forward strand.
ACATAAGGCAGCTTGTTTGCAGGATTGAGAATATCTTTAGGCAGATCGACCACCACCGGTCCCGGGCGTCCGCTCGCCGCCAGCCAGAAGGCTTTTTTCAGTATGCCGGGAATGTCTTCTGTTTGCTTGACCAGGAAGCTGTGCTTCACAACGGGACGCGAAATCCCAACCATGTCGCACTCCTGAAACGCATCGTAGCCAATCAGTGAGGTTGCCACCTGCCCGGAGAGGATCACCAGCGGGATAGAGTCCATATAGGCCGTCGCAATCCCGGTAATGGCGTTTGTCGCGCCGGGGCCAGACGTGACTAACACCACGCCCACTTCACCCGTCGCACGTGCCAGGCCGTCAGCCATGTGTACCGCCGCCTGCTCGTGACGTACCAGAACATGGTCAATGCCCCCAACCGTATGCAGCGCATCATAAATATCGAGAACCGCACCGCCAGGGTAGCCGAACACTTGCTTTACGCCCTGATCGATCAGCGACCGAACGACCATTTCCGCGCCAGACAACATCTCCATGCTTTGCCTCCAGGCATTTTGTTATAGACGGACTGCCGAATTCATTTCCGCACCGTCTTACGATTGGGATGAACCAATCTTATATTTTGCAGAGTGTTCTTTACCTTAACCGCTCGTTATGAGGCAGGCAATTAGCAAACCCGGGGAGATAAACGGTGCGTAAAGCAGAAAAAGCAGCCGTTCACAGAAGATATGGTTAATTCCTCTGGGAATAGAGAGTGAGGTGATAAATCATCGCTGAAAAGCGCGACAATGCAGGAAATCATCTATTTTTGCGTGCCGTAGAGCAGCCAAAAAAAAACATCACAGAACAAAATAGTAGTTATCTAAAAAAACTCAGGATAAATCACATAAACCGATGCGATTTATCCTGATGCGTTTACCGGCGACAGATGCCAACCAGCAACTCTTCCATCCACTGATGTCCTTTATCCCGGCCCGCTGCTTCATGCCAGGAAAGATAACAGGTACGGCTATTTAGCTTGAGCGGCAGAGGCAAAATTTGCAGATTTAAAGGGTCAGAAAACTCTTCTGCCAGCCAGCGCGGCGCAATTGCCACCAGCTGTGTCTGGGAAACCACGTTTAATACGCTGACCATGGCCATGCCCTGATAAGCCACGCTCGCCTGTTTATCCGCAGTGTCATACCACGGCAGGCTAAAAGAAGCATATCTGTCGAGCGCAACAACGGCGTGTTGCTCGTTATAAACATCGTTTTCTCGCAGCGGAGAATTCAGGCGCGGGTGTTTTTTACTGGCGACCAAAACCATTTCATCTTTAAACAGCGGCACGCAGGAAAATTCCGGACGACGGAACTCTTCATACCCCAGAACGAATTCGATCTCCTGATAGCGTAACTGATGTTCTGTGTTTTGATTCAGGGATGATTTAAAAACAAGATTGATATTGGGTGCGATCTCTTCAACTTTATTATAGATAATCGACGTTAAATAATTGTCTAAAGGGCTACAGACACAAAGATGGAATACGCGCTCGCTGCTTAAGGGTTCAAAGCCCGATCCCGGCAGCTCATTTTGGACCAGTTGCAACGCCTGGCGAATGGAGCCAAACAGCTGGAATGCGCGCGCCGTAGGCTGGATCCCCCTCCCGTAGCGAACAAATAATTCGTCGTTAAACATAAGCTTAAGCCTGGCAACGGCATTACTCACGGCAGGTTGTGACATCCCCAAGGTTTGGGCAGCGCGGGTGATATTCTGTTCCTGCATGACAGCATCAAACACCGTCAGAAGATTCAGATCCACCGTGCGTAACTGTGGTTTAATCCCATCAGTAGCTTGAGGTTGTTTAATATTATTTTCTGGCACTTCTGACTCCACTGTCACGCTACACCCCTTTGCCAACGTACGGTAATAATCCTGAAAAATATCATTTATCATGCAAATACGATCAGCGAAAGAGAATTATTTAAAATTCGGAATAAATAAAGACTGTATATTAACGAAAATTAATGAACAAAACTGATATGTTTGACTTTAGGATTTAAATGAAACCATAAATCAAACCAATATACAATTGCCGTCAGGTTAATGATGGCTTAAGTATTATTAAACTGTTATTACTATCAACCTACAGTTAGTTAACAACCTGTTATCTCTATTCGCTTTCCAGCATTCCGGAAAAGATTCACTGCATTTATAAGTTTATGATATCAAAACTATTTAAACACAAAGCATCCTCATAAAACATTTCACTCATTTTTAAACATTTATATTTATTGGTTTCTGCAACTCTTTTCTCAAGTCCAAAATTAGACAATTAATCGGGTCAAAAAAGCTAAAACCAGCACAATTAGCTAAAGTGAATACCCGGTTGATTCCATCTGTCGGGCCCGTTTTCATCCTCAGGGGTTGACATGAACAACCGTATCCAGTACCACTAAAAGCATATTGAATTTAACGGAGCACGATTCATGACACGCACCATTCGTTTCACCGGTCTACTACTACTAAACGCATCCACTGTGCGCGGTAGACTGGCGGGCGAAATTCAGCGTTGAATCGTCACCAGTAAGACTAGAAACCCGCGCCACTGCGCGGGTTTTTTTATGCTCGTAGCAAGGCGCCCTAAGACTGACAAGGACCTAACCCATGAGCCAGCAAGTCATTATTTTCGATACAACTTTACGTGACGGTGAACAGGCATTACAGGCAAGCCTGAGTGTAAAAGAGAAACTGCAGATCGCGCTGGCTCTCGAACGTATGGGTGTTGACGTGATGGAGGTCGGTTTCCCTGTCTCTTCCCCAGGTGATTTCGAATCCGTACAGACCATTGCGCGCACCATTAAAAACAGCCGCGTCTGTGCCCTGGCGCGCTGCGTAGAGAAAGACATCGACGTCGCCGCCGAGTCGCTGAAGGTCGCCGAAGCGTTCCGTATCCACACCTTTATTGCTACCTCGCCTATGCACATCGCAACCAAGCTGCGCAGCACGCTGGATGAGGTGATTGAGCGCGCGGTCTACATGGTTAAACGCGCACGCAACTATACCGATGACGTTGAGTTCTCCTGTGAAGATGCGGGCCGTACGCCAATCGAAGACCTGGCGCGCGTTGTAGAAGCCGCCATCAACGCAGGCGCGAAAACCATCAACATCCCGGACACCGTCGGCTACACCATGCCGTTTGAGTTCTCCAACATCATCACCGGCCTGTATGACCGCGTGCCGAATATTGATAAAGCAATTATCTCCGTCCACACCCACGATGATTTGGGTCTGGCCGTAGGCAATGCCATCGCCGCCGTCCACGCTGGCGCGCGTCAGGTAGAAGGCGCGATGAACGGTATCGGCGAACGCGCGGGCAACTGTTCGCTGGAAGAAGTGATCATGGCGATCAAAGTGCGCAAAGACATCATGGACGTGCACACCCGCATCAATCACAACGAAATCTGGCGCACCAGCCAGACCGTCAGTCAGATTTGCAACATGCCCATTCCGGCTAACAAAGCAATTGTCGGTACCGGCGCCTTCGCGCACTCCTCCGGTATTCACCAGGATGGCGTCCTGAAGAATCGTGAAAACTACGAAATCATGACCCCGGAATCCATCGGCCTGAATCAGGTGCAGTTGAACCTGACCTCCCGTTCCGGTCGCGCGGCGGTTAAACACCGTATGGAAGAGATGGGTTATAAGGACTGCGATTACAACATGGACCAGCTGTACGACGCGTTCCTGAAGCTGGCCGACAAAAAAGGCCAGGTGTTCGACTATGACCTGGAAGCGCTGGCCTTTATTAACAAGCAGCAGGAAGAGCCGGAGCACTTCCGTCTGGATTACTTCAACGTGCAGTCCGGCTCCAGCGACATCGCCACCGCCTCGGTCAAACTGGCCTGCGGCGATGAAATTAAAGCAGAGGCCGCTAACGGTAACGGCCCTGTCGATGCCATCTACCAGGCGATTAATCGCGTCACCGAGTACGACGTTGAGCTGGTGAAATATGACCTGACGGCCAAGGGCCACGGCAAAGATGCACTGGGTCAGGTCGACATAGTTGTTACCCACAATGGCCGCCGCTTCCATGGCGTGGGCCTGGCGACCGATATCGTTGAATCCTCCGCGAAAGCGATGGTACACGTGTTGAACAACATCTGGCGCGCCGCCGAAGTCGAAAAAGAGTTGCAACGCAAAGCTCAGAATAAAGAGAACAACAAGGAAACCGTGTAATGTCGAAGAATTACCATATTGCTGTGTTGCCGGGCGACGGTATTGGTCCGGAAGTGATGGCACAGGCGCTGAAAGTACTGGAAGCCGTTCGCGCGCGTTTTGCGATGAAAATCACCACCAGCCACTACGACGTGGGCGGTATTGCGATTGATAACCACGGTACGCCGCTGCCGAAAGCGACCGTGGAAGGCTGCGAAAATGCCGATGCCGTGCTGTTTGGTTCCGTCGGTGGCCCGAAATGGGAACACCTGCCGCCGGCAGAGCAGCCTGAACGCGGCGCGCTGCTGCCGCTGCGTAAACATTTCAAGCTGTTCAGCAACCTGCGTCCGGCGAAGCTGTATCAGGGTCTGGAAGAGTTCTGCCCGCTGCGCGCGGATATCGCCGCCAACGGTTTCGACATTCTGTGCGTGCGTGAACTGACCGGCGGGATCTATTTCGGTCAGCCAAAAGGACGCGAAGGCAGCGGACAACACGAGAAAGCGTTCGACACCGAGGTGTATCACCGTTTCGAAATCGAACGTATCGCCCACATCGCGTTCGAGTCGGCGCGCAAACGCCGCCATAAAGTGACCTCCATTGATAAAGCGAACGTGCTGCAGTCTTCCATTTTGTGGCGCGAGATCGTCAGCGAAGTCGCTAAGCAGTACCCGGACGTCGCGCTGTCGCACATGTACATCGACAACGCGACCATGCAGCTGATTAAAGATCCGTCCCAGTTTGACGTGCTGCTGTGCTCCAACCTGTTCGGCGATATCCTCTCTGACGAGTGCGCAATGATCACCGGCTCGATGGGCATGCTGCCCTCCGCAAGCCTGAATGAAGAAGGCTTTGGCCTGTACGAGCCTGCGGGCGGCTCCGCGCCGGATATTGCCGGCAAAAATATTGCCAACCCGATTGCGCAGATCCTCTCCCTGGCCCTGCTGCTGCGCTACAGCCTGGATGCAGGCGAGGCGGCAACCGCAATTGAAAACGCCATTAACCGGGCGTTAGAAGAAGGCGTCCGTACCGGCGATTTAGCACGCGGCACGGCGGCAGTCAGTACCGATGAAATGGGCGACATCATTGCCCGCTATGTCGCTGAAGGGGTGTAATCATGGCTAAGACGTTATATGAAAAGTTGTTTGATGCGCACGTTGTTTACGAGGCACCAAACGAAACCCCGCTGCTGTACATTGACCGTCATCTGGTGCACGAAGTGACCTCTCCTCAGGCATTTGACGGCCTGCGCGCGCACAAGCGTCCGGTACGTCAGCCGGGTAAAACCTTCGCGACGATGGATCACAACGTTTCCACCCAGACCAAAGACATCAATGCCTCGGGTGAGATGGCGCGTATCCAGATGCAGGAGCTGATTAAGAACTGCAATGAATTTGGCGTTGAGCTGTACGACCTGAACCATCCGTATCAGGGCATCGTCCACGTGATGGGGCCTGAGCAAGGGATCACCCTGCCGGGCATGACCATCGTCTGCGGTGACTCCCATACCGCGACCCACGGCGCGTTTGGCGCTCTGGCGTTCGGGATTGGCACTTCCGAGGTGGAACATGTGCTGGCAACGCAGACCCTGAAACAGGGCCGCGCCAAAACCATGAAGATTGAAGTGAAGGGTAAAGCCGCACCGGGTATTACCGCAAAAGACATCGTGCTGGCCATCATCGGTAAAACAGGCAGCGCAGGCGGCACCGGTCACGTTGTTGAGTTCTGCGGCGAAGCCATCCAGGCGCTGAGCATGGAGGGACGCATGACCCTGTGCAATATGGCGATTGAGATGGGCGCAAAAGCCGGTCTGGTCGCGCCGGACGAAACCACCTTCAACTACGTGAAGGGTCGTCTGCACGCGCCGAAAGGTCAGAATTTTGACAACGCGGTAGCGTACTGGAAAACCCTGAAAACCGACGATGGCGCAGCCTTTGACACCGTCGTCACTCTTCAGGCAGAAGAGATTGCGCCTCAGGTGACCTGGGGCACCAATCCGGGCCAGGTGATTTCCGTTAACGACAATATCCCTGACCCGGCATCCTTTACCGATCCGGTCGAGCGCGCCAGTGCGGAAAAAGCGCTGGCCTACATGGGGTTGAAGCCCGGCGTGCCGTTGACCGATGTCGCCATTGATAAAGTATTTATCGGTTCCTGCACCAACTCCCGTATCGAAGATTTGCGTGCCGCAGCCGAGATTGCCAAAGGCCGCAAAGTGGCGCCAGGCGTTCAGGCGCTGGTGGTACCTGGCTCCGGCCCGGTGAAAGCCCAGGCGGAAGCCGAAGGTCTGGATAAGATCTTTATCGAAGCGGGCTTCGAGTGGCGTCTGCCCGGCTGCTCCATGTGTCTGGCCATGAACAACGATCGCCTGAATCCGGGCGAGCGCTGCGCCTCCACCAGCAACCGTAACTTTGAAGGCCGTCAGGGCCGCGGTGGGCGCACCCATCTGGTCAGCCCGGCAATGGCCGCCGCTGCGGCAGTCACCGGCCATTTCGCCGATATTCGCAGCCTGAAATAAGGAGACAATCATGGCAGAGAAATTTACCCAACATACGGGCCGGGTTGTCCCGCTGGACGCCGCTAACGTCGATACTGACGCTATTATTCCAAAACAGTTTCTGCAGAAAGTGACGCGTACCGGTTTCGGCGCACATCTGTTTAACGACTGGCGTTTCCTGGACGATAAGGGAGAAGTGCCTAATCCGGAATTCGTTCTGAACTTCCCGGAATATAAAGGCGCCTCCATTTTGCTGGCACGCGAAAACTTTGGCTGCGGCTCATCCCGTGAACACGCGCCGTGGGCGCTCACCGACTACGGTTTTAAAGTGGTCATTGCCCCAAGCTTCGCGGATATTTTTTACGGTAACAGCTTCAACAACCAGCTGCTGCCCGTCACGCTGAGCGATGAACAGGTCGATGAGTTGTTCGCGCTGGTTAAGGCGAATCCGGGCATTTCGTTTGAAGTGGATCTGGAAGCAGAAGTGGTGAAAGCCGGGGATAAGACCTACAGCTTCAGCATTGATGCGTTCCGCCGTCACTGCATGCTTAACGGTCTGGACAGCATTGGTTTAACTCTCCAGCACGACGCGGCGATTGCCGCTTACGAAAACAAACAACCTGCATTTATGAAATAACCCTCCGGCCTGCAGTCCATTCTGCAGGCCGCGTTTTATCCCGATACCCGCCTCCTTCTGTAAATACTTCCCAAACCCAGCCAATAATGACGTTATATTTAATGTCAATTTAATGTTTCCTGCGCAGAATAACCGCTCAATCAGCTGGCAGCGGAAATAATCATGGAAAAGAAAAATGGCAATGAGTCTCACATCCGTTCTCGGGAAATACATAAATGCACATTAGTAAGCGTGATAATAAATAGTTTACTCACCGCATTTCAGATACTTGCAGGGATATTCTCCGGCTCACAAGGTTTAATTGCTGATGGGATTCATTCTCTTTCCGATTTATCCTCCGACTTTGTCGTTCTGGTTGCGAATAAAAAGAGCCAGAAAGCCTCTGATATCGATCATCATTACGGTCATCTGCGTTTCGAAAACGGTGCAAAGCTCATTATTGGCGCTATTCTGCTGCTTGTGGGGGTAGGGATGCTCTGGTCCGCAGGCAATAAACTGCTTCACCCCGAGACGCATCAGCTGGTGAAAGGGGCCGCGCTGTGGGTGGCGATTCTGGCGCTGGTGGTAAAGGAAAGCCTGTTCAGATACATGTTTGCCACAGGAAAACGTATTCAGTCCTCGCTGCTGATAGCCAATGCCTGGCATGCCCGTTCTGACGCAGCGTCGTCAGTGGTTGTCGCCATCGGCATTGCCGGGAATTTAGTGGGCTTTCACGCGATGGACCTCATTGCGGCCCTGATTGTCGGAGTATTCATCGCCCACATGGGTTACAAATTTTCTGCCGATGCCCTGCACGATTTGATGGACCGTTCGCTTGAGCCCGAGCTGGAGCACGACATCAAAACGTGTCTTCTCGCAACCGAGGGCGTCACCGGACTCCATGATTTAAAAACACGCAAGATGGGCGATTTAGCCCTTGTCGATGTCCATCTTGAAGTGAACGGCGAATTAAGCGTAAAAGAAGGACATCAGATTGCCGTGAATGCCAGAAATAACGTGATGCAAAAATTCAATCTGCTGAACGTGATGACGCATATTGATCCTGCCCACTAACCGGAACGCATAAATACAGTGTGACGCAAGCGACCGTTAAGGTTTCGTTAATTAATCTGCGTCACACTGCATCGCATCAGCTCTCTCATTATTGAGGTAAAAAGCGATGAAACCAACATTACGCGATACGCTTCCCCATAAAGAAACACCTTTTCTTCGCATACTGCACATTCTTGTGGCCGTACTGGTCCTCGCCCAGATTATCAATTCTAATTTCACCGAAAGTGAAGCCCTCCACGAATCCGGGCTGAACGGAATTGTCACCTGGATCCATGTTATCTCCGGGTTTGGTTTAATTTTTTGTGGCATTGCCATGATGGCATGGATGTTAACCCAGCGCGGATTTAAGTATTACTTCGCCTGGCTGGCGCTGGATTTTCGCGGAATTGTTGACGATATTCGCACCCTCGCGCAGCGTCAGCTTCCTGACGCGCATGCCGGCGGTATGGCAGCAACGGTGCAAGGTCTGGGCGTGCTGGCGCTGCTGGGCGTTGCACTCTGCGGCGCGGCCTGGTTCGTGCTGAACGCCACGCTCGGGCCGGTTTCGTCCGTCACGGAATCCGTCTTGGATTTGCATAAATTCCTGACGGTCTTTATTGAGACATATTTCTGGGCACACGGCTTCATGGGCCTCGTTCATATGTACCTGACGCTACGCGCGCAGCGTAAATATCAGTATTCAGAATAAAACGGTTCACAGAGCCCGGCGTTCCCGGGCTCCGTTTCGTTCATCCGATCACACGTCTTTTACGCGGCAGGTCAGCAGAAGCGTCACGACGGATAGCGCCGCAATCATCCAGTAGACAGACGCATGCCCGTAGCTTTGCGCCAGCGCCCCCTGAATCACGCCCGCCAGAATCACCCCGGTTGAAATGCTGTTGGTAAAAAGCGTGGTCGCCGAGCCGGCACGACCGGGCATGAGATCCTGAAACCAGAGCATGCCGATCCCGGCAACAATCCCAATAAACACGGCGTTAAACAGCTGCAGCACCAGCAACGCTTCCCGCGAATGGAAAAGGATCAGCCCCGCGTAGAACAGCACCCCGGCCGCCACGGCGACAATCATCATCCTGCGCTTTCCAAAGCGCTTAACGTAGTAACCCGCCAGAATCATTGCCGGAATTTCCAGCCCGGCGGCAGTTCCCATTAAGATCCCCGCGAGCTTGTCCGGCAGGCCCAGATCGCTGCTGATCCACAGCGGCATATCGATGATGTACATGGTGTTGCAGGTCCACATCAGCGTGGAGGCAATAAACAGCATGCGGACGTTTTTGTCCTGCCAGCCGCTCACCTCGGTGACAGGTTTATCCGTCGTCTGTTCGACGCGCGCCACGGACGGCAGCGCGAAGGCAATCAGCGCCAGGCTGATGACAAAAATCCCGGCGGCGATGGAAAACATGGTGGTAAAGCCGTAGTTCAACGCCAGCATGAAGGCCAGCGGCGGACCAATGACCCACGCCAGCGAAAGCTGGGCGCGCATCACCGAGCTGAACATCACCACTTCACGCGCCGAGTTATCCGCATATTCACGGGCCAGCGCGAACAGCTGCGGCATGGCGGTGTTCGCCAGTGAAGCCAGCAGCACGCCGCAGGTAATGAGCGTCAGATAATGACGGTTGAAGGCAAAGAGCAGCGCGTTTCCCACGGCCATGGCGCAGCAAAAGAGGATCAGCCTGCGGCGATCGCCCTGGCTGTCCGATCGTTTCGCCAGCGCGAGGCTGACCAGGATCCCGGCAATGGCGTTAACGGTGTAAAACAGGCCGACCCAAAACGGCTGCGCCCCCACCTCGCGGCTGAGAAACAGGCTCAGCGTCGGTGCCTGCAGCGCCCCCGCCACGCCCATCATAAAGGCCACCAGCATAAAAGCGGCATACACGCCGTTCAGGCGTCGCCCCATCGTCATCAACCAGAGCATGCGCAAGTCCTTGTGAAAGCGAATCGAAATTGGGTGAATAGTAAACGAAAAAAGCCAGCAAAAACTTTTTGCTGGCGGGTGATAAGCACCAATACTCAGTCACACATGATCGAGGCGAGTTAGCGGGAAGAGGTCGGTGTTGTAACGTCCCACTGCATCAATTCTTCTAACGTTTTCAGCCGTTGCTCTGCACACCGGCGGGCCAGCCAGGACGATCCTTTTGTCGCTGAAAAGTACTGCTGATAGAACTGACGTGCGGTAGACCTCTTCATAATTTACCTCCTCGCTTCATCGGGGAGAATTATTGGCCTAATATAGGGATAAATAAATTGCTGGTTTTTTGTCAGGAGTTCCCCTTTTATGCCTTCCGGTCGTCTGCAACAACAGTTTATCCGCCTCTGGCAGTGCTGCGAGGGGCAATCGCAGGAGACTACGCTCAACGAGCTGGCTGACCTGCTTAGCTGCTCCCGCCGCCATATGCGCACGCTGCTCAACACCATGCAGCAGCAGGGCTGGTTAAGCTGGGAAGCGGAGGCGGGACGCGGCAAACGTTCGCGGCTGACCTTCCTCTATACCGGGCTGGCGCTGCAGCAGCAGCGCGCGGAAGATCTGCTCGAGCAGGACCGCATCGATCAGCTGGTACAGCTGGTGGGCGACAAAGCCGCCGTGCGCCAGATGCTGGTTTCCCATCTCGGGCGCAGCTTTCGTCAGGGCCGCCACATTCTGCGAGTGCTCTATTACCGTCCGATGAAAAATCTGTTGCCCGGCACGGCCTTACGCCGCTCAGAAACGCATATGGCCCGGCAAATCTTCAGCGGCCTGACGCGGATAAATGAGGAAAACGGGGAACTGGAGGCGGATATCGCTCATCACTGGCAGCAACTTTCCCCGCGCCACTGGCGCTTCTTTTTACGCCCCGGCATCCACTTTCACCACGGCCGCGAGCTGGAAATGCACGACGTCATCGCCTCCCTGGAACGTGCCCGCAGGCTACCGCTCTACTCGCATATCTCCCGCATCCACTCGCCCACGGCCTGGACGCTGGATATTGAGCTGTCGCAGCAGGATAAGTGGCTTCCCTGGCTGCTGGGCTACGTGCCGTCGATGATTTTGCCCGGCGAGTGGGAATCAATGAACAATTTTGCCAGCCTGCCGATTGGCACCGGGCCCTACTCCGTGTCCCGCAATAACAGCAATCAGCTGAAAATCCGCGCGTTCGACGACTACTTTGGCTATCGGGCGCTGATCGACGAAGTGAACGTCTGGGTATTACCGGATCTCAATGAAGACCTGAGCTGCGGGCTGACGCTGGAAGGCCCCACCACGGGAGAAAAAGCCGTGGAGAGTCGCCTCGAGGAAGGGTGTTACTATCTCCTGTTTGACCGCCGCACCCACCGTGGGGCAAACCAGGCCGTCCGCAAGTGGGTTAGCCACGTTTTGTCCCCTTCCAATCTGATTTACCATGCGGAAGAGCAGTACCAGACATACTGGTTCCCGGCGTACGGCCTGCTTCCGCGCTGGCACCACGCCCGCCCGGTGCACTGCGACAAACCCGCAGGGCTGGAGTCCATCACCCTGACCTACTACCGCGAACACGTGGAGCATCGTTTTATCGCCAGAATCATGACCCGGCTGCTGGCAGCCGAGGGGGTCACGTTAGAGGTCAGGGAAGTGGACTATGACGAATGGCATCAGGGGGAGATCGCCAGTGATATCTGGCTCAACAGCGCCAACTTTACCCTGCCGCTCGATTTTTCCCTTTTCTCGCATCTGTATGAAGTCCCGCTGATCCAGCACTGCATCGACCGTGACTGGCAGCAGGATGCCGCCCTGTGGCGCGCGGGCGAAATGAATCTTGCAGCGTGGTGCCAGCAGCTGCTGGCCGAGCAGGCGATCGTACCGTTGATTCACCACTGGCTGATGATCCAGGGCCAGCGCAGCATGCGCGGCCTGCGGATGAACACCCTGGGCTGGTTTGATTTTAAATCCGCCTGGTTTGCGCCGCCGGAGCCATAACGCTTTCGTAATATTCACCAAATCATTACAATAGCGCCGTTCTCAACGGGGTGCTGCATCACAGATGTGCGCTGAGATAATACCCGTCGAACCTGATCCGGATAACGCCGGCGAAGGGATTTGAGGCTGTCTCTCAAAATCCTTTGCCACTCAACCTTGAGGTGCAAAGTGTTAAAAAAAGTTCTCCCCCTGCTGGCGCTGTTTGCGCTGCCTGCTTTTGCGAAGCCCGTCCTGACGGTCTACACCTATGACTCCTTCTCTGCCGACTGGGGCCCTGGCCCGGTGGTTAAAAAAGCCTTCGAAGCTGACTGTAACTGCGAGCTGAAGTTCGTGGCGCTGGAAGATGGCGTATCACTGCTCAACCGTCTGCGCATGGAAGGGAAAAACAGCAAGGCCGACGTGGTGCTCGGGCTGGATAACAACCTGCTGGAAGCCGCCTCGCAAACCAAACTGTTTGCCAAAAGCGGCGTAGCGGCAGAGGCCGTTAACGTGCCGGGCGGCTGGAAAAACGACACCTTTGTTCCGTTCGACTATGGCTACTTTGCTTTTGTTTACGACAAAAATAAGCTGAAAAACCCGCCGAAGAGCCTGAAAGAGCTGGTTGAGAGTGACCAGAAATGGCGCGTGATTTATGAAGATCCGCGCACCAGTACGCCAGGCCTGGGCCTGCTGCTGTGGATGCAAAAGGTTTACGGGGATAAAGCGCCGGAGGCGTGGCAGAAACTGGCCGCCAAAACCGTCACCGTCACCAAAGGCTGGAGCGAAGCCTATGGCCTGTTCCTGAAAGGTGAAAGCGATCTGGTGCTGAGCTACACCACCTCTCCGGCCTACCACATCATCGCCGAGAAGAAAGATAACTATGCTGCCGCTGATTTTGCTGAAGGGCACTATCTGCAGGTGGAAGTCGCCGCGCGTACCGCCGCCAGCAAGCAGCCGGAGCTGGCCGAGAAGTTCCTGAAATTTATGGTTTCACCGGCGTTCCAGAATGCGATTCCCGCAGGCAACTGGATGTATCCGGTCACGAACGTTGCGCTGCCCGCAGGTTTCGAGCAGCTGACCAAACCAAAAACCTCGCTGGAGTTTACGCCGCAGCAGGTCGCCGCGCAGCGTGCAGCATGGGTAAGTGAATGGCAACGCGCCGTCAGCCGTTGATTCCCGGCTGGTTACTTCCCGGGCTGCTCGCCGCCACAGTGATGGTGGCGGTCAGCCTGGGGGCTTTTCTTGCACTGTGGTTCAACGCGCCAGAGAGCGACCTGCTCGCCCTCTGGCACGACAGCTACCTCTGGCACGTTATCCGTTTCTCCTTCTGGCAGGCGTCGCTCTCAGCCCTGCTGTCGGTGCTCCCGGCTATTTTTCTGGCGCGCGCCCTGTATCGGCGCCGTTTTCCCGGCAGGCTGGCACTGCTGCGCCTGTGCGCCATGACGCTGATCCTGCCCGTGCTGGTGGCGGTATTTGGGATCCTCAGCGTTTACGGTCGTCAGGGCTGGCTGGCTTCGCTGTTCGGCCAGCTTGGTCTGGAATGGTCATTCTCTCCTTACGGACTGCAGGGCATTCTGCTCGCACACGTGTTTTTCAATATGCCGATGGCAACGCGCCTCTTTTTGCAGGCGCTGGAGAACATTCCCGGCGAGCAGCGCCAGATTGCCGCCCAGCTCGGCATGCGCGGCGTGTCGTTCTTCCGCTTTGTCGAATGGCCATGGCTGCGCCGCCAGCTCCCGCCCGTCGCGGCGTTAATCTTTATGCTCTGCTTTGCCAGCTTTGCCACCGTGCTGTCGCTCGGCGGCGGGCCGCAGGCCACCACCATTGAGCTGGCGATTTACCAGGCGCTGAGTTACGACTACGATCCCGGTCGCGCCGCGCTGCTGGCGATGGTGCAGATGGCGTGCTGCCTTGTGCTGGTGCTGCTGAGCCAGCGGCTGAGTAAAGCCATTCCTGCTGGCAGTAATCAAATAACCGGCTGGCGCGATCCGCAGGACAGCCTGCACAGCCGCGTTACCGATTTTATCCTGATCGCGCTGGCGCTCCTGCTTCTGCTGCCGCCGCTAATGGCCGTTATCGTTGACGGACTGAACCTCAATCTCATCTCCGTCCTGCAACAGCCCGTCCTCTGGCAGGCGACATGGACCTCGCTGCGTATCGCGCTGGCGGCAGGGTTACTGTGCGTCGTGCTAACCATGATGCTGCTGTGGAGCAGCCGTGAACTCTATGCCCGGCAGGCCCAAAAGGCCGGGCAGACGCTGGAGCTGACAGGGATGCTGATTCTGGCGATGCCGGGCATCGTACTGGCGACGGGCTTCTTTTTACTGTTCAACAGCACCATCGGCCTGCCGGAAAGGGCCGACGGCATTGTGATTTTCACCAACGCCCTGATGGCCATTCCTTACGCGCTCAAAGTGCTGGAAAACCCGATGCGCGACGTCAACAGCCGCTACGGTTTGCTGTGCCAGTCGCTGGGCATGCAGGGCTGGCAGCGGCTGAAGGTGGTGGAACTCCGCGCGCTGAAACGTCCGCTGGCGCAGGCGCTGGCGTTTGCCTGCGTGCTGTCGATTGGGGATTTTGGCGTGGTGGCGCTTTTCGGCAATGACGATTTCCGCACGCTGCCATACTGGCTCTATCAGCAAATCGGCTCTTACCGCAGTCAGGACGGCGCGGTCACCGCGCTGTTACTGCTGCTGCTGTGCTTTGCCTTATTTACCGTTATCGAAAAACTTCCGGGGCGTGATGTTAAAACTGACTGATGTAACCTGGCTTTACCAGCATCTGCCGATGCGCTTCACGCTCTCCGTGCGCCAGGGGGAGATGATCGCCGTGCTTGGCCCAAGCGGCGCGGGAAAAAGCACGCTGCTTAATCTGATTGCGGGTTTTCTGCAGCCGGCAAGCGGCGCGATCGTCATTAACAATCAAGATCATACCCACACGCCGCCCGCGAAACGTCCGGTCTCAATGCTGTTTCAGGAAAACAACCTGTTTACCCATCTGACGGTGCGGCAAAACATCGCGCTGGGGATGCATCCGGGACTCAGGCTGAACGATGCCCAGCGCCAGAAGCTGGAGATCATTGCCGCCCAGATGGGGATCAACGAGTTCATCGACAGGCTGCCGGGTGAGCTTTCCGGCGGCCAGCGTCAGCGCGTGGCGCTGGCGCGATGCCTGGTGCGCGAGCAGCCGATCCTGCTGCTGGATGAGCCGTTCTCGGCGCTCGATCCCGCGCTGCGCCTGGAGATGCTCGCCCTGGTGCAGGACGTCTGCCAGCGCCAGCAGCTGACGATGCTGATGGTTTCACACAGTATTGAGGATGCCGCCCGCATCGCGCCGCGATCGGTGGTGATTGCCGAAGGGCGTATTTTGTGGGATGGAAAAACAGAAGAACTGCTGAGCGGTAAGACGGGGGCGTCTTCACTGTTGGGCATTCGTGCGGTCTGATGCCCTCACCCTGGCCCTCTCCCACGGGGAGAGGGAATAAACCTTAACGGCTCACCACCTTCAGCAGAATTTCGCCATATACCGGCATCAGCGGGTGACGAATCAGCGCAACCAGGGCTACCACAGCCACGCCCAGCGTCAGCGGGGCCAGCCAGAGCAGGCGAGTGCGCGGAAGATAGCGCGTCAGGCGATCGACGCTGGCTTTCCCACTGCGCCACAGTCGCCAGCAGAGCCATGCCGCCAGCCACAGCAGCACAGCCGTGCCCAGCAGCAGCCACTTAAACTCACCGCTTTGCATACCGTCGGGGATATCGATGGCCGCGCCGGCCAGGATCCCCGGCAGGAAGTAGAACGGCGGCCAGAAGACGCAGCCGATAATGTTCGGCACCACGAATTTCGCGACGGGCAGATCCAGCATCCCCGCCACCATCGGCACCAGCGGACGCGTTGGCCCGACAAAGCGGCCGACGAGGATGGTAAACATGCTGTGCTGATGCAGCGCATGCTCGGTTTTATCCAGCAAGGCTTTGTTCTTTTTCATGAACGACCAGCGGTGCAGCGGCTTCTTAAAGCGCCAGCCCAGCCAGAAGGAGATCCAGTCGCCGAGCAGGCAGCCGATAATCCCGGCCAGCCACGCCTGCCAGAAATTAACCTCGCCGCTGCCAATCAGCGCCCCAAGCCCTGCCATCATCACGGTGCCGGGCAGGATCAGCCCAACCAGCGCCAGCGATTCCAGAAACGCCACCAGCGCCACGGCGATGAGCGAGTACATAACGGACTGGGTAATAAAGTGTTCCAGCAATGCCTGCATAACTATTCCGGTCAGAAAACGAATCAGCGATTCTGCTTAGCGCCCCGCACCGCGTCAAGGCAACAATTGTCTGAATAGTTTACAGGTTGCTTTCTGCATTCACCTGTTTGTTTATCTTTTTTTACCGTTTATTCACATCCCGCGCGGAATTCGCTCGGGCTGGCGCCGGTGCATTTTTTAAATACCCGGGAGAAATAGAGCTGATCCTCAAAGCCCACGTTGCGTCCGACGGTGGCAATCGGCATCCGGGTGGTGCTGAGCAGCAGCTTTGCCTGACTGATGCGCTGATCCTCGCGCCAGCTCAATACGCTGACGCCCAGCTGCTGGCGGAACAGATGCGACAGCCGCGACGGCGACAGGCAGACGTGCTGAGCAACGCTGGCGATATCAAACTGGCTATCGGCCAGGTGGTCGCTGATGTACTGGCAGGCGTCGCGCACGCGGTTGTCCAGCGGGGGATTAAGCGACTCGTTAATCGCCTCCATCCGTCGCAGCAGCAGCTGTTCAAGCAGGTTAATCGCCAGCAGTTCGGCGTAGCGACCACCGGCCTGTCCCGCTTCGATAATCTGCGCAAAAAGCTCGCGAAACTGCCCCAGATGAACCTCATCCGGGCGATAAAAACCGGTATGCGCAAAAATGGCGGGCCACGAAAGCCACTCCTGCCAGTAGGCGCGCGGACGGAAATAGACCCACTGGTGATACCACTCTTTGGCATCCGGATGACGGCCATAGTGGTGGATCTCCCCCGGCGGGAACAGCAGGATATCGCCGGGGCGGCAGACAAACTGCTGGTCACCGTTCTTGATGATCCCTTCCCCTCGCACGGTCAGGTTGAGGATATACCCTTTCATGCCGAGCGGTCGATCGACGTAAAAGTCGAGGTATCCCTCAGCCTCGATAGGGGTCAGTCCCGCCACAAGGTGCGCGTTAAACGAGTATCCCGGCAGCAGGGGATCGTTTTGCGTTTCGGCCATAGATTCAGTTCTCCCAAGGGTCCTGAAGGAAACCAATTGTCCATATCACTAAAAGCAGCTTTAAAATGGCCCGCGAAAAGATCCAAAAAGCATCACGCCGCTTTTACGTCCGCCATGTTTCAGCCTTTCCCCCTGATTTCTCCGCCAGAGCAGGCAGATAACCAGTAACAAAAGTGTCTATAAGTGCGGCAGAAATGTCCACATTGAATATTTGCACGGCGTCACACTTTCCGTTGTAACAGCAATTTAGTCCATAAGATTAGCGGATCCTGCCTGACGACTTTTTTCCCCAGTCTCTAATGTTCTTCCATACCTGTTTTTTCGATGGAGCAACACCATGGCAATTGCGATTGGCCTCGATTTTGGTAGCGATTCGGTTCGCGCGCTGGCAGTGGACTGTACGTCCGGCCAGGAGATAGCAACCAGCGTTGAGTGGTACCCGCGCTGGCAAGAGGGGCGCTACTGTGATGCGCCGAACAACCAGTTCCGTCACCACCCGCGTGACTATATCGAGTCGATGGAAGCGGCGATCAAAACCGTCCTTGCCGAACTGACTGACGCCCAGCGGGCTGAGATTGTCGGAATTGGCGTCGACAGCACCGGCTCCACGCCTGCCCCGGTGGATGCCGAAGGCCGCGTGCTGGCGCTGCGCCCGGAGTTTGCCGACAACCCGAACGCCATGTTCGTGCTGTGGAAAGACCACACCGCCGTAGAAGAGGCTGAAGCCATTACGCGCCTGTGCCATCAGCCGGGCAAGACAGACTACTCGCGCTACATCGGCGGGATTTATTCCAGCGAATGGTTCTGGGCCAAGATCCTCCACGTCACCCGTGCCGACGCAGCCGTTGCGCAGGCTGCGGCGTCATGGGTTGAGCTGTGCGACTGGGTGCCTGCCCTGCTCTCCGGCACCACCCGCCCGCAGGATATCCGCCGCGGCCGCTGCAGCGCCGGGCATAAATCCCTGTGGCACGAAAGCTGGGGCGGCCTGCCTCCGGCCGCGTTCTTCGATGAGCTCGACCCGATCCTCAACAAGAGCCTGACGTACCCGCTGTTTACCGACACCTTTACCGCCGATATTCCCGTCGGCACCCTCTGCGAAGAGTGGGCGACGCGCCTCGGCCTGCCGCAGAACGTGGCCATCTCCGGCGGCGCCTTTGACTGCCATATGGGCGCCGTGGGCGCGGGCGCACAGCCAAACACGCTGGTCAAAGTCATCGGGACCTCCACCTGCGACATCCTGACGGCAGATAAAGCCACCGTCGGCGACCGGGCGGTGAAAGGCATCTGCGGCCAGGTTGACGGCAGCGTGGTGCCGGACTTCATCGGTCTTGAAGCCGGTCAGTCCGCGTTTGGCGATATCTACGCCTGGTTTGGTCGCGTGCTCGGCTGGCCGCTGGACCAGCTGGCGGCGGCACATCCTGAACTAAAAACCCAGATAGCCGACAGCAAAAAGCAGCTTCTGCCGCAGCTCACCGAAGCCTGGGCAAAAAATCCGTCTCTCGATCACCTGCCGGTGGTGCTGGACTGGTTTAACGGCCGCCGCACGCCGTTTGCCAACCAGCGTCTGAAAGGGGTGATCACCGATCTCAACCTGGCGACCGACGCCCCTGCGCTGTTCGGCGGTCTGATTGCCGCAACGGCCTTCGGTGCCCGCGCCATTATGGAGTGCTTCACCGGGCAGGGTATCGACGTCAACAACGTGATGGCGCTGGGCGGTATCGCCCGTAAAAACCCGGTGATCATGCAGGCCTGCTGCGACGTGCTGAACCGTCCGCTGCAGATTGTGGCCTCCGATCAGTGCTGC
This sequence comes from Enterobacter sp. C3_dUdeg, assembly GCF_057536195.1. Taxonomy (NCBI): domain Bacteria; kingdom Pseudomonadati; phylum Pseudomonadota; class Gammaproteobacteria; order Enterobacterales; family Enterobacteriaceae; genus Enterobacter; species Enterobacter sp. C3_dUdeg. The sequence continues at coordinate 149,042 of NZ_BAAKFX010000003.1, forward strand.
GCGCTGGGCGCGGCGATTTTCGCTGCCGTGGCTGCGGGCGTGCATGTCGACATCCCGACCGCGCAGCAGCATATGGCGAGCGCCGTCGAAAACACGCTCCAGCCGCGTGCCCAGCAGGCGCAACGCTTTGAACAGCTTTATCAGCGCTACCAGCAATGGGCAAAAAGCGCCGAACTTCACTATCTCCCTGTCGCCGCCCCGGCCAAAAGCACCGCGGACACTACGGCAACCCTGACCCATTAAGGACACGATGATGACCATTTTTAATAACTATGAAGTATGGTTTGTGATTGGCAGCCAGCATCTGTACGGACCGGAAGCGCTGCAGCAGGTGACGAAACACGCGGAGCACGTCGTTAACGCGCTGAACGCGGAAGCTAAACTGCCGTGCAAACTGGTGCTGAAACCGCTGGGCACGACGCCTGACGAAATTACCCACATCTGCCGCGACGCCAACTACGACGATAAATGCGCCGGTCTGGTGGTGTGGCTGCACACCTTCTCACCCGCCAAAATGTGGATCAACGGCCTGTCTATCCTCAACAAACCGCTGCTGCAGTTCCATACCCAGTTCAACGCCTCCCTGCCGTGGGACAGCATCGACATGGACTTTATGAACCTGAACCAGACCGCGCACGGCGGCCGCGAGTTCGGCTTCATCGGCGCGCGTATGCGCCAGCAGCACGCGGTGGTCACCGGCCACTGGCAGGATGGCAAGGCGCAACAGCGTATCGGCTCATGGATGCGTCAGGCGGTCTCTAAGCAGGATACCCGCCATCTGAAAGTGGTGCGTTTTGGCGACAACATGCGTGAAGTGGCGGTCACCGACGGCGATAAAGTGGCCGCGCAGATCAAGTTCGGCTTCTCCGTTAATACCTGGGCCGTGGGCGACCTGGTGCAGGTGGTGAATGAAGTCAGCGACGGCGACGTGAGCGCGCTGGTGGACGAGTACGAAAGCAGCTACCGCCTGACGCCTGCGGCACAAATCAACGGCGACAAGCGTCAGAACGTGCTGGACGCGGCGCGCATCGAGCTGGGCATGAAGCGCTTCCTGGAACAGGGCGGCTTCCACGCCTTTACCACTACCTTTGAAGACCTCCACGGCCTGAAACAGCTGCCGGGTCTGGCAGTACAACGTCTGATGCAGCAGGGCTACGGCTTTGCGGGCGAAGGCGACTGGAAAACTGCCGCTCTGCTTCGCATCATGAAGGTGATGTCGACCGGTCTGCAGGGCGGCACCTCCTTTATGGAGGACTACACCTATCACTTCGAAAACGGCAACGACCTGGTGCTCGGCTCGCACATGCTGGAAGTGTGCCCGACGATCGCCGTGGAAGAGAAACCGATCCTCGACGTGCAGTACCTCGGCATCGGCGGCAAAGCCGATCCGGCGCGTCTGATCTTCAACACCCGTACGGGCCCGGCCATCAACGCCAGCCTGATCGACCTGGGCGATCGCTTCCGCCTGCTGGTGAACTGCGTCGATGCGGTTGAAACGCCGCACTCTCTGCCGAAACTGCCGGTCGCCAACGCCCTGTGGAAAGCACAGCCTGACCTGCCAACCGCCTCAGAGGCCTGGATCCTGGCCGGCGGCGCGCACCACACGGTGTTTAGCCACGCGCTGGATCTGAACGACATGCGTCAGTTCGCCGAGCTGCACGATATCGAGCTGACCGTGATTGATAACGATACCCGCCTGCCCGCCTTCAAAGACGCGCTGCGCTGGAACGAAGTCTATTACGGTTCAAAACGCTAAGTACGGAATGCCCGGTGACGCTACGCTCACCGGGCAGGGAGATAACGATGTTAGACGATCTCAAACGTCAGGTGCTCGAAGCCAACCTGGCGCTGCCGAAACATAATCTGGTCACCCTGACATGGGGCAACGTCAGCGCCGTTGACCGCGAAAAAGGCGTGTTCGTGATTAAGCCTTCCGGCGTGGATTACACGGTGATGACCGCAGACGATATGGTCGTTGTCAGCCTTGAGACCGGCGAAGTGGTCGAAGGTAAGAAAAAACCGTCCTCCGATACGCCGACTCACCGCCTGCTGTATCGGTCATTCCCGACCATCGGCGGCATCGTGCATACCCATTCGCGCCACGCCACCATCTGGGCGCAGGCGGGCCAGTCCATCCCGGCGACCGGCACCACGCACGCGGACTACTTTTACGGCACCATTCCCTGCACGCGTCTGATGACCGATGCGGAGATTAACGGTGAGTACGAGTGGGAAACGGGCAACGTGATTGTCGAAACCTTCGAAAAACAGGGGATCGACGCGGCGCAAATGCCCGGCGTGCTGGTGCACTCCCACGGCCCGTTTGCCTGGGGTAAAAACGCGGAAGACGCGGTGCATAACGCCATCGTGCTCGAAGAGGTCGCCTATATGGGGATCTTCTGTCGCCAGCTGGCGCCGCAGCTGCCGGATATGCAGCAAACCCTGCTGGATAAGCATTACCTGCGCAAGCACGGCGCGAAGGCCTATTACGGGCAGTAAACTGTATATAAACCCAGCATTAAAATCTTAACCAGGCTATAATCAGGCCTGGTTTTGTTTTCTGGGATAACGGCGTGGCGCAGGCGCAAGAAGGCTTTTTACTGACCCGACACTGGCGGGATACCCCTCAGGGCACCGAGGTCGCGTTCTGGCTGGCAACCGACAGCGGTCCGCTGCACGTTACGCTGCCCCCGCAGGAATCCGTGGCCTTTATTCCTGAAGCCCACGTCGAAAAGGTGAAACAGCTGCTGCGCGGCGAAAACGGCTGGCGTATGACCCCGCTTGAGCTGAAAGATTTCCACCGCCAGCCGGTTTATGGCCTCTACTGTCGCGCCCATCGTCAGCTGATGCGCTATGAAAAGCTGCTCCGCGAGGCTGGCGTGACGCTCTATGAGGCCGATATCCGCCCACCGGAACGCTTTCTGATGGAGCGGTTCATCACCGCCCCCGTCTGGGTCGACGGCACCGCGCAGAGCGGCAGCCTCGTTAACGCGCGCCTGAAGCCGAACCCGCACTACCGCCCGCCGCTGAAGTGGGTCTCCCTGGATATCGAAACCACCCGTCACGGCGAACTGTACTGCATCGGTCTGGAAGGCTGCGGCGATCGGGTTGTCTATATGCTCGGGCCGCCGAATGGCGATGCGTCCGCGCTGGATTTCCGGCTTGAGTACGTCAACAGCCGCCCGCAGCTGCTGGAGAAGCTTAACCAGTGGTTTGCAGACAACGACCCCGACGTCCTGATCGGCTGGAACGTGGTGCAATTCGACCTGCGCGTGCTGCAAAAGCACGCCGAGCGCTACCGCATTCCGCTGTTGCTGGGGCGCGGAAACAGCGAGCTGGAATGGCGAGAACACGGTTTTAAGAACGGTGTTTTTTTCGCGCAGGCCAACGGTCGCCTGATTATCGACGGCATTGAGGCGCTTAAGTCCGCCTTCTGGAATTTCTCTTCATTCTCCCTCGAAGCGGTCGCACAGGAGCTGCTTGGCGAAGGCAAATCCATCGACAACCCCTGGGACAGAATGGACGAGATCGACCGGCGCTTTAATGAAGATAAACCGGCGCTTGCCACCTATAACCTGAAAGACTGCGAGCTGGTCACGCAGATTTTCCACAAAACCGAGATTATGCCGTTCCTGCTGGAGCGCGCGACGGTAAACGGCCTGGCGGCAGACAGGCACGGCGGCTCCGTGGCGGCCTTTAGCCACCTCTATTTTCCGCGCATGCACCGGGCGGGATACGTCGCCCCCAACCTCGGGGACGTACCGCCGCAGGCGAGCCCCGGCGGGTACGTGATGGACTCCCGGCCAGGTTTGTATGACTCGGTGCTGGTGCTGGACTATAAAAGCCTCTACCCGTCGATTATCCGCACCTTTCTGATCGATCCCGTCGGGCTGGTTGAGGGCATGGCCCAGCCGGACGATGAGCACAGCACCGAAGGTTTCCTCGGCGCACGCTTCTCGCGGGAAAAACACTGCCTGCCTGAAATCGTGGGAAACATCTGGCACGGCCGCGATGAGGCCAAGCGCCACGGCAACAAGCCGCTATCACAGGCGCTGAAAATCATTATGAATGCCTTTTACGGCGTGCTGGGCACCAGCGCCTGCCGCTTCTTTGACCCGCGTCTGGCCTCCTCAATCACCATGCGCGGGCACGAGATCATGCGCCAGACCAAAGCGCTGATTGAGTCCCGGGGCTATGACGTCATCTACGGCGACACGGACTCCACCTTTGTGTGGCTTAAGGGCGCGCATTCAGAAGACGACGCCGCGCAAATCGGCAAAGCGCTGGTCGCCTTCGTGAACGACTGGTGGCAGGAACATTTGCAGAAAGAGCGGTTAAGCAGCGCGCTGGAGCTGGAATTTGAAACCCATTTCGCCCGCTTTTTAATGCCCACCATTCGCGGCACCGATCAGGGCAGCAAGAAGCGCTACGCCGGGCTGATTCAGGAAGGCGACGCGCAGCGGATGGTTTTTAAAGGGCTAGAGACGGTACGTACCGACTGGACGCCGCTGGCGCAGCAGTTCCAGCAGACGCTCTATCTGCGGGTGTTTCGCAATGAGCCCTATCAGGACTACGTGCGCGAGACGATAGCCAGCCTGATGGCGGGCGAACTTGACGCGCAGCTGGTATACCGCAAGCGCCTGCGCCGCCCGCTGGCGGAGTACCAGCGCAACGTTCCTCCGCACGTACGCGCCGCGCGCCTGGCGGATGAAGAAAACGTACGCCGTGGCCGCGCGCCGCAGTATCAAAACCGGGGAACCATCAAATACGTCTGGACCATTAGCGGCCCGGAACCTGTGGATTATCAGCACTCTCCTCTGGATTACGAACACTATCTGACGCGCCAGCTTCAGCCGGTTGCCGACGGAATTTTGCCCTTCATCGACGATGATTTTGCTACACTGGTTACAGGGCAACTTGGCCTATTTTGACGCGTGACGAAATGGCTGCCATCCAGTACCATAGCGCCCTTTCCATTCCTGGACCCATTTTTCGTTGACCGTCTTTTTTGACGGTAGTCGAACTATTGCCTGCAATTAAAGATTAGAGCCGAACAACTATGCCTTTTACACTTGGTCAACGCTGGATCAGCGATACAGAAAGCGAACTTGGACTAGGAACCGTAGTAGCAATCGATACGCGTATGGTTACCCTCCTCTTCCCTGCCACCGGTGAAAACCGTCTGTACGCTCGCAATGACTCCCCTGTTACCCGCGTGATGTTCAATCCGGGCGACACCGTGACCAGCCATGACGGCTGGCAGCTCAAGATTGAAGACGTAAAAGAAGAGAATGGACTGCTCGCCTACATTGGTACTCGTCTTGATACGGATGAAGCCAATGTCATCTTGCGTGAAGTGCTGCTCGACAGCAAACTGGTGTTCAGCAAGCCGCAGGACCGCCTGTTTGCCGGGCAAATCGACCGTATGGATCGCTTCTCCCTGCGCTATCGCGCGCGTAAGTTCCAGAGTGAACAGTACCGCATGCCGTGGAGCGGCCTGCGCGGCCAGCGCACCAGCCTGATCCCCCACCAGCTGAACATCGCCCACGACGTAGGCCGTCGTCACGCGCCGCGCGTGCTGCTGGCAGATGAAGTGGGCCTGGGTAAAACCATCGAAGCGGGCATGATCCTCCATCAACAGCTGCTTTCCGGCGCTGCCGAACGCGTGCTGATCGTGGTGCCAGAAACCCTGCAGCACCAGTGGCTGGTTGAGATGCTGCGCCGCTTTAACCTGCGTTTCTCCCTGTTCGACGATGAACGCTATGCCGAAGCGCAGCACGACGCCGACAACCCGTTTGAAACCGAACAGCTGGTCATTTGTTCCCTGGACTTCGTGCGCCGCAGCAAGCAGCGTCTTGAGCATCTGTGCGATGCCGAGTGGGACATTATGGTCGTTGACGAAGCGCACCATCTGGTCTGGAGCGAAGACGCGCCGAGCCGCGAATACATGGCTATTGAGCAGCTTGCCGAGCGCGTGCCTGGCGTTCTGCTGCTGACCGCAACGCCGGAGCAGCTGGGTCTGGAAAGCCACTTCGCCCGTCTGCGCCTGCTCGATCCAAACCGTTTCCACGACTTTGCGCAGTTCGTGGAAGAACAAAATAACTACCGCCCGGTCGCCGATGCCGTCGCCATGCTGCTGGCGGGCAAGCGTCTTTCTGATGACGAACTCAACACCCTGAGCGACCTGATTGGCGAGCAGGATATCGAGCCGCTTTTGCAGGCTGCGAACAGCGACAGCGACAACGCGGAATCCGCGCGTAAAGAGCTGATCGACATGCTGATGGACCGCCACGGCACCAGCCGCGTGCTGTTCCGTAACACCCGTAACGGCGTCAAAGGCTTCCCGAAACGCGAGCTGCATACGATTAAGCTGCCGCTGCCGACGCAGTATCAGACGGCGATTAAAGTCTCCGGCATTATGGGTGCGCGCAAAACCCAGGAAGAGCGCGCCCGCGACATGCTTTATCCGGAACAAATCTACCAGGAGTTTGAAGGCGATACCGGCACCTGGTGGAACTTCGATCCGCGCGTGGAGTGGCTGATGGGCTACCTGACCGCGCACCGCTCCCAGAAAGTGCTGGTGATCTGCGCCAAAGCGGCCACCGCGCTGCAGCTGGAGCAGGTTCTGCGCGAGCGTGAAGGCATTCGCGCCGCCGTGTTCCACGAAGGCATGTCCATCGTCGAGCGCGACCGCGCCGCGGCGTGGTTCGGAGAAGAGGACAGCGGCGCACAGGTTCTGCTGTGCTCGGAAATCGGCTCTGAAGGCCGTAACTTCCAGTTCGCCAGCAACCTGGTGATGTTCGATCTGCCGTTTAACCCGGATCTGCTGGAGCAGCGTATCGGCCGTCTGGATCGTATCGGCCAGGCGCATGATATTCAGATCCACGTGCCGTATCTGGAAAAAACCGCGCAGTCCGTGCTGGTACGCTGGTTCCACGAAGGTCTGGACGCGTTTGAACATACCTGCCCGACGGGCCGCACCATTTATGATCAAGTGCATGGCGATCTGATCGGCTACCTGGCCGCGCCGGAAAACGCGGAAGGGTTTGATGAGCTGATCAAGTCCTGCCGTGAGAAGCACGACGCGCTGAAAGCGCAGCTGGAGCAGGGCCGCGACCGCCTGCTGGAGATCCACTCCAACGGCGGTGAAAAAGCGCAGGCGCTGGCTGAGAGTATTGAAGAACAGGATGATGACACCAGCCTGATCAGCTTCTCCATGAACCTGTTCGACATCGTCGGCATCAACCAGGACGACCGCGGCGAGAACCTGATTGTCCTGACTCCGTCCGATCACATGCTGGTTCCGGATTTCCCGGGCCTGCCGGAAGATGGCTGTACCATCACCTTCGAGCGTGACGTGGCGCTGTCCCGCGAAGATGCCCAGTTTATCACCTGGGAACATCCGCTGATCCGCAACGGTCTGGACCTGATCCTCTCCGGCGATACCGGCAGCAGCACCATCTCCCTGTTGAAAAACAAGGCGCTGCCGGTGGGCACCCTGCTGGTGGAGCTGATCTACGTTGTGGAAGCGCAGGCGCCGAAACAGCTGCAGCTCACCCGCTTCCTGCCGCCCACGCCCGTCCGCCTGCTGCTGGACAAAAACGGCACGAACCTGGCGGGACAGGTTGAATTCGAGAGTTTCAACCGACAGCTGAGCGCGGTAAACCGCCACACGGGCAGCAAGCTGGTGAACGCGGTACAGCAGGATGTGCACGCTATTCTGCAACTGGGCGAAACCCAGATTGAAAAAGCGGCCAGTGCGTTGATTGACGCCGCGCGCAGTGAAGCCGACGAGAAACTGTCTGCGGAGCTGTCCCGTCTGGAAGCGTTAAAAGCAGTCAACCCGAACATCCGCGACGACGAGCTGGCGGCGATTGAAAGCAACCGTCAGCAGGTGCTGGAAAGCCTGAATCAGGCTGGCTGGCGTCTGGATGCCCTGCGTCTTATCGTTGTGACGCATCAGTAAACGGAGCGCAAGATGGTGATGGAGCCTTACAATCCGCCTCAGGATCCCTGGCTGGTCATTCTGTATCAGGATGAACATATTATGGTGGTCAACAAGCCCAGCGGCCTGTTGTCCGTGCCGGGGCGTCTGGACGAGCACAAAGACAGCGTGATGACGCGCATTCAGCGCGATTATCCGCAGGCGGAGTCTGTCCATCGCCTGGATATGGCCACCAGCGGCGTGATTGTGGTGGCGCTGAACAAAGCGGCGGAACGCGAGTTAAAGCGCCAGTTCCGCGAGCGCGAGCCGAAAAAGCAGTATGTCGCCCGCGTCTGGGGCCACCCCGCGCAGGCGGAAGGGCTGGTAGATTTACCGCTGATCTGCGACTGGCCGAACCGGCCTAAGCAGAAGGTGTGTTACGAAACCGGCAAGGCCGCGCAGACCGAGTACGAAGTGCTGGAGTACGCGCCGGATAATACCGCGCGCGTCCTGCTTAAGCCGATTACCGGACGTTCGCACCAGCTGCGCGTGCATATGCTCGCCCTGGGTCATCCGATTCTGGGCGACCGCTTCTACGCGCCGCCTGAAGCGCTGGCCTTAGCGCCACGTCTGCTGCTGCACGCGCAGACGCTCACCATCACCCATCCGGCCTTCGGTAACGCGATGACGTTTAAAGCCCCGGTGGACTTCTAAAAAAAAAGCCCGACATCGTCGGGCTTTTTCTTATTTAAAACCTTTCTTCTCTTTAATGAGCTCGTACGCCTTCTGGATTTCCTGCGCTTTTTGCTTCGCCATCTCCATCATTTCTGGCGGTAAGCCTTTCGCGACCAGTTTGTCCGGATGGTGTTCGCTCATGAGCTTACGATAGGCACGTTTAATCGTGGTCTGATCGTCAGAGGGCTTAACGCCAAGCACGTTGCAGGCGTCTTCCAGCGTCGGACCACGCTGCGCCTGCTGCCAGGCACCGCCGGACGACTGCTGGTGATAGCCGCCGCCAAACTGCGCCCCGCCCTGCATCATGCGCAGGAACTGGTCGAACTGCATGCGGGAGATGCCCAGCTCTTCCGCAATGACGTACAGCACGTCACGTTCATTAGGGTGAAGTGAACCGTCTGCGAAAGCCGCCTGGATTTGAATTTCCAGAAACATCCGAATTAAATCAAAACGTCCAAAGCAGATGCTGCGGAACTGACGCATTTTTTCGCGAAGCGGATAATTATCCGACTTACCGATGCGAAACGCATTTTGCGCTTCCAGACGGGAGTCGCCGTGCAGATTCATGCGATCCATAAAGACGCTGGCAATCTGAATATCGGCTTCTGTGACACGCCCTTTGGATTTGGTTAAGTGCCCCATGACCTCAAAGGTGGTGGAGAAAAAGAGTGACTGACGCTCGCGCTGATTGGCAAACCAGGCCATTTTGCGGCTGCGCGCCTTATCAAACATATGGCCGATAATAAGCCCAAGCACAATCCCCCAGAACCCGGCACCCATGATGATGGCGAACGCAACGCCGATTATTTTACCCCAATACTGCATATACTCCCCGGATAGTCATATTCCTTGCCGACGCAACGTCATCATCACTGTGTTCAAGTCACGGTCAATTGAAGGACATCGCCTATAATTTGCTTTATCATACTCGTCATTCGATAGCGAGCCTAACACTCTGGCACGCAAACGGGCAGGATTAACGCTGGTACTGCGCAGATGAGTAAGATAGTCTCTGAGCGTTTGTAAGCCGTAGCCACTGATGACGGAACAATAAAATACAACGTATGAAAAAACGTATCCCCACCCTCCTGGCCACAATGATTGGCTCCGCCCTGTACAGTCAACAGGGTCTGGCGGCCGATCTCGCCTCGCAGTGTATGCTTGGCGTTCCAAGTTATAATCGCCCACTGGTGAGTGGCGATACAAATAGCTTGCCGGTAACCATTACTGCCGACAGTTCGAAAGGGACTTACCCTGACAATGCCACGTTTACGGGCAATGTCGATATTAACCAGGGCAATAGCCGCCTGCAGGCAGATGAAGTGCAATTGCACCAGAAGCAGCCGGAAGGTGCGGCCGAGCCGGTACGAACGGTGGATGCGCTGGGTAATGTGCACTATGACGACAATCAGGTCATCCTGAAAGGTCCGAAAGCCTGGTCAAACCTGAATACTAAAGATACTAACGTCTGGAAAGGTGATTACCAGATGGTGGGTCGCCAGGGGCGCGGCGACGCTGACCTGATGAAACAGCGCGGTGAAAACCGCTATACGATCCTGGAAAACGGTACGTTCACGTCATGTCTGCCGGGTTCAAATACCTGGAGCGTGGTCGGTAGCGAGGTTATCCATGACCGCGAAGAACAGGTCGCAGAGATCTGGAACGCCCGCTTTAAGCTGGGTCCGGTGCCCATATTCTACAGCCCTTATCTACAGCTTCCCGTGGGTGACAAACGTCGCTCCGGTTTCCTGATCCCGAATGCCAAATACAGCACCACGAACTACTTTGAGTTCTACCTGCCGTATTACTGGAACATCGCGCCAAACATGGATGCGACGATCACGCCGCACTATATTCACAAGCGCGGCAACATCATGTGGGAGAACGAGTTCCGCTATCTGACCCACGCCGGTGCGGGTCTGATGGAGCTGGATTATCTGCCGTCGGATAAAGTCTTCCAGGACGAGCATCCGACCGAAGGCGATAAACACCGTTGGATGTATTTCTGGCAGCATTCCGGGGTAATGGATCAGGTCTGGCGTTTTAACGTTAACTACACCAAGGTCAGTGACCCGAACTACTTCAACGATTTCTCGTCAAAATACGGTTCGAGTACCGACGGTTATGCCACGCAGATCTTCAGCGTTGGCTATGCGGTGCAGAACTTCGATGCGACGGTAACCAACAAGCAGTTCCAGGTGTTCTCCAGCCAGACCGCGAGTACCTATGGTGCCGAGCCGCAGCTGGACGTTAACTGGTACCAGAATGACGTGGGTCCGTTCGACACCCGTATTTATGGTCAGGCGGTGCATTTTGTAAACACCAATTCCAATATGCCGGAAGCCACCCGAGTTCACCTGGAGCCCGTCATCAACTTGCCATGGTCGAATGACTGGGCAAGCCTGAATACGGAAGCCAAGCTGATGGCGACACACTATCAGCAAAAAAATATTGATGATTACAACACCAGCAACAACGCTCATCTTGAGGAAAGCGTAAACCGTACGCTTCCACAGTTCAAAATGGACGGTAAGCTGATCTTCGAACGCAATATGGGCCTTCTGGCGGATGGCTATACCCAGACGCTGGAGCCACGTATGCAGTACCTGTACGTGCCTTATCGCGATCAGAGCAACATCAATAACTATGACTCCTCTTTACTGCAATCTGATTACAGCGGCCTGTTCCGCGACCGTACCTACGGTGGCCTTGACCGCATCGCCTCAGCGAACCAGTTAACGACCGGGGTCACATCACGCGTTTATGATGACGCTGCCGTTGAACGTTTTAACGTTTCTGTTGGTCAAATCTACTATTTCACCGAGTCTCGCACGGGCGATGACAATATTAAGTGGGAGAAAGATAACAAGACAGGTTCGCTGATTTGGGCTGGTGATACCTACTGGCGTATGACCGATCGTTGGGGTCTTCGCGGTGGCGTGCAATATGACACCCGTCTCGACAATATCGCCAACAGTACGGCGTCGATTGAGTACCGCCGGGATGAAGATCGGATGGTGCAGTTGACCTATCGTTATGCCAGCCCGGAATATATTCAGGCGACGTTACCAAACTATGGTACTGCAGAGCAGTATAAAGACGGTATTTCGCAGGTGGGTGGCGCAGCGAGCTGGCCAATCGCCGACCGCTGGTCAATCGTAGGCGCTTACTACTTTGACACTAACGCTAATAAACCTGCTGACCAGATGGTGGGTCTGCAATATAACTCCTGCTGTTACGCGCTGCGTGTCGGCTACGAACGTAAGCTTAACGGCTGGAACAGTGAAAACAATCAGAGCAAATACGATAACGTGATTGGCTTTAACTTCGAGTTACGCGGCCTGAGTTCCAACTACGGTCTGGGTACGCAGAAAATGCTGCGCTCGAATATTCTGCCGTACAGTAGCGCCTTGTAATGTGCTTGATTTGCAACGTAATCCGCTTTGCGGTTAATTGAAATGGAAAAAGTATGAAGAACTGGAAAACGCTGCTGCTCGGTGTCGCTATGGTTGCGAATACCAGCTTCGCCGCCCCCCAGGTTGTTGATAAAGTCGCTGCTGTGGTTAACAACGGCGTCGTGCTTGAAAGTGACGTTGACGGTCTGATGAAATCGGTGAAGCTCAATTCGGGCGAAGCCGGTCAACAGCTTCCTGATGACGCCACGCTGCGCCACCAGATCCTGGAGCGTCTGATCATGGATCAGATCGTTCTGCAGATGGGGCAGAAAATGGGTGTGAAGATCACTGACGAGCAGCTCGATCAGGCGATCGCTAACATCGCGAAGCAGAACAATATGTCTTTAGACCAGATGCGCAGCCGTCTGGCCTATGACGGCATCAGCTACGCCACCTACCGTAACCAGATCCGTAAAGAGATGCTGATTTCGGAAGTGCGTAACAACGAAGTGCGTCGCCGCGTCACCATCCTGCCTCAGGAAGTGGACGCGCTGGCAAAACAGGTGGGCAACCAGAACGATGCGAGCACAGAGCTGAACCTGAGCCACATTCTGATCCCACTGCCAGAGAACCCAACGTCCGATCAGGCTGCGGAAGCAGAAAGCCAGGCGCGTTCTATTGTTGAACAGGCGCGTAACGGCAGCGACTTTGGCAAGCTGGCAATCACCTACTCCGCTGACCAACAGGCGCTGAAAGGCGGCCAGATGGGCTGGGGACGTATTCAGGAGCTGCCATCTATCTTTGCCCAGGCGCTGAGCACGGCGAAGAAAGGGGATATCGTTGGTCCTATCCGTTCAGGCGTGGGCTTCCACATTCTGAAGGTGAACGATCTGCGCGGCCAGAGCCAAAATATCTCCGTCACCGAAGTTCACGCTCGCCACATACTTCTGAAACCGTCACCGATCATGACTGACGATCAGGCGCGTGTGAAGCTGGAACAGATCGCAGCTGACATTAAGAGCGGTAAAACCTCATTTGCGAAAGCAGCAAAAGAGTTCTCTCAGGATCCAGGCTCTGCTAACCAGGGCGGCGATCTGGGCTGGGCGGCTGCGGATATTTACGATCCTGCCTTCCGCGACGCGTTGATGAAGCTGAACAAAGGCCAGATCAGCGCGCCGGTCCACTCTTCATTCGGCTGGCATCTGATCGAGCTGATGGACACCCGTAACGTTGATAAAACGGATGCGGCACAGAAAGACAGAGCCTACCGTATGCTGTTTAACCGTAAGTTCTCTGAAGAAGCCGCAACCTGGATGCAGGAACAACGCGCCAGCGCTTACGTGAAAGTTCTGAGCAACTAATGAAACAGCATCGTGTTGTTATCACGCCCGGCGAACCCGCCGGGATTGGGCCTGACCTCGTTGTCCAGCTCGCCCAGCGCAGCTGGCCGGTAGAGCTGGTTGTCTGCGCCGATGCAACACTGTTACAAGACCGGGCAACGCTGCTCGGTCTGCCTTTAACGCTCATCCCTTACGTTGAAGGCCAACAGCCAGCACCGCAGCAAGCCGGTACGCTCACCCTTCTTTCTGTTCCCCTTCGTACGCCGGTTATTCCGGGCCAGCTCAGCACGGAAAACGGCCACTATGTCGTTGAAACCCTGGCGCGCGCCTGCGACGGTTGCCTGAAGGGCGAATTTGCCGCCCTGATCACCGGCCCCGTCCACAAAGGCGTTATCAACGAAGCGGGTATACCCTTTACCGGGCATACAGAGTTCTTCGAAGAGCGCTCGCACAGCCCGAAAGTGGTGATGATGCTGGCGACGGAGGAAATGCGCGTTGCGCTGGTGACTACCCATCTGCCGATCAAAGCCATTCCTGATGCGATCACCCCTGAGCTCCTGCGCGAGATCATCGGGATTTTGCACCACGATCTGCAGACAAAGTTTGGGATCCCGCAGCCGCACGTGCTGGTCTGCGGCCTGAACCCGCACGCCGGTGAAGGCGGGCACATGGGCACCGAAGAGATCGACACCATCATTCCGGTACTCAACGAAATGCGGGCGAAGGGGATGAACCTCAGCGGGCCGCTGCCTGCAGATACCCTTTTCCAGCCGAAATACCTGGATAATGCCGACGCCGTGCTCGCGATGTACCACGATCAGGGCCTGCCCGTGCTAAAATACCAGGGCTTTGGCCGCGGGGTGAATATCACCCTCGGTTTACCCTTTATTCGAACGTCCGTTGACCACGGTACTGCGCTGGATCTGGCAGGCCAGGGGAAAGCGGATGTCGGCAGTTTTATTACGGCGCTTAATCTCGCCATCAAAATGATTGTTAATACTCAATGACTAATCGAGTCCATCAGGGCCACTTAGCCCGTAAACGTTTCGGGCAAAACTTCCTTAACGATCAGTTCGTGATCGAAAGCATTGTCTCGGCTATTAATCCGCAAAAAGGTCAGGCGATGGTCGAAATCGGCCCGGGCCTTGCCGCGCTGACCGAGCCGGTAGGCGAACGCCTCGACGAGCTGACCGTCATCGAACTGGACCGCGATCTGGCCGCACGCCTGCAAACGCACCCGTTCCTCGGGCCGAAGCTGACCATCTATCAGCAGGACGCCATGACCATGAACTTTGGCGAGCTGTCCGAAAAAATGGGCCAGCCGCTGCGCGTGTTCGGCAACCTGCCGTACAACATCTCCACGCCGCTCATGTTCCACCTCTTTAGCTATACTGATGCCATTGCCGACATGCACTTTATGTTGCAAAAAGAGGTTGTTAACCGTCTGGTTGCAGGCCCGAACAGTAAAGCGTATGGTCGTTTAAGCGTGATGGCACAGTATTACTGCAACGTGATCCCGGTACTCGAAGTACCGCCGTCAGCGTTCACACCACCACCGAAAGTGGATTCAGCGGTTGTGCGCCTTGTGCCGCACAAGACGAAACCGTATCCGGTTAAAGATCTGCGCGTACTGAGCCGCATTACCACAGAAGCCTTTAACCAGCGCCGTAAAACGATCCGTAACAGCCTGAGCAATTCGTTTACCGTTGAGGTGTTAGCCGAGCTGGGGATCGACCCGGCAATGCGTGCGGAGAACATTTCCGTAGAGCAGTACTGCAAGCTGGCTAATTACATCAGCGATAATGCGCCGCCGAAGGAGAGTTAAGCCATGATTGATTCGCCCCGCGTATGTGTCCATGTACAAAGCGTCTATGTTGAATCACAGTCCTCACCGGACGAAGAACGTTTTGTTTTTGCTTACACCGTGACCATTCGCAATCTGGGGCGGATGCCCGTGCAGCTGCGCGGGCGCTACTGGCTTATCACTAACGGCAATGGCCGCGAAATCGAAGTTCAGGGCGAAGGTGTGGTCGGTGAACAGCCCCACATCGCCCCTGGCGAAGAGTACCAGTACACCAGCGGCGCGGTGATTGAAACGCCGATGGGTACCATGCAAGGCCATTATGAAATGGTCGACGTCGATGGCAATGATTTCCGCGTTGCCATTCCTGTGTTCCGTCTCGCCGTAACTACACTCATTCATTAATCTAATGTCTACATATCTGATTGGCGACGTTCACGGTTGCTACGATGAACTGATCGCATTATTAAAACAGGTCGACTTTACGCCAGGACAGGACACGCTCTGGCTGACGGGCGATTTAGTCGCGCGTGGCCCCGGCTCCCTTGAAGTATTACGTTTCGTCAAATCGCTGGGCGACAGCGTCCGCATGGTGCTGGGCAATCACGATCTGCATCTGCTGGCGGTTTTCGCCGGGATCAGCCGCAACAAACCTAAAGATCGCCTCACCCCGCTGCTGGATGCGCCGGACGCGGACGATCTGATTAACTGGCTGCGCCGTCAGCCCCTGCTGCAGATCGACGAAGAGAAAAAGCTGGTCATGGCGCATGCCGGGATCACCCCGCAATGGGATCTTGAGACGGCGAAAACCTGCGCTCGTGACGTTGAGGCGGTGCTGGCAAGCGACTCGTATCCTTTCTTCCTCGATGCCATGTACGGCGATATGCCGAACCACTGGAGCGAGGATCTCAGCGGTCTGGCCCGTCTGCGCTTTATCACCAACGCGTTCACCCGCATGCGCTTCTGCTTCCCGAACGGACAGCTGGATATGTATTCCAAAGAGACGCCGGAGAGCGCGCCCGCGCCGCTCAAGCCGTGGTTTGCCATTCCGGGACCGGTGACAAGCGAGTACAGCGTGGTATTTGGCCACTGGGCTGCACTGGAAGGAAAAGGCACACCGGAAGGGATTTACGGTCTGGATACCGGATGCTGCTGGGGCGGAGAGTTAACCTGCTTACGCTGGGAAGATAAAGCTTACTTTGTGCAGCCGTCCAACCGACAGCTGGACCTGGGGGAAAGCGAGGCCGTTGCCTCCTGATACGTAATTCCCTCTCCCGGCCGGGAGAGGGAAAATCACTTAACGACGTTCCAGAATCTCGAAGCAGTAGCTGTGGGAGTTCTGTGCATCCGCGTCGTGGAATTCGCTGAATACCGATTCCCACTCGTCCGGATCGTAGTCCGGGAAATGAGTATCCCCTTCCACTTCTGCATCAATGTGGGTCAGATAGAGCTTCTGCGCTTTTGGCAGGAACTGCTCGTACACGCGCCCACCGCCAATCACCATGATCTCTTCGGCATTGCCGCATGCAGCAATCGCCTCGTCTACTGATTTTACCCATTCGACGCGATCGTCAGTGCCCGGCTGGCTGCTGATAACGATATTCTTACGGCCCGGCAATGGACGACCAATCGACTCCCAGGTCAGGCGGCCCATCACTACCGGCTTGTTTAACGTAGTACGTTTAAACCATGCGAGATCGGCAGGCAGGTTCCACGGCATGGCATTTTCCATACCGATAACGCGGTCCACCGCCAGCGCTGCAATCAGACTGATCATTGAAAATTTCCCGGATGCAAAAAATTGCCGCCACTATACGGAAAGCTTAATCTTTCGTCGACTGGCGGCAGGGTAAAGATAAAGAAATTTTTTAATATTGCTGGCAACTCCACTTCACGCGGAAGGTTTACTCTCGGGCTCGTCAGCCGGATCGCCGGTATGCTTGCCCTCTTCCGTGCCCTGCCAGCCATGACGCTGGATCAGCGACAGGTGGTTACGGTCCTCGTTAATGATTTCCGTCAGCATCGCGCTGGTGCGTTTGAAGACCGCCGCACGCTCGGTGGCGGTACTGCCGGCCATCGCCGCCATCTCTTCGACCATCTCGGTATTAAAGCGGCGGAACAGGTCTGCCCGTTCGCGTGCTTCATACGCGCCGAGCCCCAGGTTTTCCAGCGCCATGCGGCCAGACTTCAGCGCACCTTCGAAGGTTTCACGCTCGGGCGCGTCTACGCCCGCCTGCCGCAGCCGGATGTAGTGATCCACATCGCGCGCGCGGGAGATAATAGTCAGCGCCGGGAAATGCTCTTTTACCAGCTCCACCATCTGCATGCTGGTTTCCGGATCGTCAATGGCGTTAATTAACACCTCGGCTTTTGCCGCCCCGGCGGATTCCAGCAGATCGACGCGGGTTGCATCCCCGTAAAACACCTTCATATCAAATTTACGCAGGGTATCGACATGGTCGGGGTCGTGATCGAGGATGACCATTTTCACCCCGCTCGACAGCAGTAAACGACCCACGATCTGCCCGTAGCGGCCAAATCCGGCGATGATGACGCGCGGCTGCTCCTCGTCGATCTCGTCGGCCTCGCGCTCCTGCCCGCTGTCCGATTTTTCCAGGCGCGTCAGTACCACCAGCAGCACAGGCGTCGCCGCCATCGACAGGGCGACCGCCAGCGTCAGCGCTTTCGCCCACTCGGGATCGAGCACGTTTGCCATCTGCGCGGCGCCAAAGACCACGAACGCAAATTCACTCCCCTGCCCCAGCAGCACGGCGAACCAGCGGCGCTGCCTGCCCGGCACGTTCAGTGGGCGAGCAATCAGCCACAGCATCACCATTTTAATGACCAGGAAGCCGACGAGCAGGATGACGATCCGCAGCGGATGCGTCACCAGCGTGCCGAAGTCGACGGACATCCCGACGCCGATGAAAAACAGTCCCAGCAGCAACCCTTTGAACGGCTCGATATCGCTTTCCAGCGCGTGACGGTATTCAGAGCTCGCCAGCAGAACGCCTGCGAGGAACGCCCCCATCGCCATCGACAGCCCGGCCTCCTCCAGGAGCAGACCGAAGCCAAACACCAGGAACAGCGCCACGGCGCTGAACACTTCGCGCAGGCCAGAACGGGCGACAAACCTCAGCAGCGGGCGGGTCACGTAGCGGCCAAGCAGCACCACCAGCGCCAGCGCGCCCGCCACCTTCAGCGCCGACAGCGCGAAAGCGCCCAGCGTGGTAGAGGAACCACTGGCCGCCAGCAGCGGGATCATCGCCACCAGCGGGATAGCGGCAATGTCCTGGAACAGCAGCACGGAGAACGCGCTGCGTCCCATCTGGGAGACCGTCAGATTTCGCTCGTTCATCGCCTGCATGGCAATGGCCGTTGAGGAGAGCGCCAGCGTCATGCCGATGAGCTCTGCCACTTTCCAGTCCATTCCTAACAGGATGCAGAACCCGCCCAGCAGCAGGCCGCAGGCCACCATCTGCAGCGCTCCGCCGCCAAATACCGAGGCGCGAAGCTTCCACAGCCGCTGCGGGTCGAGCTCCAGGCCAATCACAAACAGCATCAGCACCACGCCAATTTCAGCGAAATGGAGAATCGCCTCGGCATCCGTGACCAGTCTAAAGCCCCACGGCCCAATGACGCAGCCCGCAATCAGGTAGCCAAGCACCGAGCCCAGCCCCAGGCGGACCGCCACGGGCACAATCAGCGCCGCCGCGCCGAGGTAAATCAGCGCCTGTATTAGCGTATGGCTATCCATGGTGCGCCTCCTGCCACTCAAGTAAGCGTTGTTTATAATGACGAGCCTGCGCCTGCAGCGTTTCATCGTCGCAAACAAACGTGCAGTGCATCGCAAACGGCGGGAGCCAGTTCAGACCGCAATAGAGCGCGGTCGCCTGCAGCGGCTGCGCCAGGACGTCAAAACCCGGGAAGGAACCGATATCAAAATGGCTTTCCCCACCGCCGGTGGTGACCGCCCACATCAGGCTTTTTCCTTTTAGCGCATTGCCGTTGTGGCCATACGCCCAGCCGTGGGAGAAGACTTTATCAATCCACAGTTTCAGGAGCGGGGGCGTGCTGTACCACTGCATTGGATGCTGCCAGATAATCAGATCGGCACGGGAAAGCGCCTCCTGTTCGGCGGCGATATCGATATTAAAATCGGGATAAAGTTGATAGAGGGAACGTATCTCTACGTTATCAAGCGTCCTTACCTGCTCAAGCATCCGCTTATTCGCATGCGAGTGCTGCGGATAAGGATGGGCATAAATTATCAGAATCATTGATTAGCCTGTTGTTACTGCTTTCTTTTAACAAAAGAGTGTAGTCAGTAATTCAACAGGCTAATAGTGAATATTATTGACGGGCTTACGTCAGAATTCTGAATTAGTTATCCAGCTCGCCCATGGATTTCACCTGGTCACGGTTGATCTGCTCGGTTTGACCGGTTTCGGCGTTTTTGTACGACACCAGACCGGTATCGTCATCCACCTGAGGTTTGCCGTCGGTGACAATGGTTTTGCCATCGGTGGTTTTTACGGCCTGATTAGACGAACAGCCCGCAACGGTAAACATTGTCGTGGCAGCCAGAACGGAAGCGATCAGTAATTTATTTTGCATGGTGTTTTCCCCTGCTCTCAGTTGAATTTCGTTATCGACCTAACCATTTTAGGCTAACTGACTGAAAGCGGATGAAAAACCAGAAGGTTCTGAAGATGGGAGAATGCCCGGCAGCCGAACGGCACCGGGCATTTTTACTTATTTGCTAATCTGCGCGTGCATTTCCTGCACTGAAATCACCTTCTCGGTGGCATCCGCGTTCAGCGCCATGGCCGTTGCGAAACCGCCGTTCAGGGTGGTGTCGTAGTGCACTTTGTACTGCAGCGCGCTGCGGCGAATCAGCTTGGAGTCTTCAATCGCCTGGCGGCCTGCGGTGGTGTTGATGATGTAGGTGTATTCGCCATTCTTGATACGGTCCTGAATGTGCGGACGACCTTCATGCACCTTGTTCACCAGACGCGGGTTGATGCCGGCTTCGCCCAGCACAATCGCGGTACCGTGGGTCGCGTCCAGCTCGAAGCCCTGTTTCAGCAGCTTGGCGGCCAGGTCAACCACGCGCTCTTTATCGCCTTCACGAACGGAGAGCAGCGCACGGCCTGATTTTCTCATGGTGGAGCTACTGCCCAGCTGCGCCTTCGCGAACGCTTCTGCGAAGGTGCGGCCCACGCCCATCACTTCCCCGGTAGAGCGCATTTCTGGCCCTAACAGCGGGTCAACGCCCGGGAATTTGTTGAACGGCAGCACCACTTCTTTCACCGAGTAGTACGGTGGAATGATCTCTTTGGTCACGCCCTGCTGCGCCAGCGTCTGGCCCGCCATCACGCGCGCCGCCACTTTCGCCAGCGGTACGCCGGTGGCTTTGGAGACGAACGGTACGGTACGTGCCGCACGCGGGTTGACTTCAATCAGGTAGACTTCGTTGTCTTTCACCGCAAACTGGACGTTCATCAGACCGCGAACCTGCAGCTCGAAGGCCAGCTTCTGCACCTGCTGGCGCATCACGTCCTGAATCTCCTGGCTCAGCGTGTACGCCGGCAGAGAACAGGCGGAGTCGCCGGAGTGCACGCCCGCCTGCTCGATGTGCTCCATGATGCCGCCAATCAGCACCATTTCGCCGTCGCAGATGGCGTCAACGTCCACTTCCACCGCGTCGTCGAGGAAGCGGTCGAGCAGCACTGGCGCATCGTTGGAAACACTCACCGCAGTCTGGAAGTAGCGACGCAGGTCGGCCTCGTCATACACGATTTCCATCGCGCGGCCGCCCAGCACGTAGGAAGGACGCACCACCAGCGGGTAGCCAATCTCTTTCGCCTTCTCAACGGCCATTTCAATGGCGGTGACGGTGGCGTTCGCCGGCTGTTTCAGCTTCAGACGGTCAACCGCCTGCTGGAAACGCTCGCGGTCTTCCGCACGGTCAATCGCGTCCGGGCTGGTGCCGATAACCGGCACGCCTGCTGCTTCCAGCGCGCGCGCCAGCTTCAGCGGGGTCTGGCCGCCGTACTGCACGATAACGCCTTTTGGCTTCTCGATGCGCACGATTTCCAGCACGTCTTCCAGGGTAACCGGCTCGAAGTAGAGGCGGTCAGAGGTGTCGTAGTCGGTAGAGACGGTTTCCGGGTTACAGTTGACCATGATGGTCTCGTAACCGTCTTCGCGCAGCGCCAGCGAGGCGTGTACGCAGCAGTAGTCGAACTCGATGCCCTGGCCGATACGGTTTGGACCGCCGCCCAGCACCATAATCTTGTCGCGGTCGACGGACGGGTTCGCTTCGCACTCGTCTTCATAGGTGGAGTACATGTAGGCGGTGTCGGTCGAGAATTCAGCCGCACAGGTGTCCACGCGCTTGTAGACCGGGTGCAGGTCGTACTGGTCGCGCAGCTTGCGGATTTCCGCTTCGCGCACGCCCGCCAGCTTAGCCAGACGCGCATCGGCGAAGCCTTTACGCTTCAGCACGCGCAGGAAGTCAGCGTCCAGGCCGTTGATGCCCAGTTCAGCGACCTGTTCTTCCAGACGCACCAGCTCTTCAATCTGCACCAGGAACCAGCGGTCGATGTTGGTCAGGTTGAACACGCCGTCGACGGACAGGCCCGCACGGAAGGCATCGGCGATATACCAGATACGCTCTGCGCCCGCGTCTTTCAGCTCGCGGCGGATTTTGGTCAGCGCTTCCGGGTCGTCCAGGCTCACTTTCGGGTCAAAGCCGGTCGCGCCCACTTCGAGACCGCGCAGCGCTTTCTGCAGTGATTCCTGCTGCGTGCGGCCAATCGCCATCACTTCACCGACAGATTTCATCTGGGTGGTTAGACGGTCGTTCGCGCCTGCGAATTTCTCGAAGTTGAAGCGTGGAATTTTGGTCACAACGTAGTCGATTGACGGCTCGAAGGACGCTGGGGTGCGGCCACCGGTGATGTCGTTCATCAGCTCGTCGAGGGTATAACCCACCGCCAGCTTCGCCGCCACTTTCGCAATCGGGAAGCCGGTCGCTTTAGAAGCCAGCGCGGAGGAACGGGACACGCGCGGGTTCATTTCGATAACAATCAGACGGCCTGTTTTCGGGTTAACGGAGAACTGCACGTTAGAACCACCGGTTTCCACGCCGATTTCACGCAGTACCGCCATCGAGGCGTTACGCATGATTTGATACTCTTTGTCGGTCAGGGTCTGGGCTGGCGCAACGGTGATGGAGTCACCGGTGTGGATACCCATCGCATCGAAGTTTTCGATGGAGCAGACGATGATGCAGTTGTCGTTTTTATCACGCACCACTTCCATCTCGTACTCTTTCCAGCCAATCAGCGATTCATCAATCAGCAGCTCTTTGGTTGGGGAGAGATCCAGACCGCGTTCGCAAATCTCTTCGAACTCTTCGCGGTTGTAGGCGATACCGCCGCCGGTGCCGCCCATGGTGAACGATGGACGGATGATGCACGGATAGCCCACGTCAGCCGCGACGGCCAGCGCTTCTTCCATGTTGTGTGCGATACCGGAACGCGCGGTGTCGAGGCCGATTTTCTTCATCGCCACGTCGAAGCGGCGACGGTCTTCTGCTTTATCAATCGCGTCGGCGGTCGCACCAATCATGGTCACGCCGAACTCTTCCAGCACGCCCTGACGCTCCAGCTCCAGCGCACAGTTCAGCGCCGTCTGGCCGCCCATGGTTGGCAGCACCGCGTCCGGACGCTCTTTCTCGATGATTTTACGCACCACTTCCCAGTGAATCGGCTCGATGTAGGTTGCATCAGCCATTTCCGGGTCGGTCATGATGGTTGCCGGGTTAGAGTTCACCAGGATAACGCGGTAACCCTCTTCACGCAGGGCTTTACACGCCTGCGCGCCGGAGTAGTCGAATTCGCAGGCCTGGCCGATGACGATCGGGCCAGCGCCAAGGATCAGGATGCTTTTTATGTCTGTACGTTTTGGCATTGTCTTCTCGGCTCCTGATTATTTAGCGGTCTTACGGTATTGCTCGATAAGTTCGATGAAGTGATCGAACAGCGGCGCGGCGTCGTGTGGGCCCGGGCTGGCTTCCGGGTGACCCTGGAAGCTGAATGCTGGCTTATCGGTGCGATGAATCCCCTGCAGAGTGCCATCGAACAGCGACTTATGGGTCACGCGCAGGTTAGCCGGCATCGAGGCTTCATCGACGGCAAATCCGTGGTTCTGCGCGGTGATCATCACCGTGTTGTTATCGATGTCTTTCACCGGGTGGTTACCACCGTGGTGGCCGAACTTCATCTTAACGGTGTTCGCACCGCTCGCCAGCGCCAGCAGCTGATGGCCGAGGCAGATGCCGAATACCGGGATGTCGGTTTCCAGGAAGGACTTGATGGCGGCGATGGCGTAATCGCACGGCGCCGGGTCGCCAGGGCCGTTGGACAGGAAAATACCGTCCGGATTCATCTTCAGCACGTCTTCGGCAGACGTTTGTGCCGGAACCACCGTCAGGCGGCAGCCGCGGTCAACCAGCATGCGCAGGATGTTGCGCTTGGCGCCGAAATCGTAGGCCACCACGTGGAACGGCAGCTCGCTCTCTTTTTTCGCTTCCGGCAGGTCGCCTTCCAGCGTCCAGCTACCCTGAGTCCAGCTGTAGGCTTCAGCGGTCGTCACTTCTTTCGCCAGGTCCATGCCGTTCAGGCCCGGGAAGGCTTTCGCTTTTTCCAGCGCCAGCGTCGCATCGAGTTTATCACCCGCGATAATGCAGCCGTTCTGTGCACCCTTCTCGCGCAGCAGACGCGTTAACTTACGGGTATCGATATCGGCAATCGCCACGATGTTATGGCGCTTCAGGTAAGAAGAGAGGTCTTCGGTATTGCGGAAGTTGCTGGCAATCAGCGGCAGGTCGCGGATGACCAGGCCTTGCGCATGTACCTGAGAAGATTCTTCGTCAGCCGCATTGGTGCCGACATTGCCGATATGAGGATAAGTAAGAGTAACGATTTGGCGAGAATAGGAAGGATCAGTGAGGATTTCTTGATAACCGGTCATTGAAGTATTGAAAACGACTTCCCCAACCGCCGAACCCGTTGCCCCTATGGCCCGACCGATAAACTGGGTTCCGTCTTCCAGAACCAATAGCGCTGACTTAATCAAAACACCCTCCAGAGAATATTCACTCACTTTATTTGCATATTAATTCATAGCATGTCATGGATCAATGCAAATGTGTTGCCAGCGGATTTTTGGCAAACGGCGGCATTCTGGGGATTTGGTGGGTAAAAGTCAACTTAAAACGGATATTTTGTTTACTCTTTTGCAAGCCTGGCGAGTGGAATGCGGCTTAAGCGACAAAAAGATCAGGTAAATCACTGCGGAAAACGCTTGCGTGCCAGGTTTAATGAAAAATGAGCTAGCGCAGCACTATAAAGTGGACCAGATGGTCAAAATTTACATTTCAGTAACGTTAAAACACCAAAAGAGATAGATATTCAGAGGATTAAGCAAAAATAATCCATGAAACAGATAAAATAAAAGGGCAATAAAATATTGCCCTATGCAATCAAACAATTACGACTGCAATAACCACATCACGATGGGTAATAATGCTTACAAATTATTGAGATCGAGCACATCTCGCATATCAAAAAGGCCGTTTTTCTTGTTTTTCAGCCACAAAGCGGAACGTACCGCACCGTTGGCGAACGTCATTCGACTGGAGGCTTTATGCGTAATTTCGACGCGCTCGCCAATATCGGCGAACATCGCCGTGTGTTCGCCGACGATGTCACCCGCTCGCACGGTTGCGAAGCCAATGGTGCCAGGAACGCGTTCGCCGGTGTAACCTTCACGGGTATAGACCGCGCAGTCTTTTAAATCTTTATCAAGTGCATGAGCAATCGCTTCGCCCATCGCCAGCGCCGTACCCGATGGCGCATCAACCTTGTAACGGTGGTGAGCTTCTACGATCTCGATATCGGTATAGTTGCCCATCACCTTCGCGGCCTTCTCCAGCAGCTTCAGCATGACGTTAACGCCCACGCTGAAATTTGCGGCGAAGACAATCGCAATCTCTTTTGATGCATCCTGGATAGCCTGCTTGCCCGCATCGTCAAAACCGGTGGTGCCGATCACCATCCCCTTGCCGTGCTGGCGACAAAACGCCAGATGCGCGAGCGTCCCTTCCGGGCGGGTAAAATCGATGAATACATCGAAGTCCTCTTTTACCGCTTCCAGGCTGCTTTGCACGGTAACGCCCGTGTGGCCTGCGCCTGCCAGCTCACCGGCATCGGTCCCCAGTAGCGACGAACCTTCACGCTCCAGTGCCGCGCCAAGCGCGACGCCATCCGTCTGAAGTGCCGCCTGAATAAGCTGACGGCCCATACGTCCACCCGCGCCCGCAATGGCGACACGGATCTGTGCATCATGCATAGTTATTCTCTTACGTTAAAATGATGTAAACCGTTTTCAGATTAACCAGCCTTGAGAAGCACTGCCAACTGAAAACACCGATAATTAGAATTTAACGTGAAACCGACTTAAATATCAGTAAAAGACATGATTTTGTCGTCACGATAAAGTAACGGGTAAAAAAAAGGCCAGCACAGGAGGTGCTGGCCTTTCATCAGAAAAAGGTCTATTCGACTTCGCGGGCGTCGATGCGCAGTTCTTTCGGGACTTCGAAAACGATGTTCTCTTCACGTCCTTCCAGCGGCACCGCTTCGCCACCGCCCAGCTCCTGCAGACGGGAAATGACGTTCTGTACCAAAATATCTGGCGCAGACGCCCCGGCCGTCACGCCGACACAGGCCGCGTGCTTAACCCACGCCTCCTGAATATCCGACGCGTCATCAATCAGGAAAGCCGCTTTCCCCATGCGTTGCGCCAGTTCGGCCAGACGGTTGGAGTTAGACGAGTTTTTGGAGCCGACTACCAGCACCACGTCCGCCTGTTCAGCCAGTGCGCGCACCGCTTCCTGACGGTTAGTGGTCGCGTAGCAGATATCATCCTTACGCGGACCGACGATTTTCGGGAAGCGCTGGCGCAGGGCGTCAATCACGTCTGAGGTATCGTCTACGGAGAGCGTCGTCTGGGTCATAAACGACAGACGGGCTTCATTTTTCACGTTCAGCGTTAACACATCTTCAGGCGACTCAACCAGATACATACCCCCTTCCGGGTTGCTGTACTGGCCCATGGTGCCTTCGACTTCCGGATGCCCGGCATGGCCAATCAGAATCGACTCTTCACCACGACGGCTGGCGCGCGCCACTTCCATATGCACTTTTGTCACCAGGGGACAGGTGGCATCGAATACGGTCAGATCGCGGCTTTTTGCTTCGTTACGTACCGCCTGAGAGACGCCGTGCGCGGAGAAGATCAGGATCGCACCGTCCGGCACTTCGCTGATTTGTTCAATGAAGATGGCGCCGCGCTCGCGCAGGCTGTCGACCACGTAGCGGTTGTGCACCACTTCGTGACGCACATAAATCGGCGCGCCGTAAATCTCCAACGCGTTTTCAACAATGCTGATAGCGCGGTCTACACCGGCGCAGAAGCCGCGCGGGTTAGCCAACAGGATCTGCATTTCAGGCCTCCAGTGCAGGATCGATTTCCAGCACTTCAACATCAAAATGAACGGTACGCCCGGCAAGCGGATGGTTGAAGTCAACGGTAATAGAGTCGCCGTTGATCTCGCGGATCACGCCAGGCATTTCGCTGCCGTCCATAGCGGTAAAGAGCATAATCGCTCCGATCTCCGGTTCACCCGCGTCCATAAACTCGCGGCGCGAGAAATACTGGATCAGGTCCGGACTCGGCACGCCAAACGCGGCATCCGGCTCCAGCGAAAAGGCTTTTTTCTCACCCTCTTTCAGGCCCAGAAGCTGCTGCTCAAGACCTTCAGACAGGGAGGTATCTCCAAGACGAAACAGGGCCGGTTTGCCGTTATTGCGGGTGGATTCGGCCGTGGAGCCGTCATCCAGCTTCAGCGTGAAGTGAACGAGAACCGCGCTGTTGCTCTGTACGGATTTAGACATGCAAATTGCTCGCTTGTTTTGCCCGGTAGCATTACGCCACCGGGCGAGTGTGTTACGCCTGCTCTTTCGCGGCCGGTTTAGGCAAGAAGCCTTCCAGCACGATTAACGCCGCACCGATACAAATTGCCGTATCGGCCAGGTTAAAGGTCGCGAAGTGCCAGTCGCCGACGTAGAAGTCGATCATATCGACCACAAAGCCGTGCCACAGACGGTCAAACAGGTTGCCCAGCGCGCCGCCAATGATCAGCGCGTAGGCAATGTTATTCAGCTTTTGCGTGGCCTTCGAGCGGTACATCAGCACCGCGAGGATCACGCAGATACCGAGAGCGATACCCGCAAAGAACCAGCGCTGCCAGCCACCGCTGTCGGCAAGGAAACTAAACGCTGCGCCGTAATTACGCGCGTAGTGCAGGTTAAGCGACGGGAACAGCGGAACCGTCTCCCCCAGAGCGAAATTCTGGAGGATCAGGAACTTGCTGCCCAGATCGATAATCAGCACCACCACAACCAGCCACAGCCAGCGCAGTCCTGTTGAACAGAGAGTTTTACTCATCAGGCAAACTTACGTTTTTCGCCGTCACCGGCGACGTTGCTTACACAGCGTCCGCAGATGTCTGCGTGTTCCGCCACCTGGCCAACATCGGTGGTGTAATGCCAGCAGCGCGGGCATTTCTCACCGTCGGCTTTGCTCAACGCGACTTTCAGTCCTTTGAGCAGCTCGCTCTGCTGAGCATCAGCAGAAGCATCGGCATAATCCGCAACTTTCGCACCGGAGGTCAACAGGACAAATCGTAATTCATCGCCCAGCGCCGTCAGCTTCGCCGCCAGCTCCGGTTCGGCATACAGCGTAACTGCCGCTTCCAGAGAGCCGCCGACTTTCTTGTCCGCGCGCGCCTGCTCGATAACCTTGTTCACTTCGCCACGCACTTTGAGCAGCTCGTCCCAGAAGGCATCGTTCATCGCTTCGGTGCTGGAGAGATCGAACAGACCTTCGTACCACTCGCCCGTGAACACATACTTCTCACGGTCGCCCGGCAGGTAGCCCCAGATTTCATCCGCGGTGAAGGACATGATCGGCGCCATCCAGCGCACCAGCGCTTCTGCGATGTGGAACAGCGCGGTCTGGCAGCTACGACGCGCCACGCTGTCCGCTTTCGCGGTGTACTGGCGGTCTTTGATGATGTCGAGGTAGAACGAGCCCATCTCGATGGAGCAGAAGCGCATCAGGCGCTGCACCACTTCGTGGAAGTCGTAAGACTCATAGGCTTTCAGAATATCTTCCTGCGCCGCTTTCGCGCAGCCTACCGCCCAGCGGTCCAGCACCACCATCTCTTCCGGTTTCACCATGTCTTTTGCCGGATCGAACCCGTTCAGGTTCGCCAGCAGGAAGCGCGCGGTGTTACGGATACGACGATAGCTGTCGGCAGCACGCTTCAGGATCTCGTCAGACACCGCCATTTCGCCGGTGTAATCGGTAGAGGCTACCCACAGACGCAGAATGTCTGCGCCCAGCTTGTTCATCACATCCTGCGGAGAAACGGTGTTACCGATAGATTTGGACATCTTACGGCCCTGACCATCCACGGTGAAACCGTGAGTCAGTACCTGACGGTAAGGCGCTTTCCCCTTCATGGCGGTGGAGATCATCAGAGATGACATGAACCAGCCGCGGTGTTGGTCAGACCCTTCCAGATACATATCGGCAGCGTGACCGGCAAATTCCGGACGCACGTCAACCACGGAGGAGTGGGTAGACCCGGAGTCGAACCACACGTCCAGGGTATCCGGCACTTTCTCGTAGTTGTCTGCGTCAGCGCCCAGGATGTCGCGGGAGTCGAGATCCCACCACGCCTGAATACCGTCAACTTCGACGCGCTTCGCCACTTCTTCCATCAGTTCCAGAGTGTTCGGGTGCAGCTCCTGCGTCTCTTTATGTACGAACAGAGACATCGGCACGCCCCAGGTACGCTGACGGGAGATACACCAGTCAGGACGATTAGCCACCATGGATTCGATACGCGCCTGGCCCCAGTCAGGGATCCACTGCACGCCTTTGATCTCTTTCAGAGACTGCTCGCGCAGGCCTTTCTGATCCATGCTGACGAACCACTGCGGGGTCGCACGGAAGATGATCGGGGTTTTGTGACGCCAGCAGCACGGATAGCTGTGCTGCATTTTTTCAACGTGCAGCAGCGCGCCGCTGGTGCGCAGCATGTCGACGATGATGTCGTTCGCTTTGAAGACGTTGATACCGTCCAGCGCCGGATAGGTGCCAGGCAGGTAAGATCCGTCCGGGCCAACCGGGTTAGCGATTTCCAGACCGTACTTCAGGCTGATGTTGTAGTCGTCAGGACCATGGCCACCGGCGGTATGTACCGCACCGGTACCCGCTTCCAGCGTCACGTGGTCGCCCAGGATCGCCGGAACGTCGAAGTCCAGGAACGGGTGCTTGAAGCGCATCAGCTCCAGCGCGTCGCCTTTCACGGTGCCCAGCACGGTGTAGTCGGTGATATGCGCGCGCTTCAGCACGCTCTCAACCAGATCTTTCGCCAGGATAACCGCCTGACCGTCAATCTGAACCAGCGCGTATTCGAACTCACCGGACAGGGAGATCGCACGGTTCGCCGGCAGGGTCCACGGGGTGGTGGTCCAGATCACCAGAGAGATCGGGCCGTTTACCGAGGAGACGCCAAATTTGGCTTTCACCGCATCCTGATCGACAGCGTTGAACGCCACGTCGATAGACGGAGAGGTTTTGTCGTAATATTCCACTTCCGCTTCTGCCAGCGCAGAACGGCAGTCCACGCACCAGTGCACCGGCTTAGCGCCTTTGTGCAGGTGGCCGTTACCGATGATTTTACCCAGCGCACGGATGATGTTGGCTTCAGTTTTGAAGTCCATGGTCAGGTATGGGTGCGACCAGTCGCCCAGCACGCCCAGACGGATGAAGTCAGCACGCTGACCGTCAACCTGCGTGGCTGCGTATTCGCGGCACTTCGCACGGAACTCGGCGGCGGTGAACTTCTCACCCGGCTTGCCGAACTCTTGCTCCACTTTAAGCTCGATTGGCAGACCGTGGCAGTCCCAGCCCGGAACGTAAGGCGAGTCATATCCCGTGAGGCCTTTGGACTTCACGATAATGTCTTTCAGAATCTTGTTAACCGAGTGACCAATATGAATGCTGCCATTCGCATATGGAGGGCCATCATGCAGAATGAAGGTTTTTTTGCCTTTTTTGGCTGCACGAATGATGCCGTACAGGTCATCATCGGTCCAACGCGCCAGCATTCCCGGTTCGCGCTTGGCGAGATCGCCGCGCATCGGGAACCCTGTTTCCGGCAAATTCAGGGTTGATTTATAGTCACTCATCAGATTCTCGGTTCCGTATTTATCACGTAGGCAGTTAAGCCGGGTTCAAAGCCCAAAAAACTCGCGGGCCGTCAATTCATCTCGCGCAATTTGCGCTTTTAGTTCATCCAGCGAACCAAATCGCTGCTCGTTGCGTATTTTTTTACGCAGTATCACATCTATATGGCGACCATAGAGGTCCATTACAACGTCCAGCAGGTGCACTTCTAACTGTTGACGCACACCGGCGACGGTCGGACGCGTGCCAATGTTGGCGACGCCGTAGAACGGTTTATCGCCCAGTCCTGCCACTTCCACCGCATACACCCCTTTAACCGGGGAAACCTGACGACGCAGCGGTATATTCGCCGTCGGGAAGCCTATCGTGCGGCCCAGCGCATCGCCATGGACCACGCGGCCAGAGATGGTGAACGGATGCCCCAGCAGGGTTTCTGCCGTGTCCAGGTCATCATTAGCCAGCGCCTGACGCACCGCCGTGCTGCTGACGCGCACGCCGCCTTCGCAGAAGGTCATCGCGCTGGTGACGTCAAATCCATACTCCAGACCAGCCTTCTGTAATAGCAAGAAATCGCCCTGACGACCAGCGCCAAAGCGGAAATCATCACCCACGGCGAGAAACTGTACGCCAAGACGCTTAACCAGCAGGTCGCTGACGAAATTTTGTGCTGTCAGCGCGGCAAAGCGACGATCGAAACGTAAACACAATACATAGTCCACGCCGGACTCCGCCAGATAGCGCAATTTCTCGCGCAGGCGAGTGAGTCGGGCGGGAGATTTATCGCCCGCGAACAGCTCCAGCGGCTGCGGCTCGAAAATCATCACTACAACGGGCAGGCCACGGGCCTCCCCTTCTTTACGCAATCCCTGCAACAGCGCCTGATGACCACGATGCACGCCGTCGAAATTACCAATAGTCAGCACGCACCCGTGTGGCGCGCTGCTGAGATTATGTATGCCGCGTATCAGCTTCATGTCTGGCTCAAAACAGTGAAAATCGCCAAAGTATACCTTGTACAGCGGTTAAGGTTAACCGGCGATTGTTCGCGCAAAACAGAAAGCCGTAATGATTTCATCAGGCTGACCTTTCGCAGCGAAAAAATCTGCTCGTGAACTGCGATTTTTATGCCGAAAGGCTGTATTCAGGGAAGACAAGCTGGTAGAATCCTGCGCCATCACTACGTAACGTAGCGTCGCTAATTAACGGCGCTTATTTGCACAAATCCATTGACAAAAGAAGGCAAAGAGGGCATATTCCTCGGCCTTTGAATTGTCCACATAGAACATATTTGGGAGTTGGACTTGGCTAATATCAAATCAGCTAAGAAACGTGCCGTTCAGTCTGAAAAGGCTCGTAAGCACAACGCAAGCCGTCGCTCTATGATGCGTACTTTCATCAAGAAAGTATACGCAGCAATCGAAGCAGGCGACAAAGCTGCAGCGCAGAACGCATTTAACGAAATGCAACCAATCGTGGATCGTCAGGCTGCTAAAGGTCTGATCCACAAAAACAAAGCAGCGCGTCATAAAGCAAACCTGACCGCGCAGATCAACAAACTGGCTTAATCGCTACTTGTTGTTGCTTGTTTAAAGAACCCGCTTAACGCGGGTTTTTTTATGCCTTCAGATTGCCGGTGGCGTAAACAGCGCCGCGTAGTCACGATTGCAGATTCGCTGCACCGCCGGGTGCTGAATCATTCTTTCGGCAAATATGGCGTGATACTCCTCCATCACGTTATCCACTCTGCCTATCTCCGTAATCTTGTCGTCTGAATAGAGATCGTGCGCGTACAGCGTCGGCGCAACGAAGATCGCATTATGCGCTTCGCCAAAGGCTTTCATCAGCGCCGCATCGTCGAACTCACCGAGGATTTCTACCTTCAGCCCTTGCGAATTAAACCAGTTCAGCAGCTTGCGTCCGAGCATTGAGCGTCGCCCAGGTACCAGCAGACGACGTTCTTCAAGGCACGCGGGGAACGGTTTCTCCGGCGGTGGATTAATACACCAGAAGCTCACGCCGCATTCGCCAATCTTCACCGAGAACAGCCCTTCCTGCTGGGTGGAGTCAATCGGGCAGTCCGAGATAATCATATCCAGCTTGTGCTGGCTCAGCTGTTCCAGCAGCATCTCGTGGGTGGATTCAAAGCAGCGCAGGTGGATTTGCTCGTCTTCAACTACCGCCGCATCCAGCACGCCGCTCACCAGCCGCTTGGACAGCGCATCCGCCACGCCCACGTCAAAGAGCAGGTTCGACTCTTTGCGGTAGTTGACGATATCCAGCATCTCCTGGCTCAGGGTGAACATTTTGTCCGCATAGCGGAAAACCAGTTCACCCAGTTCGCTGGGTTCAATCCCACGCCCCTTACGCTTGAACAGCTTCCCCTGCAGGCGCTCTTCCAGGGCCTTGATTTGCCCGGTGATGGTTTGCGGCGTCAGGTAGAGCGCCTCTGCCGCCCCCACCACCGAGCCCTGTTTATAGACGTGCCAGAAGTAGTACAGATGGTTGTAATTTAAATGAGACATCGCGTCTTCTCTCCCTGAGTGTGTATCGGGAGGAGGATCGCCTCCTCCCGGTGTTCCGTTATGCCTGGGCGGCCTGTCCGGACAACTTCACCTTCAACAAGGTATAACCGATTACCGCGGCCAGTAATGATCCGATGAGAATGCCGAGTTTAGCCCAGACGATAAGCTCAGGCGCATGCGCACCAAACGCCAGCGTCGAGATAAAGATCGACATCGTAAACCCGATTCCACACAGCACGCCGACGGCCATAATCTGCGAAAACGTGGTGCCATGCGGCAATGACGCCAGCTTCAGCTTCGTCGCCAGCCAGCAGAAGAGGCTAATGCCCAGCGGCTTACCGATAAACAGCCCGGCAATGATGCCCAGCGGCAGCACGGACGTCAGCCCGTCCAGCGTCACGCCGCCGAGGGAAACGCCCGCGTTGGCAAACGCAAACAGCGGCAGGATCATAAAGGCAACCCACGGGTGCAGCACGTGCTCCAGCTGTTTGGCAGGCGACTTGCCGTCCTGCGGTTTAAGCGGCACGAAGAAGCCCACAATCACGCCTGCCAGCGTGGCGTGCACGCCGGATTTAAGCACCGCCGTCCACAGCACCATCCCCACCAGGATATAGATACCGATGCGGCGAACATTGAAGATATTCAGCAGCGCCAGCACCGCAATCGCCCCGGCGGCGACGCTCAGGGACAGGATCGACAGATCGCTGGTGTAGAACAGCGCGATAATCACAATGGCGCCCAGGTCATCGATGATCGCCAGCGCCATCAGGAAGATTTTCAGGGCTACCGGCACGCGGCTACCGAGCAAGGCTAAGACACCGAGCGCAAAGGCGATATCCGTCGCGGCCGGGATCGCCCAGCCGTCACGCGCAACAGGATCCTGCCAGGTGAACGCCAGGAAGAGCAACGCCGGAACGACCATTCCGCCAATCGCTGCGATCACCGGAAACGCCGCGCGCTGGCGGCTGGCAAGCGAGCCCAGAACCAGCTCACGCTTAACCTCAAGACCCACCAGCAGGAAGAACACCGCCATCAGCGCATCGTTGATCCACAGCAGCATGTTCTTGTTAATTTCCAGCGCCCCGACCTTCAGCTCAACGGGCGTTTCCAGAAATGCATGGTAGAGATCCTGCGTGATGCCAAGGTTAGCCAGCACCATCGCGGCCGCTGCGGCAATAATCAGGATCACACCACCGGACGCCTCACTGCTAAAGAAACGGTGTAGTAATTTCATTTAAGTTCTCTCTTTTACAACAATACCTCGATAAAACCATAATACCAAGCCAAATAGCTCGGCAAAAACAGATTAATGTTGAGTATAGACTCAGTTTAACCGAGCTATACGCGCAAATAAAAAAGCCCGGAATCGCTTCCGGGCTTTGAGAAGATGAAAACCAGCTAACGAATTAGCGGGTCAAATCATCGAAGAACTTTTTGACGCCATCGAAGAAGCTTTTGGAACGCGGGCTGTTTTTCTCGCCCGTCGGGCCGCCAAAGCTTTCCTGCAGCTCTTTCAGCAGCTGTTTCTGCTTGTCGTTCAGGCCAACCGGCGTTTCGACGACGACGCGGCAAAGCAGGTCGCCCTGGGCGCCACCGCGAACGGATTTAACGCCTTTCCCGCGCATGCGGAACAGCTTACCGGTCTGGGTTTCGCCAGGCACTTTCAGGTTCACGCGACCGTCCAGCGTAGGCACTTCGATTTCACCACCGAGTGCCGCCATCGCGAAGTTGATCGGCACTTCGCAGTACAGGTTATTACCTTCACGCTCGAAGATGGCGTGCTGTTTCACCTGGACCTGAACGTACAGATCGCCTGCCGGTGCGCCGTGCTCGCCTGCTTCGCCCTCACCGGCCAGACGGATGCGGTCGCCCGTATCGACGCCAGCCGGGATCTTAACGGACAGAGTTTTGGTTTTCTCAACGCGACCGTGCCCGTGGCATTTGGTGCATGGATCTTTAATCAGCGTGCCGCGACCGTGACAGTGAGGACAGGCCTGCTGTACCGCGAAGAAGCCCTGACGCATCTGTACCTGACCAGAGCCGTGACAGGTTGGACAGGTCTGAGGCTGTGTGCCCGCTTTCGCGCCGCTGCCGTGGCAAACGTCACACTCTTCCAGCGTCGGGATACGGATCTCTTTGGTTACGCCGCGAACGGCCTCTTCCAGCGTCAGCTCCATGTTGTAGCGCAGGTCCGCGCCGCGCGCCGCGCGCTGACGACCACGGCCGCCGCCGAAAATGTCGCCAAATACATCGCCAAAGATATCGCTGAAGTCAGCGCCGCCGCCAAAGCCGCCGCCGCCGAATCCACCGCCGCCCATGCCGCCCTGTTCAAAGGCTGCATGACCGTACTGGTCATAGGCCGCACGTTTTTGTGCATCGGTCAGGACTTCGTAGGCTTCTTTGATCTCTTTAAATTTGGCTTCAGCCTCTTTGTCACCCTGGTTACGGTCCGGGTGGAATTTCATGGCCAGGCGCTTGTACGCCTTTTTGATTTCACGCTCTTCCGCAGTTTTCGGAACGCCTAAAATCTCGTAATAGTCTTGCTTTGCCATTGGTTTTTTTAAGCCCCTTAACATGCGAGCACGGGCGTGGAGAGTTCTCCTACGCCCGTGCCGATTAATTACCCTGCATCAGGGCGATTATTTTTTATCTTTAACTTCTTCGAACTCAGCGTCGACAACGTCGTCGTCTTTCGCGTTGTTCGCCGAAGCGTCAGCGCCCGCCTGCTGTTGAGCGTGCTGCTGCTGAGCGATTTCCATCAGCTTCTGAGAAGCCTGCGCCAGTTCCTGCATCTTCGCTTCGATGTCCGCTTTATCTTCACCTTTCAGTGAGGATTCCAGCGCGCTCAGTGCAGCTTCGATAGCAGTCTTGTCTTCCGCTGGCAGTTTATCGCCTGCTTCTTCAACCTGCTTACGGGTGCTGTGCAGCAGATGGTCACCCTGGTTACGGGTCTGAACCAGCTCTTCGAACTTACGGTCGGATTCCGCGTTAGCTTCGGCATCGCGAACCATTTTTTCGATTTCCGCTTCGTTCAGGCCAGAAGATGCCTTGATGGTGATCTTCTGCTCTTTACCGCTGTTTTTGTCTTTCGCAGACACGTGCAGGATACCGTCAGCATCGATGTCGAAGGTGACTTCGATCTGCGGCATGCCGCGCGGTGCCGGGTTAATACCGTCCAGGTTGAACTGACCCAGAGATTTGTTATCCGCCGCACGCTTACGCTCACCCTGAATCACATGGATGGTTACCGCAGACTGGTTGTCTTCAGCGGTAGAGAACACCTGGCTGTGTTTCGTTGGGATGGTGGTGTTTTTGTTGATGAGCGCAGTCATCACACCGCCCATGGTTTCGATACCCAGAGACAGCGGGGTAACGTCCAGCAGCAGTACGTCTTTAACTTCACCGGTCAGTACGCCACCCTGAACCGCAGCACCGATTGCGACCGCTTCGTCCGGGTTAACGTCTTTACGTGGCTCTTTACCAAAGAACTCAGCCACTTTCTTCTGAACCATTGGCATACGCGTCTGACCACCGACCAGGATAACGTCCTGGATATCGGATACGGACAGGCCAGCGTCCTGCAGGGCAACTTTCAGCGGCTCGATTGAACGGTTCACCAGGTCTTCTACCAGGCTTTCCAGTTTCGCACGGGTCACTTTGATGTTCATGTGTTTAGGACCGGTCGCGTCTGCAGTGATGTATGGCAGGTTCACGTCGGTCTGCTGAGCGGAAGAAAGTTCGATCTTCGCTTTCTCAGCGGCTTCTTTCAGGCGCTGCATGGCCAGCGGGTCGTTACGCAGGTCAATGCCCTGATCTTTCTTGAACTCGTCAACGAGGTAGTTGATCAGACGGGTATCGAAGTCTTCACCACCCAGGTGGGTATCACCGTTGGTTGCCAGAACTTCGAAGGTTTTTTCGCCGTCAACTTCGTCGATTTCGATAATAGAGATATCGAAAGTACCACCACCCAGGTCGTAAACCGCGATAGTACGGTTGCCAACTTCTTTATCCAGACCGTAAGCCAGTGCAGCAGCGGTTGGTTCGTTGATGATACGTTTTACTTCCAGACCTGCGATACGGCCAGCATCTTTGGTTGCCTGACGCTGAGCATCGTTGAAGTACGCAGGAACGGTAATAACAGCTTCAGTTACCGGCTCACCCAGGTAATCTTCAGCGGTTTTCTTCATTTTTTTCAGCACTTCAGCAGAAATCTGCGGTGGTGCAGTTTTGGTGCCTTTCACATCAAGCCATGCATCGCCGTTATCTGCCGCGATGATTTTGTAAGGCATGATGGAAACGTCACGCTGAACTTCTTCGTCCTGGAAGCGGCGGCCGATCAGGCGTTTAATCGCAAACAGGGTGTTTTGCGGGTTTGTCACTGCCTGACGTTTAGCCGGCTGACCAACCAGAGTTTCACCATCCTGGGTATAAGCAATGATAGAAGGCGTGGTGCGATCGCCCTCGGCGTTCTCCAGCACGCGTGCAGTAGTGCCATCCATAATCGCTACACAAGAGTTGGTAGTACCCAGGTCGATACCAATAATTTTACCCATCTAAACGTCTCCACTAAAAATTCAGTCAACATGTGGTTGTGTACCTGTAATAAGGGCAGAACGTGCTTTTTCAACTGCCCAGATTTGATTTTTTTCAGGTCCACACACTGCGGTTGACTACAAGATGGGGTCGCGACGGCATCCATCAAGGGGCAAGCATAAAAAAAATTTTAATTTCACCCTGATGAGATCATAGACGCCACCGATTGCGCCCATTATGATGCCGCGCCCAGTCAGGGAGAACTGACGCGGGTTTAACCATTTCACCATATTAATGATGATTTTTTTGAGGACTTATGGGCAACACTAAGTTGGCTAATCCGGCTCCGCTGGGCCTGATGGGTTTTGGCATGACCACTATCCTGCTGAACCTGCACAATATCGGGATGTTCCCGATGGATGGCATCATCCTGGCGATGGGCATTTTTTACGGCGGTATCGCGCAAATCTTCGCGGGCCTGCTGGAATATAAGAAAGGCAATACCTTCGGCTTAACCGCCTTCACCTCTTACGGTTCTTTCTGGCTGACCCTGGTTGCCATTCTGCTGCTGCCTAAAATGGGCATGGCAGACGCGGCAAACGCCCACTTCCTGGGCGTTTACCTGGGCCTGTGGGGCGTCTTCACCCTGTTCATGTTCTTCGGTACCCTGAAAGGTAACCGCATGCTGCAGTTCGTTTTCCTGAGCCTGACCGTGCTGTTCGCCCTGCTGGCGATCGGTCACCTGGTGGATAACGAAGGCATCGTTCATGTTGCAGGCTGGATTGGTCTGGTTTGCGGCGCAAGCGCTATCTACCTCGCAATGGGTGAAGTGCTGAACGAACAGTTTGACCGCACCGTTCTACCGATTGGTGAAAAACACTGATCCCTCTGTCGTGTCCGCTTCGCGGGCACGACATCCCTTCATCTGCCCCAGCCAAATCCCTAATCCCAGCCCCATCAACGAAAGCGCGAGTACATACCAGGCTGGCGCCATCGGCGACACGCCCATCAGCACCGTCACCGCAATCGGCGTCAGCCCGCCGAAAATGGCATATGAGACGTTGTAAGAGAACGAAATCCCGGTGAAGCGTACCTCCGGCGGGAAAGCTCGCACCATGACGTAAGGCACAGCACCCACTACGCCCACGCACAGCCCTACCACGCCGTACAGCAGGAACAGCTGTTCAGGATGGCTGCCTGCCAGATGGTAAAACGCCCAGCTTGATGCGGCCAGTAACAGGCTGCCGACGATAAAGGTAACGCTGGCGCCGAAACGATCTGCCGCCAGCCCGGCGGCCAGACAGCCAAAGCAGAGCATGATTGTCGCGATACTGTTCGCCTGTAACGTCACGGCAGGGGCGAAACCGTACTGCTTTTGCAGCCACACCGGGGACATCAATATCACCACCACAATGCCCGCAGAAAGCAGCCAGGTGAGCAACATCGACACCATCACCGCTTTTTTATGACGTACCACGACCGCCTTCACCGGCAGCTCTTGCGCCAGCGCTTTGCGCTGCTGCATCTCGAGGAAAATCGGCGTCTCCTGCAGCCAGCGGCGCAGGTACATCGCGACCAGACCAAACGCCCCGCCCAGCAGGAACGGAATACGCCAGCCCCAGTCGTGCACGGCCTGCTGCGTCATGCTGGTGTTTACAATTGTCGCGACGACGGAACCGAGCAAAATCCCTACCGTTAACCCCGCGGTTAAGGTTCCACAGGCGATTCCAATGCGGCGCGCCGGAACATGCTCCGCGACAAACACCCACGCGCCCGGCACTTCACCGCCAATCGCCGCGCCCTGAAGAACGCGCATCAGCAACAGCAGCAACGGAGCGAGAATGCCCATCGAGGTATAGGTGGGCAGCAGACCAATAGCCAGCGTCGGCACGGCCATCAGCAGGATGCTAAGGGTAAACATCTTCTTGCGCCCGACCAGATCGCCAAAGTGGGCCATGATAATGCCGCCCAGCGGACGCGCCAGATACCCGGCGGCAAAAATGCCGAAGGTTTGCACCTGACGCAGCCATTCCGGGATATCCGCCGGGAAGAAGAGCTCTCCCACGACGGCGGCGAAGAAGACGAAGATGATAAAGTCGTAAAACTCCAGCGCACCGCCTAAGGCCGCGAGCGTGAGAGTTTTGTAGTCCTGTCGATTCAGAGGTCGGGTGTTATGTGACATAGCGAACCATTTGCTTGTATTGTGGATTTATTTTTACAGCAGTCGTAAAGAAAAAATTACTATACCGTAAAAGCTTTACCACGCCATCGCCGCTTCAGCTAATGTCACATATTGTTTAATTTCAGGAGATTGTTTCGCGACGTGCGTTTTTCGGACGAAAAGCTGCTACCACTTTCTCATCGGTTTCCACATAGGGGCCGTCAAGGAGCTGTATACAATACGGTACACTTGCAAAGATGCCGTGAACGAGGACGCTGCCATCTTCCGCTTTCAGCCCTTCCAGCGTCTCTTTGATCGACTTCGGCTGCCCCGGCAGGTTCAGAATCAATGCCTGTTTGCGGATTACGCCCACCTGACGGGAGAGAATGGCCGTCGGGACAAAGTGTAGACTTATCTGGCGCATCTGCTCGCCAAAGCCCGGCATTTCACGATCGGCAATCGCCAGCGTTGCGTCCGGCGTCACGTCGCGGCGCGCGGGGCCGGTTCCGCCCGTCGTCATAACAAGGTGGCAGCTCATCTCATCCACCAGCTCGCAGAGCGTCTGCTCGATGATCGGCTGTTCGTCAGGGATCAGGCGGGTCTGAATGTCAAAGGGGGTGGTCAGCGCACTGCCAAGCCACTCTTCCAGAGCGGGGATGCCTTTATCCTGGTAAACACCGCTGGAGGCACGGTCAGAAATCGACACTAAGCCGATGCGTAAGGTATTCATATCCATTCCATTCAAAAAGTACTGATTAAAGGGAATGATACACGCAGAGAGGAGATTCAGACAGGGTATGAAAGAAGTCGCGTGACCGGGAGCCCGGTCACGCAGAATGATTACAGCAGGTCGCCGATCATTTTTTCCAGTTTACCCTGGTCAACAGCAAACTTACGGATACCGTCCGCCAGCTTATCGACAGCCATTGGATCCTGGTTGTGCTGCCACAGGAACTCGGATTCAGTGATGCGCTCTGGGCGTGCTTTCACTTCACCGGTGTAAGACAGCTTACGCTCGATGGTACCTTCGCTTTCTGCCAGCTCTTTCAGCAGCGCAGGGGCGATGGTCAGGCGGTCACAGCCAGCCAGCTCGATGATTTCACCGACGTTACGGAAGCTTGCGCCCATAACTACAGTCTCATAGCCGTGCTGTTTGTAGTATTCGTAGATTTCAGTAACAGAAACCACGCCTGGATCTTCAGCCGGCGCGTACTCTTTCTTATCGGTGTTGGCTTTGTACCAGTCCAGAATACGGCCCACGAACGGAGAAATCAGGTATACGCCTGCTTCTGCACATGCACGCGCCTGCGCGAAGGAGAACAGCAGGGTCAGGTTACAGTTGATACCGTCTTTTTCCAGCTGCTCTGCCGCGCGGATACCCTGCCAGGTAGAAGCCAGTTTGATCAGGATACGGTCGTTGCTGATGCCTGCATCGTTGTACATTTTGATCAGACGTTTCGCTTTGGCGATAGACGCTTCGGTGTCGTAGGAGAGACGTGCATCCACTTCGGTAGAGATACGGCCAGGAACCAGCTTCAGGATTTCCAGACCGATGTTCACTGCCAGTTTGTCGGTGGCATCCACAACCTGCTGCGCGCGGTCGTTGCTCTGTGCTTTCGCCCAGGTCACTGCGTCGTCAATCAGTTTGCGATACTCAGGGATCTGTGCGGCGTTAAGGATCAGAGAAGGGTTAGTTGTGGCATCCTGCGGCTGGTACAGCTTCATTGCCGCGATATCTCCGGTGTCAGCTACGACAGTGGTGAACTGACGAAGGGAGGTCAATTTATCCGTCATGATAGTGTTTCTCTTTTAACGTGCCCTGGATAATTCACGCTACCGACAGCATGCCTGCAGCGGAAAAATGACAGGTTTACTTGTTAGGGGGATGTAACCGGTCTGCCCTGATGATAACACGACGGAGGGGTAGCGCAACCGCAGACAGTGCGCTTAGGTAGAGTATGGTAAACTCGGAAGATTAACAGGCTGCTAAGCAACAGCATGCCCAATCAGTGGTAGCGCTTACATATTCACTTTGGCATCAACAAGAGGGACGTTAATGCCTGATTTCTTTTTCTTTATTAACGAAGTCCTGTGGGGTTCGATAATGATTTACCTGCTTCTGGGAGCAGGTATTTGGTTTACGCTACGCAGTGGGTTTATCCAGTTTCGTTATATTCGCAAGTTTGGCAGAAGTCTGAAAAACAGCGTTACGCCCCAGCCGGGCGGATTAACGTCGTTCCAGGCACTCTGTACCAGCCTGGCGGCACGCCTCGGCAGCGGGAATCTGGCGGGCGTTGCGCTGGCCATCAGCGCCGGCGGGCCAGGCGCGGTCTTCTGGATGTGGGTGACGGCGCTACTCGGAATGGCCACCTCCTTTGCCGAAAGTTCGCTCGCCCAGCTGTATAAAGAGAAAGATAAAAACGGCCAGTTTCGCGGCGGTCCTGCCTGGTACATGGCGCGTGGCTTGGGTATGCGCTGGATGGGCGTTCTGTTCTCGCTTTTTTTACTGCTCGCATACGGCCTTATTTTTAATACCGTCCAGGCAAATTCTGTCGCCAATGCCCTGCGCTATGCCTTCTCCTGCCCGGAGTGGGTCGCCGGTATTGCTTTAGCCCTCGTCGTTCTACTCACCATTTCTGCCGGTCTCAGGGGCGTTGCCCGCCTGATGCAGTGGCTGGTTCCCGTTATGGCGCTGCTTTGGGTGGTCGCGAGCCTGTTCGTCGCCGCCCTGCATATCGACCAGGTGCCTGGCGTGATTGCGACCATCGTCAAAAGCGCTTTTGGCTGGCGCGAGGTGGCCTCCGGGGCGCTGGGCTATACCTTCAGCCAGGCGCTGATGGCGGGTTTTCAACGGGGAATGTTCTCCAATGAAGCCGGAATGGGGTCAACCCCCAACGCGGCCGCTGCCGCCTCTTCCTGGCCGCCGCACCCGGCGGCACAGGGCATTGTGCAGATGATTGGCGTCTTTACCGATACCATTATCATCTGCTCCGCCAGCGCCATGATTTTGCTGCTGGCAGGCCCCGTCCCGCACTCCTCAGGAACCGCCGGGATACAGCTTCTCCAGCAGGCGCTGGTGAACCTGACCGGCGGCTGGGGTGCAGGTTTTGTCTCGCTCGTCCTGGTGCTGTTTGCCTTCAGCTCGATTGTGGTGAATTACCTCTACGCCGAAAATAACCTTATTTTCCTGAAGCTCGACTCCCGTACCGCAATCGGAGCCCTGCGGCTCGCGGTCATTCTGATGATCATCGCTGGCCCCTTCCTCAGTATGCCGCTGGTCTGGCAGCTGGCCGATATCATTATGGCGCTAATGGCGATCACGAACCTCACCGCTATCCTGCTGCTCTCGCCCGTTGTGACCCTGATTGCCAGAGACTATCTGCGTCAGCGCAAACTCGGCGTTCCGCCGGTATTTGATCCCGCCCGCTATCCCGATATTAAGGCGCAGCTTGCCCCCGGCACGTGGGATGATTTGCCGCGGCAATAACAGCTATCGATCAATTCAGGGCGATTTTTTGCTAAAGTCGCTCTAAATTTCCTGCAAGGACTGGATATGCTGATTCTGATTTCACCTGCAAAAACGCTCGACTACCAGAGCCCGCTCGCCACCGAGCGCTATACCCAGCCTGAACTGCTGGACTACTCGCAACAGCTGATCCGCGAAGCGCGTAAGCTCTCTGCGCCGCAAATCGCCTCGCTGATGAGCATCAGCGACAAGCTGGCCGATCTTAACGCGACCCGCTTTCACGAGTGGCACCCGGATTTCACCCCGGCTAACGCTCGCCAGGCGATTCTGGCGTTTAAAGGTGATGTCTACACCGGCCTGCAGGCGGAAGATTTTAGCGAAGCCGATTTCGATTTTGCCCAGCAGCATCTGCGCATGCTGTCGGGTCTGTACGGCGTACTGCGCCCGCTGGATCTGATGCAGCCGTATCGTCTGGAGATGGGGATTCGCCTGGAAAATGCCAAAGGCAAAGACCTGTATCATTTCTGGGGCGATATCATTACCGACAAGCTGAACGCGGCGCTGCACGCTCAGGGCGATAACGTGGTGATTAACCTGGCATCCGACGAATACTACAAGTCGGTGAAGCCGAAAAAGCTGGATGCGGAGATTATCAAACCGGTGTTCCTCGACGAGAAGAACGGTAAGTTCAAAGTGATCAGCTTCTACGCTAAGAAAGCGCGCGGCCTGATGAGCCGCTACATCATCCAGAACCGCCTGACGAAGCCGGAGCAGTTAACCAAATTTAACAGCGAAGGCTATTTCTTTGACGAGGCGTCGTCGGGGAAAGGCGAGCTGGTGTTTAAGCGCCACGAGCAGTAAAAACAAACCCCGCCAGCTGGCGGGGTTTTGCATTAATGGCGTTTCCAGTCCGGGCCGCGATCGTCGCGCCGGTCATCGTGGTGATGGTCATCGTGGTGATGGTCATCGTGACGATCGTCATGTTTACGATGCTCATCATGTGGACGCCAGTGGTTATCACGCCAGTCATAATGCGCCTTCCACCAGTCGTGGTCGCGCCAGCGGCCGCCGTCCCAGTAATGCCCGTTGTTATCCTGGTCGCCAATCTGCAGTTTGACCGCCGGTACGAGGGTAATTTCAGATGCCTGAACCGCCATGGGGGCGGCCAGCACCAGTGAAAGCGCGATGAGTGCAGGTTTCAGTGTAGACACAGGTGACTCCTTATTCTTCTTGCCCAACGTGGGCCGATGTAAGGAGAGTACGCGAGGGGAACGGGGGATGTTATTCTCTGCAATCCTAAACGCTAAGTGACCGCATTTATTGGGAATTTCTGCTTTTTCCCTGCTTTTTTCCTCCTTAATTTCTTCACAAAAAAAGCCGGGTGGCGGCTTCGCCTTACCCGGCCTACGATTAGGTCGTCGTGGTCGTTGTAGGCCCGGTAAGGCGTAGCCGCCACCGGGCAACACAATCACGCGCGCGTCATCATCAGCTTACGCAGCGCGGCAAAATCTGCGGGCAGCTCATGTGACAGCAGCGGCAGGTCGGCGCGCTCGGCCAGCTCTTTCGGTAGCGGCAGCGTTTCGCCCAGGATCGCTTCCACGCTCTCTTTGAACTTCGCCGGATGCGCGGTGCCCAGGAACAGGCCATATTCACCC
The DNA here is from genome assembly GCF_057536195.1 of Enterobacter sp. C3_dUdeg. Lineage (NCBI taxonomy): Bacteria > Pseudomonadati > Pseudomonadota > Gammaproteobacteria > Enterobacterales > Enterobacteriaceae > Enterobacter > Enterobacter sp. C3_dUdeg. Next base: position 193,970 of record NZ_BAAKFX010000003.1, read on the forward strand.
GGGTTAAGCTGGTCGCGCAGCGCGCGGTAGGCAATCGCCGCGTGCGGTTCAGAGGTATACCCCACCGCCTTCAGCTCGCGCATGGTTTCTTTGGTGGTTTCATCCGTCACCGCGGCGTAGCCCAGGTCACCCAGACGCCAGATCTTACGGCGGAACAGCTCTTCCACGCGCGGCCAGTTGTTCGGCTGTGACACATCCATCGCGTTGGAGAGCGTCGCCTGCGTGGCGTTCGGCGCCCACTTCCCGTCTTTCAGGAAGCGCGGCACGGTGTCGTTGGCGTTGGTCGCCGCGATAAAGCGTTTCACCGGCAGCCCCAGGGATTTCGCCAGCAGACCTGCCGTCAGGTCACCGAAGTTACCGCTCGGCACGGAGATCACCAGCTGGTTGCGCGCTTCCTGCGGCAGCTGCGCCACCGCTTCGAAGTAGTAGCAGATCTGCGCCAGCAGACGGCTGATGTTGATGGAGTTGGCAGAGTTCAGACCCAGGGCCACCTTCAGCTCTTCGTCGTCGAAAGCCTGCTTGACCAGCGCCTGGCAGGCATCGAAATCACCGTCGATCGCCACGGTTTCAATGTTGCCGCCGAGCGTACAGAACAGTTTTTCCTGCAGCGGGCTGATTTTGCCTTTCGGATAGAGGATCACTACGCGGACATTTTTCAGGCCGTAGAAGGCATGCGCCACCGCCGCACCGGTATCACCGGAGGTCGCGGTCAGGATGGTCACCGGTTTGTCGCCGCTGATGTGGGTCAGCATCTGCGCCATAAAGCGGCCGCCGAAGTCTTTAAACGCCAGGGTCGGACCGTGGAACAGCTCCAGGCAGCCAACGTCAGGCTCAACCTGCTTAACCGGCGCCGGGAAAGCGAACGCCGCACGCACGCGCTCTTCCAGAAGCTCCTGCGGAATTTCGTCGCCGATAAACGCAGACAGAATTTTGGTACTGCGGGTGACGAAGTCCTGCTTCAGCAGCTCGTCGATCTCGGTCAGCTGGAATTCCGGCAGGTCATGCGGGAAGAACAGCCCCTGATTTTTGCCCAGCCCCTGAGTTACCGCCTGCGCGAAGCTGACCTGCTCGTTATGATCTTTAAGGTTATAGAGTTTCATTAATTATCCCAGTACTCGTGCGCCAGCCGTGTCCAGACGGCAAATATGAACAAAGCCTTCCTGATTTTGCAGGTAGTGTTTAGAGAGCCAGTCCGCCACGCGCTGCGCGGTGTCAGGCTTGTCGCACAGGGCGAACAGCGTCGGGCCGGAGCCGGAGATGCCGCACGCCTGCGCGCCGATATCCATCGATGCCTGTCGCGCCTCGTTAAAGCCGGGCAGCAGCTTCGTGCGGTACGGCTCGGCAATGACGTCCTTCATCAGCTTCGCCGCCAGCTGCGGCTGACGGGTGTAGCAGGCGTGGATAAAGCCCGCCAGATGACGCCCGTGGGCGATACAGTCCTGGCGACGATACTGCGCGGGCAGGATCGCACGCGCTTCCGCGGTAGAGACCTTAATGCCCGGATAGGCCAGCACCCACAGCCACTCATCAAACCCTGGCACCTGCTGGCTGATGATGCCATTTTCTTCGATCATCAGCTGCATGCCGCCGAGGAAGCACGGCGCCACGTTGTCATAGTGAATGCTGCCGGAGATGCGCCCTTCCAGCTCGCCCATCAACCCCAGCAGGCGGTTGTTGTTCAGCGGCTTGCCGCAGTGCTCGTTCATCGCCACCAGCGCGGCGACCACCGAACAAGCGCTGGAACCCAGCCCCGAGCCAATCGGCATACTTTTTTCCAGCGTCATGGCAACCGGCACGTTTTTGCCGATCTCCTGACAGAAGCGTTCCCAGCACTGATAGACGATATTTTCGCGCGGCTCAGGCGGCAGTTTGCTGGCGAAGCGGCCGACGTTGTTCAGGCTGAAGCTGTCTGCCGCTTCCACCGTGACCGTATCGCCCAGCAGTGAACCATCCACCGGCGTCACCGCCGCGCCCAGCACGTCAAATCCGACGCTCATATTCGCGCTGGAAGCCGGGGCATAAACTTTGACCATGTTAAACTCCTAACTTCCATGACAGGGTACGCAGCAGATCGGCAAACACACCCGCCGCCGTAACATCGTTCCCTGCGCCATAGCCGCGAAGCACCAGCGGCAATGGCTGATAATAGTGGCTGTAAAACGCGAGGGCGTTTTCGCCGTTTTTAACTTTGTACAGCGGGTCGTTGCCATCCACTTCGGCAATCTTCACCCGGCACACGCCATCTTCTTCAATGTTGCCAACATAGCGCAATACCTTACCTTCATCACGGGCTTTCGCAACGCGCGCGGCAAAAGCATCGTCAAGCTGCGGCAAATTTGCCATGAATGCAGCGACATCACCGCTGCTGTCAAATTTTACTGGCAGCACCGGTTCAATCACGATATCAGAAAGCTCAAGCTCACGGCCCGTTTCACGTGCCAGAATCAGCAGCTTGCGCGCCACGTCCATACCGGAGAGATCGTCACGCGGATCCGGCTCGGTATAGCCCAGCTCGCGCGCGGCGCGGGTCGCTTCCGAGAGGCTCATCCCCTCATCCAGCTTGCCGAAGATAAACGACAGCGAGCCGGAGAGAATGCCGGAGAAACGCTGCAGCTCGTCGCCCGCGTTCAGCAGGTTTTGCAGGTTCTCGATAACCGGCAGCCCCGCGCCCACGTTGGTGTCGTACAGGAACTTGCGGCGCGACTTGCTCGCCGCCAGACGCAGCTGGTGATAGTAATCCATCGACGAGGTGTTGGCCTTTTTGTTCGGCGTCACCACGTGGAACCCTTCGCGCAGGAAGTCGGCGTACTGGTCGGCCACCGCCTGGTTCGAGGTACAGTCGACAATCACCGGGTTAAGCAGATGATACTCTTTCACCAGACGGATCAGGCGGCCCAGGTTGAACGGCTCTTTCGCCTCGTTCATCTCGGCCTGCCAGTTCTCCAGGTTCAGACCGTGAACATTAGTGAGCAACGCTCTGGAGTTGGCAATCCCGCAGACGCGCAGATCGATATGTTTCTTCTTCAGCCACTCCTGCTGACGCTTCACCTGCTCCAGCAGCGCGCCGCCCACGCCGCCCACGCCAATCAGGAACAGCTCGATGACCTGATCGGTGTTGAACAGCATCTGGTGAACCACGCGTACGCCGGTGGTGGCGTCATCGTTGTCCACAACAACAGAAATTGAACGCTCTGACGAGCCCTGGGCAATCGCCACGATATTGATATTGGCGCGCGCCAGCGCGGCAAAGAACTTCGCGGAGATACCGCGCAACGTACGCATGCCGTCGCCGACCACGGAGATAATCGCCAGGCGTTCCTGAATGGCGAGCGGTTCCAGCAGCTCTTCTTTGAGTTCCAGATAGAACTCCTCCTCCAGCGCGCGACGGGCGCGCAGGCAGTCAGCCTGCGGCACGCAGAAGCTGATGCTGTATTCGGAAGAAGACTGGGTAATCAGCACCACCGAGATACCGTTGCGGGACATAGCTGCAAAGACGCGCGCCGCCATGCCGACCATCCCCTTCATCCCCGGGCCGGAGACGCTGAACATCGCCATGTTGTTCAGGTTGGAGATGCCTTTGACCGGCAAACCGTCTTCATCGGTACTCGCGCCAATCAGCGTACCCGGCGCCTGCGGGTTACCGGTGTTTTTAATCAGGCAAGGGATCTGGAACTGGGCAATCGGGGAGATGGTACGAGGGTGAAGCACTTTGGCGCCGAAGTAGGAAAGCTCCATCGCTTCCTGGTACGACATCGACTTCAGCAGCCTGGCGTCCGGAACCTGGCGCGGGTCACAGGTATAAACGCCGTCGACGTCAGTCCAGATCTCACAACAGTCCGCGCGTAAACAGGCGGCCAGCACGGCGGCGGAGTAGTCGGAGCCGTTACGGCCCAGCACCACCAGCTCGCCCTTCTCGTTACCGGCGGTGAAGCCTGCCATCAGGATCATATGGTCAGAAGGAATTTTGCTTGCGGCGATACGGCGGGTTGATTCGGCAATATCAACGGTGGATTCGAGGTAGTGGCCCACCGCCAGCAGTTTTTCAACCGGGTCGATCACGGTCACGCTATGTCCGCGCGCTTCCAGCACGCCGGCCATGATGGCGATAGAGAGTTTTTCGCCCCGGCAGATCAGCGCCGCGTTGACGCTGTCCGGGCACTGGCCGAGAAGGCTGATGCCGTGCAGGACGTGTTTGATTTGTGCGAATTCCTGCTCAACGAAGGACTTCAGCTGAGCGTGCGGGAAGCCAGGCAGCGCCTCTGCCAGCCCTTGCAGCAAGTCAGCGAAGATACGCTCTGCGTCGCTGATGTTCGGGAGTGCATCCTGGCCACCGATGTTTTTTTCAATCATCGCCACCAGATGGTTCGTGATTTTTGCCGGGGCAGAGAGCACGGTAGCAACCTGCCCCTGCCTGGCATTGCTTTCCAGGATATCGGCAACACGCAGAAAACGTTCTGCATTTGCCACTGATGTACCGCCGAACTTCAACACTCGCATGGTTCTACCTCGTTTCCTTTAGCCGAAAAAAAAGCCCGCACTGTTCAGGTGCGGGCTTTTTTTGTTTTTCCTGTACGCGTCAGCCCGCATCGTTACCTGTGGTAATGATGATGGTTGTAGTAATGGTGGTGATGCTGATGCGTTTCATGGATGTTGTGTACTCTGTCATTATTATCTGTCTGTCCTGTATTCTTTTAGGGTTAAAGGATCGGGCACCTTAAGTCAACGAATTTTTAATTTGATCACAATTCGGGAGACTCTCACGTCCCGCTGTTTGCAGATTTATTTTCATCCGATTCGCCCAAGTGCAACCCATCAGTACAGACTTATTCACCATAGTAAAAACTTATGACAGGATTTTACTCCGCCAATTTTTTTTCAATATCGTGCAGCAAACGGTGCAGCATTGCGGTGTCCCGCTGCTCAAGACGCCCCAAACGCTGCTGCAGCCAGTCAGCCATTTTTTGATCGTCCGCCACACCCAGCTGAGACAACAGTTGCTCAACGCGAGCGCGCAGCGCAGCCAGCTGATTTTCATTTGCCCCTTCTGCCGGAGGCTGGGGGATTTGTATTAGGGAGGCTAATTGATAGCAATAAACCATGACCGCCTGGCCTAAATTCAGGGAGGGATAATCGGCGACCATCGGCGCACCGGTAAGAACGTCCGCCAGCTCCAGCTCTTCGTTGGTTAATCCGGAATCTTCACGACCAAACACCAGCGCGGCTTTATCCAGCCACTGGCTTTTCTCGCTCAACATCGGCACCAGCTCCGCTGGCGTGGCATAGTAATGGAACTTCGCACGGCTGCGCGCGGTGGTCGCAACGGTAAACGAAATGTCGTGCAGCGCATCAGCAAGCGTCGCGTAAGTGGTTATATTATCGAGGATATCGCCCGATCCGTGCGCGACCCAACGAGCCGCAGGCTCCAGGTGGGCAGCGCTGTCCACGATACGTAAATCGGTGAATCCCATGGTCTTCATGGCGCGCGCGGCAGCGCCTATATTTTCGGCTCTGGCTGGGGCAACCAGTACAATCGACAGATGCATTTATGCTCTCTTTTTAATCAGTTAGCGGGCAAAAATGTGATGCACTTCAACATATTACGCGGCGCGAATTTACAAAAATGCAACACAAATCACCGAAATAGCGTTTCATAACAAATTAAAAACGCTAAACTATTCCTTGTCTGAACAATCAGTTAGAATGTTAACAGAACACTATTATCCCCATGTTTTATAATGATAATAGCGACATGAATACCCTATTCTGATTGGATTCGCTTCGTTTATAAATCAATGTCCGCAACTAGTTGGTTTATTGAAAAATTGTGACAAAGGCTAGCATTCGGCTACGATGATTTCATCAAACTGTTAACGTGCTACAATTGAACTTGATATATGTCAACGAAGCGTAGTTTTATTGGGTGTCTGGTGTCACTTAGCCTGTTATGTTGCTGTTAAAATGGTTAGGATGACAGCCGTTTTTGACACTGTCGGGTCCAAAGGGAAAGTACCCAAGACCAAGCTAATGATGTTGTTGACGTTGATGGAAAGTGCATCAAGAACGCAATTACGTACTTTAGTCACGTTAAGCCGATCATGTTAATTTGCGACATGCATCAGGCAGGTCAGGGACTTTTGTACTTCCTGTTTCGATTTAGTTGGCAATTTAGGTAGCAAACATGCAGACCCCGCACATTCTTATCGTTGAAGACGAGTTGGTAACACGCAACACGTTAAAGAGCATTTTCGAAGCAGAAGGCTACGATGTCTTTGAAGCGACCGATGGCGCAGAGATGCATCAGATCCTTTCTGAAAATGATATCAACCTGGTGATCATGGATATTAACCTGCCGGGCAAAAACGGTCTTCTTCTGGCGCGCGAACTGCGCGAGCAGGCGAACGTCGCGTTAATGTTCCTGACGGGCCGTGATAACGAAGTTGATAAAATTCTTGGCCTGGAAATCGGTGCGGATGACTACATCACCAAGCCGTTCAATCCTCGCGAGTTAACCATTCGTGCACGCAACCTGCTGTCCCGCACCATGAACCTGGGTACGGTCAGCGAAGAGCGTCGTAGCGTAGACAGCTACAAATTCAACGGCTGGGAACTTGATATCAATAGCCGTTCGCTGATTAGCCCGAACGGTGAGCAGTATAAACTGCCGCGCAGTGAATTCCGTGCGATGCTGCACTTCTGCGAAAACCCGGGCAAAATTCAGTCCCGTGCAGAGCTGCTGAAGAAAATGACCGGCCGTGAGCTGAAACCGCACGACCGTACCGTAGACGTGACCATTCGTCGTATTCGTAAGCATTTCGAATCTACGCCAGATACGCCGGAAATCATCGCCACGATCCACGGCGAAGGGTATCGTTTCTGCGGCGATCTGCAAGAGTAATCCCGCAGTTAACGCATTAAAAAACGGCGCATTTGCGCCGTTTTTTTATTTCCAGATCCGCATCGTATCGTTATCAGATGCTGCGGGTGGCTCTGGTCGCTTCGGCTGAGAGAGCGAGTACCAGTCGAAATGCCGGGTCAGGTACATCACCGCGAACAGCGCCAGGGCAAGAACAGCAGAGCCCAGTAGCAATGCGCTGTCCTCTGAGCGCAGCAGGAACCACATCACGACATCCAGTCCGAGTAGTGCCAGCACAAACAGCCCGCTGCGTTTCCAGCTTTTCAGCACGGCCTGCAGGTACATTCCGTTCATCGCTGCGCCAACCAGGCTTGCAACAACCCAGGCTGGCGTAAACCCGATGTGTTCAGACAGCGCCAGCAACACCAGATAGAACAGGACCAGCGACAGCCCCACCAGCAGATACTGCATCGGATGAAGGCGTAATCCGGTTAAGGTTTCGAAGACAAAGAAAGCCATAAACGTCAGCGCAATAAGCAAAATAGCGTATTTAATTGCCCGGTCGGTCAATTGATATTGGTCAGCCGGCGTCGCTACCGTCACGCTAAAGGCCGGGAGCGCCTCCCACTCCGGCGATTCCTTGCCGTAGAACCAGCTCTCAAGGTTATTTGCAAACCAGCTGCTCTGCCAGTTCGCCTGGAAACCAGACTCGCCTATTTGATGCTTAACGGGGAGATAATCGCCCATAAAGCCCGGATGCGGCCAGTTGCTGTTGAGCGTCATCTCGCTATTACGCCCTACCGGCACCACCGCAAAACTGCCGGTTCCCGCCAGGCTGAGGGACATCTCAAGCGCAAACGTTTTGGCTTCCAGCGCTTTGTCGGTCAGCGGGATGTGGATCCCAGCAAGCGCACCGTAGACGCCTGAACCGGGTTCCACGCTTAGGGTCTCACCATTGATTTTAGAGATACTAACCGTGCCAATACCCCGCGCGTCGCCAACGCCCGTCACGATAAACGGCTGCCCTGTCGCGATCGTTTCCCCTTTCAACTGCTTCAGCTCTTCGGTATTAAACTGCGCTTTTATCTTCAGGTCCGTGTTCCAGATCTGCCCGTCATAGATACCAATATTTCTCGACTCAACGCGCTGGTTCCCTTCAACAACCAGAGATTCCGGCAGAATGAAATGCATGTAGCTTTTCTTGTATTCGACCTTCTTCTCATCCTCTATCTTGTAAAAGATCTCCGTCATCGGAATCGCAATCATCGGGCCGACCAGTTTTTGCGGTCCGCTGGTACTCTGGCGAAGCGTATTTTCGACATCATTGCGGTAGTTCTCCCGCTCTGATATCAGGTTACTGACCATAAAAAGCGGGACTAACAGCAGCAGGATGCACCCCAGCAGGGTGCTAATTTTCCAGAACAGTGGGGATTTCATCATTACGTCTCCTTTATGATGAGGAGAGCGTAACCAGGCTGTGTGGGGTCAGTTTGAAGTTATGTGAAGGGACGGTGAAGTATCAGCGTGGCCATCACGCCACCTTCATCACGATTACGCAATATAATCTCTCCCTGATGCAGACGCGCCACCTCCTGAACAAACGCCAGCCCGAGCCCGCTGCTCTTCAACCCGTTATCCCGCGGCAGAGAATAAAAGCGTTCAAAAATACGATCCAGCGCGTAATCCGGGATCCCGCTTCCGCTGTCGGTGACGATCAGCTGTATCTGCCCCTGCTCTTCCCGGGCCGCCAGTTCAATGGCGCCGCCCTGCGGCGTAAAATCGATAGCGTTATCCAGCAAATTACCGAGCGCCTGTTCGAGCAGGTCGGGATCGCCTTCAACATGAAGCGAAGCGGGCTGGAGGGTCAGCCTAATCTCTTTTGCCGCCAGCAGCGCCGAGCGCGCGTCGGCAAGACGCGTAAACAGCAGGTCGACACGGACGGTCTGAGGCGTAATCTCGACGCGATTTTCAAGCCGCGCCTGGGTGAGCAGTTTTTCAACCAACGACTGCATGCGCGCGTTTTGCGCCAGAATATTATCGATAAACCGCGCGGCCACCTGCGGCGGCGGCTGCTCGGCGAGAATTTCCGCCGCGCCGCGTATGGCGGCGATGGGGCTTTTCAGCTCGTGGGTCAGCGCATGGACATAGTGTTCAATGTAGTTTTTCCCTTCCAGGCGAATGCGCATATTCTCCAGCGCCAATGCCAGCTTGTGCAGTTCGCTACTGCCAGGATTAGGCAGCGGGAGAGGCGTGTCCGTGGTCACCGAGTCGGCATAGCGCGATAACGTCGCGATAGATCGATTGATCCACCACACCACAACGAGGCCAATCAGCAGGGCAATGCCGAGCAGCGCCCCGCCTGCCCACAGGATCCGCCGCTCGCTGCGATGGATAACCGGTGCCATCGCGCTGTTAGGTTTCCCGACCGACAGTACGCCGATAATCTTGCCCTGCTCCACAACCGGCGCGGCAACATACATCACCGTGCTCTCCGGATCGTCGGGATGGCTTTGCGTACTGCGCGCGCCGTATTCGCCGCGAAGCGTCAGCCAGACATCGTTCCAGCGCGAGTAATCTTGCCCCACGGCCAGACCGGCGGAATCAAACACGACGCGGCCCTGCGCATCGGTCATGTAGACGTGGTACTCGTTACGCACTTTATGAATCCCGCCGATATTGGCGCGGAAAGGGCGCTGATGAAGCTGAGAAAAGGCCTGCGCCAGTTTACCCTGCTGCGCATGGCCCGAAAGCAAATCATCACGCCCAATTTCAGCCAGCAGGGTCGCGGTATCGATTAACGTGCCCTCGGTTGCCCTGCGCACGCCGGGCTTTACTTCCTGAACAAAGATCGACAGCACAAACCACGCGGCGATGGCCACGATCAGGAAGTACCCCAGCAATAGCCGCATCCCAATGCGCATCAGTAAAGGCCCAGACTGTAGCCCATACCGCGATGGGTGCTGATGGGTGAGAGTTCCTCGTTCACAGCCCGCAGCTTGGCGCGCAGGGTTTTGATGTGGGTGTCCACGGTACGATCGAAGCTGTCGCCGTCTTCACCCCACACCTTGTCCATGAGCTGCTGACGAGAAAAGACCCGCCCGGGGGGCTGCAACAAGGTTTTGAGCAGCAAGAATTCGTAGCGGGTCAGGGGCAGTGCTTCCCCGCACCAGCTGATTCGCGCGGCAGGCTCGTTCAGTTCAAACTGCCCGATACGCAACGTTGCTGATGGTGCGGCGGATTTCTGCATGCGCCGTAAAATCGTCCGCACCCGGGCGCAGACTTCACGGGGTGAGAAAGGTTTCGCAACATAGTCGTCAGCCCCCATTTCCAGGCCAAGCAGCTTGTCTACCTCATCACTGCGCGCCGTCAGAAACAGCACGGGCAGTGAGGGATGCTGCGCCAGCAGCTGGCGGCAAAGCTCAAATCCACTGATGTCCGGCAGCCCGACGTCCAGAATGGCGAGCGCCGGAACCTGCCGCCGCGCCGCCTCCAGCACGGGTAAACCGCGTTCAAACGCCTTTACCGCGAATCCTTCCTGCTGAAGCATGTAGATCAGCGTATCGGCGATACTGGTTTCGTCTTCAACCAGCCAGACCACAGGTTGTTGCATGATTCATCCCTGAATTAATGCCACGGCATAATCGGCACCGCGCTGATCGCGTTTTTCGGCGAGCCTTCCACCACTTTGTCAGAGTAGGCGAGGTAAGCCAGGGTGTTGCGTTTGGCATCATAGAAACGCACCACCTGCAGCTTTTTGAACACCAGCGAGGTCCGTTTCTGGAACACCACGTCGCCCTGCGCTTTGCCGTTTTTAATTTTATCGCTCAACTCAACCGGCCCCACCTGCTGACAGGAAATCGCCGCATCGGAGGTATCTTCCGCCAGTCCCAGCCCGCCTTTGATACCACCCGTTTTCGCGCGGCTGACGTAGCAGGTGACGTTTTTCACGTCCGGATCGTCAAACGCCTCCACCACGATTTTGTGGTCCGGGCCGAACATTTTGAACACGGTATCGACGGAGCCAATCTGTTCTGCCTGCGACACGCGCCCGACCATCAGCATCAACGCGGTGAAGATCAAAGTCTTGTATTTCATATTGTTACCATTCTTTAAAATTACACTGAGCGATTATTCAATACTTTAGACAAAAATGTAGCAAGATCACAGGATTAGAATATATCTGCCTGTAATGTGCTCTAAAAAGCATGAATGCGCAAAAAAAACACTGAATGCTAAAACATCAAAAAATGCTATTATCCGCTAACCTGTTATCAGGCACCTGCTGTTTTAAGGATGAGGATAGTATATGGATCAGGCTGGAATTATTCGCGACCTGCTCACCTGGCTGGAAGGTCATCTCGACCAGCCTTTGTCACTGGATAATGTGGCGGCTAAAGCAGGCTATTCCAAGTGGCATCTGCAAAGGATGTTCAAGGATGTCACCGGTCATGCTATCGGGGCCTATATTCGCGCACGTCGTTTATCAAAATCTGCTGTGGCATTGCGCCTGACCGCGCGGCCTATTCTGGATATTGCCCTGCAATATCGTTTCGATTCACAGCAGACCTTCACCCGCGCCTTCAAAAAACAGTTCTCGTTGACGCCAGCGCTTTATCGTCGCTCGCCTGACTGGAGCTCGTTTGGCATGCGTCCGCCGCTGCGTCTGGGCGAATTCGCAATGCCGAAATACGAAATTGTCACGTTGCCTGAAACCCATCTGATCGGCACGACACAGAGCTACTCCTGTTCACTGGAGCAGATTTCAGAGTTCCGTCATCAGATGCGCGTCCAGTTCTGGCGCGACTTCCTGAGCCACGCACCGACGATCCCGCCAATCCTGTATGGCCTCAACGAAACGCACCCAAGCCAGGAAAAAGACGACGAGCAGGAGGTGTTCTACACCACCGCGCTGACGCCAGAGATGGCCAATGGGTATATTCAGGGTTCGAAGCCAGTCGTGCTGGAAGGCGGCGAATACGTGATGTTCGCATATGAAGGGCTGGGAACGGGGGTTCAGGAGTTTATCCTGACCGTTTACGGAACCTGCATGCCGATGCTGAATCTGAATCGCCGTAAAGGTCAGGACATTGAGCGCTACTACCCGGCGCAGGATGCCAAACCGGAAGAAGGCCCAATCAATCTGCGTATGGAATTCTTGATTCCGATACGTCGTTAACGCTGCAGTTCGTCAAGCGCAGGGGCATCAAGATGCGAAATGTCCCCTGCCATCTCTACTACCCAGCCCGACGCCAGCCACGCGCTTTCCTGATAATCAATCCGGGAAATGGAGCAGTTGCGCAGGCGCAAACGGCGCTCAGCGTAAGCCGGTAACCCCAGAATGGTGCTCACCAGGCAACCCAACGCAATCCCGTGACTCACCAGCAGCGGACGGCTTCCCGCCGGCAGCTTCAGGCACTCCGCCAGGGCGGCATGCATGCGTACGCTAAGCTCCTGCATGGATTCGCCTTCGGGAATGCGGCCATCTTCGGTACCGTTCACCAGCGTGCGGCGCCAGCCCTCCTCCGCTTCCGTCAGCGTATCGATATGGCGTTTCTCCAGCACGCCCATATCCAGCTCGCGCAGGCGCGGCTCCAGCATGACGTCACAGCCGCAGGCATCTGCGATGATGCGCGCCGTCTGCTGTGTGCGACCTAAATCGCTGGTGATCACGTGGGTAATGCCCAGCGTTCTGGCGCGTTCCGCCACCTGCCACGCTTGCTGCACACCCTTCTCAGTGAGAGGACTGTCTGACTGGCCTTGAATACGTCGCTCGGCGTTCCACTGCGTTTCACCGTGGCGAACAAGGTATACCTGTAACATGCTTTTTTTCCGTTATACTGCGATGAGTTTTTTTTGAATCGAGCTTAATTATGCACCATGTTGTCTCTGCTACCACTAATCCTGCCAAAATTCAGGCAATTCTAAGGGCATTTGACGAGATCTTCGGCGCAGGATCCTGCCATATTGAGGCCATCGGCGTCGAGAGCGGCGTACCTGAACAGCCGTTTGGCAGCGAGGAAACGCGCGCTGGCGCACGAAATCGCGTGGCAAACGCTAAGGCCGCGGCACCGAATGCTGACTTTTGGGTAGCGATTGAAGCAGGTATCGACGAAGGCGCAACCTTTAGCTGGGTGGTCATCGAAAGCCGCGAGCAGCGCGGTGAAGCACGTTCGGCCACCCTGCCGCTGCCGGAGATCATTCTGGAAAAAGTCCGTGCGGGTGAAGCGCTCGGGCCGGTGATATCGCAGTACACCGGCATCGATGAGATTGGCCGTAAAGAAGGGGCGATTGGCGTCTTTACCGCAGGCGCGCTGACGCGTTCAGGCGTTTATCATCAGGCCGTGATTCTGGCCTTAAGCCCGTTCCATAACGCGATTTATCGGTAAGTTTTTTGGCCGGATAAGGCAAAGCCGTCATCCGGCGTTTTTCAGCAATACCGCTTCCAGCCACTGGCGCAGCTCAACCGGGGCCGACTTCAGGCTGTTCGAGCCGCGGGTGATCGTTGCAATACCCGCGCCGAGCTCATTTTTCAGCTCGCGCTGGCTCATCTCTCCGCGCAGCAGCTCTTCAATGATCCGCACGCGTGTGCCCAGCGCCTCACGCTCGTCCGGCGTGAGCATCAGCTGCATAAGGGGTAAATGCAGATCCTGTTCGTAAGACTGACGCAGCAGCTCCACAAAACGAAGCCACTCCAGATGACGTTGTTCGGCCATTGCCGAGGAATACGGGGAATGCTGGGTCATGTTATGCTGCCTCTTGTACTCTTTAGCGAGTACAGCATAACACAACCCACGCCGATCAGTAACGTCTCTGCCACTCGGCATCGCTCATCAGGGTATCTTTCTGCCCCATGAAGTAGCGATAGTAAGCGTCATAGGCCAGCACGTTCTTCACGTAGCCGCGCGTTTCCGAGAACGGGATGCTCTCCACAAACGCTAACGCGTCGATGCGTCCGGCGCTGTTGCCGAGCCAGGTGCGCACGCGCCCAGGACCCGCGTTATACGCCGCAGAAGAGAAGATGCGGTTATTGCCGAACTGCTGATACACGTACTGGAGATAGCTGGTACCGATGTTGATGTTGGTATCCGGATCCAGAAGCTGCGACGGACTGCTGTACCCCGGAATATTAAACATCTTCACCGTGTGCGTCGCCGTGCCCGGCATGATCTGCATCAGGCCGCTGGCGCCCACCGGGGAACGGACTTTCGGGTTCCACGCGCTCTCCTGACGGGCAATCGCCATCGCGTAGCTTTGCGGGATATCTTTGCCGCTGGTGTAGCGATCGAACAGATCTTTGTACGCCAGCGGGAAACGCTCTTCCAGATGATCCCAAAGCTTGCCGGCGATCGTCGCCTGCACGCTGAGATCCCACCAGTGATTATCAAACGCATAGCGGGCAAGCTGGGCTTTCTCATCGGTGGTGCGGCTGGTCACCAGATTCGCCCACTCGCTGCGCGCGGTGTTATCCATATTCCAGTACATCAGCTCGCGAACGCGCGCCATTTCTGGCCCCTGCGTCAGTGCCGGGTTCGCGTTAGCGGGCGCTTTATCTATACGGAAAGTGTATTCTTCGCCCAGACGCTGCGCGGCAGCCATTGGGTAAAACCCGCGCTGCTGCATCAGCGAATGGAGGATCTCTTTGGCCTCATCATCACGACCGCGCTCCATCAGCAGATCGGCCTGCCAGTAGCGCCATTCGTCTTTCTCTTTGGCCTCCATAGGCAACCGCGCGAGCCAGGTATTCAGCCCACGGCGATCGCCCGTGCCCAGCGCCATGCGCACGCGGCGTTCCACCAGCGACGTGGAGTTCGAACGCATAATGGCATCGTCACGCCAGCGCGCCTGTTCATCGGTCACATCGGTGCCCATCAGTCGCCACGCCACGATGTCGCGCAGCTCCTGGGTTTGCTCCTCATTGAGCTGCTGCGCCTGCACCAGCTGCGGGATCATCAGCCGCGCGTTTTCCACATCGTCACGCGCCACGCTGGCAAAGGCCACCGCCGCCATCTGGCGGGTAAAATCGGTCGCGCCCGTACTGCGGGCAAAGGTCAGGACGCTGTTTGGATCGTTAGCCAGCGAGATAACCGCCGTGGAGATCGTCTGGTAATCGGACGGCATCTGCCCCGCCAGCGTGGTCACCAGACGCGTGTTACCGGCTTTCATCGCCAGACGGATGCGTTCAAGGTAGGAGAGCGGATCCTGCTTGCCGGAAGCACGCCACGCGCTAAACAGAGAATCACAGGCGTTCGGCTGGTTTTTTCCGGTCAGCCAGAGCTCTTTCGCTCCGGCCCAGGCCTCTTCCTGCTGGCCGGTCGCCCATTTTGCGTAGTAATAGTTACACTGGGCTTCGGTGGCGTTCGGCTTTTCCGGGCTAAACGCCAGCAGTCCGCGCCAGTCTTCGCGACGCGCCAGCTCATTCACAAAACGAGACTGGAGATTTCGGGCTGGCGGCAGGGTTGGGTTCGCCTGAATGAAGTTATTCACGGTGACGGTAGGCTGGTTCATCAGATCGTCGGTTATCTGGCGATACTCCAGATACGGATACAGCGGATAATCCTTTAGCGTCGGCATCAGCGCCTGCACGGTATCCATCTGCTTGTTGTCCCACGCCTGTTTAATCTGGGCGTAGCGGTTACGTTGTTCATCCAGTGAATCGGCATGCACCGCCTGGCTTACCGCCATTACGCATACGCTGGCAGCCAGCAGACGCCAGACCACCCGTTTGGCTTTTTCCACAAGCTCTTCCTCATTGTTTTTTCGTCAATTGCAGCGTCTTGCCACGTCAAAGTCTAATTAACTTATGCTAACCAGGCATTCTTCAACGCGCCACGTCATGGACACTTTTTTACCTTTCTTGCGCGTTTTAACACTCCCGACGTTCCTGGCTGGGATTAGGACGTGAAAAAGGCTACACTTCGAGGCTGAAATTCCTTCTCATTACGATAAAAGAGGCGAAGTCCAACGTGGCTCAATTCGTTTATACCATGCATCGTGTCGGCAAAGTTGTCCCGCCGAAACGTCATATTCTTAAAAATATCTCGCTGAGCTTCTTCCCGGGCGCAAAAATCGGTGTTCTGGGTCTCAACGGTGCCGGTAAGTCCACCCTGCTGCGCATCATGGCCGGCATTGATACAGACATCGAAGGTGAAGCCCGTCCGCAGCCTGGCATCAAGATTGGTTACCTGCCGCAGGAACCTCAGCTGAACCCGGAACACACCGTTCGCGAATCCGTTGAAGAAGCGGTATCCGAAGTGGTTAACGCGCTGAAAGGTCTGGATGAAGTGTATGCCAAATACGCTGAGCCGGATGCGGACTTCGACAAGCTGGCCGCGCAGCAGGGCAAGTATGAAGAGATCATCCAGGCGCACGACGGTCACAACCTGAACGTGCAGCTGGAGCGCGCGGCTGATGCCCTGCGTCTGCCGGACTGGGATGCGAAAATCGCGAACCTCTCCGGGGGTGAACGCCGCCGCGTGGCGCTGTGCCGCCTGCTGCTGGAAAAACCAGACATGCTGCTGCTCGACGAACCGACTAACCACCTGGATGCAGAATCCGTGGCGTGGCTGGAGCGCTTCCTGCACGACTTCGAAGGCACCGTTGTGGCGATTACCCACGACCGTTACTTCCTCGACAACGTCGCCGGCTGGATCCTGGAGCTGGACCGCGGTGAAGGTATTCCGTGGGAAGGCAACTACTCTTCCTGGCTGGAGCAGAAAGATCAGCGTCTGGCGCAGGAAGCTTCTCAGGAAGCGGCGCGTCGTAAGTCTATCGAGAAAGAGCTGGAGTGGGTTCGTCAGGGCGCGAAAGGCCGTCAGTCTAAGGGCAAAGCCCGTCTGGCACGCTTCGAAGAGCTGAACAACACCGAATACCAGAAACGTAACGAAACCAACGAACTGTTTATTCCGCCTGGAGCACGTCTGGGGGATAAAGTGGTTGAAGTGACCAACCTGCGTAAGTCCTACGGCGACCGTCTGCTGATCGACGACCTGACCTTCTCCGTACCGAAAGGCGCTATCGTTGGCATCATCGGTCCGAACGGCGCGGGTAAATCGACCCTGTTCCGCATGATGTCCGGTCAGGAACAGCCTGACAGCGGCTCTATCACCCTGGGTGAAACCGTGAAGCTGGCCTCCGTTGACCAGTTCCGTGACGCAATGGATAACAGCAAAACCGTGTGGGAAGAAGTGTCCGGCGGTCTGGATATCATGCGTATCGGCAACACCGAGATGCCAAGCCGCGCCTATGTTGGCCGCTTTAACTTCAAAGGCACCGACCAGGGCAAACGCGTGGGCGAACTGTCCGGCGGCGAGCGCGGTCGTCTGCACCTGGCGAAGCTGCTGCAGGTGGGCGGTAACGTTCTGCTGCTCGATGAACCAACAAACGACCTGGATATCGAAACCCTGCGCGCGCTGGAAAACGCCCTGCTGGAGTTCCCGGGCTGTGCGATGGTTATCTCGCACGACCGCTGGTTCCTGGACCGTATCGCGACCCACATCCTGGACTATCAGGACGAAGGTAAAGTGGAGTTCTTCGAAGGTAACTTCACCGAATACGAAGAGTACAAGAAACGCACGCTGGGCGCCGACGCGCTGGAGCCGAAGCGTATTAAGTACAAGCGTATTGCGAAATAAAAGCAAAACGGCAACTTCGGTTGCCGTTTTTATGTTTGTACCCTCTCCCCGTGGGAGAGGGCCAGGGTGAGGGCATCATGCCGCACAAAATCACCCACCCACGTAATACCGCTTCACCTCGTCAAACTGCATCGCAAAGTCGATATAGCTCATCAGCGCAGGCGAATTCAGCTTGCGGCTTGGGTAGGCCAGCCACAGATCGTTACCTTCAACATTCCACTCCGGCAGCACCTGAACCAGCGCCCCTTTTTCAATTTTATCTTCTACCAGGAAGGCGGGAAGCATCGTGATCCCCGCCCCGGCAATCGCACACTCGCGGGCGTAGACCAGATTATCGGTCATGTGCGCGTTATCCGGCAGGTAGCGGTAATCCTCGCTCTCGCTTCGCAGAAGCCACTCCGACCACGCCCGGTGCGTGATACAGCAGTGCTCCACCAGCTGACGGGGATGCGTCAGCGGATCCCGACGCGCCAGATAGTCCGGTGAGGCCAGCATGTAGCGCGGGCAGTGCCCGATCATCCGGCCAATCAGGGAGGAGTCCTGCGGCTTGCCGGTGCGCAGCGCCACGTCAAAACCGGCCTCGACCAGATCCACCACGTCATCAGAGATCGACACATCCAGCGAAACGTCAGGATAGCGAAGCTGAAACTCGGCATTCATGTGCGCCAGCAGCGTCGCCCCTATTCCCGCCGGACAGGTGATCCGCAGCCGCCCGCTCGGGTTTTCGCGCAGCCGCTGAATGGCGTACTCTGCCCGCTCGCTGGCCGCCAGCATCTCACGACAGTGCACCAGATAGTGCTCGCCCGCAAACGTGAGGCTGATCCTGCGCGTGGTGCGGTTCAGAAGGCGGATACCCACCTGCTGCTCCAGCTGGCTAATTCGCTGGCTAACGCTGGATTTCGGCAGTTCGGCCTTCTGCGCCGCCGCGGTAAAGCTGCCCATCTCCGCCACCAGCGCGAACAGCGCCATATCCTGCAGCTGTTTAAACATGATTGTTCACCCTGTACGAACGCTGAGTTCTTGATTGTCCATCTTATCACGCAGCTGGCCACTTTATAGACTAGCCTCAACAAAACGCATTCCATTGAGGAGCACACCATGTCTGTTAAAGCCATTGCCGTTAACCCAGAAAATCCGTCCATCTTCATTGAAATCACCCCGCCAATGCCGCGGCCCGGCGAGCACGATCTGCTGGTAGAGGTGAAGGCCGTCTCCGTTAACCCGGTCGATACCAAAGTCCACGCGGGCATCGCTAAAAACGGGCTGAACGAGCCGCGCATCCTCGGCTGGGATGCCAGCGGGATCGTCAAAGCGGTGGGGGCTGGCGTGACCGGATTTAAGCCGGGTGACGAGGTCTGGTACGCGGGCGACATCACCCGCCCGGGCAGCAACACCACGCACCAGCTGATTGATGCACGCATAGTCGGCCACAAGCCTGCCAGCCTCGGCTGGGCGGCTGCCGCTGCACTGCCGTTGACCGCTCTCACCGCGTGGGAAGGTCTGTTTGAACGCCTGAACATTCAGGATGCCGGGGCGGACAAAACGCTGCTGATCATCGGCGGCGCGGGCGGCGTGGGATCGCTGGCGATCCCCTTTGCGAAGCACAACAGCAAGGTGAAGATCGTCGCAACGGCTTCACGAGAAGATTCCGCCCGGTGGTGCCGCGATCGCGGGGCTGATATTGTCGTCAACTACCGCGATCTGAAAGGCGAGCTGGCGAAACAGGGGCTCACCTTTGTGGATTACATTTTCATCCTCAACGACACCGACGGGCACTGGGATGCGGTCAGCGAACTGATTGCGCCGCAGGGGCATATCTGTTCCATCGTTGAAAATGAACGTCCGCTGAACCAGGACAAGCTGAAGTCCAAATCCGCCGCCCTGCACTGGGAGTTTATGTACACCCGCAGCATGTACCAGACCGCGGATATGGCGCGTCAGGGTGAGATCCTCAATGAGGTGGCAAAACTGGTGGATAACGGCGTGGTTGAAAGTTCGCTCAGCGAAACGCTGCACGGGCTGAGCGTGGAAAGCATTACCGAGGCGCACCGTAAAGTGCTGGAGGGACATATGCGTGGGAAAGTGGTGGTTGAGTTCTGAGTGGCTTGATGCCCTCACCCCGGCCCTCTCCCACAGGGAGAGGGAGGTTAAAGTCACCTCTCCCTTTGGGAGAGGGTTAGGGTGAGGGGTAAGTTTTTACCCCTGCTCCCCCATCATCTCCTTCACCAGCTCGACGCAGCGCAGGAAACGGGAGTCGTAGTCAGACTCTTCCACATGGACAAACTCAACGTTGTTCTCATTGAGCATCTCCACCAGCATGGTCTGAAACTCTCGCCTGTCCACGGAGCTGCCGAGGCTGCGCATGCCGTCGGCCACCCACGGGGTGTTGTTTTCCAGCAGGATCACCAGGTCAAAGCGGTATTCGTCAATCAGCGCCTGCACGAACGGGTGCTCGCGCCCTTCGTATTTTTTACAGAACGCCTGTGTGGTCACGAAATCGGTATCGATAAACGCCACTTTGTTGGCGTATTTGACCGCAAAATCAATGTACTGGGCATGTCCGAGCGCGATTTTGTCATAGTCGGAATACTGCAGCGCCATCTCGTCGCCGCCAAGGTGCGAGAAGACATAATCGCGGCCGTACTCCCACGCGCTGGTGGTGTTGAAGATGTTCGCCAGCTTGTTGACCAGCGTTGATTTACCGCTCGACTCGCCGCCCAGGATCGCGACGGTACGCACGAAGAACGGCTTCACCTCAGTCGGGATGTAATCCCAGTAGCGGAACGGGTTTTCGCGGATCTGCGCCCCGCTGATGTTCATAAAGGTGCGTTTCGGGTCGATCAGCACCGTCTCGATGCCCAGATGCTCGCGGAACTGCGGCGCGTCGGACTCTTCAGAGGTGTAGATCCAGTTAGGCGCAATGCCCTTCTCTTCCATAAACGCTTTGATGCCGTTGCTCCACACGTCCCAGCCGTGCGGATACGGCTCCATGCCCTCTTCGTTAAAGGCATGAATACGAATATTTTTCTGGTACTTAAATGTCTGGAGCAGCCAGCGCAGGCGGTCCGGCACGGTCGGCTGCTGCGACATGGCGCTGTCTTCAAACAGCTGACGGTCACGGGTTTCGTCGTAGCCCATGATGATGTGCAGCTCGTCAACCTGGCTACAGGCGCGCTGGATCAGATAGATATGTCCGGTATGCAGAGGGTAAAACTTGCCGAACACCACGCCGATGTTCTTTTGCATACGCGGGAACTCCAGCCCCAGAAAGCGGTGCAGCGCTTCGAGCTTCTGCGCGCTGGGGCTTTTGATTTTGGCGTTCAGCAGCTGGCTCAGGTAGCCTTTGGTCATACCGCTGGCGTCCGCCACCTGCTGCAGCGTGCAGCCCTTCTGGCGGATTGCGGTCTTGATGTAGTCAAATGATGACATAAATTACGGTGCCTCCTGCAAAATCAAATTTACGTAATTATAAGTCGTCAAAGACATTTAACGCATCTGCGAGTTTTTTCACGCCAAATACCTGCATCCCTTCCGGGATCTTTTTCGGCACGTTGGCGGCTGGAACTATCGCCCGGCGGAAACCGTGTTTTGCCGCCTCGGAGATACGCTCCTGGCCGCTGGGTACCGGACGGATTTCCCCGGCGAGGCCCACTTCGCCGAAGACCACCAGATCCTGCGGAAGCGGTCTGTCTCGCAGGCTGGAGACCATCGCCAGCAGCAGCGCCAGGTCTGCGCTGGTCTCCGTGACTTTGACGCCACCGACCACGTTAACGAAGACGTCCTGATCCGCCATCTGCAGCCCGCCGTGGCGGTGCAGCACCGCCAGCAGGATCGCCAGACGGTTCTGTTCCAGACCGACCGCCACGCGCCGCGGGTTGCCCATCATCGACACGTCCACCAGCGCCTGAATTTCGACAAGCAGCGGGCGCGTCCCTTCCCACAGCACCATCACCGAGCTACCGGAGGTGATCTCATCGCCACGGCTCAGGAAGATGGCCGACGGGTTGCTGACTTCGCGCAGCCCTTGTTCGGTCATGGCAAACACGCCCAGTTCATTCACCGCCCCAAAGCGGTTCTTGTGGCTGCGCAGGGTACGGAAACGGGAATCCGCGTCGCCGTCGAGCATCACGGAGCAGTCGATACAGTGTTCAAGCACCTTCGGTCCGGCCAGCGAGCCGTCTTTGGTCACGTGGCCGACCATCACAATCGCCACGCCGCGCGTTTTGGCAAAGCGCGTCAGGTAAGCCGCGGTTTCACGCACCTGCGCGACGCTGCCCGGCGAGGACTGAATGTCCGCCATGTGCATCACCTGGATGGAGTCGATCACCATCAGCTTCGGCTGCTCTTCTTCGGCAATCATACAGATCTGCTCGATGCTGGTTTCGGAGAGCATGTTCAGGTTGCCGGTCGGCAGGCCCAGACGGTGCGCGCGCATCGCCACCTGCTGCAGAGACTCTTCGCCCGTGACGTACAGGGTTTTCATCTGTTCGGCAAGCTTGCAGAGCGTTTGCAGCAGCAGGGTCGATTTACCCGCGCCCGGGTTACCGCCGATCAGGATCGCGCTACCCGGCACCACGCCGCCGCCGAGCACGCGGTCAAACTCTTTGAACCCGGTGGAGAAGCGCGGCAGCTCTTCGAGGCTGATGTCCGAAAGTTTTTGCACCTTCGCCACGCCCGCGTTACCGGCATAGCCGCTCAGGCGCTCATTGCGCGCCACGCTCGGCGAAGCCGCCACACCACGCACTTCGGTGATGGTGTTCCAGGCATGACAGGCGCTGCATTGCCCCTGCCAGCGCGGATAATCCGCACCACATTCATTACAGACAAATGCGCGTTTTGGAGCTTTCGCCACGGTTTACCTCGTTATTTCTGTGCGGCCTGCGTGCCGGGTGGCGCTTACGCTTACCCGGCCTACAAAGCAGGCCGTTATTTCTGATTAATGCTGCCGGAGAGAATGCAGAACACCCCCATCAGGTCAGCGTGACGGATAGTGACTTCCGTCTTTTCATTCACTTTTGGCTTGGCATGGTAGGCAATGCCCAGACCGGCGGCTTTGATCATCGGCAGGTCGTTCGCGCCATCGCCGATGGCGACGGTCTGCACGACCGGAATTTCATATTTTTCCGCCAGACGCGTCAGCGTATTGGCTTTGTACTGGGCATCAACGATATCGCCGATCACCTGGCCAGTCAGCTTGCCGTCCATGATCTCCAGCTCATTGGCCACCACGGTGGTCAGATGCAGTTTTTCCCGCAGGTAATCCGCGAAGAAGGTGAAGCCACCGGAGGCGATCGCCACCTTCCAGCCGAGGGACTGCAGCTTCAGCACCAGCTGCGTCAGCCCTGGCATCAGCGGCAGCACGTCGCGCACCTGACGCAGAATGTTGGCATCGGCCCCTTTCAGGGTCGCCACGCGCTGGCGCAGGCTGGCGGTGAAGTCCAGCTCGCCGCGCATCGCACGTTCGGTGACTTCCGCCACCAGCTCGCCGCTGCCCGCCAGCTTCGCAATCTCGTCAATACACTCGATCTGAATGGCGGTTGAGTCCATGTCCATGACCAGCAGGCCCGGGGTTTTCAGATGCGGAATTTTACCCAGCGGCGCGACGTCCAGCCCGGCGTCATGCGCCAGACGCGTTGCGCGCTGCGTAAGGGAACCCGCCAGGCGAATAACCTGGTAGTCTTCCACGCACCAGGCGGCGACGATGACCATTGCCGCACCCAGCTTGCTTTGATACTGGGTCAGGCGTTGCTTATCCAGACCGCGTCCGTAGAGGAGCCAGCCGCTACGACCGGCGTGGTAATCCAGAGGCATCACCTCATCGCCACTTAAAGAGAGCGGCAATCCTGGCCATAAAGAGACATCCGTTGGCAGGTCACACCAGGTAATGTTCGGCATTAAAGCTCCTGTAATTTCGTTCGCGCCGGAAGGTTGCAGAGGGAAAATAACGCATGAGGCTACCCTGTAACCATCACTTCTGGCAACATTAAGCCGTAAATTTTCAGCAGGTGGAATATGGCTCGCGCAAAACTGAAATTCCGGCTCCATCGCGCCGTGATTGTCCTTTCCTGTCTCGCACTATTAGTGGTGCTGATGCAAGGGGCATCGTGGTTTAGCCAGAACCATCAACGGCAACGCAACCCGCAGTTTGAAGAGCTGGCCCGCACGCTGGCGCGCCAGGTGACGCTCAACGTCGCGCCGTCCATGCGTACCGAAACGCCGGACGAGAAGCGGATAGGCCAGGTTTTACGCCTGCTCACGGAGAATAGCCGCATTCTTGATGCCGGCGTCTATGATGAGCAAGGCAACCTGATTGCCCGCGCGGGCGAGCACGTCGACGTGCGCGACAGGCTGGCGCTGGACGGGAAAAAAGCCGGGGGCTACTTTAACCAGCAGATTGTCGAACCTATTCAGGGGAAGAATGGCCCGCTGGGCTATCTGCGCCTGACCCTCGATACCCACACCCTGCCTACTGAAGCCAAACAGGTCGATAATACCACCAATATTCTGCGCCTGATGCTGCTGCTTTCGCTCGCCATCGGCGTTGTGCTGGCGCGCACCCTGCTTCGCGGCAAGCGCTCGCGCTGGCAGCAATCCCCGTTCCTGCTGACCGCCAGCAAATCCGTCCCCGAAGACGAAGAGAGCGAGAAGAAAGATTAGTGATAAAGTAGGCGAACGATTCGGAAAAGGAACTTTGCCATGACGACGTTACGCCTGCTTATCTCTGACTCTTACGATCCCTGGTTTAATCTCGCGGTAGAAGAGTGCATCTTCCGCCAGATGCCCGCCACCCAGCGCGTACTGTTTCTCTGGCGGAACGCCGATACGGTGGTCATCGGCCGCGCGCAAAACCCGTGGAAAGAGTGCAATACGCGGCGTATGGAAGAGGACAACGTCCGTCTCGCGCGCCGCAGCAGCGGCGGCGGCGCGGTGTTTCACGATCTGGGCAATACCTGCTTTACCTTTATGGCGGGCAAACCGGAATACGACAAAACCATCTCAACGTCCATCGTCCTCAACGCGCTCAATTCACTCGGCGTAACGGCGGAAGCGTCCGGGCGTAACGATCTGGTGGTGAAAACCCCCGAGGGCGACCGGAAGGTCTCCGGCTCCGCCTACCGCGAAACGATGGATCGCGGCTTCCACCACGGCACCCTGTTGCTGAACGCCGATCTGAGCCGTCTGGCGAACTACCTGAATCCGGATAAGAAAAAGCTCCAGGCCAAAGGAATTACCTCCGTGCGCGGCCGCGTGGCAAATCTGGTGGAACTGCTGCCGGGAATTACGCACGAGCAGATTTGCGATGCGATCCGTGACGCGTTCTTTGAACATTACGGCGAGCGCGTGGAAGCAGAAGTCATCTCCCCTGACAAAACCCCGGACCTGCCCAACTTCGCCGAAACCTTCGCCCGCCAGAGCAGCTGGGAATGGAACTTCGGTCAGGCTCCTGCCTTTTCCCATCTGCTGGACGAGCGTTTCACCTGGGGCGGCGTGGAGCTGCATTTTGACGTGGAGAAAGGCCATATCACCCGCACGCAGGTGTTTACCGATAGCCTGAACCCGGCACCGTTAGAGGCGCTGGCGGCACGTTTGCAGGGCTGTTTGTACAGGGCGGATATGCTGCAGCAGGAATGCGACGCGTTGATCGGGGATTTTCCGGAGCAGGAAAAAGAGCTGCGGGAGCTGTCGGCGTGGATTGCACAGGCCGTGCGCTAGGTACTGTCTGGTGCCCTCACCCCGGCCCTCTCCCGCAGGGAGAGGGAGGGAAGAGACAGAATTACTCTTTATCGCCCAGCAGAACGGATTCCAGCGCGATTTTGATCATGTCGTTGAAGGTGGTCTGGCGCTCGGCAGCAGTGGTCTGCTCGTGGGTACGGATGTGGTCAGACACGGTGCAGATGGTCAGCGCTTTCGCACCAAACTCAGCCGCGACGCCGTAGATACCCGCCGCTTCCATTTCCACGCCCAGGATGCCGTATTTTTCCATCACGTCGAACATCTCGCCGCCGTCCGGGGCATAGAACAGGTCAGCAGAGAAGATGTTACCCACGCGCGCTTCAACGCCCAGCGCTTTTGCCGCGTCAACCGCGTCACGCACCATGCCGAAGTCAGCAATCGCCGCGAAGTCATGGTCTTTGAAACGCATGCGGTTAACTTTGGAATCGGTGCAGGCACCCATACCGATAACGATGTCGCGCAGCTTAACGTCCATACGGACCGCGCCGCAGGAGCCAACGCGGATGATTTTCTTCACGCCGAAGTCGGTGATCAGCTCTTTGGTGTAGATAGAGCAGGATGGGATACCCATGCCGTGGCCCATAACGGAAATTTTGCGGCCTTTATAGGTACCGGTGAAGCCCAGCATGCCGCGAACGTTGTTCACTTCACGCACGTCTTCCAGGAAGGTTTCTGCAATGTGCTTCGCGCGCAGCGGGTCGCCCGGCATCAATACGACGTCAGCGAAATCACCCATTTCTGCGTTAATGTGAGGAGTTGCCATCTTCAGTTCCTTTTACATTGTTGTTTTTGCCGGGTGGCGGCTACGCCTGACCCGGCCTACATTCTGTTCTCCCTCTCCTTGTGGGAGAGGGTCGGGGTGAGGGCATCAGGCCGCACCCAATCCGTTTAGAACATGGCCTTGCCATATTCCATGTCAGACGTACCAAAGTATTTCGCCAGGGTCTGGCCGATGTCCGCGAAGGTTTCACGGTGACCGAGCGAGCCCGGCTTCACTTTCGGGCCGTACACCAGCACCGGAATGTGCTCACGGGTGTGGTCGGTACCGGTCCAGGTTGGGTCACAGCCGTGGTCCGCGGTCAGAATCAGAATGTCATCTTCACCCACCAGCTCCATCAGCTCCGGCAGACGGCGGTCGAACAGCTCAAGACCCGCTGCATAGCCCGCAACGTCGCGACGGTGGCCCCAGGAGGAGTCGAAGTCCACGAAGTTGGTGAAGACGATAGTCTTGTCGCCCGCTTCTTTCATCTCTTTGATGGTGGCATCGAACAGCGCATCCAGACCGGTGGCTTTCACTTTTTTGGTGATGCCGCAGTTGGCGTAGATATCTGCGATTTTACCCACGGACACCACGTGGCCGTCTTTCTCTTCAACCAGCTTCTGCAGTACGGTCGGTGCCGGTGGCTCAACGGCCAGGTCATGACGGTTACCGGTACGCTGGAAGTTACCCGCTTTGTCGCCCACAAACGGACGCGCGATCACACGGCCAATGTTGTAGCCGCCTTCGGTCAGCTCTTCACGGGCGATTTCGCACAGCTCGTAGAGTTTATCCAGACCGTAGGTCTCTTCATGGCACGCAATCTGGAACACGGAGTCAGCAGAGGTGTAGAAAATCGGCTTGCCGGTTTTCATGTGCTCTTCGCCGAGCTGATCCAGAATCACGGTACCGGAAGAGTGGCAGTTACCGAGGTAGCCCGGCAGGTTGGCACGCTTCACCAGCTTATCGAGCAGCTCCTGCGGGAAGCTGTTTTCGTGATCGGAGAAATAACCCCAGTCGAACAGCACCGGCACACCGGCGATTTCCCAGTGGCCAGACGGGGTGTCTTTACCGGAGGAGAGCTCGTGAGCCCAGGCGTAGGCGCCCACGACTTCCGCGTTGCCGTCCATACCGGCTGCGATTTTACCGGTAGAACCTTCATGCGCTTTCACCAGACCAAGGCGGGTCAGGTTAGGTAGAGTCAGAGGGCCTTTACGACCGTTGTCCGCTTCGCCTTTTGCACAGGCTTCCGCGATATGGCCCATGGTATCGGAACCCACGTCACCAAAACGTTCTGCATCTTCGGTTGCGCCGATGCCGAATGAGTCCAGCACCATAATAAATGCACGTTTCATAATTGTTCTCCGTACGTAGTGCTTCAAAAATTATCGATCAGATCAGTATACCGCTATTCGGTGATACGGCGATAGACAGTCGGTGTGGTTTCCGGCGCTTTATCGTCAAGCGTAATTGCCGCTTTCACCGCTTTAGCCGCTTCCTGCCAGCTGGCTTCGTCTTTCGCGTGGATCACCGCAAGCGGACGTTGACCGTCAACGCTGTCGCCCAGACGGGCCATATCGGTAAAGCCGACGCTGTAATCAATGGTGTCTGACGCCTGACGACGGCCGCCGCCCATCGAGACCACCGCCATACCCAGCGCACGGGTGTCCATTGCAGAGACATACCCTTCGCTATCGGCATACACCGCTTTGCTAAGCGTCGCGGTTGGCAGGTATTTCGCGTAGTTTTCGACGAAATCGGTCGGGCCTTTCTGGGCTGCAACCATGCGGCCGAAAATATCCGCCGCTTTGCCGTTATCCAGCACCGCCTGCAGTTTCGCGCGCGCTTCCGCATCATCTTTGGCCAGCTTGCCGGAGATTAACATCTCAACGCACAGCGCCATGGTGACGTCGAACAGACGCGGGTTGCGGTATTCACCGGTGAGGAACTGTACCGCTTCACGCACTTCGACGGCGTTACCGGCGCTGGACGCCAGCACCTGGTTCATGTCGGTGAGCAGCGCGGTGGTGCGCACGCCCGCGCCGTTGGAGACGCCAACGATCGCTTCGGCAAGCGCAGCAGAAAGTTCATAGGTCGGCATAAAGGCGCCGCTGCCGACCTTCACGTCCATCACCAGCGCGTCCAGCCCTTCTGCCAGTTTCTTCGCCAGGATAGAGGCGGTGATCAGCGGGATGGAGTCAACGGTCGCGGTGATGTCGCGGGTCGCGTAGAAACGCTTGTCTGCCGGAGCAAGAGAGCTGGTCTGGCCGATAATCGCCACACCAACATCTTTAATAATGTCGCGGAAGCGGTTGTCGTCCGGGAAGATATCGAAGCCCGGAATGGCTTCCAGTTTGTCGAGCGTACCGCCGGTGTGGCCCAGGCCGCGCCCGGAGATCATCGGGATGTAACCGCCGCAGGCTGCAACCATTGGGCCGAGCATCAGAGACGTCACGTCACCCACGCCGCCGGTGGAGTGCTTATCCACAATCGGACCGTTAAGGTTGAGGCTTTTCCAGTCCAGAACGGTTCCTGAATCTCGCATCGCCATGGTCAGCGACACGCGCTCAGGCATCGACATATCGTGGAAGAAAATGGTCATCGCCAGAGCCGCAATCTGCCCTTCTGAGACGGTGTTATCACGAATGCCGTTGATGAAGAAGCGGATCTCTTCATCGCTTAATGCATGACCATCACGTTTTTTACGAATAATTTCTTGTGCGAGAAACACGGTAACCTCCATGCGGAATCGGGGGAGTTGTGGCGGGTGGCGCTACGCTTACCCGCCCTACGATCCTGTCGACCGGATGAGCGAAGCGTCATCCGGCATTGTCTGGCAATCAGTAGCTGCTTGCGCTCTTACCGTCGCCGTGACCCAGCGCTTTCAGCAGGCTGGCCAGCAGGCTGGACGCACCGAAGCGGTAGTGACGGGAATCGGCCCAGTCGGCGCCAAACAGTTCGTCGGCAATCGCCAGGAACTGCTGCGCGTCTTCAGCAGTACGCACGCCGCCCGCAGGTTTGAAACCAACGGTTTTGGATACGCCCATGTCGCGGATCACTTCCATCATGATGCGCGCGCTTTCCGGGGTCGCATTCACCGGCACTTTACCGGTAGAGGTTTTAATGAAATCCGCACCGGCTTTGATGGAGATTTCAGACGCCTTACGAATCAGCGCCTCTTCTTTCAGCTCGCCGGTTTCGATGATCACTTTCAGCAGCACATTTGCCGCCGCGCACGCGTCTTTACAGGCTTTCACCAGGTCAAAACCGACCTGCTCGTTGCCGGCGATCAGCGCACGGTACGGGAACACAACGTCAACTTCGTCTGCGCCGTAGGCAATCGCCGCGCGGGTTTCTGCCAGCGCAATCTCGATATCGTCGTTGCCATGCGGGAAGTTAGTTACGGTTGCAATACGCACGTCCGGCGTACCCTGCGCTTTCAGAGTCTTACGGGCAATCGGGATAAAGCGCGGGTAGATACAGATGGCTGCGGTGTTACCCACCGGCGTTTTCGCCTGATGGCACAGGGCGATGACTTTTTCATTGGTGTCGTCATCGTTCAGGGTGGTCAGGTCCATCAGTTTCAACGCGCGCAGGCTGCTTGCAGTTAAATCGGTCATAACATTCTCCAACGGCAGTGCCGTATAAATTTTACCTTGCGGGTCTGTGAGTATTCTAACATTCACCCGCATCCACACTTCGACATTCATCACAGTTAATGAAAACTGCATACAAATTTGCATTACTGTAATGAGATCTTCTTCAAACTTTAGCGCGTAAATTGCTGACTAAAGCAGCGATACCCCCTGTCGGATCAAAAGCCCCGACAGGCTGGCTTTCTACAATCCGTTCATCATCCGCAGAACACTCAAGGAAGCGACTATGCCCCACTCCAGCCCCGACGCCCTGCAACAACGTTGCCAGCACATTGTGACAAGCCCGGTGTTAACCCCGGAACAAAAACGTCATTTTCTGGCGCTGGAAGCGGAGAACAACCTGCCTTACCCGGCACTTCCTGAGGCCGCACGAGCCGCGCTGGACGAGGGGGTTATCTGCGACATGTTCGAAGGCCATGCGCCTTACAAACCCCGTTACGTTCTGCCGGATTACGCAAAATTTCTGGCTAACGGTTCAGAGTGGCTGGAGCTGGAAGGCGCGAAAGATCTCGACGACGCCCTCTCGCTGTTAACCATCCTCTACCATCATGTTCCGTCCGTCACATCGATGCCGGTCTATCTCGGTCAGCTTGATGCGATATTGACCCCACATGTTAGAATTCTAACACAAGAAGAGATCGATAGCCGAATAAAACGTTTCTGGCGCTATCTCGACCGTACGCTGCCGGATGCGTTTATGCACGCAAACATCGGGCCTGAAGATACGCCCGTCACGCGCGCCATTCTGCGTGCCGATGCAGAGCTGAAGCAGGTCGCGCCGAACCTGACCTTTATCTACGATCCCGATATCACCCCACATGATTTGCTGCTTGAGGTGGCGAAAAACATTTGTGAATGCAGCAAACCGCATATTTCTAATGGCCCGATGAATGATAAAATTTTCACAAAAGGCCGTTATGGTGTGGTGAGCTGTTACAACTCCCTGCCGCTTGCAGGCGGCGGCAGCACCCTGGTGCGCCTTAACCTCAAAGCCATTGCTGAACGCAGCGCATCCATTGACGACTTCTTCACCCGCACGCTCCCGCACTACTGCCAGCAGCAAATTGCCATCATCGATGCACGCTGCGGTTTCCTTTACGAGCAATCTGGCTTCTTTGAGAATAGCTTCCTGGTAAAAGAGGGGCTGATTGATGCGGAACGGTTTGTACCCATGTTTGGCATGTACGGCCTGGCGGAAGCGGTCAACGCGCTCTGTGAGAAAGCAGGAATAGCGGGACGCTACGGAAAGGATGAACAGGCCAACGCGCTGGGCTATCGCATCAGCGAGCAGCTCGCGGCGTTCGTTGAAAGCACGCCGGTGAAGCACGGCTGGAAGCATCGCGCGATGCTTCACGCGCAGTCGGGGATCAGTTCCGATTCGGGCACCACGCCGGGCGCGCGCCTGCCTTACGGCGACGAGCCGGATCCCATCAGCCATCTGCTGGCCGTTGCGCCGCATCACAAACACTATCACTCCGGAATCAGCGATATTCTCACCCTGGAGGAGACGGTCAAACGCAACCCGCAGGCGGTGGTTCAGCTTTGCCTGGGCGCGTTCAGGGCCGGTATGCGTGAATTTACCGCCAACGTAGCGGGTAACGATCTGGTCCGCGTGACCGGCTACATGGTTCGCTTGTCGGACCTGGAGAAATACCGGGAAGCCGGATCGCGCACCAATACCACGTGGCTGGGGGAAGAGGCCGCACGCAATACCCGTATTCTGGAACGTCAGCCGCGCGTGGTTAGCCATGAACAGCAGATGCGCTTTAGTTAGTCAGGTCATTCCTTTTTCCTGCGTGGACGGGCCGGGCAGCCGCCTGGCGCTGTTCCTGCAGGGCTGCAACCTGCGCTGTAAAACCTGCCACAACCCGTGGACGATCGGCCGCTGCAACGACTGCGGGGACTGCGTGCCCCACTGCCCGCACGACGCGCTGACGATTCAGGCCGGACGCGTCTGGTGGCAGGAGAATGACTGCCAGCAGTGCGACACCTGCCTGCATTTGTGCCAGCAGCAGGCAACGCCTATGGCGCACCGCTTCAGCGTGGAAGAGATCCTCACTCAGGTCCGCAAATCCGCACCGTTTATCGAAGGGATCACCGTCAGCGGCGGCGAAGCCACAACGCAATTGCCGTTTTTGATCGCCCTGTTCACCGCGATCAAAGCCGATCCCGCCCTGCGTCACCTCACCTGCCTGGTAGACAGCAACGGTCTGTTAAGCGAAACCGGCTGGCAAAAGCTGCTGCCGGTACTGGATGGCGCAATGCTGGATCTGAAGGCGTGGGGGAACGAGCATCACCGTTTCCTGACCGGACGCGAAAACCCGCAGATCAAGCAGAGCATCCGCTGGCTGGCAGATCGTCACCGTTTGACGGAACTCCGCCTGCTGGTGATTCCGGAGCTGTGTGATTATCTGGAACATCTCAAACCGCTAACGACCTTTATCCACGGGCTTGGAAATGTTCCGGTACGCATCAACGCATTTCATGCGCATGGCGTTTACGGTGAGGCTGCGTCGTGGCGCAGCGCCACGCCCGAGGACGTTGAACCGCTGGCGCGGGCGCTGGAAAAACAGAAGATAACGGTGATTCGTCCGGCACTTTACCTATAGCGTGATGCCAAATACCGAACGGGTATTTTCCAGCAGCGCATCGGCAATCACCTCTTCAGGCTCTTTTCGCAGTTCACACAGGGTGGTAAACACGCGCGCCGCCTGTTCCGGGCGATTCGGCTGGCCCTGAAAACCATTCAGCGGCATATCCGGCGCGTCGGTTTCCAGCAGAAGCGCCGACAGCGGCAGCTGGGCCATCACGTCACGGGTTTTACTGGCGCGCGGATAGGTAATGGTGCCACCGACGCCGATTTTATAGCCCAGCTCAATAAAACGCTGCGCCTGCTGCAGGCTGCCGGAGAAACCGTGTACGACGCCCCTGCGCGGCAGATCGATGCGTTTCAGGTGCATCGCCAGCTTATCGTGCGTGCGTCTCGAATGGAGGATCACCGGCAGATCGTGGCGCTTCGCCAGCCTGAGCTGCGCGTCGAGGATCGTCTGCTGGCGCTCAAACTGCGGATCCTCGCGATAAAGATCGAGGCCGATCTCACCGATGGCGACAAGTTTGTCTCCTGCGGTCTGCACGACCTCATCAAGCCTCTCAATGTGCTCATCAAGATGCCGTTCAATAACAATCGGATGCAGGCCGAGCGCGGCATAGAGCGCTGGGTGCCGCATGGAAAGATCCAACACCCGGGAAAAATAGGCCGCTTCCACTGCCGGCACAATGATGGCCTGAACCCCTGCCTCAGCCGCTTTCGCTATGCTTTGCGCTTCATCCCCCGTAAACGGCGGAAAATCAAAGTGGCAGTGGGTATCGACAAAGCGGAGCGTCACGCCAGATCCTCGTTATCCAGTAAAGCGTCATTCGCCTGCGGAATATCCACCAGCGGCATCGTCAGGGCGTCGTTGGCGACAATCGCAGGCGGCAAAATAATGCGTTTATGGCGATGAAGCGGCGGTTGCTCCGCCAGCATTTTCCCCACCGTCGCCAGGAAGTAACGCCCGCACAGCCGCCCCGTTTTGTAATCCATGCGCAGCGCAGGGACGCGGCTGCCCAGGGCCATGCTCAGCAGCGGCTTAGGCGGATAGATTTCAAAAATACGCAGCTTGCCCGGCGGTTTTTCAATGAAGCGCTGCATCGCGCCGTAGGTGGTTTCATGCTGCTTCGCGATGTTCACCAGCGGCTGCAGGCTGCTGTCGCCCAACCAGCGCTCCATCCGTTTGAACCACTGGGGCGTGTAATACATTTGCGACGGTACGGTACGGATCACCACAATGGTTTTCGCCCCGCGCCGGGCGGCTTCCTGCACCGGCACCGCGTCACTGATCCCCCCGTCCAGATAGCTAATGCCGTCCAGCAGGGCACCGGTACGATAAAAGCCGGGGATCGCGCTGGAGGCGCGGATGATGTCCAGCCAGTTCTCCTTCTGAGGAGAAAAATAGCCCGGCGAATAGTCATCGCCCCGGCTGGCGCACATCCAGAACTCTTTGCCGCTATCAAACAGACGGGCAGCGGTATCCATGGCCAGAGGCATCTGGCTGGAGGTCGACTCCAGCAGCCAGTCAAGATCGATCAGGTTACCGCCGCGCACAAAGCGCACCGGATTAAAAAATTCTTTCGCCGTGGTGTAGCGCATGATGACCTTTCGCGCGTAGCCGGGCTGGTTACATACATAGGCAGAGAGGTTCTGCGCCCCGGCAGAGGTGCCGAAGTAAAGGTCAAACGGGTTGAACTGCGCGCGCATAAATTCATCCAGCACGCCGGCGGTGAAGATGCCGCGCTGCCCTCCCCCCTCGCAAACCAGTGCGAGTTGTCCTGAGCGAAACGGCTTTAACGTCAGCGGCGCAATATTGCCGAGCGTAACGGGAATTCGTTGCCCCACCTCTGCTTTCCTGTTTTGATTATTTTATAACACCACAGTAACGCACCCGACCTGTTACGCAAATAAGAAAAAGCCAGTCACAGTGACTGGCTTTATTTTGTTGAAGGAATATTGCGTTTGCTACGGACGTCTACGACCCGTAAACAGGCTGACCAGGAACAGAATAATACCCACAACGAAGACAATTTTAGCTGCCCATGCCGCTGTACCTGCCAGTCCACCAAAGCCCAATGCGGCGGCAATTAACGCGATAACCAGAAATATAATGCCCCAACGAAACATAAGCTTCTCCTTTACCATAGTTAATGTCGGCCGCTAAACGTGAGCGCTCAGGTCACTCACCGGCGTTTTTCCAGAGTCGTTCTTATTTCGCCCGCAGGTTTTAACCAGACGGGCGAATGGTCCAGATTTACTTCGTTTTCAGATCGTTTTTAACGCTTTTCACACCGTCAATCGCTTTCGCGATGGACTCGGCGCGTTCACTTTGCGCCTGCGAATCTACCGTACCGGAGAGCTGAACCACACCATCGGTGGTTTCCACTTTCACCTTGCGGGACGGCACGATGTCATCTGCTAAAAGTTTAGCTTTGATTTCGCTGGTGGTGGCTGCATCACCGGCATAACCTTTCACCGACGCGTTTTTACCGTCACGTACGTGCAGCTTATCGCTGACGGACGCAACGCCTTCAACGCCTTTCGCGACTTTCACCGCCTGTTCGGCCTGAGCCTGGCTTTCCACGAAGCCGCTCAGCGTGACCACTTTCTTGTCGGTCTTAACGGAAATATCGGTACTTTTGATGGCTTCATCATCCACCAGTGCGGCTTTCACTTTTGCTGTGATTGAGCTGTCGTCCATGAAGTTGCCGACTTTATTCATAGAGCTATCGATTTTTTGCCCTGCGGTATCGGCCGTGGACTGGGCTTTATCCATTGTGCTGCTTTCCGCCAGGGCGGAACCGCTCACCAGAACGCTACCCAGTGTTACAGCCAGCAGAGTTTTCGAAATCTTCAGTCTTGTCATATTCATCGATCTATTCCTGTGTTTACCCGTTATTCGGGCTACATACTTCCTTAGTAGTTTTATATATTGCGAATAAACACACGGGTAAAATGGATAACCTAAAGTCATGCATTGAACAGTTAATTTATCCACGCCCGGTGTTAAACACTGAGTTAAATATAGATCACTCTCACAGAGCCGCTTTCAGAATTGGGTAAAAAACGCGCGAATAGCGTGAAATTGCGTTGAATTAAGAACATTCCGCAAGGGATTAATAAGACAGGAATTAAAGAAGAGCACGGCGGCAGCCGTGCTCTGAGAGGGGATTAGTGCTCGCGGGTTTTACGGAACTGAACGTCAGGGTAACGTTCCTGCGTCAGGTTCAGGTTCACCATGGTTGGCGCGATATAGGTCAGGTTATCGCCGCCATCCAGAGCCAGCTGAATTTCGTTCTTACGCTTAAATTCTTCGAATTTCTTCACGTCAGAACACTCAACCCAGCGCGCGGTCGCGACGTTCACAGACTCGTAAATCGCTTCCACGTTGTACTCGCTCTTCAGACGCGCGACAACCACGTCGAACTGCAGCACGCCGACCGCACCCACGATCAGATCGTTGTTCGCGATTGGGCGGAACACCTGCACGGCGCCCTCTTCGGAGAGCTGAACCAGTCCTTTCAGCAGCTGTTTCTGCTTCAGCGGATCGCGCAGACGAATGCGACGGAACAGCTCCGGCGCGAAGTTCGGAATACCGGTGAACTTCATCATTTCACCCTGGGTGAAGGTATCGCCGATCTGAATCGTGCCGTGGTTGTGCAGACCGATGATGTCGCCCGGATACGCCTCTTCAACGTGCGAACGGTCGCCCGCCATAAAGGTCAGCGCATCGGAGATCACCACGTCTTTCCCGGTACGCACCTGGCGCAGCTTCATGCCCTTTTCATACTTACCGGACACCACGCGCATAAAGGCCACGCGGTCGCGGTGTTTCGGGTCCATGTTGGCCTGAATTTTGAACACGAAGCCGGTGAATTTCTCTTCCTTCGCTTCCACTTCACGGGTGTCGGTTTTACGCGGCATCGGGCGCGGCGCCCACTCCACCAGACCGTCCAGCATGTGGTCAACGCCGAAGTTACCCAGTGCGGTACCGAAGAAGACCGGGGTAATTTCGCCGCTCAGGAACAGCTCTTTGTCGAATTCGTGAGACGCGCCTTTGACCAGCTCCAGCTCGTCGCGCAGCTGCGCGGCCAGCTCTTCGCCGACTGCCGCGTCCAGCTCAGGGTTATCCAGACCTTTCACCACGCGAACGTCCTGAATGGTGTGGCCTTTACCGGTCTGATACAGGTAGGTTTCGTCTTTATAGAGGTGATACACCCCTTTGAACAGCTTACCGCAGCCAATTGGCCAGGTGATTGGCGCACAGGCGATTTTCAGCTCGCTTTCCACTTCGTCCATCACTTCCATCGGGTCACGGATGTCGCGGTCGAGTTTGTTCATAAAGGTGAGGATCGGCGTATCGCGCAGACGGGTGACTTCCATCAGCTTGCGGGTCCTGTCTTCTACACCTTTCGCGGCGTCGATCACCATCAGACAGCAGTCCACCGCCGTCAGGGTACGGTAGGTATCTTCGGAGAAGTCTTCGTGGCCCGGGGTGTCCAGCAGGTTCACCAAGCAGTCGTGATACGGGAACTGCATCACGGAGGTGGTAATCGAAATACCACGCTGCTTTTCCATCTCCATCCAGTCAGATTTTGCATGCTGGCTGGAGCCACGGCCTTTAACGGTACCCGCAGTCTGGATCGCCTGTCCGAACAGCAACACCTTCTCAGTGATGGTCGTTTTACCGGCATCCGGGTGCGAGATAATGGCAAAAGTGCGGCGCTTGGCCACCTCTTGCAGATAAGGAGACAACGTCATAATTAAATCTTCTTTTATAAGCGCGGCAGCACGCCACGCATCATGGAATACAAAATTGCGGCTATTTTACCCATCAATGGGGGGCAGGCAATCATTGTTTACACAGGAGTTGCTCCAGTTCGTTCAACGACGTCACGGTCCAGGTCGGCTCGATGCCTTCAGGCTTCACGCGGCCATGCGCGTTGAGCCAGACGGTCGACAAACCTGACTTCATGCCGCCCAGGATATCTGACTCTGCCGTATCACCCACCATCAGAACGCGATCGCGGTCAGGATGACCGGCCTGGGCCAGCGCGTAGTCGAAAATACGCGGATCCGGTTTAGGTACGCCCACCTCTTCGGAGATCACCAGCGCGTCGAAATGATCGCGCAGGCCGGTGCGCTCGAGGCGGATCTGCTGCAGGGCGGTAAAACCGTTGGTGATGATCCCCAGTTTCACCTTGCCTTTCAACGCATTCAGCAGGGAAACCGCCCCCGGCAGTGGCGCACAGATATCGGCCATCGCGTTCAGGAAGGCATCGTTCAGCGTTCCCGGACTGACCTTTAAGCGTTCCGCCCAGACGTCAAAACGCTGGTGCTGAAGCTGTAACGCGGTGATGGCACCGTTCTGGTAATCCACCCACAGCGGCTTGTTTACCGCCTGATAGTCCTGAAAATCTTCAGCGGTGAAGGTCACGCTATAGTCGAGAAACATCCGCTGCAGGCCGCCGAACGAGTCAAACGTAAACAGCGTTTCGTCGGCATCAAAGAAAATCCAGTCCCATTTCATCGTTACAACCTTATATTCGTTATCCAATCGGCAGAGCCATTATGATGGCGTCTTCACGTCCCTCTGCGGTGGGGTAGT
Source organism: Enterobacter sp. C3_dUdeg (assembly GCF_057536195.1). Taxonomy (NCBI): domain Bacteria; kingdom Pseudomonadati; phylum Pseudomonadota; class Gammaproteobacteria; order Enterobacterales; family Enterobacteriaceae; genus Enterobacter; species Enterobacter sp. C3_dUdeg. Next base: position 231,799 of record NZ_BAAKFX010000003.1, read on the forward strand.
AGTTACGGCGGACCGTCGCCTCGTTAAAGCCTAAGCTTTCATAGAGCGCGATGGCGGCGACATTCGACGCGCGCACCTCCAGCCACAGGGTGAAAACGTCACGGGTTTCGAGCTCACGGATGAGGTGCTCGAGCAGTTCTCTTCCCAGCCCACGGCGCTGGAACGCGGGATCAACCGCAATATTAAACAGCGTCGCTTCATCAAGAACAACCTGCGTGATCGCGAAGGCGGCCATGGTGCCGTCAACGTCCAGACGGAAGTTCAGATACCGTTCGCCCTGATTGCTGGCGAAGGTTTTTTCGCTCCACGGAAAGGCGTGGGCGCGTGTTTCAATCGCAAACGCTGTGGTCAGGTCAGGCGTCGTGAGGGAAGAAATCGTGTTCATATTCGCAGATTTGTTGCCATAGCGCGCTGCGCGCTTTTGGGTTGGCTTTCAGTTCGTCCAGCGCTGGCGAGCAGATCTGGCTCCCCTGGAGGGGGATCTCGTTTGTCTCTCCGATACGCCAGCTGTTACAGCGGCTATCAGGAGGAAGCATCGCGACACGCTCTGGCGTCAGCTGTAAAACCTGGTCGGCCGTCATCTTCAGGCTGCGAAGGACATCATCGATCAGGGGTTCATTCAGGGCAGGCAGTTCTTCCGCCACCATCACCAGGCGTACGTGCGCAGGGATGGAAATGGCGATTTCGCCCTGCAACGCCGTCGGGCGACGCAAAGCCCACTGGGTAATGCCCAGCTGCTGCAACTGCCAGTCTCGTCGGGATGTCATAGGGAAAACTCCTGTCTCTCAGGCGCGCAAATATAGCAAATGTGTCGAAAGTGCGCCATCTACCTACTATAATCCCCGCCTGAGTTTATTGAGGAACAATTCATGTCTGCATTTACCCCGGCAAGTGAAGTCTTGCTGCGTCACAGTGATGATTTCGAAGAAAGCCGTATTCTGTTTGCCGGAGATATGCAGGATGACCTGCCTGCGCGTTTCGACTGTGCTGAAAGCCGTGCCCACACCCAATACTACCACCACTGGCAGGTGCTGAGCCGCCAGATGGGCGAGCGCGCGCGCTTTAGCCTGGTGGCGGAGCAGAGCGATATCGCCGACTGCGATACGCTGATCTACTACTGGCCGAAGAATAAACCGGAAGCCCAGTTTCAGCTGATGAACCTGCTCTCCCTGCTGCCGGTAGGCTGCGATATTTTCGTGGTGGGTGAGAACCGCAGCGGCGTGCGTAGCGCTGAACAGATGCTGGAAGGCTACGCGCCGCTGAAAAAAGTCGACAGCGCACGCCGCTGTGGTCTGTACCATGGCCGTCTGGAAAAACAGACAACGTTCGATCCACAGGCATACTGGGACGAGTACCAGCTTGACGGCTTGACCATCAAAACCCTGCCGGGCGTATTCAGCCGCGACGCGCTGGATACGGGCAGCAAGCTGCTGCTCTCCACCCTGACGCCGCACACCAAAGGCAAAGTGCTGGACGTGGGCTGCGGCGCGGGCGTGCTCTCTACCGTGCTCGCCAGCCATTCACCCAAAGTGCGCTTAACCCTGTGTGACGTGAGCGCCCCTGCGGTTGAGGCCAGCCGCGCAACGCTTGCCGCAAACGGCATTGAAGGCGAGGTGATTGCCAGCAACGTCTTCTCCGACGTCACCGGTCGCTTCGACATGATTATCTCCAACCCGCCGTTCCACGACGGTATGGAGACCAGCCTTGAAGCGGCACAAACGCTGATCCGCGGCGCAACCCGTCATCTGAACAGCGGCGGCGAGCTGCGTATAGTCGCGAACGCCTTCCTGGCGTACCCGAAAGTGCTGGACGAAACCTTCGGCTTCCACGAAGTGATCGCCCAGACCGGCCGCTTTAAGGTCTACCGTACCGTCATGACGCGCCAGGCCAAAAAGTAATCTCCGCTCCAGCAGGCCGGATAAGCGCAAGCGCCATCCGGCTCCGCATGGCGCCTGCATCGGCCATTTTTGCAGCAATCAAGGCGTCGCGCGCACTTTTCTGTTGACGTAAAGCTGAAAACATCTAGAATGCGCCTCCGTGGTTACGATACTTTTACAGTATCGATGGTATGCGAAGGTGGCGGAATTGGTAGACGCGCTAGCTTCAGGTGTTAGTGTCCTTACGGATGTGGGGGTTCGAGTCCCCCCCCTCGCACCAACGAGGCGATATCAACAATAGTAAGATGACTGTGCGAAGGTGGCGGAATTGGTAGACGCGCTAGCTTCAGGTGTTAGTGTCCTTAGGATGTGGGGGTTCGAGTCCCCCCCCTCGCACCAATTATCTTACATCCCTTCTGAAGTTCCCCTTGTTTTTCCCTGTTATTTCAAACTCATCAGTATCACCAGAATTCCACTGACCAGTGCTACGCATGATGGCAGTAAAACAAAGTGGCGAAGCTGCTTATGCCAGATCATGCCTGACGTGACTAACAGTCCTGACACAATGATCGCTTTCCAGGTATCAAGGGAGAGATCGGCAAACATCAACCCGCCGAGAATGGCTCCCGGTAGCAATACCCCCCAACCACTGCCAAGCGCCCTGTTCAACATGATCTGCCCTCTCACAACGATAATGATAACCAATATCATATGACACAGATTATCATTTGTCAGCTGAATGAATCAAAATCCATCGACCTTTACCTTTCCCGTAATGACAGGAATTGCCTAAGGTGATAAATTGCACACCTGTTAACAACATCTAAAGATTTTCTGATAATTACTCTTTGAGTTTTTTGCATGTTTTATTGCGAAACAGCACCTACTTATTTGTTTTAATTAAATTTTAATAAAAACGCACGACTATGACATCACAATCCTGGCGGTCTTTGGTTCACAGAAAATATCAATTGTCGTTACGTTTATTTTTATTTCTGAACGCAACCTCGGCAGTGTTCTCGGTAACAAATCCGCTCAATTCTGTACGCCTGTTATCTGCCCCACTTATTGCTATTTTCTCCATCAGCACCGGCCTGTTCGTCTGGCACTGGAGAAAGCGCGCGCGGAAGATCAATATTCCCGTTGTTTCAGGGATCTTCGGTATTTTGTGGGCCTGGCAAATTGAGTCTAAATTCGCCTTAATTACCCACGACCACGCGACGTATTTGTTAATCGCTCTATTAACGGTACTTTTTATCGGAACGCTGGCATTCGCGAGTAATATCAAAGCATTTACGCTGCACTCATTGCCCACCTTTATTGTCTGCCTGTGGCTAAGCGATCACGATATATGGCTGAGAATGACCTATTCTTTCGCACTTCCTGTGGTGGCAATTGCTATACATAACATTTTGCAAACGCGTAACGATCGTTTCGCTCAGGAATTGCTCTCGCGCCTGTTGGAAGAGCGAGAAACCCTTACCGATCTCAGCATGATGGACCCGCTTACCGGGCTCTATAATCGTCGCGGTCTGCAAAGCCGTCTGGAGAACCTGCCGACGGTAGAAAATGGCGAGCACTTTGTCCTGCTGATGGATATCGATCACTTCAAAGCCTATAACGATCACTATGGCCATATGATGGGCGATCAGGCGCTGAAGCGCGTCTCTGCGGCAATCCGCGACGCCGTGCGTTCTCGCGATATTGTGGCGCGTTTTGGCGGAGAAGAGTTCATGGTGCTGCTGACCAATATTTCACTCGAACATGCCCGCCAGACGGCCGAGCGGATCCGTCAGAAAGTCTACGATTTGAAAATCCCGCATCTGTTTAACGAGAGTGTCGCGACAAACGTCACCATCAGCATTGGTATTGCCATTTTCGAGGATGAAGACGTGGAAGGCGCGCTGGAAAAAGCGGACAAAGCCCTCTACGAAGCAAAGCATATGGGGCGCAATAACATTCTGTTAAGTGAAGAGCTGCAGACGGCATAAACATCACGGCGGTGTCTTAAAGACAAAAGTCTTGCCATTGATATGAGCAATAGTTAGGATTGGCAATCATTATCATTTAGATTTCTATCTATACTATGGCTACGCATACCGCACACATCGTCGAACCCCTCCTCTGGCGAGCGCCCCTCACCAGCGGGAATGCTTCGCTTGCGGATGCCATACGGGATAAGATTGCGGAGACGCGCGCCCACCTGCTGGACTTTATCCGCCTTGATGAAGCGCACCCGAACCATGCCATGACGCTCTCAGAGTGGCGTCAACCGACAAAACTGCAGTCGCTGTTGGCCACCTATTCCGACCATATCTATCGCAATCAGCCCACTCTTACGCGGGAAAATAAGCCACTGCTCTCTCTTTGGGCGCAGTGGTATATCGGGTTGATGGTGCCTCCCCTCATGCTGGCGCTGTTAACCCAGAAGAGCATGCTGGAACTCTCGCCGGATAATTTCCACGTCGAGTTTCACGAAACCGGGCGCGCAGCCTGTTTCTGGATTGATCTGCACGAAGACCAGAACGCGGAACGCCTGACGGCTCAGGAACGCATGGAGCAGCTTATCACCCAGGCCCTGATCCCGGTCGTGGACGCGCTTGAAGCGACGGGAGAAATTAACGCGAAGCTTATCTGGAGCAATACGGGCTATTTAATCCACTGGTATTTAACGGAAATGAAGCCTCTGCTTGGTGATGAGAACGTTGATGCCCTGCGTCAGTCCTGTTTCTTTGCAAAACAGCTTTCCGATGGCCGTGACAACCCGTTATTCCGTACCGTCGTGCTCCGTGATGGGCTTCTGGTTCGCCGCACCTGCTGCCAGCGCTATCGCCTGCCGGACGTTAAGCAGTGCGGGGATTGCACGCTGAAATAATCGGCCACGGCCTGATGCCCTCATCCTGCCCCTCTCCCTGAGGGAGAGGGAACAAACACTAAAAACGGCAACCTGAGTTGCCGTTTTGCTTTAACCTAAGCCACCTGCTGATTGTCCTCTTCCGCGTTACGCTGTGCTTCTTCCGCTTCCTGCTCCAGCAGCTGTTTCTCGTACACTTTGAAGAACGGGAAGTAGATGATTGCCGATACGCAGGCCAGAACCACAACCAGAATAGCCGCGCGGAAATCCCAGCCCAGAGCCCACGCTGCGCCTATTGGCGCCGGTGCCGTCCAGGGAACCACTGAGATGACGCGGCCAATCAGGTCAAACGTCATCGCCGCCCAGGCCAGCACGGCATTTACCATCGGTGCCAGCAGGAACGGAATAAAGAACACCGGGTTCATCACAATTGGCGTACCGAAAATGACGGGTTCGTTGATGTTAAAGAAGCTGGGTACCACGCTCAAACGCCCGATAGAGCGTAAATGCGCTGAACGGCTACGCAGATAGCAAATCACCAGCCCCATCGTGGCGCCCGACCCGCCAATCACGATAAAGAACGTCCAGAACGCCTCCATAAAAATATGCGGCAGAGGCTGACTGGCGGCCAGCGCGGTCTGGTTCGCACCCAGGTTAGTCAGCCAGAACATCTGCAGCATCCCGGAGACGATGGCGGCGCCGTGGATCCCGGCGAACCACAGCAGATGACCAATCAACACGGCCAGCAGGATCGCAGGCAGGGAATCCGCTGCGGAAACCAGAGGTTTAAAGACCGACATAATGGCCTGCGGGATCAGCATGCCGAACTGAGACTGAATGAGCAGGCTCAGAGGATAAAGCGTCAACACCACTACCAGCACCGGGATGAGCAGATCAAAAGAGTTTTTGATCATCGGAGGAACCTGGTCCGGCAGGCGAATACCGATGTTATGGGCCTTGAGGAAACGCATCATCTCAACGCAGTAGATCGCCACCAGAATCGCGGTAAAAATGCCCGTCCCACCCAGGCTATCGACAGGCAGCGTGCCTTTGGTTTTCGGTGCCGCGACCAGCAAAAACGCCATCAACGACAGCATGGCGCACATAAACGGGTCTAACTGGTGTGATTTGACATAATGTTTGCCAAGGTTATAGGCGATGGCCGCACAGATATAAATGGACATAATGCCCATCGTCATATCAAACGGCGTCAGGATTTGGCCTTCAAACTGCTTCGCCATATCCAGCCAGGCTCGGGCGAAACCCCAGGTGGTATCCGGCGAAAACGGCGGGTATGCGAACACTAACAGAAACGAACCCACAATCATAAATGGCATCGCAGAGATAAACCCATCACGGATAGCCATGACATGACGCTGGGAAGAGATCCGCCCGGCAATCGGGCTCACGTAATTTTCAACAAAACGGAATATCAGGTTAAACGCAGCATGGTTGGCAGACATGGCAGATCTCCTGTCAGACGTTTGTTACGGGCACATTTGCGCCGCACGTTGTTCCATAAATCACCTTCACAACCTTGCTGGCTTGTGGACCAGTGGTACTGCTCAGACGGAATGGTTTCATAATTTGCTCTTATTATTGGATACAGGGGACGTTACGTACTCAGTATTAATCGACGCATCACGCTCTGCAACCGGTTACTGTAACCGGTTTCCGTGATTGTGAAGAGGATCCAGAAATCAGCCGTTCGGGATATTTGTTACTGAAGAGATATTTACAGAGCATAAATTCTTATGACAGATTACGCAGGATATTTGTCAGGAGGAAACAATGAGTTTGCAGTCTGTACAGCAGTTTTTTGCCGACAACGCGCCGGATATAGACGTCATTGAACTTAGTCAGAGTACCGCTACCGTTGCGTTGGCTGCTGCCGCCCATCGTGTTGAACCGGGGCAAATCGCCAAGACCTTGTCATTAAAGGTGAAAAATGAGGTGATACTGGTGGTGGCGAAAGGCGATGCGCGCCTGGATAACAAAAAGCTGAAAGATACGTTTGGTGCAAAAGCGCGCATGCTCAGCAGTGATGAAGTGGTGACCATCACAGGTCACCCCGTTGGCGGCGTGTGCCCGTTCGGCCTTGAAAACCCGCTCGCGGTTTACTGCGATATCTCATTAAAGCAGTACGCCGAAGTTCTGCCCGCAGCAGGCGCAATTCACAGTGCCGTGCGTATTTCACCTGACAGAATGGCAGAGCTGACTTCCGCAAAATGGGTTGATGTTTGCATCTGATTGATGCGCCAGAGCCTGTCTGGCGCGCAACAGACAGGTTATAAAAAAGTCGGCTTGCTGAGTATCGAACTTCGCGGTTCTCTTGCCGAAAGGTGGGTAATAATATCCGCCGCATCGAGCAGCCCTACGTCAGAGTTCACCCCCAGCTTGACCATCGCATTAAACTTATGCGCCCGGATGGTCTTAATATTGCGTTCAAGCTGTGCCGCGATTTGAGGAATGGAATAGCCGCAAGACATATAACGCAATATTGCCCGTTCCGTTGGGCTTAACATTCTGCTTTGACTCTGGTACCAGTGATTCATCATATTGTCATTGATGCGCAGGGTTTCGCTCAGCAACACCATGAGTTCCTTCTGCAGGAGCTCAAGCTTCAGCGATTTACTGACCACACCGTGAAGGCGTGACGGGGAAAGATGGCTAATCAATCTTGCTTCCATCTCATCAGCGACCAGGATAATGCGCTGGATGTGGCCATGCGTAAAGGCAAAATCCCGCAGGTGCGCCAGGCAGCTACGACGGTCGTCTCGTGCATCGGAATATGAATAGATCAGCGAGAAAAAATTGACGTGCTGAAGTGCTTTCTGAAAGCTGTCAAATTCACTAAACAGATGCAGTTGATAATGATTCAGGCCGGGCATCGCAAAAAGATGCTGCAGCCCAACAGCACTCATCGTGCAATTTTCGACGATGGCGATATGTCTTGTTGAATCGGTTTTTTCCATTCCTCGAACTCTCCATAGGCTGACATCAAACTCAGCTCTCGCATTCCCTGTGTACTGTTTATCCAGGCGTACATATCGGCATTACTGCGTAATGACAGCCGTCGCATCGCACTGTTTTTCTGTGCACTGACGGTTTTATTGCTCTTCTTGAGCAATGTGGCGATTTGGTTAATCCCCCATCCTTTACCTAACAGTCGCAAAACTTTGCGTTCGGAGTGCGTAAGGGCAATAACGTTTTCGTCTTCGTCCTCCGTACTTTGAGGTTCAGGGGCTAACAACGTCTGGCTTACCCGCTCTGCGCGTTCACTACCTGCCCGAATAGCGTTAACCAGGCCTTCAAGGGGTTCCATATCAGAAAGCAACGTACTTTCCGGGCGCACAAGTAGCTCAACGGCAATAGGGTTAAGCGGCCGCGAAACTAAAAAGATCCAGTGAATGTTCCGGTATTGATTCAATAAATTGAAATACTCTTCGAGCGCGCCCCGAGGATTCCAGTATTCGCCTGTAATATCGGCAATGATGACGTCAGCGCGGCGTAGCTGAAGCAGTGTTAACTCCTGCAATGAGCTGCAATAGGTCAATTCAAAATCGGGGAAATGGCGAGTCATTACGCTCCCCAACCCGTTTTGCATGACCGGTATCCGGCTAATGATAACGCTATGCTTACCGTGCAAAGACAACATAGACCCTCCGTGTCCATTCTTCATGTGATGAGTAACGTTAAAATGCATCAACGTATGAGTATTTTCGTCCCTGAGTGTAAAGCAGGTTAATACAAGCAGAAGATGAGATGTTTTCTTAGTTTAAGAAATACCTAAACAGCAGTAATATCTCACAAAGCGAAATTAAATTTAATTGCAGTGTCATTAAAATAACTACAATATAAAATTAGAATAACTAAATATATATAACTTATCTTTCAATAATTATAATTCACCAGAATGATGAATTAATCCCAACCCCTTCCGCACTTAGGCGCTGCAACTGTTTGCATAAACCTTGATCTGGCCCACAGCAAGAGACACTGCACTTTGTGCTAAAAGTAATCGCTATGGGCCAACCGGCAACTTTCCACCTTCTTCAGGACAATACATGCAGGCAGATCGGTCAACGCAGCGTGCTATCACGCGGCTATGTATTCAGTGCGGTCTTTTTCTGCTCCAGCACGGCGCGGAAAGCGCGCTGGTTGAGGAGCTTTCCACCCGGCTGGGACTGGCGCTGGGTATGGATAGCGTTGAAAGCGCTATTTCATCTAACGCCATCGTGCTGACCACGATCAAAGACGGCCAGTGCCTGACCTCCACCCGTAAAAACCATGACCGCGGCATTAACATGCACGTCGTGACCGAAGTGCAGCACATCGTCATCCTTGCTGAACATAAGCTTCTCGATCTTCGGGAGATTGAAAAACGGTTCAGCCAAATTAAGCCATTGCGTTATCCGCGCTGGCTTGTCGTGGTGATGGTAGGGCTGTCTTGCGCCTGCTTTTGTAAGCTCAATAAAGGCGGCTGGGACGGCGCGATCGTCACCTTTTTCGCCAGCAGTATCGCCATGTATGTTCGCCAGCTGCTGACGCACCGGCAGCTGCATCCGCAAATTAACTTCTGCATTACCGCGTTTGTCGCCACCACGGTTTCTGGCCTGCTGCTGCGCCTGCCGCAGTTTGCCACTACCCCGACGATTGCCATGGCCGCCAGCGTGCTTCTGCTTGTTCCGGGCTTTCCGTTGATCAACGCCGTTGCCGACATGTTTAAAGGACACATCAATACCGGTCTGGCACGCTGGGCTATTGCCAGCCTGCTGACGCTGGCGACCTGCATCGGCGTTGTGATGGCCATGACACTCTGGGGGTTACGCGGATGGGCGTGATAGATTTTCTGCTGGCGCTGGCACAGGACATGCTTCTGGCCGCCATTCCTGCCGTCGGCTTTGCGATGGTGTTTAACGTTCCGCAACGCGCTCTGCGGTGGTGTGCGCTGCTGGGCGCGATTGGTCATGGCTCGCGAATGGTGATGATGACCGCAGGATTTAACATCGAATGGTCGACATTTATGGCCTCCATGCTGGTTGGCAGTATCGGCATTCAGTGGTCGCGCTGGTATCTGGCGCATCCCAAGGTGTTCACCGTCGCCGCCGTGATCCCAATGTTCCCCGGCATATCTGCCTATACGGCGATGATTTCCGCGGTGAAAATCAGCCATTTTGGCTACACCGAGCCTCAGATGATCCTCCTCCTGAGCAACTTTCTTAAGGCGTCGTCCATCGTCGGCGCGCTTTCCATCGGGCTGTCGATCCCCGGGCTGTGGCTGTACCGCAAACGCCCACGCGTTTGATATTTGTGTTATTTCGCTGCCATGGAGATAATCTTTCTGGTCCGTTTGGTGAAAATAAGGAAAGGATGTGGCTAACCCTGGCAGCGAACACCCCGAGCACAGCGAAGAATCCAGCCTGAAAGAGAAAATTTTTCAGAGCGCCATCGCGCTTTTTGCCGAGTATGGATTGAACGGTGCCCGCATGGAGCAGATCGCGGAGAAAGCGGGTACCACCAAACGCATGGTGGTTTATCATTTTAAGAATAAAGAGAATCTCTATCTGCTGGTTCTGGAACATGTTTACACCCAGATTCGCGCCAGTGAAAAAGCGCTAAGCTTGGCGGGAATGCCCCCCGTCGAAGCGCTGGTCAACCTGGTTGAAGCCACCTTTGACTATCATGCCGACCACCCGGACTACATCCGGATTATCTGCATGGAAAACATGCAGCGCGGCCGCTTTATGCAGCAGTCGAGCTATCTTCGCCAGGTTAACCGTAGCGCGCTCGACCTGCTGGAAGGCATCCTGCACCGGGGCAAAGAAAAGCAGCTCTTCAGCCAGACGGTTGACGCCCGCGATCTTCACCGCCTGATAAGCAGCTTCAGCTTTCATTACGTTGCCAACAGCTACACCTTCACGCTCCTGTTTGAAGATGGGGCGGACGAACAGGCTCAGCGCCAGCACTACCGTAAAATGGCCGTTCAGGTGGCGCTCCGCTACACCTGCCCATAAAATTGCTTGCAATTAAATCGCACACTACCTATATTCATCTCATGAACGCGAAAACGAACGACGCAACCGCTGCGCTCAAGCTGGATAACCAGCTCTGCTTTGCTCTCTATTCGGCAAATCTGGCGCTTAATAAGTTGTACCGGCAACTGCTGGCACCGCTGAACCTGACTTACCCGCAATATCTGGTGATGCTGGTACTGTGGGAGCAGGATGACGTCACGGTGTCGGACATCGGTGAACGCCTGTTTCTGGACTCTGCAACCCTGACGCCGCTGTTAAAACGGCTGGAAAACGGTGGGTTAATCAACCGTCACCGTTCGCGCAAAGACGAACGTCAGGTCGCCGTCACCCTGAGTGAAGCGGGACGTGAACTTCAGCAGCAGGCATTGGGTATTCCCCATGCGGTGGGTTGCGCAGCGCAGTGTGATACCGACACTTTGCTGGCGCTTAAACAGCAGCTCGAACTTTTGCGACAACAGCTACACCGCGCGTAAAGCTATACTTTACGCGTGATTATCACCCATATATATCGCACGCTATTTAATAGCACACATCAAAGCAAGATGAGGAACCTGCCATGTCTTTAGAAAAAGTAGTGTATACCGCCAAAGCAAAAGCAACCGGTGGCCGTGACGGCCGCGCGACCTCTTCCGATGGCGTACTGGACGTAAAACTGGGCGTGCCAAAAGAGATGGGCGGCATGGGCGGAGAAGTGACGAACCCTGAGCAGCTGTTTGCTGCGGGCTACTCTGCCTGCTTCCTGGGCGCGATGAAGTTCGTGGCCGCACGCGACAAATTTACCCTGCCAAAAGATGCCTTTATTGAAGGCGAAGTGGGTATTGGCCCGCTGCCAACCGGTTTTGGTATCGAAGCAAAACTGAACATCCACGTTGAGGGTATGGATCCCGCGGAAGCCAAAAAGCTGGTCGATGCGGCGCACATTGTTTGCCCGTACTCTAACGCGACCCGCGGCAACATCGACGTGACCCTGAATATTATCGCGTGATAAATGCCTGATGGCGCTGCGCTTTTCAGGTCTACGACCGTAGCCCCGGTAAGCGCAGCGCCACCGGGGAAATCCCCTCCTTCCCTTTCCTCTCTCTGTGCTACCATAAGCCCATATCACGCCCGTAGTAATCAGTAGAGTAAGCGTTATGTCCTCCAGAATTCTGACCACCAGCATTGCTGGCATTGATGCCTTTATGCGCGACCCACGCGGTGTGTTGACCCATGCCGAAGGCGGCACGGTTGCGGTTTTTGCCGACAACGCGCCGGCGTTCTACGCAATCACGCCGGAACGCCTGGCACAGCTTCTGGAGATTGAAGCGCAACTGTCACGCCCGGCGAGCGATATCACGCTGGACAACCAGTTCTTTGATGAGCCGGTCAACGCCCCCGTGACCGTTCCGATGGGAAAATTTGCCCTGTACGCGGGCTGGCAGCCGGATGCGGATTTTCAGCGGCAGGCCGCGCTGTGGGGCATTGCGCTAACCCAGCCGGCCACCGCGGAAGAGCTCGCCGCGTTTACCGCCTGGTGGCAGGCGGAAGGTAAAGTCTTCACCCATATTCAATGGCAGCAAAAGCTCGCGCGTCATCTTCAAATTACCCGCGCCGGCAACAACGGCCAGCCCAAACGCGATATCAACGCGTTTTCCGAACCGGATAAACAGATCCCCAGCGGATTCCGAGGTGCGAAATGAAGAACGTCGGCGACCTGATGAAACGTCTGCAAAAAATGATGCCTGCCAACGTGAAGCCCGCGTTCACCACGGGTGAAGAGCTGCTGGCGTGGCAAAAAGAGCAAGGTGAGATCCGCGCCGCCGCGCTCGCCAGGGAAAACCGGGCGATGAAAATGCAGCGCACCTTTAACCGCTCCGGTATCCGTCCCCTGCACCAGAACTGCTCGTTCGATAACTATAAAGTCGAAACCAACGGACAAATGAACGCCCTTGCCGCCGCCCGTCAGTACGTGGATGAATTCGACGGCAATATCGCCAGCTTCATCTTTAGCGGCAAGCCGGGTACCGGAAAAAACCACCTTGCAGCCGCCATCTGCAACGAGCTGCTTCTGCGGGGTAAATCGGTTCTTATCATCACCGTGGCCGATATCATGTCCGCGATGAAAGACACCTTCAGCAACCGCGAAACCAGCGAAGAGCAATTGCTCAACGATCTGAGCAATGTCGATTTACTGGTCATCGACGAGATTGGCGTTCAGACAGAATCCCGCTATGAAAAAGTGATCATCAACCAGATTGTCGACCGCCGCTCCTCGTCCAAACGCCCCACCGGCATGCTGACGAACCACAATATCGACGAGATGACCCGCTTACTGGGTGAACGCGTCATGGACCGCATGAAGCTGGGTAACAGTCTTTATGTCATCTTCGACTGGGAAAGTTACCGCAGCCGCGTTACCGGCAAAGAGTATTAAGACAGTTCCAGGAATCGCTGCCAGGGCACAGGTATATACTGGAACCCCTTCGGCCCAAAACGGACCTTTTTGAGAGAGCCATGATGAAAAAACAGATTTTAATCAGCACCTTTTTAGGCGCGCTGCTGGTGACCGGCGCAGCGCAAGCGGCGTCCTGGCAGGAGTCCCTGTCAAGCGCGGCAAATGAGCTGACCAAAGAGAGCGGCAGCTCTCAGGGTGGACTCTCCGCCTCTTCCCTCACCAGCCTGCTGGGCAACAGCTCTCAGAGCCTTAGCGCGGGCACGATGAACAACGCGGCGGGGATTCTGGAATATTGCGCGAAGCAAAAGCTGGCCTCCGTGACCGACGCGCAAAACGTGAAAAACCAGGTGCTGGGTAAACTGGGTCTGGATACCCAGGAGCAAAAAGCGGACACCAACTATATGGACGGCATTCAGGGCCTGCTTAACGCGCAAAACGGGCAGCAGCTTAACCTGAGCACCCTCGGCAACTCTTCTCTGGCAAAACAGGTGAAAACCAAAGCCTGCGATCTGGTGCTGAAACAAGGCGTTAATTTCATCTCCTGATCTACCCCATTTTCTGCCACAACACGCCGCGTTTAATGCGATAGTCTTGCAACGCGGCGCTAAACGAACGTTTTTCCCACCTGCCACCGTCTCAGCGTCCGTTTGTCAGGATGCGACCTTCTTCATAAAAACGATTTTCTAAACCAAATCCTAACAACAGCACACTTTCGTGACACTAAAATTGCAGCTTAACGACATCGCAATTACATTGTATGACCCAAAAAATAAACAGTTAGCCAGCGAAGCACCTGGCGTCATGAGGATATGCTGTTGTCAGAATTCATGTCTCTTATCCTTTTTCTGGCTTCTGTCGGCGTTTACGCCTGGAAAGCCGGCCGTCACACCTGGTGGTTTATCGCCACGCTGGTGGTACTCGGCATTTTTATTATTTTAAACATTACCTTATACGCCAGCGACTACTTTACCGGTGACGGTATTAACGATGCGGTGCTCTACACGCTAACGAACAGCCTGACGGGCGCGGGCGTGGGCAAATACATTCTTCCGGGGCTCGGCCTTATCGTCGCGCTGGTGACGATTTTTGGCGCGCTGGCCTGGGTGCTGCGTCGACGTCGCCATCTTCCGCACCATCATGGCTACAGCCTGCTGGCGTTATTCCTGGCGCTGGCCTCCGTCGACGCCAGCCCGGCGTTCCATCAGATCACCGAGCTGGTGAAATCCCAGTCGCGCGACGGCGATCCGGATTTCGCGGCTTACTACAAAGAACCGTCCAAAACGATCGCCAGCCCGAAGCTCAACCTGGTCTACATCTACGGCGAAAGCCTGGAACGCACGTACTTTGATAACGATGCCTTCCCGAACCTGACGCCAGACCTGGGCGCGCTGAAAAACGAAGGGCTCGACTTCAGCCACACCATGCAGCTGCCGGGTACGGACTATACGATTGCCGGAATGGTTGCCTCCCAGTGCGGTATCCCGCTGTTCGCGCCTTTTGAAGGTAACGCCTCAGCCTCGATGTCGACGTTCTTCCCCCAGAATATTTGCCTCGGCGATATCCTGAAAAACTCCGGCTACGAAAACTATTTCGTGCAGGGGGCAAACCTGCGCTTTGCCGGAAAAGACGTGTTCCTGAAATCCCACGGTTTTGACCACCTGTATGGCTCAGAAGAGTTAAAAACGACGGTTGCCGATCCGAGCTACCGTAACGACTGGGGCTTCTATGACGATACGGTACTCGACGAAACCTGGAAGAAATTCGAGGAGCTTTCCCGCGCGGGCAAGCGTTTCTCCCTCTTTGCGCTGACGGTGGACACCCACCATCCGGACGGGTTCGTCTCGCGCAGCTGCAAACGCAAAAGCTATGACGTGGATGGCAAAAACAACACGTCTTTCAGCGCCGTGACCTGCAGCCAGGAGCACATTGCCGCGCTGGTCGAGAAAATCAAAGCCTCGCCCTGGTTTAAAAACACGGTCATCGTCGTTTCGTCTGACCATCTGGCGATGAAAAACAGCGCATGGGATCGGCTCAACAAGCAGGATCGCAGCAACCTGTTCTTCGTCCTGCGCGGCGACCAGCCGCAGCAGGAGGTCATCGCCACCAAACGCAACTCCATGGATAACGGCGCAACCGTGCTGGACATTCTGGGCGGCGACAACTTTATTGGCCTGGGCCGCAGCACACTGTCGGGGCAATCCCTGTCGGAAGTGTTCCTCAACATGAAGGATAAAATCCTCGCCTGGAAGCCAGACATTATCCGCCTGTGGAACTTCCCGAAAGAGATGAAGGACTTCACCGTCGATCGGGATAAAAACACGATTGCCTTCTCGGGCAGCAGCTTCCGTCTGCCGCTGCTGGTGCGCGTGTCGGCGGGGCGCGTCGAGCCGCTGCCGGAAAGCGAATATTCCGCGCCGCTGCGCTATCAGCTGGCCGATTTTGCCCCACGCGATAATTTCGTCTGGGTCGACAGATGCTACAAGATGGGCCAGCTCTGGTCGCAGCCGATGGCGCTTTCTACCGACTGGTGCGTCTCTCAGGGTCAGCTCGGCGGAGAGCAAACCGTACAGCACGTGGATAAAGCCCAGTGGAAAGGCAAAACCGCGTTCAACGATACGGTGATTGATACCGCGCGCTATCAGCGTAACGTCGACATGCTGAAAATCAGCGATAACGACATTCGCTACAAAGCGGACAGCTTTATCTTTAACGTGGCCGGCGCGCCCGAGGAAGTGAAGCAGTTTAGCGGCATCTCGCGTCCGGAGTCCTGGGGGCGCTGGTCCAACGCGCAGCTGGGCAATGAGGTGAAAATTGAGTACGCCCATCCCCTGCCGGAACAATTCGACCTGGTGATCACCGCCAGAGCGTATGGCCCCAACGCTAACAAGCCCGTACCGGTTCGCGTGGGCAGCCAGGAGCAGATGCTGACGCTCGGGAACGACGTGAGCACGCACACGCTGCATTTTGAGAACCCATCCCGCAGCAATACCCTGGTGATCGTGCCGCCGGATCCGCAGTCCACCAATGAAGGGAATATTCTCGGCCATTCACCGCGCGAGCTCGGCATTGGCATGGTCGAAATTAAAATTGTGAGTCGCGCAGGCTAATGGTCGACCTTAACCTCACCGTCCGCCCCACGCGTCCCGGCGACGTTGCCTCCCTGCCCGCCATTGAACGCGCGGCGGGCGAGCGCTTTCGTGAAGACCCGGATCTCGCCTGGCTTGCCGACGGTGAGGTCATTTCCGCTGAGCAGCACCTTGAGTATGTTGAACGTGGGCTAAGCTGGCTGGCGCTGGCGAACGACCAGCCCGTCGGGTTTATCCTTGCCGGGGCCCATCCTTCATCACTGTTTATTGTCGAACTCTCGGTTGATCTGGACTGGCAGGGAAAAGGGATCGGCAGGCAGCTCATCGCCTGCGTGGCAGGCCATGCCCGCACGCTGGGGCTGGCGTCGCTGACGTTGACGACGTTCAGGGACGTACCGTGGAACGCGCCGTTCTATGCAAAGCTGGGGTTTGAATACGTAGCTGAACTGACGCCTGAACTGAGTGAAAAACGTGAAGAAGAAGCAGCGCACGGCTTAGCGTATAACTCCCGCTGTGCCATGCGTCTGCCGCTTTGATATCGCCCGGTGGCGCTTCGCTTACCGGGCCTGCAACAACCTTCCTTAGGCCGGGTAAGGCGTAGCCGCCACCCGGCACAACGCACCGGGTTAGAACGTTTCCCAGTTATCGCCTGAATCGGCCGTCGCGGTTTTACGCGCCATCACCGGCGTGGAAACCGCTTTAGCCGCAGCGAATTCGCGCGCTTTCATCTGCTCCTGCTGAATGCGGAACACCGCCACGGCCTGAGTCAGACGGCTCGCCTGCTCTTCCAGTGCGGCCGCCGCTGCGGCAGATTCCTCTACCAGCGAGGCGTTCTGCTGGGTCACGCGATCCATCTCAGCGACCGCCAGACCCACCTGGTCGATACCGCGGCTCTGCTCGTCAGACGCAGAGGCGATTTCACCCATGATGTCCGTTACGCGGGTCACCGCGTTCACGATCTCACCCATGGTTTCACCGGCGCTTTCTACCAGCGTTGAGCCCACTTCCACGCGGCCCACGGAGTCTTCAATCAGGCTCTTGATTTCGCGAGCCGCCTGGGCGCTGCGCTGGGCCAGGTTACGCACTTCACCTGCCACCACCGCAAAACCACGGCCCTGCTCGCCCGCACGCGCCGCTTCTACCGCCGCGTTCAGTGCCAGAATGTTGGTCTGGAAGGCAATGCCGTCGATCACGCTGATAATGTCGGCAATTTTCTGCGAACTGCCTGCGATATCGCGCATGGTCTGGACCACGTTATCCACCACTTTGCCGCCTTTCTGCGCGGTTTCAGAAGCGCTCAGCGCAAGGTGGCTCGCCTGACGGGCGTTTTCGGCGTTCTGCTTAACGGTTGCCGTCAGCTGCTCCATGCTGGCAGCGGTCTCTTCCAGGGAAGCGGCCTGCTGTTCAGTACGGGAAGAGAGGTCGTTATTGCCCATCGCAATTTCGCTCGCGCCGCTGTAGATCGCGTTCGCGCCGTTACGCACGTCGCCGACGGTACGCACCAGCTCACTCTGCATATGGCGCAGCGAGTCGGCCAGTTCACCCATCTCGTTGGTGCCCTGAACCTCAATGCGCTTCACCAGGTCGCCGCTGGCGATATGGCGAATGTTGTCGATCAGACGATTCAGCGGAGAGATCAGCGTCTGCTTGATGTTGAGCCAGACGGCCACGATCACCACCAGCACGGCAATCAGGACGCTGATCAACACCCAGATAGCCTGGCTGTAGGAGCTGTTGCTGTCTTCGACCGCCGTCTGATACAGCTTGTCGTTCTGCTGCAGGTAGCTCACATACTGCTTCTCAAAACCGTCCTGATAGCTCTGGGTCGGCTGGTCGAAGAAGGCGTTGATTTTGCCGGCACCCAGCAGCTGAATCAGCTCCGCCAGCGCACCGTGGTAAATATCATAGTTACGCTTGATCTCCATGGCATCCGCATCGCTTTGACGCGGATCGCGCGGCAGGGCTTCGTAGGCAGCCCAGTTTTTTTCCGCCTGTTTCAGAGACGTAGACGCGATTTGCATCAAATCGTTAACGGTCGCGCCGCTGCCGATATTGCTCTGATCCATCATGTAGCGGATACCCGCACGGTTCAGGGTATTACGGGTTTGCAGCAACGCTACCCAGCTGGCGTTCAGCGTGGATTGTTGCTGGCGAATGGTTTGCAGGACGGTGAAATTCTCTTTGTCATTCTTAAGGGCATTAAAGAAAAGACCACCGGACGTGAGTTGTAAAAGGCCAAATATCGCTAAAACCAGCATTAAGCTGGTGACAATCTTGATACGGTTTAACATGTTTTCTCTTTCCTCAGACAGATACAGAATTTTCGGCCTGGAAAGGGAAAACTTTACGAAAATCATCCTGGAATTTGTGGTTTTTACTCTTCTTCCCGCGCTGCGTTATGCCGGTTTCCGAGTTCAATAAACTCTTCCAGCAGCGCCGTCAGCTGTTTCATCTTCTCCGGCGTGTATTCCGCCTCGATCTGCTGATACGCCTCTTCGACCTGCGCCTGGGCGTGTTCATATAGCGCATTCCCCTCTTTGGTCAGCGACACGTACAGCTTGCGCTGGTCGTTCACCGGCTTTAGGCGCAGCACCAGGCCGTCGCGCTCCATGCGCGTCAGGATGCCGGTCAGGCTCGGGCGCAGGATGCAGGTGCGAAACGCCAGATCGTGAAAATCCATCGACGGATGTTCAGCCAGCACGCGCACGATGCGCCACTGCTGCTCGGTCAGGTTATGGCGCTTCACGATCGGGCGGAAGTACGACATCGCCGCTTCCCGCGCCTGCAGCAGCGCGATGGTTAATGAATCATGCATAGCCTTTCCCCTTCCCATCATTAACAAGTAAACAATCCCTAAAAGATGTTTTTATAAACAACACGTTTTCCGTCAAAAAGTCTAACAGAAACCCATCAATTTTATTAAATATATGATTTCATTATCAATAAAACCCAACATGTAAATTTATTGTTATTCCCATCACAAATCTTTCACTTCTGATTGCGAAATAAACAGCAAAAGCATAAAACCAGATCATTAACATATTAATGAAATCACAACCCGGACCACCGGGGTGAGGAGTATATGAATGAAAGGTACCGTTTTTGCCGTCGCCCTCAACCATCAAAGCCAGCGTGAAGCCTGGCGTGAGGCCTTTGAAAAAGCGCCCTACAACACGCCGCCGAAAACGGCGGTTTGGTTTATCAAGCCGCATAACACGGTGATTCGCGCGGGCGAGCCGATCCCCTTCCCGCACGGGGAAACGGTATTAAGCGGCGCGACGGTGGCGCTGGTCGTGGGCAAAACCGCCAGCAAGGTGCGCGTGGAGGACGCCGCGGCGTACATCGCGGGATATGCGCTCGCCAACGAGGTGAGCCTGCCGGAAGAGAGCTTCTACCGCCCGGCCATCAAGGCCAAATGCCGGGACGGATTTTGCCCGCTCGGCGAACTTGTCGCCGTGGATAACGTGGATAACCTGACCATCATCACCGAGATCAACGGCCGCGAAGCGGACCACTGGAGCACGGCCGATCTTCAGCGCAGCGCCGCCGAACTGCTGAGCGCCCTGAGCGAGTTCGCCACCCTCAATCCCGGCGATGCGATCCTGCTCGGCACCCCGCAAAGCCGCGTGGAGATCCGCCCGGGCGATCGCGTGCGCGTTCTGGCGGAAGGTTTTCCGCCGCTGGAAAACCCGGTGGTGGATGAACGCGACGTCGCTTTCACGCACAGCACGCCGCCGCACGCCACGCTGTTTGCCCTCGGTCTGAACTATGCCGACCACGCCAGCGAGCTGGACTTTAAGCCGCCAACCGAGCCGCTGGTATTTATCAAAGCGCCAAACACCTTCAACGGCGACGGCCAGACGTCGGTGCGCCCGAACAATATCGAATACATGCATTACGAAGCGGAGCTGGTGGTGGTCATCGGTAAAACCGCGCGTAAGGTCAGCGAAGCCGAGGCGATGGACTTTGTTGCGGGCTATACGGTCTGCAACGACTACGCCATCCGCGACTACCTGGAAAACTACTACCGACCGAACCTGAGGGTAAAAAGCCGGGACGGGCTGACCCCCATTTCCCCAAACATCGTGCCAAAAGAAGCCATCCCCGATCCGCACAACCTCGCCCTGCGCACCTTCGTCAACGGCGAGCTGCGGCAGGAAGGCACCACCGCCGATCTCATTTTCAGCATCCCGTACCTGATTGCGTACCTGAGCGATTTTATGACCCTGCAGCCGGGCGACATGATTGCCACCGGCACGCCGAAAGGGCTGTCCGACGTGGTGCCGGGCGATGAGGTAGTGGTGGAAGTGGAAGGCGTGGGACGCCTGGTGAACCGGATTGTCAGCGAGGAGACTGCAAAATGAAAAAGATTAACCACTGGATCAACGGTAAAAACGTCGCCGGAAGCGAGTACTTCCACACTACCAACCCGGCCTCCGGCGAGGTATTAGCGGAAGTCGCCGCCGGCGGTGAAGCTGAAGTTCACCAGGCCGTCGCTGCCGCCAAAGAGGCGTTCCCGAAATGGGCCAACCTGCCGATGAAGGAGCGCGCGCGCCTGATGCGTCGTCTGGGTGACCTGATCGACCAGAACGTGCCCGAGATCGCCGCCATGGAAACCGCCGACACCGGCCTGCCGATCCACCAGACCAAAAACGTGCTGATCCCGCGCGCCTCACACAACTTCGAGTTCTTCGCCGAGGTGTGCCAGCAGATGAACGGCAAAACCTACCCGGTCGACGACAAGATGCTCAACTACACCCTGGTGCAGCCGGTGGGCGTCTGCGCGCTGGTGTCGCCGTGGAACGTGCCGTTTATGACCGCCACCTGGAAGGTCGCGCCGTGCCTGGCACTCGGAAACACCGCGGTGCTGAAGATGTCTGAACTCTCCCCGCTGACCGCCGACCGTCTGGGCGAGCTGGCGCTGGAGGCGGGCATTCCGGCGGGCGTGCTCAACGTGGTGCAGGGCTACGGCGCGACGGCAGGCGACGCGCTGGTGCGCCATCACGACGTGCGCGCCGTCTCCTTCACCGGCGGCACCGCCACCGGGCGCAACATCATGAAAAACGCCGGGCTGAAGAAATACTCCATGGAGCTGGGCGGCAAATCCCCGGTGCTGATTTTTGAAGATGCCGACATCGAGCGCGCGCTGGACGCCGCCCTGTTCACCATCTTCTCCATCAACGGCGAGCGCTGCACCGCCGGCTCGCGCATCTTTATCCAGCAGAGCATCTACCCGGAATTCGTGAAGCGCTTTGCCGAGCGCGCCAACCGCCTTCGCGTGGGCGACCCGACCGATCCGAACACCCAGATCGGCGCACTCATCAGCAAGCAGCACTGGGAGAAAGTCTCCGGCTACATCCGCCTCGGCATTGAAGAGGGTGCAACCCTGCTGGCGGGCGGCCCGGGCAAACCAACCGACCTGCCTGCGCACCTGAAGGGCGGCAACTTTCTGCGACCAACCGTGCTGGCGGACGTCGATAACCGCATGCGCGTGGCGCAGGAGGAGATCTTCGGGCCGGTGGCCTGCCTGCTGCCGTTTAAGGACGAAGCGGAAGGCCTGCGGCTGGCCAACGACGTGGAGTACGGCCTGGCGTCGTACATCTGGACCCAGGACGTCAGCAAAGTGCTGCGCCTGGCGCGGAATATCGAAGCGGGGATGGTGTTCGTCAACACCCAGAACGTGCGCGACCTGCGCCAGCCGTTTGGCGGCGTGAAGGCCTCCGGCACCGGCCGCGAGGGCGGCGAGTACAGCTTCGAGGTATTCGCGGAGATGAAGAACGTCTGCATCTCCATGGGCGACCATCCGATTCCAAAGTGGGGGATCTGACCATGGGTAAATTAGCATTAGCGGCAAAAATCACCCACGTTCCGTCGATGTACCTCTCCGAGCTGCCGGGGAAAAACCACGGCTGCCGCCAGTCGGCCATCGACGGGCATAAAGAAATCAGCAAGCGCTGCCGCGAGCTGGGCGTGGACACCATCATCGTGTTCGACACCCACTGGCTGGTGAACAGCGCGTACCACATCAACTGTGCGGACCATTTTGCGGGCGTCTACACCAGCAACGAGCTGCCGCACTTTATCCGCGACATGACCTACGACTACGACGGCAACCCGGCGCTCGGCCAGCTGATTGCCGACGAGGCGGTGAAGCTCGGCGTGCGCGCCAAAGCGCACAACATCCCGAGCCTCAAGCTGGAGTACGGCACGCTGGTGCCGATGCGCTACATGAACGCGGATAAACACTTCAAAGTGGTCTCCATCTCGGCGTTCTGCACGGTCCACGACTTCGCCGACAGCCGCAGGCTGGGCGAGGCCATCGTCAGCGCCATCGAAAAATACGACGGCACCGTGGCGGTGCTCGCCAGCGGCTCGCTGTCGCACCGCTTTATCGACGACCAGCGCGCGGAGGAAGGGATGAACAGCTACACCCGCGAGTTCGACCGCCAGATGGACGAACGCGTGGTGAAGCTGTGGCGCGAGGGGCAGTTCAAAGAGTTTTGCAGCATGCTGCCGGAGTACGCCGACTACTGCTACGGCGAGGGCAACATGCACGACACGGTGATGCTGCTGGGGATGCTCGGCTGGGACAAATACGACGGCAAGGTGGAGTTCCTCACCGAGCTGTTCGCCAGCTCCGGCACCGGCCAGGTCAACGCCGTTTTCCCGCTGCCCGCGTAAGGAGCCACCATGCCGCACTTTATTGCTGAATGTACCGACAACATCCGCGAGCAGGGCGACCTGCCGGGGCTGTTCGCCAAAGTGAACGAGGCGCTCGCCGCCACGGGCATCTTCCCCATCGGCGGCATCCGCAGCCGCGCCCACTGGCTGGACACCTGGCAGATGGCCGACGGCAGGCACGATTACGCCTTTGTGCATATGACGCTGAAGATTGGCTCCGGGCGCAGCCTGGAGAGCCGGGAAGCCGTGGGGGAGATGCTGTTTGCGCTGATCAAGGCACATTTCGCGGAGCTGATGGCCGACCGCTATCTGGCGCTGTCGTTCGAGCTCGACGAGCTGCACCCAACGCTCAATTACAAACAGAACAACGTGCACGCGTTGTTTAAGTAATACCGTCCCCTCTCCCTTTGGGAGAGGGTTAGGGTGAGGGGAAATCTCTGCGGCCTGATGCCCTCACCCCGTCCCTCTCCCACGGGGAGAGGGAGAAAAAAACATAAAACAGGATATCGCCATGCTCGACAAACACACCCATACCCTGATCGCCCACCGCCTGCATCAGGCGGAACAGTCCCGGGAGCAGATCCGCCAGATCTCTCTCGACTACCCGACGATCACCATCGACGACGCCTACGCCGTTCAGCGCGAATGGGTCAGCCTGAAAATCGCCGAAGGCCGCGTGCTGAAGGGCCACAAGATCGGCCTGACCTCCAAAGCGATGCAGGCCAGCTCGCAGATTAGCGAACCGGACTACGGCGCGCTGCTGGACGACATGTTCTTCCACGACGGCAGCGACATCCCGGTCGATCGCTTCATCGTCCCGCGCATCGAAGTCGAGCTGGCATTCGTGCTGGCAAAACCGCTGCGCGGCCCGAACTGCACCATCTTCGACGTCTACAACGCTACGGACTACGTCATCCCCGCGCTGGAGCTGATCGACGCCCGCTGTCACAACGTTGATCCGGAAACCCAGCGCCCGCGCAAGGTGTTCGACACCATCTCCGATAACGCCGCCAACGCGGGAGTGATCCTCGGCGGCCGCCCGATTAAGCCCGACGAGCTGGATCTGCGCTGGATCTCCGCCCTGCTCTACCGCAACGGCGTGATCGAAGAGACCGGCGTGGCCGCAGGCGTGCTTAACCACCCGGCGAACGGCGTGGCGTGGCTGGCGAACAAGCTGGCGCCGTACGACGTGCAGCTTGAACCGGGGCAAATCATCCTCGGCGGCTCGTTTACCCGCCCGGTGCCCGCCAGCAGAGGCGACACCTTCCACGTCGACTACGGCAACATGGGATCCATCAGCTGCCGCTTTGTGTAAGGAGGCAACCATGCAAAACGCATTCAAAGCAGCGCTGAAGGCGGGCCGCCCGCAAATCGGGTTATGGCTGGGGCTGACCAGCAGCTACAGCGCCGAGCTGCTGGCGGGGGCAGGCTTCGACTGGCTGCTGATCGACGGCGAGCACGCGCCAAACAGCGTGCAGACCGTGTTAACCCAATTACAGGCCATCGCGCCCTATCCCAGCCAGCCGGTGGTGCGCCCGTCGTGGAACGACCCGGTGCAGATCAAACAGTTGCTGGACGTGGGCGCACAAACCCTGCTGGTGCCGATGGTGCAAAACGCCGACGAAGCGCGGCTGGCGGTACGTGCCACCCGCTACCCGCCCGCGGGCATTCGCGGGGTCGGAAGCGCCCTGGCGCGCGCCTCGCGCTGGAACCGCATCCCGGATTACCTGCAGCAGGCCAACGACGCCATGTGCGTGCTGGTGCAGATTGAAACCCGCGAGGCGCTAAAAAATCTGCCGCAGATCCTCGACGTTGAAGGCGTCGACGGCGTGTTTATCGGCCCGGCGGATCTGAGCGCCGACATGGGCTTTGCCGGCAATCCGCAGCACCCGGAGGTGCAGGCCGCCATCGAGCAGGCTATCGCGCAGATCCTCAGCGCGGGCAAAGCCCCCGGCATCCTGATGGCGAACGAGCCGCTGGCGAAACGCTACCTCGAGCTTGGCGCGCTGTTTGTCGCCGTCGGCGTCGACACCACCCTGCTCGCCCGCGGCGCCGAAGCGCTGGCGGCACGCTTTATCGAACAACCGGTTACGTCAGTTAATAACAATAAATCCGTCTACTAAACGTAAGATCTGGAGCGCACCATGACGACCTCTACCCTGCAAACCCATGATAATAAATCTGTTGAACATCGCGCCATTAACAAGCTGTTCCGACGCCTGATCGTCTTTCTCTTTATCCTGTTTGTCTTTTCGTTTCTCGATCGTATCAACATCGGCTTTGCCGGGCTGACGATGGGCAAAGATCTGGGCCTCACATCGACCATGTTTGGCCTGGCCGCGACGCTGTTTTACGTCACCTACGTGCTGTGCGGGATCCCGAGCAACATCATGCTGGCGAAGATCGGCGCGCGGCGCTGGATCGCCGGGATCATGGTGGTGTGGGGCATCGCCTCCACCTGCACCATGTTTGCCACCAGCCCTGAAACGCTCTACGTTCTGCGCATGCTGGTAGGCATTGCCGAAGCGGGCTTCCTGCCGGGGATTTTGGTCTACCTCACATGGTGGTTCCCGGCCTATCACCGCGCCCGCGCCAACGCGCTGTTTATGATCGCCATGCCGGTGACCATGATGCTCGGCTCGATCCTCTCCGGCTACATTCTGGCGATGGACGGGCTGTGGAACCTGAAGGGCTGGCAGTGGCTGTTCCTGCTGGAGGGGCTGCCGTCGGTGGTGCTCGGCGTGGTGACCTGGTTTTATCTCAACGACACGCCGGATCAAGCTACCTGGCTCGACGACGACGAAAAGCAGGCGCTGAAAACGATGATCGCCCGCGAGCAGGAGGTCGCCATTGCCCAGTCCGTCACGCCGCGATCGACGCTGCGCGAAGTGCTGACCCCGGCGGTGCTGCTCTACACGCTGGCCTACTTCTGCCTGACCAACACGCTCAGCGCCATCAACATCTGGACGCCGCAGATCCTGCAGAGCTTCAACACGGGGAGCAGCAATATCGTCATCGGCCTGCTGGCGGCGATCCCGCAGTTTTGCACCATTCTCGGGATGATCTGGTGGAGCCGACGCTCCGACAGGCTGAAAGAGCGAAAAAAGCACACCATCCTGCCGTACCTCTTCGCCGCGGCGGGATGGATGCTGGCCTCGGCCACCGATCACAGCCTGATCCAGCTGCTTGGCATCATTATGGCCTCAACCGGATCCTTTACCGCCATGGCGATATTCTGGACCACGCCGGATCGGGTGATTAGCCTGCAGTCCCGCGCGGTGGCGCTGGCGGTGATCAACGCCATCGGCAACGTCGGATCCGCCGTCAGCCCGCTGCTGATCGGCATTCTGCGTGATGCAACCGGCAGCTTCAGCTCCGGACTGTGGTTTGTGGCCGGGCTGCTGGTGGTCGGCGCGCTTGTGCTGACGCGCATTCCGATGACGCAGCGGGATCAACAGAGGAACGAGCATGTGCCAGAGCCCTATCGCCAACATTGATATCAGCAAGGAGTACGACGAAAGTCTGGGCACCGACGATGTGCACTACCAGTCGTTCGCGCGCATGGCGGCCTTTTTTGGCCGCGACATGCAGGCGCACCGTCACGACCAGTATTTTCAGATGCACTTTCTCGATACCGGGCAGATTGAGCTCCAGCTCGACGATCACCGCTACTCGGTGCAGGCCCCGCTGTTCGTCCTCACGCCGCCGTCGGTGCCGCACGCGTTTATCACCGAATCCGACAGCGACGGACACGTGCTGACGGTGCGCGAGGATCTGATCTGGCCGCTGCTGGAGGTGCTCTATCCCGGCACGCGGGAAGCGTTTGGCCTGCCGGGGATCTGCCTCTCGCTGGCCGACAGGCCGGACGAGCTGGCGGCGCTGAAGCACTACTGGCAGCTTATCGCCCGGGAATCCACGGAACAGCTGCCGGGTCGCGAACATACTCTGGTCCTGCTGGCGCAGGCGGTGTTTACCCTGCTGCTGCGCAACGCGAAGCTCGACGACCACGCTTCGGGCGGCATGCGCGGCGAGCTGAAGCTGTTCCAGCGCTTTACCCAGCTGATTGACGTTCATTACCATGAGCACTGGACGGTGCCGGAATACGCCAGCGAGCTGCACCTGACCGAATCCCGCCTGACCGATATCTGCCGCCGCTTCGCCAACCGCCCGCCGAAGCGGCTGATCTTCGACCGCCAGCTGCGGGAGGCCAGGCGGCTGCTGCTCTTCTCCGACAGCGCGGTCAGCGACATTGCCTGGCAGCTGGGGTTTAAGGATCCGGCTTATTTTGCGCGGTTTTTTAACCGCTTAGTGGGGTGTTCGCCGAGCGCGTATCGGGCGCAGAAAGTACCGGTGTCGTAAAACCTTACCCCTCACCCTAACCCTCTCCCCATAGGGGAGAGGGGACGATTTCTCCCTCGCCCCTTTGGGGAGAGGGCCGGGGTGAGGGGACAACGATCACAAATCCCAATCCCGCCCGAAAAGTACCCGCCGTTGTCCCAATCGTCCCTTCACGTTCCGCCCCTCTCAGGCTTCAATTAAACAACAAAAACAAAACATAAATTTAACAACCTTATTCCGATACGAGGTCCCTATGAAGCCTGAAGATTTCCGCGCTGATGCCAAACGTCCGTTAACCGGCGAAGAGTATTTAAAAAGCCTGCAGGACGGCCGTGAGATTTATATCTACGGCGAGCGCGTCAAAGACGTCACCACCCATCCGGCGTTTCGCAACGCGGCGGCCTCCATCGCACAGATGTACGACGCGCTGCACAAGCCGGAGATGCAGGACACGCTCTGCTGGGGCACCGACACCGGCAGCGGCGGCTATACCCACAAGTTCTTCCGCGTGGCGAAAAGCGCCGACGACCTGCGCCAGCAGCGTGACGCCATCGCCGAGTGGTCGCGCCTGAGCTACGGCTGGATGGGCCGCACGCCGGACTACAAAGCCGCGTTCGGCTGCGCGCTCGGCGCCAACCCGGCCTTCTACGGCCAGTTCGAACAGAACGCCCGCAACTGGTACACCCGCATTCAGGAAACCGGCCTGTACTTCAACCACGCCATCGTTAACCCGCCGATCGACCGCCACAAGCCGGCGGACGAGGTGAAAGACGTCTACATCAAGCTGGAGAAAGAGACCGATGCCGGGATTATCGTCAGCGGCGCGAAGGTGGTAGCAACCAACTCGGCGCTGACCCACTACAACATGATCGGCTTCGGCTCCGCGCAGGTGATGGGCGAAAACCCGGACTTCGCGCTGATGTTCGTCGCGCCGATGGATGCCGAAGGCGTGAAGCTGATCTCCCGCGCCTCTTACGAGATGGTGGCAGGCGCAACCGGATCCCCGTACGACTACCCGCTCTCCAGCCGCTTCGACGAGAACGACGCGATCCTGGTGATGGATCATGTGCTGATCCCGTGGGAAAACGTGCTGATCTACCGCGATTTCGACCGCTGCCGTCGCTGGACGATGGAAGGCGGCTTTGCGCGGATGTACCCGTTGCAGGCCTGCGTTCGCCTGGCGGTGAAGCTCGACTTCATCACCGCCCTGCTGAAGAAATCCCTGGAGTGTACCGGCACCCTGGAGTTCCGCGGCGTGCAGGCGGATCTCGGCGAAGTGGTGGCCTGGCGCAACATGTTCTGGGCGCTGAGTGACTCCATGTGCTCCGAAGCCACCCCGTGGGTCAACGGCGCGTATCTGCCGGATCACGCCGCGCTACAAACCTACCGCGTGATGGCGCCGATGGCCTACGCGAAGATCAAGAACATCATCGAGCGTAACGTGACGTCCGGGCTGATCTACCTGCCGTCCAGCGCCCGGGATCTGAACAACCCGCAGATCGACCAGTATCTGGCGAAGTACGTGCGCGGCTCCAACGGCATGGATCACGTCGAGCGCATCAAGATTTTGAAGCTGATGTGGGACGCCATCGGCAGCGAGTTTGGCGGCCGTCACGAGCTGTACGAAATCAACTACTCCGGCAGCCAGGATGAGATCCGCCTGCAGTGTCTGCGCCAGGCGCAGAGCTCCGGCAACATGGACAAAATGATGGCGATGGTTGACCGCTGCATGTCCGAATACGACCAGCACGGCTGGACGGTGCCGCACCTGCACAACAACAGCGATATCAACATGCTCGACAAGCTGCTGAAATAGCGCAGCGGGAGGTTGCAATGCATTCAGATGAACAACGCCTGCGTTTTCGCGACGCAATGAGTAGCCTGTCGGCGGCGGTCAATGTGGTCACCACCGAGGGCGAGGCGGGCCGCTGCGGCATTACCGCTACCGCCGTCTGTTCGGTCACGGACACCCCGCCGTCGGTTATGGTGTGCATCAACGCCAACAGCGCCATGAACCCGGTATTTCAGGGCAACGGCAGGCTGTGCGTTAACGTGCTGAACCACGAACAGGAGATCATGGCTCGCCATTTTGCGGGGATGACCGGTATGACGATGGAGGAGCGCTTTGCCCTCTCCTGCTGGCAGAAAGGACCGCTGGCGCAGCCGGTGCTCAAGGGCGCGCTCGCCAGCCTTGAGGGCGAGATTAGCCAGGTGCAAACCATCGGCACGCATCTTGTCTACCTTGTTGAAGTTAAGAACATTATTCTGAGTGACGCGGGACACGGTCTGATCTACTTCAAGCGCCGTTTCCATCCGGTCATGCTGGAGGCGGAAGCCGCCGTGTGATCCCCCCTCGCGCTGGCCTTTTTTTCCGGCCAGCGCCGCTTTCTACAAAAACTCCTAAGGTTTCCGCTAAATCACGCCGTTATATACCCATAAGAGAAATTTTCTGTGACTGAATACTGACACCCTTTGTCAGTGCATCCGCATCATTCAGCGCATACCTAAATATACAGGATGACCTTATGGCTAAAACGACGCGGAGCCGCTCGGCTGAACGTCTGGTCGATATTCTGGTTGAGCTACATTTAAACGGTGTGGTAAACCGCAGTGCGCTAATGGAAAAATTTAAAATTACCGAGCGTACCGTCTACCGGGATTTAAATGCCCTCTCTCCCATTGTTGAGCATACCGGTAACGGGCTATATCGGCTGATCCATTCTGCACAATCGCCCGGCGGACAAGGCTTACATCACACCCTTGCTAACTTCCTGAATGCTGACAGCTTTTTCCCTGAAAGAAATATGGAATTCTGGCAAAAGCTTGAAACGCGCGTTGACGAAAACCATATTCTCATTCTTGGAAATGAGGCAGAACACACGGTAGAACGTGATATTCGCCGTCATTTAACGAAAATCGAGAGATCGATTAAAAACCATAATGTTTGTCAGATCGTTTATAAGGGAAAAACCCGTCTGATTAATCCCTATAAACTCATTAACAAAAAAAATATATGGTATTTACAAGCCACCGAAAATAGCCGCCTGAAATCCTTCTCATTGAGCCAGATTAGCTGGTTTGATATTCAGAAAACGACCTTCACGCCCGAAGAAAATGTCCTTGAGCTGCTGGAGAAAAGCCTCGATCCCTGGGTGTCTGAAAATACTTTCGCGGTGAAAATATTTATCAAAGATAATATTTCACATTACTTCCTGCGCCGCGATCTTCTGCCGGAACAGGAGCTGCTGGAGGAGCAGCAGGGCGGCGTCACGCTGCGCTGCCAGGCGGCGCACGAGAACCAGATCCTACCGCTGCTGTTCTACTGGCTGCCCCACATTCAGATTCTGGAACCGAACTGGCTGAAGGAAAAACTGATTAGAACGCTGGAGAACTATCTGGCGGTGGAGCGTAACCCGAATAATCAAGTGATCTCAATCACATAATTTCGCCCCCTGGCGGCGAGCCGGAACCGCTCGTCGCCCCCTTTGACCGCTCACCCGGCACTTTCAACCACTCATTCATTTACCGTCCTTTACACGCGCGAGGATCTGGCACGATCGCTCCAGCATTAATCAATACCTCCTCACAACGAACCCTGACCCTTTTTTCTTTACATAAAAAACCAGGTCTTACTATGGATACTAAAAAACTACTGAAGCACGTGCCCTGGGCCTTACTCGGGATCCTCGGCGCTTTCTGTCTGGCGGTTGTCGCATTACGCCGGGGCGAACACGTAAGCGCCCTGTGGATCGTGGTCGCGTCGGTTTCCGTCTATCTTGTTGCTTATCGCTACTACAGCTTGTACATCGCGCAGAAGGTCATGAAGCTCGACCCGACGCGCGCCACCCCGGCGGTCATTAACAATGACGGCCTGAACTACGTGCCAACCAACCGCTACGTGCTGTTTGGTCACCACTTTGCCGCTATCGCCGGCGCAGGCCCGTTGGTGGGCCCGGTGCTGGCCGCGCAGATGGGCTACCTGCCGGGTACCCTGTGGCTGCTCGCCGGCGTGGTGCTGGCGGGTGCGGTGCAGGACTTTATGGTGCTGTTTATCTCTTCTCGCCGTAACGGCGCCTCTCTGGGTGAGATGGTCAAAGAAGAGATGGGCCGCGTGCCGGGGACGATCGCTCTGTTCGGCTGCTTCCTGATTATGATCATCATCCTCGCGGTGCTGGCCCTGATCGTGGTGAAAGCGCTGGCCGAAAGTCCGTGGGGCGTCTTCACCGTCTGCTCAACCGTGCCAATTGCGCTGTTCATGGGGATCTACATGCGCTTCCTGAGACCGGGACGCGTAGGTGAAGTGTCGGTGATTGGTATCGTGCTGCTGGTAGCCTCCATCTACTTCGGCGGCGTGATTGCGCACGACCCTTACTGGGGCCCGGCGCTGACCTTCAAGGACACTACCATTACCTTCGCGCTGATTGGCTATGCGTTTATCTCCGCGCTGCTGCCGGTCTGGCTGATTCTGGCCCCGCGTGACTACCTGGCGACCTTCCTGAAAATCGGCGTTATCGTCGGTCTGGCGATCGGCATCCTGGTGATTAACCCGGATCTGAAAATGCCTGCGGTAACCCAGTACATCGACGGTACCGGCCCGCTGTGGAAAGGCGCCCTGTTCCCGTTCCTGTTCATCACCATCGCCTGCGGTGCGGTCTCCGGCTTCCACGCCCTGATTGCCTCCGGTACCACGCCTAAGCTGCTGGCGAACGAGAAAGACGCGCGTCTGATCGGCTACGGCGCGATGCTGATGGAGTCCTTCGTGGCGATCATGGCGCTGGTTGCAGCCTCCATTATCGAACCGGGTCTCTACTTCGCGATGAACACCCCGCCTGCGGGCCTCGGCATCACCATGCCAAACCTGCACGAAATGGGCGGTGACAACGCGGCGCTGATTATGGCGCAGCTGAAGGACGCGAGCGCACACGCGGCGGCGACCGTTAGCTCCTGGGGCTTCGTGATTTCGCCTGAGCAGATCATGCAAACCGCGAAGGACATCGGCGAACCGTCCGTACTGAACCGCGCCGGTGGCGCGCCGACGCTGGCCGTCGGTATCGCACACGTGTTCCACAAGGTGCTGCCGTGGGCGGACATGGGCTTCTGGTACCACTTCGGTATTCTGTTCGAAGCGCTGTTCATCCTGACCGCGCTGGACGCCGGTACCCGTGCGGGCCGCTTCATGCTGCAGGACCTGCTCGGTAACTTCGTGCCGTTCCTGAAGAAAACCGACTCTCTGGTAGCGGGCATTCTGGGTACTGCGGGCTGCGTCGGCCTGTGGGGCTACCTGCTGTATCAGGGCGTTGTCGACCCGCTCGGCGGCGTGAAGAGCCTGTGGCCGCTGTTCGGTATCTCTAACCAGATGCTCGCAGCCGTTGCTCTGGTGCTCGGTACCGTGGTCCTCGTGAAGATGAAGCGCACCAAATACATCTGGGTAACCGTTGTTCCTGCGCTGTGGCTGCTGCTCTGCACCACCTGGGCGCTTGGCCTGAAGCTGTTCAGCGCCAACCCGCAGCTGGAAGGCTTCTTCTTCATGGCTAACCAGTACAAAGAGAAGATTGCCGCAGGCGGCGCGGACCTGACCGCGCAGCAGATTGCCAACATGAACCATATCGTGGTGAACAACTACACCAACGCGGGTCTGAGCATTCTGTTCCTGGTGGTGGTGTACAGCATCATCTTCTACGGCATCAAAACCTGGCTGAACGTGCGCAACGCCGACGGCCGTACGGATAAAGAAACCCCGTACGTGCCGGTGCCGGAAGGCGGCGTGAAGACCTCTTCACACCATTAATCCGCAATCCTCCCCCTCTCCCTTTGGGAGAGGGCTGGGATGAGGGGAACATAAGCCCAGCGGACTCACATCGCCGGGCTTTTTCTGTCTGGAACCCACAATGTTTGGTAACTTAGGCGAAGCAAAAAAATACCTCGGTCAGGCGGCGAAAATGCTGATTGGCATTCCGGACTATGACAACTACGTTGAGCACATGAAGACCAACCATCCGGATAAGCCGTACATGACCTACACCGAATTCTTCCGCGAGCGCCAGGAAGCGCGCTACGGCGGAAGTGGAGAAGGCGGCGTCCGCTGCTGCTAAAGGAGAGACCATGACCCCGATTGCCGTTACCCTGCTGACCGGTTTCCTCGGCGCCGGTAAAACCACCCTGCTGCGCCACATCCTGAACGAACAGCACGGCTTCAAAATCGCCGTCATCGAAAACGAATTCGGCGAGGTCTCCGTTGACGATCAATTGATCGGCGATCGCGCCACCCAGATCAAAACCCTGACCAACGGCTGCATCTGCTGCACCCGCTCTAACGAATTAGAAGACGCCCTGCTGGATCTAATCGACAGCCGCGATCGCGGCGAGATCGACTTTGACCGCCTGGTGATCGAGTGCACCGGCATGGCCGACCCCGGCCCGATTATTCAGACCTTTTTCTCTCACGAGATCCTGTGCCAGCGCTACCTGCTGGACGGCGTAATTGCCCTGGTCGATGCGGTTCACGCCGACGAACAGATGAACCAGTTCACCATCGCCCAGTCTCAGGTGGGCTACGCCGACCGCATCCTGCTGACCAAAACCGACGTGGCGGGCGAAAGCGTTAAGCTGCGCGAACGCCTGACGCGCATTAACTCTCGCGCGCCGGTTTACACGGTGACGCATGGCGACATCGATCTGTCTCAGCTGTTCAACACCAACGGCTTTATGCTGGAGGAGAACGTCACCGCAAAACCGCGCTTCCACTTTATGGGAGACAGGCAAAACGACGTGGCGTCGATAGTGGTGGAGCTGGACTACCCGGTGGACATCGGCGAGGTTTCGCGCGTGATGGAAAACCTGCTGCTGTCGTTTGCCGACAAGCTGCTGCGCTACAAAGGGATGCTGTGGATTGACGGCGAGCCGAACCGCCTGCTGTTCCAGGGCGTGCAGCGCCTGTACAGCGCAGACTGGGATCGCCCCTGGGGCGAGGAGGCACCGCACAGCGTGATGGTGTTTATCGGTATCCAACTCCCGGAAGAAGAGATTCGGGCGGCGTTTGCGGGTCTGAAGAAATAACAGCCATGCATCCCCTCTGCCCAGTAATTTATTAACCTGAAGCGATGAACGTTGCTTCAGGTTAATTAATGACTTACAGCGACGCCCTGGTCCGGCTGTAAATCGCCGAAGCGTTTCCGTAAGGCCGGGGCGAGGCGCAGGGATGCGCCGAGAGGGCGTGGCCTGCAGGGATGCAGGCTCATGCCCGACCCGATAGCCTGAAGGAATAAGCTGAGGGCACCGCGAAGCGGCGATTTACCGCCGGGAGCCCGGGTCGCCAGGGTGGTGGCGATTGAGCCACCCTGGCACGTTCACCGGTCATGCCGTTACAGAGTAGCAAGGAACATGAAGTGAACGGAATGACCACTAGAGCCGTATGTTCCCCCTCACCCCAGCCCTCTCCCTCAAGGGAGAGGGGGCGTCTGTGCAGGCATTATTTTGTGGGGATACTTATTTCACCGCCTCCGGCAGCGTCACAATCCACAGCTCGCTGTCCGACTCCGGCTTCTTCAGCGGCTTCACGCCGAGCGTGGTTTCCACCGGCTTATCATCCAGCGTCAGCTTGCCTTCCGCGTTCACCCGATAATCCTTGAGCTTCTTGCCCTCGACCGGGTTTTGCATCGCCACCTTCACGCCAAAGTCGTTATCGTTCGCTACCGCAAGCGTTTTGCTGTCGATCAGCGCCAGCCCTTCGGCCTTCTCCTGCTGCCAGCCCAGTGCGCGGAGATCGACGACCTGCGTTTTAGCCGCAAGGGTAATGCCGCGCTGCGCCAGGGTTTTCTCATCATCAAACTCCGGGTACTCGCCCGGCTTGTCGAAGGCGGAAAGGTCGCTCGCCTTGCTGAGATCCACCTTGTAAATCAGGTTACGCATCCCATCGTTTTTATCGCTTCCCTGCTCAATCAGCAGGATGTGCTGGTCATCGAGCGCCACGATGTCGCCGATTTTGGCGTCGCTGTTTTTGCTGTAGGCCGCGCTGTCGATAGGGTAACCGTACATCGCCGTTTTCCCGGTCGCCGGGTCGAAGCTCACCAGACGCGTAAACAGCGCCTGCTTTTTGCTCTTGCCGTCAATATCCAGCGTGCTTTGCACGGCGGCGATAATCCGCCCGTCCGGCATCCGGGTCAGGCCTTCAAAGCCCCGGTTCGCCTGGCGCCATTTGATGATGTTTGGCAGGCCGCCCGCGATGGATTTCTCCCCTTCCGCGGCCTGCGGCCCGTGGATCGCCAGGATCTTCCCTTTGCTGTCGACGTTAATCAGGAACGGGCCATATTCGTCGCACAGCCAGTAGCCGCCTTTCCCATCCGGCGTGATGCCTTCCGTGTCCAGCCCGCGGTTGTCGCCCTTCAGGATCTTGAGGGTGTCGCTGAACGCCACTTCATTGGTGGAGCCAATCACGCCGCTTTGCAGCGGCAGACCGTTAATCTCGCCTTTATCATCATGCAGCGGGCGGGCGTCGACAGCCTCCGCTTTGCCGTTCTGAACGCGGATGGTCATCAGCATCGGCGCGAAATCAGGCGTGACAAATATTTTGGCTTCGTTTTTACCCATTTTTGGCGCATCGGCGTTTGGACCGCGATCGGTCACGGTCGCAAAGGTCAGGGCGTCGCCCTGCTTGCCCGTAAACAGCAGGCCGGAGCCAATGCCCACGGGTAGTCCGTTCGGAAAGGCGCTGGCAAACGCGCCGCTGTAGCTCACGTGGGAGCCTTCAGGGAAGCTGACGACATAGCGCTCAGCAGTAGGCTGCGCCGCCAGGCCAGAGAAAGAGAGCGCACAGCCGATTAGCAAAGGAATAATTTTTCTTTTCATATTGTTAGCATCCAGTTAGTGAAGCCAACAACGTAAAGAATAAACGTGTCAGAAAAATGACATGAAAAGGAAACCGACCTGCGCGATTGAACGTATATTCATCGCTCGAAATGTAAGGCTTTGTTGTTTTGTGTGACAGGCGAAACATTTTTGGAAATTATTAGAAACCCAATTAATTCATCTCAAATCACTATCCCCGCCTCGTTCAGTTTATGTTTAGTCAAAAAACTAAACGGTTCCTAAATGCTAAAAACATCCCCTGTTGACACCCCGACAATCAAACATCATTGCAACAACTTCAATAAAAAAGTTAACAATATCAGTATAAAAACGCGATTTATATCACATTTGCAGTCATTAACATCGCTTGTTAAGGTGCGCCCAGATGAATTTAATGACGAGGCATAAAACATGAAAAAACTGAATATCCTTCTTCTTTCTGCTCTGGCTGCCGTATCGGGTTCCGCACTGGCGATGGGCGGCACCGTTGAGCAGGGTAAAAACTTTACCAACCTCAATCTGGAAATGGGGAAATCCTCATCCGGTGTTTATCTGGAAAGTAACTGGCTCAAAAACACCGACGACGGTACCCAGACCGGCGGCGTGGGCGCAGGCTACAACCTGGGTCTTGGCCCGGTGATGCTGAATGCGGGCGCGAAGGCGATCTACCTCGGCCCGAAAAAAGGCGATAACGGCGTGGCGTTCCCGATTGGCGGCGGCGTAAACGTTGCTCTGACCGACAGCATCCACGTGTACGGTGAAGGCTATGTCGCACCAGAAGGCCTGAACAATAGCGTGAAAAACTACGTCGAAGCCAACGGCGGCGTAAGCTGGACGCCGATTACGCCAGTGACCCTGAAGGTGGGCTACCGCCACGTGAGCGTGGACGGTAAAGACGGTCGTCCTGGCCACACGCTGATTGACGGCGCATACGTAGGCGGTGGAGTCACCTTCTGATGAAACACCGCATTACCGCGCTTTGCATTCTGAGCCTCACGCTGATGCTCGCCGGCTGCGTCCAGTACAAATGGGTGAAACCGGGCGTCAGCGATGCGGAAATGAATAAAAAGCTCACGGAATGCGAAGCGCAGGCGCTGATCGATCTGCCCCCGGATAACGTCGTGACCGGATCCAGCTCGGAAAAAACGGACAAAAAGAACAAGAAAAAGGATATTTCCACGAGCTACACGGTTGAAGACGCGAATGAATATCGCCGGGATACGTTAGTTGACAGCTGCATGTTCAAAAGCGGCTGGGACAAGATCGAAGTGCAATAATCCCTTAAAAAAACCTGCCGGCTGGCAGGTTTTTTATTATCTCTTACTTACGCACCACCACCAGCTTCTGGTTCACAAACTCTTTGATCCCCAGATCCGACAGCTCGCGCCCGTAGCCGGAGCGCTTCACGCCGCCGAACGGCAGCTCTGGCGCGGTATCGGTGAGCCAGTTGATGTACACCATCCCGGTCTCAATCCGCGACGCCATTTTCTTCGCGCGCTCGATATTCTGGCTGAATACCGCCCCGCCCAGGCCGTAGTGGGAGTCGTTCGCCAGCGCGACCGCCTCGTCGTCGTTTTTCACCACGTACATCTGCGCCACCGGGCCGAAGAACTCTTCGAAATACGCCGGGTTATCGCGGGAGATATTCGTCAGGATCGTCGGTTCGAAGAAACTCCCGTCGCGCTGCGCCGGTTTGCCGCCATAGTGCAGCGTGGCGCCGTTTTTCACCGCCTCGTTAACCTGTCTGGTCAGCGTTTCGAGCGCATCTTTAGACGACAGCGGCCCCAGCGTGGTGCTTTCGTCCAGCGGATCGCCAATCTTCACCTGCTTAAACGCCTCGGTGAATTTGCTCAGGAAGGCATCCGCAATCTTTTCATGCAGTATAAAGCGCTTCGCCGCGGTGCAGACCTGCCCGGCGTTGTTGAGTCGCGCGTTAACGCCAATTTTCACGGCCTTCTCAAGGTCTGCGTCATCCAGGACCACGAACACGTCATTACCGCCCAGCTCCAGCGTAGATTTCTTGATGTGCTTCGCCGCCTGCGCCGCCACAACGCTGCCCGCCTTTTCGGAGCCGGTTAATGCGGCGCCCTGCACGCGATCGTCGGCAATGATGTTCGCCACCTGCTCGGACGAAATAAACAGGTTGGTCCACGCCCCTTCCGGCGCCCCCGCCTCGCGCACCAGATGGGCAAAGGTCTCGGCGCAGTGCGGCACGATGCTGGCATGTTTGGCGATGACGGGGTTACCCGCCGCCAGGTTTGGCGCCAGGACGCGCATCAGCTGGTAGTACGGGAAGTTCCACGGCTCAACGGCCATCAGCACGCCGATGGGGTGATGCTCCACCCAGGCTTCACCGAGCTCAGAGTCGTACTTCTCCGGGGCCAGGAACCGCTGCGCGTTGTCGGCGTAGTAGCGGGCGATCTGCGCGCACAGCTTCACCTCGCCGCGGCTCTGTTCGATGAGCTTACCCATCTCCTGGCTGGCGATTTTAGCCAGATCCTCCACGCGCTCGTCGATCAGATCGGCAAGCTTATGCAGCACCGGCAGGCGCTGGCTGATGTCGCCTTTCGCCCAGTCTGAATGATAAAGCGCATCGGCCGCCTTCAGCGCCGCTTCGATATCCGCGTCGGTATGTGAGGGGTATTCTTTGATGAGCTGGTTAGTGGCAGGATTTACTGTCTGATAAGCCATGTCGAATCTCCTTGTTTTACCGCTTAGGGTATTAAGGGTAGTCAACATGACTGGCTATGGACGTAAAGTTGGGTATATCCGGAAGGTTCTTAATGAAGCGCTGCCGGACGGTTCGCTGACGTGGTATAAAAAATCTTCAGAAGGAGCGCCCATGACCGATACCCGACATATCCGCCAGACTTTTCACCGCGCCTCAGGCCTTGAGCTGCGCAGCACCTGGCAGAGTACGCAGGCGTACAAACGCCACAGTCACCCTCAGCTCTCCATCGGAGCGATTGTGGAGGGCCAAACCTGCTGCGTGTGTCATGACAGAGAGTACATCCTTAACCCCGGGGACCTCATCGCGATCCCGGCCGGTGTGCCGCACAGCTGTAACCCCGTCGCCGGGCAACCGCGCAGCTACCATATGCTCTACATCGACACAGGGCTTCCGCTGGCGCTACAGGTGATTCGTAGCCCAACCCTGTTTGCCCATTACCAGGACGTTGTTGAGACCCTGTCTCCGGCATCACTGGAAACGCTGCTTTCTTCCCTTCCCCGCGCCGCGGATAACGCTGACGCGCTTCGCGCAACCAGCCAGCAGGTTCAGCAGGCATTCCTTTCCGATCTCGCCTGCCCGCCTTCCCTCGACGAGCTTGCCCAACGCTTCTCGCTGCGCAAGGAGACGCTGATCCGCACCTTCAGGCAGGACACCGGCCTGACGCCGGGCAGTTTTCTCAACATCTCCCGCGTGGAGTACGCCAAGGCGCGGCTGCGTGCCGGGGACGATATTGCCGACGTCGGCTACCAGAGCGGCTTTGCCGACCAGAGCCATTTTCATAAGACCTTCGTCAGCTATACCGCCGCCACGCCGCGCCAGTACGCCACCGGCCGATCAATATCAGACAATAAATAGGTTCTGCAGCGCCGTACTCTGACCTCGGATTGTTAACCGAGGTCGCTATGGAACTGTTCTTCCCTTCCACTTTTCTCGCCCTGGTGCTGGCGCACTTTGTTGCCCTGTTAAGCCCGGGCCCGGATTTCTTCCTGCTGGTGGGCTACGCCGCGAGCTATCGGCTGCGCGGCAGCGCCGGACTGTGCCTCGGCATTGCCGCGGGCAACGCGCTTTATATTCTTCTGGTGATTATCGGCTGGAGCGCGCTGCGCCAGTTTACGTGGCTGTTTACCCTTATCGAACTTTGCGGGGCGCTGTACCTGCTGTGGATCGGCTCGCATCTGATTCGCAGCCGCCAGCAGGCGCGGGCGCTGAATGAAACCCACCAGCGCTTTCCCTCACGGCAAAAGCAGATCCTGCTGGGGCTCGGTTCGGCGCTGTTAAACCCGAAGAACGCGCTGTTCTATCTGGCGCTGATGACGGCCTTGCTGGGGCCGGACGTCACGCTGCTTCAGCAGGCGACCTGCGGCGTCTGGATGGTGATGGTGGTGCTGGCGTGGGATGTCGCGCTGGTGTCGCTGATGGGGCTATCGGCGGTACAACAGAAGCTCAGCCGTTCGCTGTGGTGGATTGAGCGCACGGCGGGGGTGGTGCTGATGGGATTTGGCGGGTGGGTGCTGTGGCGGCTACTGGAAAATATACGCTGAGATAGCGGGCAGCCTGACGCCGCCCGTTGCTTATTTTTTGTTTTGATCGCGCAGCATAGCTTCACGCAAAATGGCATTGAGCCTCGTCTGGTAACCTTTTCCAGGCCGTTTAAGCCACTCCATCACGTCAGCGTCGATACGTACAGACGCCTGAGTTTTGAGTGGCCGATAGAACTTCCCTCGCACCGCCCCTGACCACTGTTCATCTCCCGTGGCAGGGATATCGCTGTAATCAATCTCTGCTTCCGGTTTTTCGGCTAGTGCTTTGAGCTCAGCCTCACGGCGAGCACTCATCTCAGGCGCACTACCGCGATTATGTTTAACCATGCTCATAACGGCTCCTCTCTTTACGGTCCGCCTTTCGTGCGCTAATGATTCGAATGACTTCGTCACCACTTTCAAAACGTACCGTGTGTGCGACCATAATGACAATTAGACCATGTACAAGGCCAATGGTCTGCCAACGGAACTCTCCATTTTCATGACGATCCTGCAAAGATAAATTGTAAGGATCGTCAAACACCAGAACAGCTTCTTCAAAGCGGATCCCATGCTTAATGAGATTGCTTTTCGCTTTGTTGGTATCCCATTCAAACTCCGTTGGCATAGTGTACCCTTCCCTTATTGTATATACAAAAAAGCATATACAAAACGTTCGTAAATTGAACCGGTCGACATCGTTCAATTTCAATATCTGAAGGCGCATTCCAGAAGCTGAAACGCGGAGGTCCTTCTCCTTCTTTGCACTTTCCCCCCGCTTCCCTCTATCCTTAACCCATGGAAAAAATAGCTGAACTCAAACGCGCCAAGCTGCTGGCGCTGTCGCTGCTGCTGGTTGCCGCCGCGGCGTTTATCACCACCCTGTTCCTGCCGCAGACCTTCTGGGTGCGCGGCGTGAAGGCCATTGCCGAGGCGGCGATGGTCGGCGCGCTGGCAGACTGGTTTGCCGTGGTTGCGCTGTTCCGCCGGGTGCCCATTCCGTTTATCTCGCGCCATACGGCGATTATCCCGCGCAATAAAGACCGGATCGGCGACAATCTCGGCCAGTTTGTGCAGGAGAAGTTTCTTGATACCCAGTCGCTGGTGGCACTCATCCGCCGCTATGAACCTGCCCAGATGATCGGCGCCTGGTTCAGCAAACCGGACAACGCCCAGCGCGTCGGGCTGCATTTGATGCAGGTGATGAGCGGTTTTCTCGAACTCACCGACGATGGACGCATTCAGCGCCTGCTCAAACGGGCGGTGCATAAGGCCATCGACAAGGTCGATTTCACCGAAACCAGCGCCGTGATGCTGGAGAGCATGACCAAAAACAACCGCCACCAGGTGCTGCTGGATGCGATCATCAACCGTCTGATTACCCTGATTCAGCGGGAGAGCACGCGGGACTTTATTGCCGATCAGATTGTCCACTGGCTGAAGACCGAACACCCGCGCAAAGCGATGGTGCTGCCCACCGAGTGGCTGGGCGATCAAAGCGCGGAGATGGTGTCGAACGCGGTGAACGCGCTGCTGGACGATATCAGCCACGACCGCACGCACCAGATCCGCCAGGCGTTCGACCGCGCCACGCTGAAGCTTATCGACAACCTGAAAAACGATCCGGAAATGGCGGCGAAAGCCGACAACATCAAGCACTACCTGAAAAACGATGAGGCGTTTAACCGCTATCTGGGAGAGATGTGGGCCGACCTGCGCCAGTGGCTGAAAGCGGATATGCAAAGCGAGGATTCGCGGGTGAAGCAGCGCATCGCCAACGCCGGGCTGTGGTTTGGCGAAACGCTGTCTAACGACACCAGCCTGCGGGCGTCGCTGAACGAACATCTGGAGCAGGCCGCGCACCGCCTCGCGCCGGATTTCGCGGCGTTCCTGACGCGCCACATCAGCGACACGGTCAAAAGCTGGGACGCCAAAGACATGTCCCGCCAGATTGAGCTTAACATCGGTAAAGATCTGCAGTTCATCCGCGTCAACGGCACGCTGGTGGGCGGGACGATTGGCCTGATCCTGTTTTTACTCTCGCAGCTGCCTGCCGTGCTGGGACATTAATCTACCTTGGGCGGCGCGATGACGTAGCGCGTCGCCTCGAAGCGGTTGAGGATCAGGTGCACCAGAAAGACCATCGTCAGCGTTGCGACCAGCGAAAAGGTAACGGAGGTGATGCGGTAGAGATCGCTGAACACCAGGTCAGTGTCCGGGTGCATGTTCTGCCCGAACATAATGCCGATGGTCGTGATGCTGGAGAACCCCACGCCCGCGCCCACCTTTTCCATCACGTGCAGACGCGCGCCAAACGCCAGCCCGAGGCCAATCAGCGGCATCATCAGCAGCATATGGCTGCTGTGATCGTAGAGGATCAGCTGCACCACCAGAATATAGAGACAGCCCAGCACCACGCCGACCACGCGCCAGATCGAGCTCATCACCGAACCGCGGTAGTGCATGGGGAACAGGATCAAAATCCCCGCCATCAGCGCCGAAAGCGAATCGCTTAAGTCGCTAATCTGAAACACCACGAATATCAGCGTCGCGACGGTGCCGGAGAGCAGCGACTCGTGGCGCACGCGGGCATCGTCTTTCTCAATCAGCGGCGGCGGCCTGCGGGGCTCCACGTCCGGCAGGAGATAGTTCATCAGCGCGCTCAGGCACACCGCCATCACGCTCGCTTCGATGTTGGAAAACAGCAGCGTGTGCCAGCTGGTGGTGGGGTAGCTCATAAAGTTGAGCATCACGCTCTGGCACACCACGCCCATTGAGCCAAACAGGAACAGCGGCCCCTTGCTCATAAAGCGAAAACGCATCACGTACAGGGCAAACACCACCAGCGTCATGATGACCGGCCATTGCGACAGATAGCCGATGATGAAGATCATTTCGACGCAGTTTAGCGCGGCGCTGAAGATAAACTGCTTCGCCACGTGGCGGTTAAACACCGGCACCAGCGACAGCAGCATGATCGGATAGACCACAAAAAACACGCCGTAGCTGGTGTTGTAGAAGCTGGAGATGCTCAGCGCAATCATCCCGGCAAAGACG
This sequence comes from Enterobacter sp. C3_dUdeg, assembly GCF_057536195.1. Taxonomy (NCBI): domain Bacteria; kingdom Pseudomonadati; phylum Pseudomonadota; class Gammaproteobacteria; order Enterobacterales; family Enterobacteriaceae; genus Enterobacter; species Enterobacter sp. C3_dUdeg. Next base: position 275,259 of record NZ_BAAKFX010000003.1, read on the forward strand.
ATGCGCAGGGTCTGGCGAAAGTCGTTTGCCGTATAGACGATGTTGCCGTGCGGGGTAAACACCCGCGCCAGGGTGCTAATAGACATCGAACTAATAAACATAGTGCAGCAGGCTCACCAGATGGATCTGCATTCCGGAGAAGAAGCGCGCAAACGGCCCCTCGCTGTTGTAGAGCTGCACGGTGGCGCGCGCGCCGGTCGGCAGATGCTTCGGCAATTCTTCGTCCAGCGCGACGTGAATACGCATGCGTTGGGCATCGCGCACCCAGCGGTTGGAGGTTTCCGGCTCGGAGAGTTGACCGTTCACGGCCTCCTGACCTGCCAGTATCCCCGCGTCGCTGCTGGTCACGTGGGCGCGGAAAACGTGCCCCGGGAAGGCGTCGAACACCACGGCGGCGTCGGTGCCCTGATGGGTGTGGCGCAGGCTTTTTTCGCGAAAATCGGCGACGATATCGGTCTGGTTGTTCACCAGCGCCAGCGCGGCTGAACCCGAGGAAGCGTAAAAGCCCGGGCTTAACTGCAGGTTACTGACCGTGCCGTCCGCCTGGGCATAGACCTTCGTCCAGCCGAGGTTAAGTTCCGCCTCATCCAGCGCGTTACGGTATTTTTGCAGCGTCACGTTGCGATGCTCGTCCCGCTCGCCGCGCTGAATGCGCAGGTTATGGATATTGGCCTGAATGGAGCTGACGGACTGCTCGCTGCTCTGCCAGGTGGTGCGAACCTTATCCAGATCCGCCTGCGAGACGTTCTGCAGGGTGCTCAGCTTCTGGTAGCGATCGAAGGTCACTTTATCGTTACGCGCGGTCAGCACGGCGGTTTTCAGGCTGGCCTGCGCGGCAGCGATCTGCGCATCCAGCTGGTCGTTGGAAAGGCGTGCCTGCTCAAGCGCGATTTGCGCCGCTTCCACTTTATTGCGAAACGGCGTGTCGTCGAGCTCAAACAGCAGATCGCCTTTCTTCACCTGGCTGTTGTTGTGGACATGTACCGCCGCCACGTAGCCGGAGACGCGCGGAGAAACCGGCGTCACCACGCGCATCACGGTGGAGTCCGGCGTCAGCGGGATCCAGAGATCCGCGACGATAAAGTAGACAAACATCAGCAGGAAAGAGGCAATACTCACCCTTACCCAGCGGGCAAACTTTTGTTCAGGGGTCATTATTTTTCGGTCTTGTTATCTTCTTCGCGGATTATCCGCAAATTGCAGGCGAATTGATTCAGGGTGGCGCTGAAAATGTCGATATGTTCCGGCGCGATGTTTTGCGATACGCGCGCCTGATAGGTCTCAATCACCCGAGTGAGCCTTTGTAATAGGGCTTTTCCCTCAGGCGTCAGCGTCAGAAGCCGGATGCGCTTGTCATAAGGCGATACGGAGCGCAGCAGGTAACCCTGCTTTTCCAGCTGTGTCAGGGTGCGCATCAGCGGCGGCAGTTCAATGCCCTGCACCTCCGCCAGCTCACTCACGGAGACGTTATCCCCGAGCTGATGAAGCTGCATCATCACCGTCCAGCTCGACTGGGTTAACCCGGTATCGAGAATGGCGTCGTCGATTACCGCACGCCACTGGCGCACGATCATCGCCATCCGCATGCCCATCGGCCTGCGGCTAAACAGTTCTTCTTCGCTCATGGGGAAACCTCTCGTCACACGCGGTCAAGATAATAGTTATCAGGGTAAGTATCAAGAAACGAGAGGCGAAAGAGCAGGAATTGCGAAAAAGATATTCTCCCTCTCCCCGTGGGAGAGGGCTGGGGTGAGGGCACCAGCCCGCAGCAGAGTTTAGCGGCTAAAAAGTCTCCTGACGGCACTTTTCCCCGAAACCGTCACCACCACCTCCCTGTACCCCGCCACCCGCTGGATCCACCCTTTGCTTTCCAGATGAATGAGCAGCGCCGCGCCCGCCTCACCGCCCAGATGAAACCGCCGCTCGCTCCAGTCCAGACAGGCGCAGCAGGCCTTGCGACGTGTATTGGGATTTAACGGAATACCAAGCTTCAGAAACTGCTCCCGGCCATACGGCGTGAGCGCTGAACCGTCTGCCTCCAGCCAGCCTTCCGCCTGCATAAAATCGTAGATTTGCACCGCAACCCTTCCGGCAAGATGGTCGTAGCAGGTTCGGGCCTCGCGCATGGCTTTCGGCGCGCTTGTTTCCGGCGGGGTGATGCGGCTCCAGGAGAGCCCCATCATCTGCTCCACCAGCGCCGCCACGTCGTGCCCCGCCAGACGATAATAGCGGTGCCGCCCCTGCGACAGGCAGGTAACCAATTGCCCTTCCACCAGCCGGGCAAGATGCCCGCTGGCGGTCGACGGCGCAACGTCTGCCGCCGCGCTCAACTCGGTAGCGGTCCACGCCCGCCCGTCCATCAGCGCGCACAGCATCTTTACACGCGACGGATCGGCCATTGCGGCAGCCACCGCGGCAATGGCCTGTTCCAGCGCCGCGCTGTTATCAGGAGGTAGGCTCGTTTTTAACATGTGTCGCCCAGGGTTCGGTGATCTCTGCGGCCAGCTTATCATCATCCGTCAGCAGAATAAGGTGAACGTCATACATCCGCGTGCCCTCCGGTTTCGGAACTATACTCCCGCACCAGCTGCGCCACCCGAATGCGGTAGTACGCGAAAATCGACTCCCGCCCTTCGGCCTGCGCGGCCTGATGAAAGACGTTCTGCTTCCAGCGGCGGACGGCCTCTTCGTCGCGCCACCAGGAAAGGGACAGGATTTTGCCGTCGGTCGTCAGGCTCTGAAAACGTTCGATATCAATGAAGCCGTCGATGTCCGCCAGCAGAGGTTTGAGTTCGGCAGCGAGCTGTAGGTAGCGCGCCTGATGGGCGGGCGCGGCTTTGGCTTCGAAAATGACTGCAATCATGATGGTCTCTCCGTAGTGATGTTGGGGAGAGAATGCAGGGTAGAGAGGAACGATGCTTCGGCAAAGAGCGAAGTGTTGTGCCGGATGGCGCTGCGCTTATCCGGCCTGTGGGCTCCTGTAGGCCCGGTAAGCGCAGCGCCACCGGGCAGGTTTTAGCTCAGAATCGACCTCGGCTCCATAAACGCCCGAATTCCCCACTCGCCCATCTCGCGCCCCACGCCGGAGTGCTTAAACCCGCCGAACGGCGCTTTCGGCTCATGGGCAAGGGTATTCACCAGCACGCGACCGGAAACAATCTGCTGCGCCACGCGTCGCGCGCGGTTCGCATCGCCGCCCAGCACCATCGCGCTCAGTCCGTAGTCGGTATCATTGGCAATCGCGATCGCCTCCCCCTCGTCACGATAAGGGATCGCGCACAGCACCGGGCCGAAAATCTCATCACGGGCGACCGTCATCTGGTTGTTCACGTCGGCAAACAGCGTAGGGCGCACAAACCAGCCGTCTCGCGTGCCGTCCGGTCTCCCTTCACCACCCGCCAGCAGGCGCGCCCCATCTTCGATTCCTTTACGGATATAGCCCTGCACCCGCTGCCACTGCTTTTCGCTGACCATCGGGCCGACGTCCGTCGCGCTATCGCGCGGATCGCCCGATTTCACCGCCGCCACGGCCTGCGCCAATGCGGCTTCGATCTCCGCCTTGCGCGCCTGCGGCACCAGAATGCGCGTTCCGGCCACGCACGCCTGCCCGCTGTTCATAAATCCGGCCTGAATCACCAGCGGGATCGCCTGCGCCAGATCCACATCATCCAGCAGGATCGTCGGCGATTTACCGCCTAACTCCAGGGTAACGCGCTTAAAGCTCTCCGCCGCGTTGCGCAGGATCGCCTTGCCGGTATTCGTCGAGCCGGTAAACGAGATTTTTGCCACGTCGGGATGACGGCTGATGGTTTCACCGACGGTTTCGCCGCGTCCGGTGACGATGTTAAACACGCCCGGCGGCAGCGCGGCATCGCGCAGCGCTTCGGTGACAATCCGGGTTTGCAGGGCGCTCATTTCGCTCGGCTTGATGACTGCCGTACAGCCCGCAGCCAGCGCGGCCGCCAGCTTGCCGCAGATAAACCCCGCGTCGCTGTTCCACGGCGTGATGAGCCCGGCCACGCCAAGCGGCGTCATCTGCACCGTCGCTGCGCCTGCGGGGGTGATAAATTCAAACGCCTCCAGCGCCTCGATGGCCTGAGCAATCACCTCCGCCGGATAGCTGGCCATCCACGCCGAGCGCGAGGCGGGCGCGCCGTACTCTTCAATGACCGCTTCCAGCAGATCGTCGTGACGGGCGGCCACGGCGGCGTGCATACGTTTTAGCGCCGCGAGGCGTTCCTGTTTAGTGGTCTGCGACCACGCCGGAAACGCCGCTTTCGCCGCCGCAACGGCGCGCTCCGCGTCAACCTCGTCCGCCAGACGAACCTGGCCGATGACCTGCGCCGTCGCCGGGTTGTACAAATCAAACCACTCGTTGCCGTGCGGGGTAACAAATTCGCCGTTAATAAAGATCTGTTCGATGGTGTGCATATAAACCTCCTCAGGCTGTGTGAGCACAGTCTGTCACGGCTTCTCCATTCCGATAATCCACGCTATGCTGCAAGGGTTGTTTCGATTTTCAGGATAATCTATGCATCGTTCAGGTCTGACAGAGCTGGAAGTGGTGATGGCGGTCGTGCGACGCGGCAGCTTTCGCGCCGCCGCGCAGGAGCTGGGCATGTCAGCCACGGCGGTAAGCAACGCCATCGCCGGGCTGGAGAGCCGCCTTGATACCCGCCTCTTTAACCGCACCACCCGCAGCGTGGCGCTCACCGACGCCGGACAGCGCTATGTGGCGCGTATCGGCCCGGCCCTGCAGGAGATCCGTCTCGCCAGCGAGGAGATCCACAGCGACACCGGGGAACCCGCCGGCACGCTGCGTCTGAACGTGCCGAACCATATCGGCACCCTGTTTCTGGACCAGCTGCTGATCGACTTTATGATCCGCTACCCGAAGATGCGCGTAGAGACCGTCAGCGAAGCGCGAATGATCGACATCGTCGCGGAAGGCTACGACGCGGGGATCCGCCTTGAAGAGTCCGTGCCGCAGGACATGATCGCCGTGCCGCTGACCGGAGAGATCCGCCAGCTGGTTACCGCCACGCCGGACTATTTTGCCCGTCACGGCATTCCACAGACGCCGGACGATCTGCTTTCACATCAAGGGATCGGCATGCGCATGGCCCACGGCGGGATCTACCGCTGGGAGCTGGCGCGTCGGGGGGAAACGTACGCCCTTTCCGTCCCCCCGCGCTTTGCGACGTCCGATCTTTTTGCCTCGATCCGCGCCGTAAAAGCGGGATTAGGGGTGGGATTTTTGCCGGAACTGTATATCCGGGAAGAGCTGGAGCGTGGAGAACTGGTGAGCGTCTTAAACGACTGGGCGCAGCCCTTTGCCGGACTGCGCCTTTACTACCCCGGCCATCGCCACGTCCCGCCAGGCCTGCGGGCGCTGGTGGCGACGATCCGCGAGCGCGGGATTATTCCAGGTTAGCCTTGTTCAGCCCGTAAGCCGCGTCCAGCGAGCCCGGCGCCATGCGGGAGGTGATCCCCAGACGGTTCCAGGCGTTGATCGCCACGATGGCGAAGTTCAGCTCTGAAATCTCCACGTCCGAGAAGTGCTCCGCCACGCTGCGGTACAGCGCGTCGCTCACGCCGTGAACGCCAATCTGGGTCAGCGCTTCGGTGAAGGCCAGCGCGGCTTTCTCGCGGGCGCTGAACAGCGGGGACTCGCGCCAGGCCGCCAGATGGTACAGGCGCAGCTCGCGCTCGCCGGCAATTTTGGCCTCTTTCGAGTGCATATCCAGGCAGAAGGTACAGCCGTTCAGCTGCGACACGCGAATGTCGATCAGGTGCTTAAGCGCCGGGTCGATGGAGGTTTTTGCCACCTCCATGCTCAGGGCGGACAGGGCGTTGGCGAGGGCGGGTGTAACTTTGTGGTGGTTAACGCGAGTGCTCATTGTCTTTCCTCTTTTTTGTGCGGCATATGTCATGCGATGCGGCAAATCTACGCCGTTCATGACATAGTAAAAAGATACAAAACGCGTGAAATGAGGTAGGACATGAAGCCAGGCTATCACGAGATTTATTCCCGCTATCGCGACAACATCACGCGCGGCGTGCTGAAGCCGGGCGATAAGGTGCCTGCCATCCGCGTGCTGGCGGAAGAGCTGAAGGTGGCGCGTAAAACCGTCGAAACGGCGTATGCCATTCTGACGGGGGAAGGGTATCTGGTGAGCCAGGGGGCGCGCGGCACGCGGGTCAACCCGGATCTGCTGTTGCCGGATAAGAGTGCCCCTGCGGAACAGCCCACCGGCACGCTTCCGGCCTCGCTCATCAGCCAGCGCGAGCGGGCCGGGTTTCTGCGCCCCGGCATTCCCGCCCTCGACAGCTTTCCGTATAAAAAATGGCTGCTGCTGGCGGGCCAGGCAACGCGCGCCATGCGTCAGGAGGAGATGCTCAATCCGCCCGTTCTGGGCTGGTATCCGCTGCGCCAGGCCATCGCCAGCTATCTTAATATTTCACGCGGGCTGTCCTGCAGCGCCGAACAGGTGCTGATCACCAGCGGCTACAGCGGCAGCCTGCGGCTGATCCTCGACACCCTCGCCAGCCGCAGCGACAAGGTGGTGTTTGAGGATCCGGGCTACTTTATGGGCCAGCAGCTGCTCAAGCGGATCGTGCCGCGCCTGCACACGGTGCCGGTCGACCATTCAGGTATCGACACGGACTACCTGCTCCGTCACCATCGCGATGCCCGTTTTGCCATCGTCACCCCGTCGCACCAGAGCCCGCTGGCGGTCACGCTATCGCTGCCGCGCAAGCAGCAGCTGCTCGACTGGGCCAGCCAGAACGAGGCGTGGATCATCGAAGACGATTACGACGGGGAGTTTCACTACACCCGCAAGGTGCTGCCGTCGCTGAAAAGTCTCGATCGGCACGATCGGGTGATTTTTATGGGCACCTTCAGTAAAACCATCATGCCGTCGCTGCGCATGGGCTACGTGGTGATGCCCGCCAGCACCGTCGGGGCCTTTACCGACTGCGCGGACATTACCACCAGCGGCCAGCCGGTGCTGACGCAAAAGATCCTCACCGCGTTTCTCAACGAAGGGCATTTCTTCCGTCACCTGAAAAAGATGCGCGCCCTGTATCAGACCCGCCGCGACTGGATGATTGCCGCCCTGCGCGAGGTGTATGGCGATCTGTTTTTCACCGAGCAAAACGACGGCGGGATGCATATCGTGGCGTTCCTGACCAGAGGAAGCGGTGACCGGGAGATCGCCCGTTGCTGGCAGGAACAGCAGCTGCAGGTGAATGCGCTGTCGGAGTGGTATCACGGGTCGGGCAAACGCTACGGTCTGGTGATGGGCTATAACAACGTGCGGTCGTATCAGGAGGCGGTGGATTTGCTGGAAAGGCCGAAGCGGCAGACGCTTGCGCTGTTGAGCTGAAAATCGCCCGGTGGCGCTACGCTTACCGGGCCTACGGGATCGAGTAGGCCGGGTAAGGCGCAGCCGCCACCCGGCGATGACGTGTCTCACACATCATGCCGCGACAACCCCACATCCTTGAGCTGCTCGTCGCTCATCTGGCTCAGGATGCGGCGGGTACGGTTGATGCGATACCAGTTGCAGATCGTTTTGCCGATCCAGACAAACACGACGAACGGACGTTTTGAACGGTTCTCATAGAATTCCATGATGCTCTCCTCACTGTACCAGTGGGGTTATCATCCTGGAAATCGGCCTGTGCAATACAGACTCAAAAACAGCTTTTGTTTAACATACAGATCCGCTAAAACAGTATCTGCATGCCAATTTTTACGGCAATCTGTACTGGTTTTGTAATCTGTATGGTGAAAACAAAGGATACAGCATGACGCGCTATCAACATCTGGCCAACCTTCTGGCAGAACGTATTGAACAAGGGCTGTATCGCAGCGGCGAACGTCTGCCGTCGGTGCGCACGCTGAGCCAGGAGCACGGCGTGAGCATCAGCACCATACAGCAGGCCTATCAGATCCTCGAAAATCTCCAGCTGATCACCCCTCAGCCGCGCTCCGGCTATTTTGTCTCGCAGCGCAAGGCCCAGCCGCCGGTTCCGGCCATGACGCGCCCGGTGCAGCGCCCCGTGGACGTCACCCAGTGGGATGAGGTGATGATGCTGCTGGACGCCCGCGCCGACAAAGAGATGATCTCCTTCGGCGGCGGCTCGCCGGATATTAACCAGCCGAGCCTGAAGCCCCTGTGGCGCGAGATGAGCCGCATCGCGCAGCATAATCCTGCCGAGATGCTGAGCTATGACGTGCTCGACGGCCGCCTGGAGCTGCGCGAGCAGATCGCCCGCCTGATGCTGGACGGCGGCTCCACCGTAGCGGCGAACGAGATTGTCATCACCAACGGCTGCCACGGCGCGCTGTCGATTGCCCTGCTCTCGGTGTGCAAGCCGGGGGATATCGTGGCGGTGGAGTCGCCGTCGTTTCACGGCACCATGCAGATGCTGCGCGGGTTTGACATCAAGGCGATTGAAATTCCTACCGATCCCGAGACCGGGATCAGCATAGAGGCGTTAGAGCTGGCGCTGGAGCAGTGGCCGATCAAGGCCGTGATTCTGGTGCCCAACTGCAATAACCCGCTCGGGTTTATCATGCCGGAAGCGCGGAAAAAGCAGGTCTTAGCCCTGGCCCAGCGGCACGATATCGTGATTGTCGAGGACGATATTTACGGCGAGCTGGCGGCGGAGTACCCGCGCCCGCGCACCATTCATTCGATGGATATCGACGGCCGCGTGATCCTCTGCAGCTCGTTTACCAAAACCGTGGCGCCGGGCCTGCGCGTCGGCTGGATTGTGCCGGGGCGCTATTACGACCGGGTGATGCACATGAAATACGCCGCGGGCGGGTTTAACGTGCCGGGCACGCAGATGGCGGTGGCGGCGTTTATTCGCGACGGCCATTACCATCGCCACGTGCGTCGTATGCGCCAGATTTATCAGCAGAATATGGAAACCTACACCTGCTGGGTGCGGCAGTATTTTCCGGCGGAGATTTGCGTCACGCGCCCGCAGGGCAGCTTCCTGCTGTGGATTGAGCTGCCGGAAAAGGTCGACATGGTGTGCGTCAGCAAGCAGCTGTGTCGACTGAAGATCCAGGCCGCGGCCGGATCGCTGTTTTCCGCCTCCGGGAAGTACCGCAACTGTCTGCGGATCAACGTGGCGCTGCCGCCGACGGAGAAGAATCGCGAGGCGCTGAAGAAGATGGGTGAAGCGATTGTGATTGCAATGGAGGAGTAGTGCGGCCTGATGCCCTCACCCCGACCCTCTCCCACAGGGAGAGGGAGAAAACCGATCCTGTAGGCCCGGTAAGCGCAGCGCCACCGGGCAACAGGCAGGTTACTCGTCGAAGTACCAGTATCCCTGGTTAATCAGCCCGGTAAGCTCTTCAACAAACGCCGGTTTTTTCAGCGCATCGCCCAGCTCGGCCTGGCCGAGTTCGGTGTAGCGGCACAGCGCATCCGCCGCCTTCGCGTCTACCGTCTCCAGCTGTTCGCTGTTGATAAAGAAGCTGCCGTTGACGTTCAGCACGCGCAGGCCGCTCAGGCGAGACAGCGTTTCGCCGCCCTGCAGCGCGTCCAGCACCTCTTCCGGCGCGTACGGCGGCTCGGCGGCGGCGATATCCAGCTCGTGGCGCGGCGTCGAGACAAAGCTGCCGAACCATTTTGTGAAATCATCCGGCTTGCTAATCATGTCGAACATCATCTGACGAATGCGATCGAGCTCGTACTGCTCCACGCGGCCCGGGTGTTCGCGACAGGTCAGATCCGGATCGCTGTAGTGCTCGCCGCCCAGATCGTTTTCCAGCGCGTAATCGGCGAAGCTGCTAATCAGATCGCGACCGTTCGGCCCGCGGAAGCCGACGGAGTAGTTGAGCGCCGTCTCATGGGTAAAGCCGTCGTGCGGGAATCCAGGCGGGATGTAGAGGATATCGCCCGGGGCCAGATCTTCGTCGATGATCGGCTCGAACGGATCGACATGCAGCAGCGCAGGATGCGGGCAGAACTGACGCATCGGCAGCTTGTCGCCCACGCGCCAGCGGCGGCTGCCCATCCCCTGAATGATGAACACGTCGTACTGATCGATATGCGGACCCACGCCGCCGCCAGGTACGGAGAAGGAGATCATCAGGTCATCCAGACGCCAGTCCGGCAGGACGCGGAACGGACGCACCAGCTCCGCGGCGGGCATATGCCAGTGGTTCACCGTCTGCGCCAGCAGCGACCAGCCGGTTTCACCCAGATCGTCAAAGTGCTCAAACGGACCATTGCTGGCCTGCCATTTGCCGTTGAAATGGCTCACCAGACGGCTATCGACTTCCGGCTCCATCGCCAGCCCGGCCAGCTCGTCCGGAGTAATCGGGTCGACAAAATTCGGTAAGGCATTTTTCAGCACTACGGGTTGTTTTTGCCAGTATTTCTCAAGAAATTCCGGCCAGTTCAGGTTCAGTTGATACGCCATGGGTAGCACCAGTGAGAGGGGAAACAGGCGCGATTATGGTGGAGAGCGTGGAGGGCTGCTTTGTCGTGGGTCAAGCGCAGATGATTTGCCTGCCACGCGCGTGTTGGCAATGATTAAACCTGGTCATTAGGTGAAGTGGTATTAAAGTAAAACTTAAATGATAATTTTTCCTGAACCTTTTCCCCCGTCCGACGTTTACTTTTACTCAAGGCATCTTACCTCTTAAAACTGGTAGTTTTTTAATTTTAAGAACAAGATTAGCATTAGAGATTGTCATTCTTTATATTTAGCTCTAAGCTATTTTCTTTTGCATACCTGGCTCATTAAAGGCAATGATTAGAATCACAAGGACTGTTGAAAGCGAACATTGCTTACAAGAATATATTTCAACGTTTTCTGCCTTAAATAATCTTATTGACCGACACCTTTCTAAAACTTATCTCAATCTTTTTGCCCGCCCTCAGCAGGCTGAAGATGGTGCGGTTGAATGGTATAGCGAAATAAATGGTAAACCCCAACGCTTTAACGCTTTAAACGTCGTTGAGCGAGACAAAATCGCCATACTCCTCTCACAAAAGCTGGCGGCACTCACTCAACTTCATCAAACACTCTCGACTAGCGCGCAGACTTCTCCCGAAACACTGCAGTTACTGGCAAAAATAGCCAGACAGCCCACACCAGAAAGAATATGGATCGTTGACGGTCAGCCTGTGATTACAGGCTGGGACATCATGCCTGAAACTAAGTTGCCGGCAGAACCGCTGGCTAAAAAGCGTGGGTGGTTATGGCTGGGGCTTTTAGCACTGGCTCTGCTTCTGGCTCTTGTTCTCCTGCGCGGCTGCTGGCCGACTGTCAAAGTAGCCACTCCTGCCGTTTCTCCCGTCCAGCCAGCCCCTGAGCATCAGGTCAAAATGCTCTGCCCGGCACAGCGGACAAAACAGCAGGCACCTGAAATGGTTATTATTTTTGATGCTTCTGGCTCTATGGCCATGAGCATGGATGCCACACCAGAAGAGATAATGCGGTGGATGCAGGATAAACCTGTACCCGGTATCGATCGTGAACCTCGTCGCATTACGCTCGCACATCAATCCGCTAAACACATTATCGATGACGTGCCAAATGACATGGACATTAGCCTTATTGCCGCAGCTAATTGCCACCAGGTGAACGCAACTCCGGCTTTCCTGCCGGAACAACGCGCTGAGCTAAAAAAGTTAATTGATAAAATCCAGCCGGTGGGTAAAACCGCTCTGGCAGAGGCGTTAGAAGAGGCGGGGAAACGAGTTAATGGCGTTGACCGTGATGCCATAATTCTACTGGTGACGGACGGGGAAGAGACATGCGGAGGCTCGCCTTGCGATGTCGCGCTTGAGCTAAAAAAACGTAAGCCCCGATTACAGGTCAATGTTGTCGATATCATGAATACCGGCGCCGGAAACTGTATTGCCAGCAATACAGGTGGAAAGGTATTTGCTGTCAATAATACGCAGGAGTTTAATAAGATGATGAACAACGCCGTGAAGGAATATATACCGCAGGGTTGTGATTAACACATTAGAGAAAATGAATACATTGCCAGAAATATAGTTTCACAGCGAAACTTTTTTGCGGCAATCGGATATGCGCACGTCCCAATAATAAGTTTAGTTTAGGTCTAAACGTTTTCGGCCATTTGCCGATAATACTCAATATTTTGTTGCCATAAACAATTGACGCAGATTACCCGGCGTATTTGCGGCGTCCTTTTCCACAGTGGAACTTGCTTTCACTTGTTCGTTTACCAGCAAAGGCATGCAGCGTGAAAGAAATTTTTCTATGCAGTGACAAGCTCGATAAATATCAGTCGATGGGTGAGAATGGACAGGCAGTATATATTTCCGCATTACAGCTGCGTGAAACCCTACGACTTAGAAAACAAACGGCGGTTGCTGACACTTTAGCCATCCCGCAAATCAGCGAGCATGGCGATCGAATCGACTGGTATGCCCCGCTGGCCGGTGACGTTATTCCATGGACGGCCGCAACGGAAGCTGAGCGCCAGGCCGCGCTCGCGCAACTCGAAACCACCCATGCAGCGTTTCGCCAGATAAGTAATGAATTTGCCCAAAGCCAGCAGCCGGAACGCCGGCTCTTTGGGAAATTACTTGAAAAAGCGATGCAATTCCCCGATCAGCAGCACGTGTGGCTGGTAGGTGGAAAGCCGGTCATCAGTTTTTGGGGATTTGTGAACGCCACTAACCAGGCCCGCATCGAGCCGTTAGACTGTTTGCGTCCCATATCTACAGCCTTGCCTCCGCAATCAGCCAGTATTGAACCGGTGATACCAGAACGCACTTTCACGCATCAAAGGCACGCCAAAAGACGCTGGTGGTTGCTCTTACCCGCATGGTTGCGTTGGCTACTGCCGCTACTTCTGTTACTCCTTTTAGCGTTACTGTTCTTACGGGGTTGCATGCCAGGCATAACGATCCCTGGTATTTCATCTTCCGTACCCGCTTTGCCCGCGCCCCACCTTCCAACAGCCGAATCTCTTGCGCCGTCGTCAAGGGCCATCATCAGCACAACAACGTCTAAGGCGAACCTGCATTCGACAACGGGCAGTGAGATTTTAAGCACCACGGGCACTTCACTCACAACGTCACAAGAGCAATCAGCATTACAAACGCCGTCACAAAGCGCAGCAGCAACGGCATCTGCTGTGGATCCTGCGTCAGCCACGAATAGCCCTCATCCCGGCGGAACAGCACCTGCTCTCGAAGCGCCATCGGCCAATACCTCAACTGGCGCTAAAGTCCCGTTGACCCTGCCCGCATCTTCACTGGCCCAAGGAAACACCCGTTTTCTGAACGGGAACTGGCACGCAGGGGCTGGTATTCAGGATCAACGCACAGGAAAGCCCCTTAGTCTGAGTTACCAAATCAATGACGGTAAGGGCGAAGTACAGATGATCCGTGGCGACGGTGTGACCTGTCGTGGCGCGGTCAACGCGGCCATTCAGTCAGGTCATCTCGCCATTAACAATCAGGGAGAAGCACAGTGCTCCGATGGCTCACGCTACCAAATGCCAGAAATTCTGTGTGCTCCCGGCGCGCAAAACATTGCGGATTGCAAAGGCCGTTACGACGCCAAAACACTTTTCCCTATTTCGATGAAGCAGGAGGCAAGTCAGTAAATGCTCGCTGAACTCACTGATTTTAAAAAACAGGTCAAACTTATTCGCGACAGCGGGATCCAGTTCCTTGATTTCGCCTTTACCCTGCCAACGCGTAAAGAATATGGGGAATTTCTTCGTCAACAGGGCGACGAGGCTATTATGCGGCTTATCTATAATGAGAGGGAAGATAAGCTGCAGATCCCTCAGCCTGACAGCGAACCTCCTCGCTACGCAGACTCCGACTACACATTGACGACCGAAGAGTCGCTACGCCTCTATCGCGGCCTCTGGTTACCGCTGCCATTTTTCCGCTTCAACCCGCCACGAGCCTTTGCTCACGGGCCGTATAACTGGTCACGCGTCCAGTTCCATGAGCTGCCTGAGCCGGATGAAAAGGGCAATACCTGGCGCGCTACTCTGATTTTTGATACCAAAATTTTCCCGGATCGCGAGAATACGCAGTATCTCGCACCGGGCGAGGATGATATCCGTTCAGGGGCGGGATTTGCTCTGGCACGCCATCCTCACGAGATGGGGGAGTTTCTCTCACTGCCATGGGTGAATGAATGGCTACGGGAAATTTTCAGTACTCAGGCTCGCGAAGTATTACGCCAACATATTGATGACATTGATGAACAACTACTGCAGAAGGAACATCAGGCGCATTATCTTAACCTGCTGCATGTCCTGGCGACGACGATTGTCGTTCCTGAAGTACAGGTCAACGACGTAAAAATCCGGGACTCAGCGATACCTGTAGATCTCGTGCTGGACATTGGTAACTCACGTAGCTGCGGCATCCTGATCGAAGAACATCGTGACGACAATAAAGGGCTTTCTCAACTTTATCAGCTTCAGCTCCGAGATTTGAGCCAACCGCAATTTGTTTATAACGAGCCTTTTGACAGCCGTCTCGAGTTTGCCCAGGCCGAATTCGGCAAGCAGGATTTCTCGCTAAAAAGCGGGCGCAGCGATGCCTTCACATGGCCAACCATTGGACGCGTCGGCGGAGAAGCCTTCAGAATGGCGGCTCAACGCCTGGGTACCGAGGGCTCAACAGGGATCTCCAGCCCTAAACGCTACCTCTGGGACGATCAACCCTATTCACCGGGATGGCGCTTTAGCCAGGCCTTCGTGAAAAGTGACAGAGAGCCGTTAGCCACTGCAGCACCGCTGCTGTATATGATCAACGATCAGGGGAAATTGCTCATTCGCCTGAAAAATGAAGAAGACCGTATGCCCGTCTTCACGCCGGTATACAGTCGTAGCTCGCTGATGACGATGATGTTGTCAGAGGTATTAAGCCAGGCTCTCATGCAAATCAACAGCCCTTCACAGCGGCTGAAGATGAACCACGCCAGCACACCGCGTCGTTTACGAAATGTCATTATGACTGTCCCTCCGGCGATGCCAAAGCCTGAGCGCGCTATCTTTGAGGAGAGCATGCATGACGCTATCCGCATGGTCTGGAAAGCGCTCGGCTGGGAAGAGATGGATTATGAAGGCGATGACCCGCAGTGCTTGAAATACGCCCATCCAGGCGTACACGTGAAGTGGGACGAAGCCACCTGTGGGCAGTTGGTATATCTCTATAACGAAACGCAGAACTACTTTGGCGGTCGCACGGACGAATTTTTTGCAGCTACTCGCCGTCCCGATACTCAAAAGGACACCAGCGATACACGCTCATTAAAAATCGCGTCGATTGACATTGGCGGAGGAACGACCGATCTCGTCATTTCTCGCTACACGCTGGATGAAGGCCAG
This sequence comes from Enterobacter sp. C3_dUdeg, assembly GCF_057536195.1. Classification (NCBI taxonomy): domain Bacteria; kingdom Pseudomonadati; phylum Pseudomonadota; class Gammaproteobacteria; order Enterobacterales; family Enterobacteriaceae; genus Enterobacter; species Enterobacter sp. C3_dUdeg. The sequence goes on from NZ_BAAKFX010000003.1 coordinate 290,635, forward strand.
GGCATTAACGTCCGGATTACCCCGAAACAGCTTTTCCGTGAAGGGTTTAAGGTAGCAGGCGACGACATACTGCTGGATGTTATACGGCTTTTCCTCCAGCCAGCAGTAAAAGCGGCCATGACCAAAGTCGGCCACAGCGATCTTGCAGCCGAATCAATGATGTCACAACTGTTCGGTAGTGAATCGATCGAAGCCGGAAAACAGGTATTACGTCAGCAGCTTACATTGCAGATCTTCGCGCCTCTGGCGTTATCTATTTTGCATCGCTATGAAGAGTACTCCCCGGAAAATGGTCGGGAGATACTGAATTACACTTTCCGTGAGCTACTTGCCGATAATCTTCCAACCGAGAAAGTACAGGATTACGTCAACGACGTTGCCCGTTCCGGACAGCTTGCGAGCGAAGTACCGTTCTCCATTCTGGATGTACCGCTGGAGTTGGATCTTGCGCGTCTGCACAATGAATTTATCGACCCTCGCAGCGGGCGAATGAACATTTGCCACAGCCTGCGCGCGTTGTGCGAAGTGCTTTGGCACTACAACTGCGATGTATTACTTTTAACCGGTCGTCCATCCCGCCTGCCGGGAATTCAAGCGCTCATTCGCCAGCTTCAACCTGTTCCCCCTTCTCGCGTGCTGCCACTCCACGGTTATGAAACCGGTGGCTGGTATCCGTTTAACAAGAAAGGATGCATTGACGATCCGAAATCGACAGCCGTTGTGGGGGCGATGCTGTGCCTGTTAGCGGAGAAATCCAGGCTCAACAACTTCTTCTTCCGCACTGCGAACTTTAAGCCTTATTCAACCATCCGCTATGTCGGGATGCTTGATGGAAACAATGTGATTAAAGACAGCAATGTCGCCTATCGCGACGTTGATTTGGACTCCGCTGATTTCCAGTTACCGGAAGGGAAAGGCTTTGAAGCACGGGGGGAAGTGCGTATCGGTTTCCGCCAGCTTGATAACGAACGCTGGCCATCGACCGCACTTTACACCCTAAAAATTACCAGTGCGAACCTGGCAAGCGAGCTGTCGGGTGATGCTGTAATAAGCATCGGTTTAACCGCAGAACAGGGACGTGGACGTAGTAGCGAAGAACCGGTCAGTCCGGAGCGCTTCCAGATTGGCTCGATGGAAATGAAAAACGCACAGCGCGGTTATGGTCGTAGAGATGTTGCATTCCAGTTGAACACAATGGTCGGTAATGGGCTGAGTGAAACCCATTACTGGCTGGATAGCGGGAGTATTAAAAGCTAATGAGCACTATTCATCCCAACACCATTATCCAGGGCTGGAATGGCGTCGAACAAGGTGCAGGCCGGGCCATTGACTGGATCGCAAGCGTTCGTCAGGACGCGCCGCGCCTGAACACTGAAGCCGATCGCCTGACCATGAACTTGCGCCGCAGCCGTAACAAAGCACGCAGATTGGCGCAGGCCGCAGCGAAACCGATGACAATCGGCTTCTTTGGCTTGTCGCAGGCAGGCAAATCGTATCTCATTTCCGCGCTGGCTGCGGGTGAAAACGGAAAGCTGGAAACACGCCTCGGCGGCAATCAGCTCGATTTTTTGACCCACATCAACCCGCCTGGCGGCGGCAAAGAGGCGACGGGTCTTGTTACCCGGTTTAGCCGCAGTGCTCAGAGCTCAGACGACCGCTGGCCTGTCACGTTACAGCTCTTCAACGAAGTGGAAATGGGGAAGATCCTCGCCAACGCATTCATCCATGACTTCAACCAGGAAAAATTTGACTGGCAGTTCGATGAAAAACGCATCAGCGATCTGTTAACGTCCCTGTCGAAACGACGCCTGACCTCCCGCAGCCCTGGCGTGACCGAAGATGACGTAGTTTCTTTTTGGGATTACCTCATCCGCCATGCTGAGAAAACGCAAAGCCGTTTTGCCCTGACCTACTGGCCACAGGCAGTAAGCCTCGCACCATGGCTTTCTGTTGAAGATCGCGGCCAGCTTTTCTCCGTTTTATGGGGCGAAGTACCAGAACTAACCAATGCCTATATCCGTTTTGCCAACACGCTACAGCGTCTCGGTGGAGTGCAGGAGCTGCGTGCCCCGCTGAGCACGCTGGTTCGTAACGAAAACGGCCTGCTTATCCAGCGGGATAGCATCATGAACGTCGATATGCTGGAGCGGCTGAATACCCCGTCGGATCAGACTATTGAAGTCTGTCCTGTGGTAAATGGGCAAACGGGTGCGTCTATTTCGCTATCGCTGGCAGAGCTCACTGCGCTTACCGTTGAATTGCATATCCCGCTAATGGCTCCGCCTCGCGAAACAATCTTCGAAGCCGTCGACTTGCTTGATTTCCCGGGTTATCGCGGCCGTCTGGCGGTGGAGTCCATGAGTGATGTCACTCGCGAGGTTAAAAATGCAGAGAGCAACCCGCTAGCGCAGTTAATTTTGCGCGGAAAAGTGGCCTATCTTTTTGAACGTTACACCGAAAACCAGGAGATGAATGTCCTGGTGGTGTGTACGGCCTCAACAAAACAGTCTGATGTCAAAGAAGTGGGCGGTGTTCTGGACGAGTGGATCCGTTACACCCAGGGCGCCGATGCCGACGCGCGTGGTCGTCGCTTACCTGGCCTAGTCTGGGCATTAACCATGTTTGATCTGCGCATTAGCCAAAACCTTTCCCATGACGAAGCACTTCTTCGCCAGTCCTGGGGGCTTGGCGGGATGATCAAAATGGCGATGACCGAGCGTTTTGGCCAGTACAAATGGATGCAGGAATGGAGCCAGGGTCAAGCGTTCAATAACACGTTCCTGGTACGCAAACCGCGCCAGCAAACGCCCTTTATCCGCATGAACGCAGGTAGTGAAGCGGCTTTCAACGACGACAATGGCGGGCAGCTCGCACTGATGCGGAAAACCTTCCTTGAAGATGAAGCTGTCGCTCGCTACATCGCGAACCCTGCTGAAGCCTGGGATGCGATGCTCACCCTCAACGACGGTGGTATGCGCCGAATGGCCGATTATCTGGCCCGCGTCGCCCGCCCTGAACTGAAACTGGAGCGGATCGCAGAACAGCTCGACGAGATCCGCCACGAACTGGTCGAAGGGGGACTGGGGAACTGGTACCAGCCGGACGGCGAAGAAGAGCTGTCCAGAAAATCCCGAATTGCGCAAGAGATCCTTGCCACCCTGAAAAAACGCAGCGGCATGCACGGCGAACTGCTGGCGCGGTTGGTTCCGGCACGCCGCGATCTCCATGCACTTTACATGCAGCAAACGACCCTGTCTGCGCCTGAAGCAGAAGAAGAAGATGCAGGATTCTTTGATATCGGTGTGGAAGATGCTTTCGAAAGCAGCGCAACTGCGGTGACGACGCACAGCCATGAGATCGCTTTCGCGCACCAGAGCGTTCAGCTCTGGATTAACCATCTGCGCGGCCTGCCTGAAACCGCCGCCATGCTCAACTACATCAGTCTTCCGCGCCCGATTGCCGAAGCGCTGGTAGACGAATTGATCACGGGGTTATTGCGTTCACGTGTCGAGGACGCGCTGGTCAATGCAATGAAAAATACCGAGCAGGCTGGCGTTCGTCGCGAACGTATGGTCGAGCGTCAGGTTTCACGCGTGCTTCACGTGATGAGCGATTTCATCACCTGGCTGGGCTATCAAAATATGCCGGAATCGAAACGCCCGGCCCGTCTCAACCAGCCCGAACAGCCGATCTTTACCCGTCCACCAACGTGCGACAGCGTGGTCTGGAAAGGTGATGAACGCCTGGCACGCCTGACGCCGCAACAGCTGAACTACAGTGCCTTCTTTATCATCGACTGGCTGGTTGGCCTGGAAGCACTCATTACCGAAAACGCAGGTCATTCTGCCGGACGCGAGATTAGCGTCGCGCAGAACGAAAATCTGGGCGTCATTCTCCGCCAGATTAAATTGGCAAAGGAGTAACTGGACGTGATCAAACCTGAACTTAAGACGCTGACCCCTATACAACCAGGATTCGCATTGCTCTTGTTGAAAGGCTGGAAAGGCGATGCCGAGGGCGTCACAATCTCGGTAGTACGTAATCAGGATCGCCTGTATCTGGATAGCCACGGTGATTGGGTCAGTGGCGAGATTTTCCTCGCCCTTCCTCCACTGATACAAAATGAGGAGACGCCCTGCGTTCAGGTCGGCCCTTCTCTGATCGATCCACTACTCGCCAACCGCCAGGCGGCCTATCGCATCACCATCAAAGATGGAAGTAATAAGGATATGGGGATTCTGACCATCGCTGAAGGGCTACTCAGCTCCCAGGCCGGTGGTGAAAACCCACTCCCGGAAAATATACAGACGCTGAATGATACCCCCATCGTGCAGCCGATGTCCGTTCAAGAACCGGAACCTGTCGTTTTAGAACCTGTCGCAGAAAAGCCTGTATCTCAACAGCCGCAGAAGCCGAAAAGTAAGCTGCCGTTATTTGCGGGATTAGCCATTCTATTGCTCCTGCTGGCCGCTGCTGGGTGGTGGTTTACCCGTAAGCCAGAGCCTGCAATTCCAGCGGCACCTCCCGCGCCCGTCGCGAAAATTACCGGGCCGTGTGGTGATGAACAAATGGCGAGCGGCAATGAAATGGCGTTCGTTAAAGGGTGCCTGCGTAGCCAGCCAAGTAGTGCACAACTGCTGGACGTCATCGCAAAAGCGAAAGCGGCAAAACATTGCGATATCGCTCAGCGCCTTTACGCCTATAAAGCCCAGTCCGGCGATACGCAGATAGCTGTTCGTTATGCACAAGAATATGACCCGAAAACCGCAAAACCAGGGGGATGCTTCAATCCTGACGCAGAGACAGCGGCGTATTGGTATGAATCGGTTGTAAATCAGGACCCGCAGAATAACGAGGCCAAAGCCCGTTTAGCTGAGCTGAAGAAATAGGATAAACAATGAAATACATGCATTGGTTCAGTAGCCTGGTGTGTGCCGCAACGCTGGCATCCCCCGCCTGTGCCGCGGGTAAACAGCCGCTTTTGCAGGAAGGTAAACATGCGTTATTCCAGCGGGTACTGACTTACCCAGGCTGCCAGCTGTCCGCCAAAGCAGGTGAAGCAGGTAAAGAGCAGCCGGCCTTTAGTCGATTCTATGTTTACCAAAGGACAACGCTGGGTCAGGACACGTGGCTGCAGGTTGGGCCGGACAGCTTTGGTCATACCGCTGGCTGGATGAAATCCTCCTGCACCGTTGACTGGAAAATGCAGCTGACGCTGGCGTTTACCAATCCTGCTGGCCGTCAACCGATGCTGTTCTTTAAAGAGAAATCCGACGTTGAGTCTCTTCTGAACAGCAAAAACCCTGCGGCAACATTGCAACCAATGCTCAACAGTTTGAGCAGCCATAAACCGGTCCCGCAGGTTCTGGCACGCGAGCCTGATTACATGGTGGATCAGTTAAAAAACTTTTATCTCTTACCTGTTCTTGGCTCAGATGATGTGTTTACCGATACCGGCTTCCAGGTACGTGTACTCAACGTTGCCTCCGTCAGCGAAAAGTCGCCCGCAAAAAAGGCCGCGTCCGCTGCTGATGAAAAGAACATGATGAAAGGGTTCTCCGCCTCGGTTGTTTTTGTGATCGACTCCACCATCTCGATGGGGCCGTATATCGATCGCACTAAAGAGGCGATCGATAAGATCTACAAGAGGATCGAGAAGGAACACTTACAGGATCAGGTCAAGTTTGGCCTGGTAGCTTTCCGCTCCAGCGTGAAAGCGGTTCCGGGTCTTGAATACGACAGCAAGATGTATGTCGACCCCAATACCGTTAAAGATGGTAAAGACTTCCTCGCTAAAGTACATGACCTGAAGCAGGCTACCGTTTCCAGCAGCAAGGTTGATGAAGATGCTTACGGCGGGGTCATGACAGCGCTGGACAAAGTGGACTGGACGCAGTTTGGCGCCCGCTACGTTGTACTGATTACTGACGCAGGCGCGCTTGATGGCACAGATAAGCTCTCGTCAACCCATCTGGATGCCGCCCAGGTGCGTCAGGAAGCCGCCTATCGTGGCGTTGCGCTGTATGCGTTACATCTGAAAACCTCTGATGGTAAGAAAAATCACAGTTCTGCTGAAGCCCAGTATCAGGAGCTGACGTTAAATCCATTCCTGCACAAACCGCTCTACTATCCTATTGATTCAGGTGATGTAAATAGCTTCGGTAGTATGGTCGATAACCTGGCGAATGCCATTACCGGCCAGATTAAAACAGCCTGGAGCGGCGAAGAAACGGCGGGGAGCGCGCTGGGGGCAAGCCCTAAATATGCCGGTAAGAAAGAAGATCCCCTGCTCAGTGATGCCGACAAGTTAAGTAAGGCAATGCGTCTTGCCTATCTGGGTGAAAAGCAAGGCACCACGGCACCACCGGTATTCAAGTCATGGATAAGCGACCGCGATCTGATTGACCAAAACATCCCGGCGACCGAGGTGCGCGTACTGCTCACGAAAAGCGAGCTCAGCGATCTGAGCGATGTCATGAAGAAGATCGTCAATGCCGCCAATGAGGGGATGATCTCTCCGGATGACATGTTTGCCAGCCTGCGTTCTCTGGCGGCAACCATGGGCAACGATCCAAACCAGGCGAAAGGGAAAAATGCGACCCGACTCGGAGAGATGGGACTGCTCGGTGAATATATCGAGAGCTTACCTTACCTCAGTGAAGTATTGAGCCTGGACGAAGAAACCTGGAAAAGCTGGGATGGCCTTGAGCAGGAGCGTTTCATCCGCAGGCTGAATACCAAGCTTAATTACTATCAACGCTACAACCAGGATGTAGACCGTTGGGTGGCATTAGCGCCCGATAGCGACCCACGCGATAACGTTTATCCGGTACCTCTGGAGAACCTGCCCTGATGTTGAGGATCCGCGATATGGAGATCAGCCGGGGCGGAACGCATGGCTATAGCGTCGCCCTCCCGCACCTCTCGTTGAAAAAGGGAGAGGTGGTCGCTCTAACCGGGCCTAGCGGGTGCGGTAAAAGCACGCTTCTGGAGATGATAGGGGCGATCCTCCGCCCAGCGCATCTTGCCGAATACCGGCTCGCCGGTCGCGATATTTCAATACCGCTCATGGCTGAAAACGAGCCTGTCCTGGCCGCGCTTCGCGCACGCGAGCTTGGGTTTATGCTACAGCACGGCGGCTTGTTGCCCTGGTTACCCGTGATAGAAAACATCACTCTGGTTCGCAGGCTGGCAGGACTTAGCCTACAGTCAGCCTGGCTCGATAAGGCCATCGACAGCCTGGGCGTGCGGCCGCTGCTGACAAGAATGCCTTCCCGGCTTTCTATCGGCGAGCGCCAGCGCGTTGCCTTCATCCGTGCGATTGCCCACCAGCCACGCTTACTCCTTGCCGATGAACCGACTGCGGCGCTGGATCCTGATAATGCAGACCGGCTGTTTGACCTGATGATCGGCATGGTGCGCTCACTGGATATGGCAGCCATTGTTGTGAGCCACGACTGGCAGCGCGTGACGCATTTTGGGATTGACCGATATCAGGCCGTGACCGGAGAGGGAAAAAGTGTCTTCTTATCCAGCTGATATGCCAGCGTCAGGCACCCTGCTATGCCGTATGGCTCTGCGCGATCTCATTCACGATCGCAAGGTCGCGCTGTGCATCATCTTCTCTTTGATTGCCGTTATCGCACCGTTATTGCTGCTGTTCGGATTGAAGAATGGCATTGTCAGCCAGCTTCGCCATCAGCTTCTCGACGACCCTCGCACCCGGGAAGTACGTATAACGGGTAATGGTAATTATGATTTTGCCTGGCTTGATAAGCTCGCCCGCCGTTCAGAAGTCGGATTTTCGATTCCGTTAACCCGTTCGCTGAACACTCAGGCCGATCTGGTCCGGGACGGGCAACACTTTGTCCCGGGTGCTGAAGTGATCCCGACGGCCAAAGGCGATCCTCTTTTGCAGGATGTCAGAGCACCGGTCAAAGACAGCGATACCGTACTCAGCGCCAGTGCGGCACGGCGCCTTGGCGTGCAGCCAGGAGATATCCTGCGCCTGATGGTGAGCCGAAAAAGCGAAGGGAAAAACCAACGCGCCACGTTCGCTTTAACCGTTACCGGCGTGCTGGATGACGCAAAATTTTCACGTCAAGGTGCCTTTATTACATTGCCTTTGCTTGTTGCTCTGGAAGACTACCGCGATGGCTTTCAGGTTCCCTTGCTGGGGGTCAGCGATGGCAAGCCGCCCAGAGAGAGAACCCGCTATTCAAGAGCACGTATCTATGCCAGTTCGATAGATGACGTTTCACTCCTCGCGCGGTGGCTGGAGACGCAGAACATTGAGGCTATCACTCAGTCAGCTCAAATTGAGTCTGTGCGTGCCATCGATCGTGTGCTGGGGATTATCTTTGGCGTGATTGCCTGGATCTCTGCATCAGGGTGCATCGCCTCGTTAGTCGGTGCCTTCATCGCCAACATTGATCGTAAGCGCAAAGATATGGCCGTGCTGCGCCTTCTGGGTTTTCGCCGTCGCGCTGTGACGCTTTTTATTATTATTCAGGCGCTGTGTTTGACCGGCGTCTCATACGGACTGGGTGTGATCATCTACCTGCTGGGCAGCGCATTGTTCAACCATGTGTTGGGCAGTTCTTTACCGGACCAGGCATTCGTCTGTCACCTTGTCCCTCTTCATTTTATCGCCGCATTGCTCTGTGTCCTTGCCGTGGCGTTAGGCGTGGCCGCTATCGGAGCACTGCGCGCACTGAAAATCGAACCTGCGGAGAGTTTACGTGAAATCTAAACTGGCGATGAGCCTGGCTATCATTGGACTCGGGTACGCCTGCGCGGCGAATGCCACCTGGGATGAAAAGTTCTGGAACCCAAAACCTCTGGCCGATGACGTGATATTGCCTATGCCGTGCGACGGTGCCATGGCATTTCGCAAAGTCGCTATCCCGCTGAATAAACCGCTGGAAGATTACAACATCACGCTGGGGCAAGAAGGCGACGACTGGGGATACGTTGAACAATCTCGCCAGGAACACATTGCAGGCAGTTTCCCGGAGAAGGGTGATAAGGGCCGTTATTACCTGATGGCCAAATATGAACTGAGCGACCTGCAGTATCGCGCGCTTTCTGGGGAATGCCCGACGACGGATATGAAAGGACGTTTACCGAAGGTGAGTATTGGCTGGATGGATGCCATGGTATTCGCAAATCAATACAACCTGTGGTTACGAAAAGAAAAACTTTCTGCACTGCCTGAAGATGATGGTCAGGCGGGATTTTTACGGCTTCCGACAGAAACCGAGTGGGAGTTTGCCGCACGCGGCGGGCTCGCGGTTTCCCCCGCAGAGTTCCGCGATCGCCACTTCCCCATGCCTGAAGGATTGAACGGTTATGTCTGGTTTGCGGGGGCACAGTCTGCAAATGGAAAACTTCAGCTTACCGGCCTGCTGAAACCTAACCCGCTCGGATTGCACGACATACTGGGCAACGCAGCAGAGATGATGTTTGACCCGTTCCGCCTGAACAAGCTCGATCGCCTGCATGGTAAGGCTGGGGGCTATGTCGTTCGGGGGGGCAGTTATATGACTCCTCAGGCGGATATCCGCAGTTCACTGCGTGGAGAGGAGCCGTACTATGCCAATGCGGGCGAGAATACAACCAAAAGCACCGGTGTTCGTCTGGTTTTAGTTTCCACAACCCTGACATCACGCGAGCGGGTGAAAGAGATTGAAAAAGAGTGGCAATCATTAGGCACGGGTAAAAAGGAGACACCTGCAGGCAAAGCTGATGATTCGCTAAAAAACCTGAATGCTATCTCGGCAAAAGTCCAGGATGACGCACTGAAGAAACAACTTGAGCAACTGCGCGGTGAGCTGCGCGCAAATAGCCAGCTTCGGGATGAACAACGGGATCAGGCAATACGCACATCGTTACAGTTGGGCGCCTTTTTGTGCACAAAAATGAAAGATGACGGCGAGTTTTACGATCGTCTCAACCAGCTCTTCACCAAAACCTGTGCCGCAGGCAGCCAGCTTGATGCTAATTGCTCCCGCCGTCAGGAACAGCTTGGTCAACATCAAAAAGCCCTTGATTTTATTACCAGTTATTACGCTGACACCTTGGTAGACATGGGCACAACCTATGACAAACCCCTCATCGAACCGCAGGTCGCTGTCGTATTGCAACAGATGGCTGCACGCGGAAAAACCAACCTTAACGGTTATCTCAATACCTACTGGAAGAACCTTCAGGGGTACTGGAAAGATGGAAAAGTTGCGCGCGAGGCGTGGCTTAGTTCATGTAAAAAAAATAATTAAATAGTTCAGGAGATTGGAATGTTAAAGGTTATTCGCACAGCAGTGATAGCAGGAATGATGGTATTTCTGGCGGGGTGCCAGAATGGCAGTACGGGAAGTAGTGGCGGCGTCGACCCGCGCCTTGCCAATAATCAGGACGTTGAGTTTTTCAATAAATCAGGCTGGCAGGCCTGTGCTGGCGGCGCGGTAATCGGCGCACTGGCTTGCGCTGTCAGTAACTCCAGCAACAAAGCGGTATGTATGGCCGCCGCCGCTATCGCCGGTTGCGGTGTGGGTATGGGGGCTAACGCCTATCTGGATAATCAGCGCAAAAAATACGCCTCCCAAGAGCTGCAGTTAAACGCAACGATTAAGGATGTTGAAGCCGAAAACAAACGCATTCAGAACGCAACCAGCGTTGCAAAATCGGTTATCGACTCTGATAAAAAGACCCTCGCTCAAATAGAAAAAGATATGGCTGCAAACACGGTGAAAAAAGACGCCGTACAGAAGCAAATTAAAGGAGTGGATGCCAACATTGCTTACCTTCGCGGCACCATCACCGACATGAAAAAACATGAGAAGCAGTGGCAGGACGTTTCTGCAGACATGAGCAAATCCGGCAGTGATACCCAAAATCTGGATAGCGAGATTGCGTTGATGCGCGACAAAATTGGCTCTCTGCAGGGCGAGCTCGATAGCCTCTATACCCAGCGCACCGCGCTGAAAGTCGGTTGAGGGGAATAGCAATGCGTTATATTTTTCTTGCACTCAGCGCACTCATATTAGCCGGCTGTGCCACTAACGCGCGAGATTGTGACCCGACAACCGGTGATGTCAGCATTATTACCAAATTTAACTGCAACTACTCCGGCACCTGGGATAAGCGCGTTGAAGATAAACAAAAAACGCTGCAACACGATCAGGAACTGAATAAAGAGTTCAAAGCGGTGAATGATGCGATTGAAAAAGAGAAAGCACTGAGCAATGCCAACGTAGCCAGTAAACAAAAATCGCAGCAAGAACTGCAAAAGTCGATGAACAATCTGGTCGCCCAGTTGAAGAAAAAAACAGCTGGCCGGGCTGATGCTCAAAAGCAAGTTGCAGACCTGGAAAAAAGTATGAAGGAGGCGCAAAACAAACCAAGCGCTTCCGAATTGCAAAAACAGATGGAACTGCAGAAGCTGCAGGGACAGCTGAATGAATTACAAGAAACACTGGCTTCACAATAATAAAATAGCAGCCGGATTACCGGCTGCTTTACCTGCTAAGGAAAAATAACGTTGAAATCTCAATTACTCTCTGCTGGATTATTGACACTTCTGGCGACAACTCCAAGCGTTCATGCTGCACCGCCTGAGCCTGAACTTATTTTCAACTGCGAACTCACGAACGGAAAATACGTTATCGTCCGTCTGGATCACGATGTTCCTACTTATTATTACGGCTCACTTGAAAAAGTAGAAATGACTCTCCCCCAAAATGAGGGAGACAAAACGCAGGTTCGCCTGGGTGAAATGACGTTCTCAGGTGGAGGCGCTTATTATTATCGTTTCATCAATGGCAACTACAGCTATGTTGTTTATAGCGGTACGGGAAAAGGATGGGATTATACCGGCCTGAAAGTATATAAAAACCAAAAGCTCATCATGAAAAAAGAGTGCACTAATGGGGGGTTTTTACCTAATGAATATCGCGGTCAAGGCCTCGTAAAAGAAGCGGACACCGGTGATGATGCAACATACGGTTATGTTGATTAATACATCATTTTCAGGATGGTAAAATATGATGAGCCGTTACTTACACTGTAGCACAGTATTCGCATGTCTTTTATTCGCTGCTCCAACTCATGCGATTGAGATCTGGCACTCAAACACCGTCTGGGCAAATCAAGGGATGTGCAGCGCCACTTTCACGCTGGACAGTGGCATGGAAAGCGTTGGTTCGTTAGAGATAGGCTTTGACCTCGTTGATGCAAAAAATAACCTTGTAGCTCATGATACTTTGCAGGTAGACCCATTCGGCGATTCTGATGCCACGCGATACCAAACGGCTTTCGCCGAAGGCGAACATTATTGCGAAAGCAATCTCACGCTGCGCCTGACGTCACTGGCATTAGTTAACGGAAAGACCAAACAGCCTTTACCTCTCAGTTTGCTTACACCAAGGGCATTTATTCCATTCCCTATCATTAACCCACAGGCAGATCACTAATATGTCTATAGACGCTGAAGCAAACTCAACACCTGACAATAATGGACCTGGCCTTTGCTTTTTGTTATTACTTATCTTTGGCGGGTTCGTTTTCTTTATACCTGCAAGCGTTGTGGTCGCCTTCCCGGCCGTTCTCGCCGGTTCCTTCCTGTATTTTATCTGGTATCTTATTTCGGAAGGGCATTTAGGCAATATTCTTGGCAGTATGATCGTCAGCATGATACTTATGGCTATCGCCGCAGCTATTCCTGTCATTGGCTGGATATTGTTACTTCTATGGATCTTCTACAATATTGCGAAAGCCTTTGAGACGATAAAAACATTACTTCCCGATGCGCTCTTTAGCGCTGTTCTCTATGGATGTTTGCTCTTTCCCGTTATCCAGGAAATGGCAATGGACGAGGAGAGCAACATGGCTGCCACTATCGCTTGTGGTGTCGTGTACGTGATAACTGCAGGGCTTTATTGTTCCAGGTTAACGCAGCTGGCAACCAACACTAAGCAAAGTATTTTCTATTTTTCAATTATGTGGCTTTCGGTCCCACTTATCGCACTTCTGATCGTCTCGATTGTGGCATCCTTACGCGCGGCATTCAGAACCGTGCTGACCCCGGTGCAGACCGTGGTCAAAACCCCGCAAAACGTATCAGCGCATATGCGAGGCGGGAGCCATGTCAACGCTTACACCCGAACTGTGACCACCATTCAACATAGCGTGACCTCCCAGACGCTTCCGGGGATGGGAGCTGTTGGGGCCTCTATGGTTGGTTCCGTATCGGAGGCAAAGATAACAACACCACAACAGCCACAGCAAACCTTGCCAGCGCTGGAACACAAACCAGCCGGGGGTGAATTGACACAGTATGCGACGAACAAAGACCACAATTTTTACCGCTACGACAATCTCAACGCGAAAAAAATAAGCAATTTCGTCCAGGCGGCCAGTCATCGTCAATCACTGCCTCCTCTCACGGAAGATGCGATCCTGTTCTACTACGACGAAACGGTTTTCGGCCAAGGGGATCATGGTGTGGTATTAACCGATGACGGTGTTTTTTGCGTGTTGGGAAAATTGTATGAAACTTTCTACGCCCGCTTCAGCGAAGTCAGTAGCGTAGTCATAAAAGGATCCTTTAATAAAAAAATTGTCCTGCATATGAAGAATGGCCAGAAACATAATATTGAACTGACTCAATCAAATGCCGGGGCAAAAAAAATCTACGAACTTATCAGCATCGCAGCCCAGAATTAAGTAATCCTCCAGGCACCCGCTCAACGGGTGCCTTTCAGACTTCCGCATGACACATTCTGACAGTTTCACGCTTTATCGTGATCGCCATATTTACAGCGGCTTATATCGTTACGTTAAGAGAGAGCTGTCATGAGGCCTGAAATGAGCGATTTCACTGAACTGCCGGTCACTGGCTTTGTTAAGACCACAACAGCGGTCTACACGCGTAAACAGAACCCCTCGGTATTCTCGCCCGTGGCGCGTGAACTCCCTGCGGGAAGCCAGCTGACGGTGCAGGCTGCGGTGATGGGGGATGCTGTGGAAGGCAACGCGCACTGGTATCGCATTGATGAGGATACATACATCTGGGCGGGGGCATGCACACGGCTCGATCCTTACCCGGCGTTTCCGCCAGGCACGCGAACGAACTGGATGGCGGTGGTGTTCGAGGTACGCTAGGTCCGGCGTAGGTCGGGTTAGGCGAAGCCGCCACCCGACTCAAACACGCCGCGAAAACTTAATCCAGCTTCAGCTCGTCATAATGGGTAATCAGTTTACCCACGATGCCGTAGTCCAGCGCTTCTGCCGGAGACATCCAGAAGTTGCGATCGGTGTCTTTTTTCACTTTTTCCAGCGGCTGGCCGGTGGCGTCGGCGATCAGCTTGTTCACGCGATCCAGCATGCGGATGATCTCGCGCGCTTCGATCTCAATATCCGTTGCCTGACCGCGCACGCCGCCCAGCGGCTGGTGGATCATAAAGCGGGTATTTGGCAGCGAGTAGCGGTGCTCTTTTTTCGCCGCCAGGAAGATGGTAATCCCGGCGCTCGCCACCCAGCCGGTGCCGATGACGTGCACTTCCGGGCGGATGAATTTGATGAAGTCGTGGATGGTATCGCCCGCTTCCACGTGGCCGCCCTGGCTGTTGATGTACAGCTTGATCGGATCGTTGCTGACGCTTTGCAGCAGGATCATCTGGGTGATGACCTTCTGCGCCAGCTCCTGGTTGATCTCACCGGAGATCACAATCGAACGAGACTCCAGCAGTTTTTGCTGCAGAGCGCCCGCGCCGTTTGACCCTTCCGCTTTTTCCTTGTCGCTATCTTTCAGTGTGTAGTGCATTGTTATTTCCTCAGCTTGTCGCGCTCAAAACCAGAGTGTAGCCTGTTTTACCGGTGAAAGTCCTCACAGACAAATAACGAGGGAGCTTATGAATATTGCCCATGTCGCACTCTGGACCCGCAGCCTGAACGCCCAGGTTCAGTTCTGGGAAACGGTGTTTGGTGGCCGCAGTAACGAACGCTACGTCAGTAAAAATCGTCCCGGTTTCGAATCACACTTTATTACGCTGGATGACGGGCCGACCATCGAGCTGATGACGCTGCCGAATCTGCCCGACGCCCCTGCACACCCGGAGTTTATCGGCTGGGCGCATATCGCCATCAACGTCGGCAGCAAAGCGCAGGTCGACAGCATGGCCGGGCGGGCACAGGCCAACGGCACGCTGCTCAGCGCCCCTCGCATGACCGGGGACGGCTTCTATGAAGCGGTAATTGCGGATCCGGACGGCAACCGCATCGAGCTTGTGGGTGCATAAAATCAGCGTTTCGTTGCTTAGCCGCCCCGGTCACGGATCGCTATACTTCATCTTCATACGGTTATCATATTGTTAAATGATAATGATAGTTAATGTGTTAAGATGAAAGTCAGCATAAACAGTCCCTTACGTAACCGGCGGGATTGTTTGCATCCTCGACATGTAAATCAGCACCGGGGCGGTGAATGGAACACATTGTGTATGTGGTTGATGACGATGACGCGGTCAGGCAGTCCGTGATCGGGCTGCTGGATTCGGCGGACCTGAACGCCGTCGGCTTTTCATCGGCAGAAGCGTTTCTTCAACACCGCTTTGAAGAGCTCCCGTCGTGCGTGGTCCTCGATATGCAAATGCCCGCCATCTCGGGCTTTGAGGTGGCTGACGCCCTAAAGGACAGCGGGCGCGAGATCCCGATTATTTTTCTTACCGGCCACGGCACTATCCCGATGTCGGTGCGCGCCATTAAAGGCGGCGCGTACGAATTTCTCACCAAGCCCGTCGAATCCACCGCGCTTATCGACGCCATTGAGTCCGCGCTTCAGCTGGCGGAACACAATGCCGCGCGCAATAAAGAGCACTACGCCCTGAAGCAGCGCCACATGTCCCTCACCCCGCGCGAGCACGAGGTGCTGACGCTGGCGATAAGCGGCATGTTGAACAAGCAGATTGCCGCCGAGCTGGGCGTCAGCGAGATCACGGTGAAGGTGCACCGCCGCCGCGTGATGGAGAAAATGCAGGTGCGCTCCGTCGCGGAGCTGGTCAGGGCCGTTGAGCGCCTGACCAATAGCCAGCCTGCGGAGTAACCTTTACCCTTCCTGCGCCGCCAGCGGCAGCGCAAACGCGAACACCGTGCCGTACGGCTCCCGGCGGCGCGCACTCAGCTTCCCGCAGTGGCGCTCGATGATGCTGGCGCTGATGGTCAGCCCCATCCCCATCCCCTGCGCCTTGGTGGAGTAGAACGAGTCAAAAATCTGCTCCAGCCGCTCGGGCTCAATGCCGCTTCCGGTATCGGCGATCTCGACGATCACCTTCCCGTCCGCGTTGGCGGTGCTGAGGGTAATGGTGCTGGCGCGATCCTTCACCTCGGCCATCGCCTCTACCGCATTCATCACCAGATTGAGCAGCACCTGCTGGATCTGCACGCTATCGCCGGTGATAAAGCTGTTCTGCGCCTGTAACAGATAATCAACGCTAATGTGTCTCTGCTCCAGCTCGCTGCGGGAGAGCGTGATGATATGGTGGATCAGGTAGTGCATGTCGATGCGCGAGAAGGTGGGATCCTGCTTGCGCGTCAGGGACTGGATGCTGCGAATGATCTCCCCCGCCCGCGCGCCTTCCGCGGCGATCTCCTCCAGCCCCTCACGCACTTTATCCAGACGGGCGGGCTCGCGGTTGAGCCAGCGCAGGCTCGCCCCGGCGTTCGAGACGATCGACATCAGCGGCTGGTTGATCTCGTGGGCAATGGATGAGGTCAGCTGTCCGACGGTGGTGGCCCGGGACACCCGTGCCAGATCCGCCTGCGCGACCCGCATGGCATCCTCCGCCGCGCGCTGGCCGGTGATATCGGTGATGATGCCATAATACTCGTTCACCTCGCTGCCCACGCCCACCGGATCGCCAATCCCGAGGATGTAGCGCGTTGAGCCGTCGGTACGCTTAACGCGAAACTCCGCGCGCATGGAGAGCCCGTCGCGCACGCTTTGGGTGACGATGGCGCTGATGCGGGCGTAATCGTCCTCATGGACGAAGGTCAGAAACTCCGCCATGGAGATCGTCTTTTGCTGCCCGGGCAGGCCGAGAATGCGGGCGTACTCTTCCGAGACAAACATCAGATCCTGCTCCAGCTCCCAGCGCCAGCTGCCGGTGTGGCTGATCTGCTCGCCGAGCATCAGCGAGGTCTGGCTGGATCGCAGCTCTTTCTCCACCCGTCGGCGCTGGATGTTCTCCGCCAGCAGCTCGGCGTACAGCCGCGCCGTCTCCAGGGATACCGCGGCCTGGGCGCCCAGCAGGCTCACCACGCGCGAGTGCTCGGCGGTGAAGACCTCCGGCATCAGGCGGTTTTCGAGGTAGAGCACGCCTACCAGCCGCGCCTGTTTGAACATCGGGACGCACATGACCGCCGCCCCCGAGGTCACCAGATAAGGGTCCTGACTGAAGGGATGGAACTCCTCCGGCCTGCCGGTGCGGATCTCCTGTCCGGTGCGGATCACCGCCGCCAGCACCGACAGCGGCAGGTCGGTCGCCGTCGGCACGTCTTTCAGGATCCGCACCCGCACGCCCTCGGTGCTGGTCCAGGCGCTGGCCTCAATCTCCGGGATGAGGCTCTCGCTCACGCGCAGCAGCAGGCCCCGCTGCGCCCCGGCGCGTTCGAGCAGGATGGTCATCAGGTTTTCGATTAAGCGCTCAAGGTTAATCTCTTCCGACAGCGCGCGGGAGGCTTTGATGACGCTTTGCAGATCGCGGATCGTCTCATTCTGGGCGAACGCCACCGTGTCGTAGGCGCTGGCCTGCCCGGAGGCCAGCAGGTGCGGGAAATCCTGCTCCAGCTGGCGCACCTTGGCCTGCGCCCCCGCGCGGCCCCAGGCGGCAATCGAGCCGCGGAAGTGCGCGTCCGAGGCGGTCGGGTAACCGCAGGCCAGCGAAAAGCGCCCCGCCAGCTCGTGGGCCAGGGCGTTGATCGGGTTAAAGCCGCCCTCGCGCGAGAGCCGGACCGCCTTCTCATACTGCTCGAGCGCAATGCTGTTCATTCCGTCCAGACGCACGATTTCGGCGTAAATCAGCGCCTCTTTATCCGCGAACGTGCCGGGATTAACGCGCGCCCAGAGGGCGATTTTGTCGTAGTGGGCGTGAATGCTGCGGCGGTGGTTCGCCGAGAAGGTCTCCGGCGTCAGCTGACGGGAGAGCGCCAGGGCGCTGTAGAGATGGTAATCCAGCAGATGGATGTGGCCCGGCGCAGACCACGCGTACCAGCCCGCCATCTCGAGATCCGCCTGCGCGTCGGCATATTCGCCGCAGGTAAAGTGCGCCATGCCGCGATACAGCCAGTACCAGAAGAGCATGGTGGAGTTTTTCTCCGGCGCCTGCTCCGGCGACGCGGGAAGCAGCGCCTCCGGCAGCACCTGCGACGCGGTCCAGGTGCCGATGACCGGCGTTCGCAGAAACTCAACGTAGCCGCGCTGGACCATCAAAATGGTTTCCACGTCCTGGAAGTGGGTTTTACGCACGAACGCCAGGCCGCGATCGATGCTGGTCAGCACCCCGTCCAGGTGATCGCCCCGCGAGAGGAAGTTAATCACCTGGTGGCAGGCCGCAAAGCAGGCCATCGTCATATCTCCGTGGGTCACCGCCGAGGTGAAGCAGGCCTTCGCGCACTCGATGGTAAACGATAAAGGCTGGGTCCAGACGCTGAGCTGGTCGAGCGGCAGCAGGGTTTTGGCTTCGAACGCGTCGTAGCCGTGGCGATTGACCAGCTCGCGGGCCAGCGTGCCGTACTGGAACCCAAGGCGATACTCGGCGTAGCGGTGGCCAATCAGCACGCCAAACCAGGCCATCGCCGTGGTGGAGGCGCCGGTAATGCCGTGGTCGAGAGTCAGGTGCATCATGCGGCAGAGCAGCAAAAAGTGCAGGCGCGGGCAGATGAAGCTGGCGCAAATGCTGGCGCTGTAGAGCAGGTTCATCACCGCTTCGGTTTCCGGGTTATCCATCCGCGACAGTTGGGCAAACAGGTTTTTCGGCGCGTCGGCCGTGCGGTTGCAAAACAGCGCCCAGGCCTCGTCGCAGTCGGCATCTTCCGGATAGCGGCTAATCTGAATACCGAAAATCCCCAGCCAGCAGAGCGCCGCCTCAAGCGCCAGACGGCTGTCCGACTGGCGAATGTACACCTCCACCAGCAGGTTGGCCGCCAGCGCCTTTTCGGTCAGCCCGCCGGGGCAGCCGAGAATGGCGTCACACAGCTCGCGGGTCCGCTCCAGGTGCCCCAGCGCAAACTCGCAGCCCGCCTCTTCGATATCGAGCATAAAGTCCGACACCGTCCCGGCGTTGCCCAGCGCTCTGGCGGTCTGGATATAGCCGAGCGCCGAAGGATAATCCCCGGAGCGCTTCGCGCGTCGCGCGGCCAGCAGGCTCAGCTCGCGGAACATCTCGCGCTGCGGGGCGGGCTGGATGCTGTCCAGCGCGGCCGTGACGTGGTGAACGGCGCGGAACAGCAGCTCGTTCCCCGCCGCCTGACGCGCGGCGTCGGCCAGCAGGCTGGCGGTGGTCAGGTGAATATGGCTTCTCTCATGCCGATCCAGCAGCGCAAAGGCGGCCTCCTGCACCCGGTCGTGGGTGAAGGCGTACTTTTTTTCCGCCAGCACGATGAGCTGGGCCATCACCGCCGGGTGCAGCGCATAGCGCATTTCCGCCATCGACATGCCGACCACGCGGCAGATCATCTCCATCTCGCCCGTGCCGCCGAGGCAGGCGATGCTGCCCAGCAGGCGGCGCGTCTCGTCGGGCAGCTCTTCAAGCTGCTCCAGCACCAGGGTGACGAGGTTTTCGGTGTAATGCCTGGCGCGGATCGCCTGCAGATCGTAGTGCCACTTGTCCTGATATTTGTTGTGCACCACCAGGCCGTCATCCACGATGCGGCGGAAAAACTCGTGCACAAAGAGCGGGTTGCCACCCGTTTTCTCGTGGATCAGCGTGGCGAGGTCGGTCGTCGCCGCGCTGCGGGTGCGAAATACCGTCGCCAGCCAGCGCGCCACTGCTTTCACGGAAAGCGCCTGCGGGACAATCTCGCTCGCGTTTTGCGCCGCCTCCGGCAGGCCTGCCAGCAGCGCCTGCAGGGCGGCGTCGGGCACGGCGCTGATATCCCGGTGGGCCGCGACCACCAGCAGAGGAACAGCGCCGCAGTTCATCAGCAGATATTTGAGCGTGTGCAGGCTGGCGGCGTCGCTCCACTGGAGATCGTCGAGCACCAGCACCAGCGGGCAGCCCTGCGAGGCAAAGGTTTTTACCAGCGCCAGCACCATATGGCTGAAGCGCGCCCGGGCATCTATGGAAAACGTATCGGCCGAGAAGCGCGGCTTGCTCTCCAGCAGCAGGCCCAGCTCGGGCACGAGGCTGACGGCCAGCGCCTCGTGCCCCTCCAGGGCGCGAGACAGGCGGATTTTCCACTTCGCCACCTCGTCTGCGGGCAGCCCCAGCAGGTGCAGCGTCAGGGTGCGGAACGCGGAACTTAATACGCCGTAGGGCAGCGACGGCGAAAACTGGTCGACTTTGCCCACCGCCAGCAGCACAGTGCGCTGCTGCAGCGTTTTAAGCGCCGTCGCGATGATCGAAGATTTGCCGATCCCCGACGGCCCGCCGATCGTCACCAGCTCCGGCACCAGGTTCTGACTCACCCGCTCAAACGCCGCAATAACGTCGTTCGCCTGCGGATGCGTCGCGAACAGGGAGTCCGCCAGATGGATCGCCGGGGTGCGGTCCTGCTGGCCGGGGGTAAAAGCGACGATCTCGCCCTCGCAGGTCAGCGTCGCCTGGCAGCGGCGGAGGTCGGCAATCAACCCGTCGACCGTCTGGTAGCGGTTATCGGGGTGCTTTTCCAGCAGCTTCAGGATGATGGTCGACAGCATTCCCGGCACGTCCGGGCGGATCGCGTCCGGGGCCAGCGGCGCGGAGGCAATATGGTAGTGCGCCCAGTTGGCCCGATCGTCCTCCCCCAGCTCAAACGGCAGGCGTCCGGTCAGAAGTTCGTACAGCACCATACCGAGGCTGTAGAGATCGCTGCGGCCGTCGACGGGGCGCTGGGTGCGGGTGGTGTGCTCCGGCGACATATACGCGGGCGTACCGCCTGAAACGGCAAGCCGGGTCTGGGTGATGGCATCGGAGAGACTGCTGGAAAGGCCAAAGCTGCCCAGGCGGCAGGTGGCGTCGTGATGAACAAAAATACTGCCGGGCTTGATATCGCCGTGGATCAGGTTTTGCAGATGCATCTGGCGCAGGGGAACGCAGATCTGGATCGCCATCTCGAGAAAGCGCGTGATGCCCGAGATCGCCCTGCCCGCGCGCCGCGCCAGCAGTTCAAACGAAAACGGGGCGTACACCAGCGCGAAGCGCCCCCGGTACTGCGTTGACGCGACGGCGCGTATGGCCCAGCTGTCCTGCAGCACGTTGCGCAGCGCAAACTCGTTTTTGAGCAGCCGGGTGGCCCGCTCTTCCTCTTCGTCGCTGACCGCGGTGGCGATAATGAACGAGCCGCCGGAGTGAGGATGTCGCGCGTGCATCCAGGCGATTCCGCCCTCCTGCGCCAGCACGGTAAAAATCACATCCTCTTTAAGGACAAAAACCCGCCCCTGGTGAAGATTCCCCTGGGCGGGCCAGAATGCAGGCTGCTCGTGTTCGTTCATCCGCGATCCTTATTGTCGGCGGGCCAGCTCCCGCTGAATATGATCCAGCAGAATATCGATGTTAATAGGCTTACGCAAAAATGCAGCGGCGCCCAGATTAAGAGCGTACCGCTGCATATTTTCATCAGCATGACCGGAGATAAAGAGCACGGGCGGAGGCGGTACGGCCAGCAGCCGCAGCTTTTCAAACAGCTCCAGGCCGCTCATGCCCCGCAGCTTGATGTCGGTGATCACCAGCGCCGCACCGGACAGGGCGAAAGGATGGCTCAGAAACACCTCTGCCGAATCAAACGTATCGGCGGCATAGCCTTCCGACTCCAGGAGATTACTCAGCCCGCTGCGGACGGATCGTTCGTCATCAATGATGGCAATGCGCCACGGCAGCGTCATGCTCTCTTTCCTCTCACAAATCATTAAACGTCGCGATCGTCCTTCGCGGGCGCAGGGGGCGCCGTGCCGCTGATTTTCGGCACGCATTCGTGACGAAACCAGGCGAGGGTAAGCGGTTCGCGACTCAGTAAACGCCGTCCCACCGGGATGAGCTGTTCGCCCACCAGCATGCCAAACAGGCCAAGCAGGGCGACAACCGGCGGCGCCGGGGAATGCACGTCGAGCAGGGCGTAAATTACCCCAGCAACCACGCCGCACACCAGCGAAATTATCCATGCTTTCATGACGACGCCCCCGTCTGCGATTTGGCCTGCGGAACGGTCACCGGAGGCGGCGGCGCGCCGTCACGGGATAAAAGATGACGCGTCGCCTGTTCACCCGCCAGCATCCCCAACAGGCCAATCAGCGCCAGCGCGGGCGGCGCGGGGGAGCGCACCTTCAGCACGGCATACATCAGGCCAATCAACACGCCTGCCGCAAGGGATATCAGCCCAGTACTCATTATGAACTCCAGAGAAAGAGGCAGCGGCGAGCCGGATGAGGGACCAGCCCGCCAGCGGAACTTAGCGTGCCGGGACCGGCGCTAAGGTGCGGTGCTCGCTCTTCTGGCGAGACGGCGCTTTGTGCACCATGGTGTAGGCGTAATCGACGCCCATGCCGTACGCGCCGGAGTGCTCGCGCACGATATCCATCACCGCGGTGTAGGTCTCTTTACGCGCCCAGTCGCGCTGCCACTCCAGCATCACCTGCTGCCAGGTGACCGGGATCACGCCCGCCTGGATCATGCGCTGCATCGCGTAGTCGTGGGCTTCTTTGGAGGTGCCGCCGGACGCGTCCGCCACCATATAAATTTCGTAGTCGCCTTCCAGCATCGCGCACAGGGCAAAGCTGTTGTTGCACACTTCGGTCCACAGGCCGGCAACCACCACTTTCTTCTTGCCGTTGGCCTGCAGCGCGTCACGCACCTTCTGGTCGTCCCAGGAGTTCATGGAGGTACGCTCCAGAATGTCCTGGCCCGGGAACACGTCCAGCAGCTCCGGATAGGTATTACCGGAGAAGCTTTCGGTCTCAACGGTGGTGATGATGGTCGGGATGTTGAACACCTTAGCCGCTTTCGCCAGCGCCACGGTGTTGTTTTTCAGCACCTGACGGTCAATAGACTGCACGCCAAACGCCATCTGAGGCTGGTGATCGATAAAGATTACCTGACAGTTCGCAGGGGTTAACACTTCGAGCTTTGAAGAGGTCATAGCATTTTCCAGTGGTTAAGGGTGAAATCGCCGCGAGCGCCGCGACGATAAAGTCACCCTCATCCTGCGGTTTTCCGTCTTTGCGCGTAATTATCTATTCGTATAGTTAACCTTAGGTATAGTTATACTTTGGTATACCTATCCTATTGTATAACTGGATCTTTGCCGAAACCGGTTCCCATAATCCTGACCATTCCCCTCTCAGTCAGGAGCAGTTTATGGTTACCCTTGGTAAAGCCGATCTCATTCTGGTTAACGGCCAGTTTCACACCGTCGATCGCGAGAACCCCGTCGCGGAAGCCGTTGCCGTGCGCGACGGAAAATTTCTGGAAGTGGGTACCGTCGCCGAGGTAATGCAGCACCACTGCGAAGGCACCAAAGTGGTCGACTTAAAAGGCCACACCGCCATCCCCGGCCTGAACGACTCGCACCTGCACCTCATTCGCGGCGGGCTGAACTACAACCTTGAGCTGCGCTGGGAAGGCGTGCCGTCGCTGGCCGACGCCCTGCGGATGCTGAAAGAGCAGGCCCTGCGCACGCCGTCGCCCCAGTGGGTGCGCGTGGTGGGCGGCTGGACCGAGTTCCAGTTTGCCGAGCGCCGGATGCCGACCCTGGACGAGATCAACGACGCCGCGCCGGACACCCCGGTCTTCATCCTGCACCTGTACGACCGCGCCCTGCTCAACCGCGCCGCGCTGAAGGTGGTCGGCTACACCAAAGACACGCCAAACCCGCCGGGCGGGGAGATCCAGCGCGACGCCAACGGCAACCCGACCGGGATGCTGATTGCCCGTCCGAACGCCATGATCCTCTACGCCACGCTCGCCAAAGGGCCGAAGCTGCCGCTGGAGCAGCAGGTCAACTCCACGCGCCAGTTCATGCGCGAGCTCAACCGTCTGGGGCTGACCAGCGCCATCGACGCGGGCGGCGGCTTCCAGAACTACCCGGAAGATTACGAGGTGATTGCCGAGCTGCACGAGAAAAAGCAGATGACCATCCGCATCGCCTACAACCTGTTTACCCAGCGTCCGGGCCACGAGCTGGAAGACTTTGAAAAATGGACCGACATGCTCACGCCGGGCCAGGGCAGCGACTTCTTCCGCCACAACGGCGCGGGCGAGATGCTGGTCTTCTCCGCCGCCGATTTTGAAGACTTCCTCGAACCGCGCCCGGACCTCGCGCCGGGCATGGAAGACGAGCTGGAGCGCGTGGTGCGCCATCTGGTGGAGCACCGCTGGCCGTTCCGCCTGCACGCCACCTATAACGAATCCATCAGCCGCATGCTGGACGTCTTCGAGAAGGTGAACCGCGACATACCGTTCAGCGGCCTGCACTGGTTCTTCGACCATGCGGAAACCGTTACCCAGGCCAACATCGACCGCATCAAAGCGCTCGGCGGCGGCATTGCCGTCCAGCACCGCATGGCCTTCCAGGGGGAATACTTTGCCGAGCGCTACGGCATCGAAGCTACCCGCCACACGCCGCCGGTGGCGAAAATGCTCGAGACCGGCGTGCCGGTGGGCTTAGGGACGGACGCCACCCGCGTGGCGAGCTACAACCCGTGGACCGCGCTCTACTGGCTGGTCTCCGGCCGCACCGTCGGCGGGATGCAGATGTACGACCATAGCGCCCGTCTGGATCGCGATACCGCCCTTATGCTCTGGACCCAGGGCAGCGCGTGGTTCTCCAGCGAGCAGAACCAGAAGGGGCAGATCAAGGTCGGCCAGCTCGCCGATCTGGCGGTGCTGAGCAAAGACTTCTTCCGCGTGCCGGAAGAGGAGATCAAGGGCATCGAGTCCGTTCTGACGGTGGTCAACGGCGATATCGTTTACGCCGCAGGCGCTTTTGGCCCGCTCGCGCCGCCTGCCATTCCGGTTCTGCCCGAGTGGTCCCCGGTGGTGAAGGTGCCGGGCCACTACCGCAGCGCGCCGCCGCAGGCCGCCCGCGTCGGGATGAACGCCGTCCACCACTGCAGCGGGCCGTGCGGGGTTCACAGCCACCAGCATGATTTCGCCCGCACGTCAGAGATGCCGGTGTCCGACGATAACGCTTTCTGGGGGGCGCTGGGCTGCAGCTGCTTTGCATTCTGATGAAAAACACCTTTACCCCGCCCCGGGTCGACCTGGGGCTGTTCTTCCTGCGCCTGACCGGCAGCCTGCTGCTGCTCTACGTGCACGGCCTGCCGAAGGTGCTGCACTTCAGCGACGAGCTGACGCGCATTGAAGATCCGTTCGGCTTCGGGCCTTACGCCAGCCTGATCCCGGCAATTTTCGCCGAGGTGATCTGCCCGCTGTTTATCATTGCGGGCGTGTACACCCGCCTGGCGTGCCTGCCGATTATCGCCTTGCTGCTGGTGGCGATGCTGGCGGTCCACCCGAACTGGTCGATTGCCGAAGGGCAGTTTGGCTGGCTGCTGCTGATTATCTTCACCACCCTCGCCCTCACCGGGCCGGGCCAGTGGCGGCTGCAGCGTAAGACAGCGGAGAGGTACGCATGACCCAGGTTAACGACGTTCGCGACGCACACGTCGAGACGACGCCCGCACCGACGGTTTCGCCCTGGCAGCCGCTGAGCCAGCCGGTGTTCCGCATGCTGTGGATCGCCACGGTGGTCTCTAACGTCGGCTCATGGATGAGCGACGTTGGCATCAACTGGAGCATGCTGACCCTGAGCACCGACCCGCTGGATATCGCGCTGGTGCAGGCGGCCAGCAGCCTGCCGATGTTCCTCTTCGCCCTGCCGTCCGGGGTGATGGCGGACATCGTCGACCGACGTAAATACCTGCTCTTCTCCCAGCTTTGGGTGTTCATCGCCGCCGCCGGGCTGACGGTGCTCTCCTTCACCGGACACGTCACCCCCGCCGTTCTGCTGGTGGCGACGTTTCTGCTGAGCGTGGGCGCGGCGATGAGCTCGCCGCCGTTTCAGGCCGTGGTGCCCGATCTGGTGAGCAAGCCGGAGCTGGGCGCCGCCGTGGCGCTGAACTCGCTCGGGGTGAACATCAGCCGGGCGATTGGCCCCGCGCTGGGCGGTTTTCTGCTGTCGCTCGCCGGGCCGTGGATGGTGTTTGCCCTCAACGCGCTGTCCGTGGTCGGCGTGGCGTGGGTGCTGTGGCGCTGGCGTCCGGCACCGTCCATACAGCGCCTGCCGCCGGAGCACTTCTTCTCCGCGGTGCGCTCCGGCATCCGCTACGTGCACGCCGCGCCGGTGCTGCGCAACGTGCTGGTGCGCACCGTGGCCTTCTTCGTTTTCGGCAGCGCGGGCTGGGCGCTGCTGCCGCTGGTGGCGCGCCGCGAGCTGGGCTTAGGCCCGGCGGGCTACGGCGTGATGCTGGCGTGCATTGGCCTGGGGGCGATTGCCGGGGCCATTCTGCTGCCGCGCCTGCGCCAGCGGCTCGACGCCGACCGCCTGATGGTGGCCGCCAGCCTGACCTTTGCCCTTACCATGCTGGCGCTGGCGTTCGTGCGCCACGTCTGGCTGCTCAACCTGTTTGAGTTCTTCACCGGCTTCGCGTGGATTGCGGTGCTTTCAACGCTGAACCTCGGCGCGCAGCGCAGCGCCGCCCGCTGGGTGAAGGCCCGCGCGCTGGCGGTTTACCTGACGGTGTTCTTCGGCTCGATGACCGCGGGCAGCGCCATCTGGGGGCAGATCGCTTCCCGCTTCGGCACCCCAACCTCGCTGGTTGTCGCCACGCTGGGGATGGTGCTGGCGAGCGCCACCGTGTTCCGCTGGAAGCTGGGGAAAGATCCGGACCTGAACCTCGACCTGAGCGGCCAGCCGCTGGACGGCGTGGAGATCGATCTGCCCAACGAGCGCGGCCCGGTGCTGGTGTCGCACGAGTACATCATCGACCCGCAGAACACCAGGGCCTTCCTGGAAGCCGTCCACGAGCTGCGCCGGGTGCGCCGCCGCGCCGGGGCGATGAGCTGGGCGGTATACGAGGATATTGAGCGCCCCGGTCTGTTTATCGAGACCTTCCTGATGGGCTCGTGGATCGAGCATCTGCGCCAGCAGGAGCGCCACACCATGAATGACCTCCTGCTGCAGAGCCGCGTTCTGGCTTTTCATCAGGGCACAACATCACCGGCAATTCGTTATCTGGTCGCGCCGGTATAACCATAACCATCACCTGCACAGGAACACACTATGGCAACGTTTAAGGCAAAAGACGGCACGCAGATTTACTACAAAGAAGGCGGCGCGGGCAAACCGGTTCTCTTCAGCCACGGCTGGCCGCTGGACGGCGACATGTGGGACAGCCAGTTGAACTACCTGGCCGAGCGCGGCTTCCGCGCCATCGCCTTTGACCGTCGCGGCTTTGGCCGCTCGGATCAGCCGTGGAACGGCTACGACTACGACACTTTTGCGTCCGACATCAACGACCTGATCACCACACTGGATCTGCAGGACGTCACGCTGGTGGGCTTCTCCATGGGCGGCGGCGACGTGACCCGCTACATCAACAACTACGGCAGCGCGCGCGTGGCCGGTCTGGCGCTGCTGGGCGCGGTGACGCCGATCTTCGGTAAATCCGACTCCTTCCCGCAGGGTGTGGATCAGAGCGTGTTCGACGGCATTCGCGACGGACTGCGTAAAGATCGCGCCCAGTTCATCAGCGACTTCGCGACGCCGTTCTACGGCATCAACGCCGGGCAGACCGTTTCCGCCGGAGCCCTGACCCAGACGCTGAACATCGCCCTGCTGGCGTCTTTGAAGGGCACCATCGACTGCGTGACCGCGTTCGGCGAAACCGACTTCCGCCCGGATATGGCGAAAATCGACGTGCCGACGCTGGTGATCCACGGCAGCAACGACCAGATCGTACCGTTTGAAAGCACCGGCAAGCTGGCGGCGGAGATGATCAAAAACGCCACGCTGAAGGTGTACGACAACGCGCCGCACGGCTTCGCGCTGACCCACCAGGACCAGCTTAACGAAGACCTGCTGGCGTTTGTGAAGTCGCTGTAATTTTTTCCAGGCCGGGTAAGGCGCAGCCGCCACCCGGCGCTTTCGCTCCGCCAGCGTCACGTAGCCAATGATTGCTGAGACAGGACCTGCAGGCTGAAGGTGCGCGGCTCAAGCCTCGTCTGAGGTAAACACCATGCCCGCATAGGGCTTCTCGCGACACGCCGCCAGCCGCGCGGCGAGGCTGCCCACGTGCAGCTCCAGCTTGTGCCCGTCCGGGTCGAGAAAATAGAACGACGCCCCCTCGCTTTTGTTCTGCTTCCAGACGGTGACGCCCGCCTGCTCCAGCCTTTGCGAGAACGGTTCAAAATCCTCTTCCGCCACGGTAAACGCGTAGTGGGTGTAGTCGCTCTCCTGCGGCGGCACGTACTGGCGCGCCTCGTCGTACGACAGGCAGACCCACAGATCGCCGCAGGTGAGATAGGCCCCGGTATTCCAGCGGGCGTGCAGGGTCAGCCCCAGCAGCTCGTGCCAGAAGGTGACGCTTTTTTGCAGGTCGCTGACCGCGAGGGTCAGATGGTTGAGTGATTGCAGCATGACGTGCCCTTTTGTTTTTCGCGCCGGACGTGATACGGTAAAAGCATGAACATAAACCACGCCGTGCTCACCGTAAACCGCTGGTGGCTGCCTTCTTAAAGGCGGCTCGGAGTAGTTTTCCCCATTTTCAGATAGCCGCCGAAAGGCGGCTTTCTCACATTTAAGACCCCTTTCGGCATTACAACG
This sequence comes from Enterobacter sp. C3_dUdeg, assembly GCF_057536195.1. NCBI lineage: Bacteria > Pseudomonadati > Pseudomonadota > Gammaproteobacteria > Enterobacterales > Enterobacteriaceae > Enterobacter > Enterobacter sp. C3_dUdeg. The sequence continues at coordinate 319,645 of NZ_BAAKFX010000003.1, forward strand.
TTAAGGAGTCTTTATGAACACGCAAACCATCCTCACCGGCGACCGTCCAACCGGCCCGCTGCACCTCGGCCACTTCGTCGGATCGCTGCGCCAGCGCGTGGCGCTCCAGCGGACGCACAGCCAGTTTGTACTGATCGCCGACCTGCAGGGGCTGACCGACAACGGCAGCAACCCGCAGAAAATCCGCGACAACATTCCCGAAGTGCTGGCCGACTACCTCGCCGCGGGCATCGACCCGAACCTGACCACGATCTGCCTGCAGTCCGCCCTGCCCGCACTCGCCGAGCTGACGATGCTGTATATGAACATCGTCACCGTCGCCCGCGTGGAGCGTAACCCGACGGTCAAAAACGAGATTGCGCAGAAGGGCTTTGCCCGCTCGCTGCCGGTCGGGTTTATGGCCTACCCCATCAGCCAGGCGGCGGACATCACCGCGTTTAAGGCCGAGTGCGTGCCCGTCGGCGACGACCAGCTGCCCATGATTGAGCAGACCAACGAGATTGTGCACAAGATGAACAGCCTGCTGCCCGCTCCGGTGCTGCGCCACTGTAAGGCGATGCTGAGCGACACCAGCCGCCTGCCCGGCATCGACGGCAGCGCCAAGATGTCGAAATCGCTCGGCAACACGCTGCACCTTTCGGCCAGTGAAGAGACGATCCACCGTGCGGTCAGCGCCATGTACACCGACCCGAACCACCTGAAGGTGAGCGACCCGGGGCAGATTGAGGGGAACGTGGTGTTTACGTATCTCGACGCGTTTCATCCGGACAGGGAAAAAGTGGCGGTGATGAAGGCGCACTATCAGGCGGGCGGGCTGGGGGACCGGGCGTGCAAGAACGAGCTGGAGGCGTGCCTACAGGAGCTGATTGCGCCGATGCGGGAGCGAAGGGCGATGTATATGCAGGATAAGGGAGAGCTGATGGCGATGCTGAAGCGCGGAACGGAACGAGCGCAGGGGGTGACGCAGGAGACGTTGAGGGAGGTGAAGGTTGGGCTGGGGGTGCCGGTGTTTTGATGAAGTGAGTTGATTGAGATTGAGCGGTGTAGTGCGTGGGATAGGCACGAAGCCGCGTATTATCTCATTTAGATAATATTAATGCCGTTAATAATTCTTAATCTATCGTTTAGATAAAATAAATTGCTTTAATCGCATAAATATCACATTGATATTATCCTTTATAATACAATTAAAGGGATACTATGGCTGATGTAGAAGATATAGCCCGAAGGTTATGCAACATAATCGCTTCTCCTGATACAGTTACTGGGCTTATAAATGGAGGGCTATCTGTACCGTTAGATTATGGATATCTGGTTTATGGTATCTTTGACACGGATACAAGATATGCTCGTGAAACTCAAAGAATACGAATGTTCACTGCCATAAAAAACGACACCTTGAATTATGAGAATATAGTCAACGCTGTAAGAATCATATTTAAAGAATTCAATAGATATTTAACTGAAGCGGAGCAGGATAAATTATACAGAACTGTAACAACTTCAATTGCAGGTAGAATACCAACAAATATTATTGCATCAACTATCGCGAAACATGTTATTGAAAGAACGTCCTTCACGTTTGTTGTTTTTAAAGGGAAAGGTAACCCAATCACAGCACTGAGCACACTTCTTTTATTTGGGGGAATGGCTGAACGATCAATTAGGACATCTGACAGACTCAAAGCAGAAGCACCGGAGGTATATGAACTTCTGAGACACAGAGACTATGACCTACTTTATTTTCTGTTTGCTGATGCCGTCCAGCCTTTCGTAGATGCTATCCATGTAGGTTATTCAGAAGGAAAACCTGTATTTAATCAGATCATGAAGAAAGTTAATGAAAAAATAACTACACACACTACGGCAGGCGCGTATGAGTAAGTTTATCATCCCAATTATAAACCTGCTTCTTTGCTCATATTTAGTATTAGCCTATATCCTTTGCTGGGTTGAATTCGAAACCTGGCATGATAAAACAATCGCTTTTTGCATCATTACCCTAAGCGCTTACATTATTTCATTAGTAATGAATAAATTACTGCCAGGAAAGATATCCATTTTGGGTGGGATCCTGGATGTGTTATCGGGCCCCTTACTGATCATCGGTGCATTTGCTTGTATAGCTGTCCTTGAACCATGGCCGCTGAAAATTATTGGCTTGTTCATATGGGTCGTGGCGATGTTGCACCTACCTTCTTTTGTAAAAATAGATGAGGAATAATCATGTCAAATCCAGCATATCTTTGGTTAACCGATGCTAATGGCTCACCAGTCCCAGGAGGTTCCATGGTGTCCGGTAGGTTAGGCGCTATTGAATTAAAGGCGGTCGCTCATCACCTCACCATTCCTGTGAGTGGAAATACAGGCCGACTAACAGGTACCCGTGTACATACACCGATTGCCGTTCAGAAAGAGTTTGATAAAACAACACCGGTTCTCATTAAGGCACTGTGTGAAAACCAAACGCTAAAATCGGCTACGATCAAAATGTATCAAATTGATGATGCAGGAATCGAGAGAGAATATTTCAACATTATTCTGGAGAATGTAAAAATCACGGGTATCACGCCCAATCTGTTCCCGGGTTCTGGAACAGGAACACATACAGAGATGATCGAGCTAAGATATGAGGCAATCACCTGGAAACACTGTGACGGAAATATAGTTTACAGAGATGCCTGGAATCATATGGCGATAGCCTGAACCGACTTTAACATTTCTCGGGCCGAGGTAACGTTGTGCCTGCCGGTCCGACCAAGCGGAGCACCGCCGGGAAGCGCTAGCGATGATTTCTACCGCTTTAAAGGAGAGCATCATTATGGAACCCACTCTCTCTCAAGTCATTGAGGTTGTTCGAAACTCCTCAGGTGAGCATCGTAAACCTATCGATAGCAATACGTTGATTGAGGCCGATTTGCATATTTGCGGTATCGACGGGGAAGACCTACTGGAAGACTGCGAAGAAGCGTTTGGCGTTCAGCTTGCTACGGAAGAAGATGGCTACAGGAAAACGTTCTCTCTCGCGGAGAATGAGTATCTGTTTACGGGTGAAGGCATAGACTTTTTTGGCATCTGTCGATTTATCCGCTGGGTACGTGGCATACCCGAACCTGTTATATGTGATTTAACCGTCGGCGAACTTCACGCTGCGCTGGTTAACGCGGTGAAAGAGCAGGTTAAGCACGATTGATTTTTACTTAAAACGGGCATGGGATGACATGCCCGTATCGTTTTATTGCTTCAGGGATTACATAAGGTGGGAAGCAAAGTTACTCCGACATCGCCTGGCCTGTTCCACGCTTAACAGACGGTATATCGCCTGTATCATTTAACGCCCCCGGAAACGTCTTCAGCCACTGCGCGACTTTCTGTTTATTGATATTCACCACGCTCATACCTTCCAGGCAACCCCATAATTCTCTTGTATGCTGTGGCGTAATCACGATGCAGTCTTTCATGGCGCGGATTTTCACCGGCATGCCGTCGATAAAGCCCGCACGGGTTAACCACTCGCCGCCCAGAAGAAGGTATTTCATATCTATTCGGGAATAGAGTTCGCAGCAGGCGGCACTGTCCTGCAGCGTCTCCGCGCGGGGATGGACGGGCGCCGCGTTGGGCTGGTTGCCGTGAAGTCGGCGGGCGCTGTTTTTGCGTACCAGCTCGTGGTTTTCAATCATGCCGGTGAAAGCGTCTGATTCTGTTTTGCAAACAGTAAACTCTGGCTTAAAATTCGTCACAGCCATTTTCAACTCCTTGTAAGTTGTTTGTGGTTAGCGGTATGGGGGTGTTGCAGCACCTTCATATCGCGAATTCTTCTTTAAATTCTCTTTGATACTTCCTTTGCCGTTCGGCGTAATTTCTGGTGACCATTATACAGGGCTGAATATAAATACAGCGGTTTGGTGTGAGGGAAATTTGGAATTTGCGAGGGGGATTCAGGAAATAGTGTTATGTACGGTAAGGTCATGTTTTTGTTAATTGCGGGTTGATTGGTCTGGGTTTTGCGAGCATCATCGCAATTATTTACCTTCTTTCGTAATGCGATGGCTTCCAGCAAAACTCTCGAACAGGCAATTGCCGACATCACCATCTGGCGCAAAGGCGAGCAGCGTGCACCGCATAAGCCATTATTGCTTCTTTACGTGCTGGCGAACTATCAGCAGGGACATGCGCGCCTGTTTGATTACGGAACCGAGGTCCACGAGCAGTTGCTTAGCCTGTTAGAACGCTTTGGCCCGCAGCGGAAGGCGCATTATTCCAGCAGCTTCGGCGCTGAGTTCACCGCCGTTACCGTTCATAGTGTTGAACAGCGACCAGCGTTCATCGCTCTCCGCTTCCGGGGTCATAAATGCGCCGCCGTTGCTGAGGGTGTAAAAATTCCAGATACCGCCGTGGTAGTCTGCGCAGAAGCGGTCCATCCAGGCGAAGACAGTTGGCTCAATGATTATCCACTGCGGGATGCGGCCGAAGTGCTGCGGCCAAAAGCTGATCCGCTGCTCGTCCTGTACGAGGATGGCGGTCAGCGCTGGCGAAGAACTGGCAGGTTGTGGTGGTAACGGGAGGGTATCGTTAAGGTTAATAATATCGGTCATGCTAGTTTTTCCTTGTTTATTTATCGGGTTGGGGAAGCTGGTTAAGCCGGAGTGACGGGCAGGACTGCGCATAGCCATCCTCATCACAGCGTGACGGCCAGTGCCTCTCCGGGATGCTTAAGCTGCACAGGCTGCGTTCACGGGGACGATAAAGATGGTGTGAGCACCAGGCGCAGAGGTTGTCATCGGAGATGGAGCGGCAGCCGGGAGTGTTCTCCAGGGCGGTCGGATCTGGGGGAGCCTGGCGGGTGTTATCAGGCAGCAGTGGCATCAGCTCAGCGCCTGCTGCAATTCTTCCGCCATTACCCAGAGCGCCCGGTTGAGCTTAACGTCGCCGTCTGTGCCTTTAACCGCGCGGGTGTGGCTGCGTTTGCCTCTGGCAGTACGTCACGCCCCCCCTCCCCTTTCAGCAAGTTCTCCTGGCAGCGATTGAAAACTGACCACAGGTCGTCCTGACGGTCTTCATAGCGGCGGGGCGTCAGTATCTGGGATGCCGTCATCGGCTGTTGCTCTTCACCAAAGCGGTACGTCAGGGCGGCTTTTGCATAAGCCTGCTGTGCCGGTGGCGGGAGTAACAGCGACTGCATCGCATCCCGCTTCTCTTCAACCCGGTCAAATATCCCCAGTACTTCATAAGCGCCTTCAATGACTTTCTCCACCACATTACCCTTATGCGGCACGCGCACCTCCCCAAAGGTTTCGCCAAAGACAAGCCCGTTCTGGCAGACAAAGCTAAACAACCCTGGCAGCATCTGATATGAGCTGGAGCCGTCGTGACTGTTAAGCAGGATGATTTCGGGGACCTGTTTACCGGTAATCTGGCCTTCGCAGCCCATCAGAAACGACGTAAGAGGGAAGGACATCAGGTGTGTCCAACGGACCTGCGACATGTCTGGGTGCGTGAGGTGGGAACCAGCGGCAAATCTCATTACCACATGGCGATATTCGTCAACAAAGATACATTTAATGGATTAGGGTATTATTCTAAAGAAGACCATAATCTGGGGAGTTACATCTGCGAGGCTTGGCTTAGTGCGCTGGGGCTGCTCGAATTCCCTGAGTACAGGACGCTGGTTGCTTTCAACAATGCGCCGCACTATCTGGAGCGCCTTAGGGTGGATCGCTATGGTCAACAGATACTGAACCTCAGGAGCCATCTGGAATACTTTGCCAAAGAATACACCAAGGCATACACAAAAGAAGAACGCTCATTTGGGGGAAGTATCAGATAAACCAGTACAGTGCAGGGAGGGTTTCTCCCGGCACTGGCAGAGCTCTGCACCATCTGCCGGATATGCCAGCGGCCACCGATGCGGCCGAGGTCTCCCGCTTCCCGAAGAGCCCGGTTTCCTGGCTGACACACGGTAATACCCAGAGCTTCAATAGGCGCTAGCGCATGCCGCTTAACCTCCTACGCATAATTAGCACAGCGGCATGCCATAAGTTTTAATCATTGAGAACGCGCGTCGCACTGACCCCTTATAGACCCAAGGCTTCAATGTAAGCACTCATATGAGTTCGAACTAACGTACGGGTATAGGCTACGTATGCTTCTTTGGAGGAAAGTAACGTCAGCAGGTCATCAAGATCTGTTCCTGGATCACGTCCCTCCTCCAGGGCCGCAATAGTATGTCGAATCGCAGCAATCACGGTTCGCCGATGGCGAGCGCGCATCTGCAACAGCTCAGCTCTCGCCAGGCCAAGATATTGGATACTCGCTTTTCCTTTTCTGCTTTCCTGCCCATTTATCAGTGCCGGTTCAACCCTGCCATCGTCGAGGAAAACCAAGTGTTCATCTGGGTCATCAATACAGGGGTTGAGCAATAATGGGTATTCGTTCCTTAACCCACGAGGGCCGGATGCTCGCGTGGCTTCATCAGCTAGCGGAAAATAATTCGACTTTCCGATAACGCGGGATGAGCCATCGAAGTCAGGCTGTGTTCTGGGGCGGTTACAGTCAGCGCATGCAATTAAAAGATTGGACCAACTGGCTGCTAGCCAGTAATAACCGTCTTTTCTGATTTTGGTTCTGAGTGGTGGCGCAGCGTCTATGACCACCCTTCCTTTGGGGCGGTAGTGCTCTATATCACCAGACTGGGTTCCAGCCAAAAGTGATTCACAGAATACGCATTTCCGGCCAAAAATTGCAGCTAGCTGAGCTCTGACCGCTTGAGTTGAATAAGCTGTAAAGTTTGGCTTTTGACCTGCAAGGATGGCAAGACGATTTGCCCGACGTTCTGCCCGGCCTTCGGCGACCAGTCCAATAGGCGTACTATTTATAGGGCGTTCAACTTTAATCATCTTACTGATTTCCTTGAGTATCAGTACGAGGTGATACTTGATTCATGATAAAACGCAACCGAGATACAGTTTTTTCGGATAGTTCGCGAGCGCTGATGCTTGGCTGTACCGGCACATCTTCCAAGCCTGAAGTATCCAGAAGCTGTAGTGCAAGACGTTCACGGCGAGTTGCGCCCAGATAACGGTCATCGGTCAAACGTTGCACCAATTCTGCAAGTCTTGCATCTTCATCTTCTGTACGGTCAGGCGATCCGAGCAGCACTTCGTACTCATGAATATCCTCTTCCATCTGAGGATCGGCTGTACTCCGTAAGCCAAAATGTTCGGAAGATAAAAGTTGTTCGACTCTGAGCCTAGATACAGAGGGAAGATCCTCTAGAGCATAAATATGCCCAAGCCTGTCTCGCTTCAATACAGTCACTTCACCTGCGTGTAGCCCTCTTAAGCATAGTGGGTCATGGGTGCTATAAATAAATTGCGCGCGCGGAAAGGCTGCGCGCAGGGCAGATAGGCACTGAAGTCGCCATGCCGGATGGAAGTGATTGCCCAGTTCGTCAATGATCACTACGCCTTCGGCGGACTCCATCGTTGATCCAGAGCGATAAAGTACCTTCATGATGTCTACCGCCATGCCAAGCATTGACTGATAACCATCACTGAGATGGTCAAATTTGCGACCTGGCACGTTACCTACTTGCAAAGAGACTGCACCAGTTTCAGGAGTCAGAATAACCGTAACTTGATGGTCTTGAGGCATCAGACTAGCGAGCACATTATTTACTTCTGCTAAGCGCCCTTCCTCTAACGTGGAAAGCCACTCAGCGGGGTTGCTCAGAGGCAGGAAGGGGTCAAACAAATTATCAATTTTCGCATGAGCTTCACCTGCTTTGGCTTTGTGCCTTCCTTTTGGCAGTAACCTTGTTGCGCCGTAAGCCAAGACTAAAGACCTTGAAGTATCGGTGTTGAACTCGATAGCACGGTTGCGTCGAAGCTTCATGATGATGTCATCTTCGCCGCCGACGATGGACACTCTAACCTCTCCATCCGAAGCACCATCAGAGAGAAGCTTGGCGCTGCTTAACCCCAATCTTTTAGAATATGCTTTCCCTGATAACGCCAGCGCCAGAGCGCGTAAAACGGTGCTCTTTCCTACGCCGTTCTCCCCTAAGAGCGCAAAGCATGGTGCCTGAGGTGACTCGGATAGGCTCAAGTCAAGATCGAGAATATGGATCGGGCCGAAGTTCTTTATCTTAATGCGGCTGATGTACTGAGATTTTGAGCGATAAGCTTCGAAGCCCGTGCCTGCTTCAGTATCAATTTTCTGTTCAATCTTCACTGGCATAGCAGGGTGAATGGTTTCTCCCCGAACAGCAACTCCATGATGGAGCATTTGTCGCCAAACGGCACAATGAGCTGTATGTCCTGTGGATTTGTCTGCTCTTTCTCGTGAGCTAGCGATTGCGAAAAGTTTTACTTGCTCTTCTCGAGAAATAATTAGCTGTCGCCGATTAAGATCCAGAAGTTGGATTGTTTCCATGCCACGGGTAGTTAGCCCTTCGACAAATCCATTCTCCAAGAAGCGTAGATGTTCATCAGGGTTGTCATGGCAAGGATCAAGAAGGATGGGCTCCTCATGTTCGAGGATCTGATCGTACCGTAATCCAGGGGGCGCTGGTTCACCGAAAAGAGGAAACCGGTCGGCTTTATAGCGATTGCAAGTAGCGCAGGCCCAATAGAGATTTCTCCAATCAAACTGAAGATGCCAGTACGAGGAGCCTTGAGGTCTTTTCGTTTCGTTTGCTGGGGGGGAGCCTCTAGGTCTAAACCTTTCGATGACGCCAGAAGAAGATTGGTCTGCATAGATTTCGCAGTAGCAGCAGCGAGCTTCAAATGTATCGACAAGAATATTCCTGAGTCTCTTGAAATGGCGCTCTACTGGTCTGAATACTGATCGTTTTGAATCTAGCGAATCAGTAGGGAACTCGTTCCCAATGAGGTCGTAGAAGGGCAACAAAAAGTCCGGGCACTGCGGGCGAAAAATTGGTGTCATCCTTCATTCCTTATGAAAGTGCGGCTCAAACCCCATAACGATTTACTAATTCTTAATGCTGCCGTAACACCATTAAAGTATTAATGAATTATATTTACATGCAAACATAATTGCCACGATGTATTTATGATCAATATTTACGGATTATGGGCGGCTGGAATTGGCCGATTATGGACACGCCAATTGCAGCAGTAGTGTGGAAATTAGGCCCTCGGTTAAGACAGTAGCAGTCCTGAAAGGCATGGCGTACCATTCTGAACCTCCCGCAACAGGGGCTGGCCCTGCCACTGAAAATCCGTCCTTTTGTACAGTTGCACGCCCTCGATGCGGTCCTCCCAGTGGGCCGTAATGGTCCTCGATGTGCAGACGTCCGTAGAGTTGCGTTTGAATAACTTGTATCAACCTCTGCTCGGCGTCATACCCAAATCGCTGTAGGTTCGGCAACGGTCGTAGCGGTAGCATTTGTCTTCAAATATCGGTACCTAATTGTGTTTATTTAGTCGGTCATCTGCCCGTGGGACAGCAGGTTGGCGGCCGCGTCGCAGTTGAAGGTTTCGCTGTGTTGCCCTGACGTTACTGATGAAGACATTACTAACATAGTGGTGTTAATCAACGGGGAGCAGGTCATGTTGGTCAGACCATATTTCCATACTAGCTTAGGGCTGGACTAAGGAGCGTACTTGGTTAAACTGGGACGATTCGAAACTATCTTTGGCTGCTTGTACCTTTGTGTGAACATACCAACAGTCATGCAGACCAAGTTTAGTTCTTCATTCAGATGTAAAAATGAGCAGTGATTAGGAAAAGAAATGGATCATAGTGTACACAACAAGCTTATCTCTTTTATTTGGAACATTGCCGACGATTGCTTACGCGATGTGTACGTTCGAGGTAAGTACCGCGATGTGATTTTACCTATGGTGGTTTTGCGACGTTTGGATACTTTGTTAGAGCCAACCAAGGAAGCAGTGTTGGCGGAAGTTAAGTTCCAAAAAGAAGAGATGCAAGCTACAGAGCTGGATGATGAACCCTTAAAGTCAGTCAGTGGATATGTGTTTTATAACACGTCAAAATGGACATTGAAGTCACTGTTTAATACTGCAACTAACAACCAGCAAATACTCCTGGCGAACTTTGAAGAGTACTTGCTTGGTTTTAGCGACAACGTTAAAGAAATCATTGAATGCTTTAACCTAAAATCACAAATTCGCCACATGGCTTCGAAGCAAGTTCTGCTAGATGTGGTTGAAAAATTTGTCTCTCCTTACATCAATTTAACGCCAGAAATCGTGGAAGATCCCGATGGCAACAAGATGCCAGCCCTCACCAACTTAGGTATGGGCTATGTGTTCGAAGAGCTAATCCGCAAGTTTAATGAAGAAAACAACGAAGAAGCTGGTGAGCACTTTACGCCCAGGGAAGTAATCGAGCTGATGACTCACTTGGTTTTTGACCCTGTCAAGGACCAACTTCCACTTACTATGACTGTTTACGACCCGGCTTGTGGAAGCGGCGGTATGCTGACTGAATCTCAGAATTTCATTGAAGAGAAGTATCCTAATGACAGCAGGGATATCTATCTATACGGCAAAGAAATTAACGACGAAACCTACGCTATCTGTAAATCAGACATGATGATTAAAGGTAATAATCCTGAAAACATCAAAGTAGGCTCTACACTATCTACAGACGAGTTTGCATCCTCGCGGTTTGACTTTATGTTGTCCAACCCACCTTACGGAAAAAGTTGGGCATCGGAGCAAAAGCACATCAAAGACGGAAGTGATGTGATTGACCCTCGCTTTAAAGTAAGCCTGAAAGACTATTGGGGTAGCGTTGAGGCACTCGATGCCACACCGCGCTCAAGTGATGGCCAGCTACTGTTCTTAATGGAGATGGTCAGCAAGATGAAAGATCCCTGCGTCAGCCCGCTCGGCAGCCGGATCGCATCTGTTCACAATGGCTCATCCTTGTTTACAGGGGATGCGGGCGGTGGTGAGAGTAATATTCGCCGGTTTATTATCGAAAACGACTTGCTGGATGCAATCGTTCAATTACCTAATAACCTGTTCTATAATACAGGTATTACTACTTACATTTGGGTTCTCAATAATAATAAACCTTCCTCACGTAAGGGCAAGGTACAACTGATTGATGCGAGTTTACTCTATCGTAAACTACGTAAAAACTTAGGCAATAAAAACTGCGAATTTGCACCTGAGCATATTGCAGAGATCACTGATACTTACCTTGCCTGCGTGGATGTTGAAAGACAATTAGATACAAACAATGACCCTGTCGGTATTGCCAGCAAGGTATTTAGCAATGATGACTTTGGTTACTATAAAGTCATTATTGAACGCCCAGACCGGCGTAAAGCACGCTTTACTCAGGAAGGTATTGCACCACTGCGCTTTGATAAACAATTTAGCGATATTATGGCACATTTGTATGCTGAATATGGTGATGATGTCTATAAAAGTACAGGTTTCGGCAGCGATCAGAAAAAGAGTTTCCTGAAGTCCATTGAGCAAGAAATTTTCGACTGGTGTGAAGAGAACGAAATCAGCTTAAATGCAAAAGCCAGGGCCAAACTGCTTGATACCAAGCATTGGTTGGCACTCAAAGGTGTTATGGAAACCGCTCAGAAACTGATGTCTGACATTGGTAGTGACGAATTTAATGACTTTAATCAGTTTATAAAACTTGTTGATAAATCACTCAAAGATAATGATGTGAAATTATCTGCATCTGAGAAGAACGCCATCTTGAATGCCGTAAGTTGGTATGACAAATCAGCTAAGAAAGTAGTTAAAAAGATTGTTAAGCTGAGCAGTGATAAATTAGATGATCTTCTTGACCGCTATGAATGTGAATTGGATGACTTGCCTGATTTCGGCTACTACTCAAGCGGGAAGAAAGGTGAATACATTACTTACGAGACAAATACCGATCTTCGTGACTCTGAGTCTGTTCCGTTGAAAAAAAGCATTTATCAATATTTTCTTGATGAAGTAAAACCGCATGTCGATGAAGCCTGGATTAACTTAGATTCCGTAAAAATTGGCTATGAAATAAGTTTTAACAAATATTTCTATCGACATAAACCACTGCGAAGCCTAGAAGAAGTGGCAAAAGATATTATTAATCTGGAGAAAAAAACAGAAGGTCTTATTGCACAAGTTTTGGGTCTAACTGTGGCGAAAGTGAAGAAGGATGTTTGATGATGATTTTTACTTCAATACCAAAATATGAAGAGTGCATAAACTCGGGTTATGAATGGATTGGCGAAATACCTAGTCATTGGGAACTTACCAAATTAGGTTCCTGTCTTTCACCCGTGTCAATAAAAAACCACCCTCATCTTCCATTACTGTCAATAACACGTGAATTAGGAGTTATTGTAAGGGATGTTGAAGATCAGGACTCTAATCATAACTTCATACCAGACGATCTAAGTGGCTATAAAAAGCTAGAAAAAGGCCAGTTTGGAATGAATAAAATGAAAGCATGGCAAGGTTCTTACGGTGTTTCAAAGTATACGGGCATAGTGAGCCCTGCTTACTTTGTTTTTAACTTTATCAAAGCAATAAATCCTGAATTTTTTAACTGGGCAATTAGGAGCAACTTGTATGTTTCTTTTTTCGGTAGTGCTTCAGATGGGGTACGTATTGGACAGTGGGATCTTTCAAAAGAAAGAATGAAAGAAATTCCTTTTCTTATACCGTCTGCAAAGGAACAAATCCAAATCGCTAATTTTCTCGACAGAAAAACAGCACAAATTGACGACGCGATTGCAAAAAAAGAGATGGCAATTAGTCTCTTAAAAGAGCGTAAACAAATCATCATTCAAAAGGCAGTCACGCAAGGACTTGATCCAAACGTGTCGCTGAAAGATTCCGGTGTTGATTGGATTGGTAACGTTCCTAGACACTGGCAGCTGAAGCGTCTTAAGTATGTGACAAAAATAGTTAAGCGTATAATCGGATATGAGGGTCCTAACGTGCTCTCAATTACGCAGAACGGTATAAAAATCAAGGATATTGAAAGCGGTGAAGGACAGTTAGCAATGGACTATTCTAAATATCAGATAGTTAAGATTGGTGATTTCGCTATGAACCATATGGACTTGCTAACTGGATATGTAGATATTTCTAAATTTGAGGGAGTAATTAGTCCTGATTATCGAGTATTTATTAATACTTATGATGACCTAGATGATGAATTTTTGCTAGCTATATTTCAACTCGGATACCAACAAAAAATATTCTACCAATATGGGCAAGGGGTATCACTTTTAGGACGTTGGAGATTTCCAAGTGATAACTTTAATAATTTCTATATTCCAATCCCCCCAAAAGATGAACAACTATCTATTGTTCGAAATGTCAAATTTGAGTGGAAAAAAATTGATGAAGCCATTGATATACTCCTTTCCCAGATAGGAAAGATGAAGGAATATAAATCTACTCTAATCCACGACTCTGTTATAGGTAAAATAAAAATCACAGATGAGATGGTCTAGCAATAGGAAACAGCAATAATTTTCATAGTCAATCATCAAACCAACAAAAATATCATGTGGTTAAAACCGAAATGCTCAGCGAACCAGGTACACATCTTCAAGATTGGTTGGTACATAACCGGGTACACAAGGTAAGAGTTGTTGATTTGCAAAATAAATTTTATGGTGTTGATGGTACCTGTGAACGTTTGGGTTCTCTGTCGCTTGATAAAATTGTTTAAAAGGAGAGATATTACAACTATGGTTAGTCAAACCAATGAACAAGCATTAGAGTCAACCATTGAAAAATGTTTGATAGGTATCAGTACTGAAGAGCTAAAAGAGGGCTTCCCCCCCCAGTTCTCCGGTGCAGGGTATGTCATTGGTGCTTCTAGTGACTTTAATATGCAATATGCTATTGATGAGCGTTTTTTCTGGCAATTTCTTGAAAAGACACAGCAAGCTGAACTGACTAAATTGCAAAAAAATAATCCAGCAGATTGGCAGCGCAAATTATTGGAAAGATTTGATCGGCTCATCAAAAAGCACGGTATTTTGCACTTACTTAAGAGAGGATTGAATGTAGATGATGCTCATTTTATTTTGCTCTATCCGGCACCACTGGCGAGCAGTAGCGAGAAGGTAAAACAAAACTTTGCTGGTAACGTTTTTAGCTGCACCAGACAGGTACATTACTCGATAGCGAATCCTTTACAAGAAATAGACATGGTGTTGTTCATCAACGGTATGCCATTGATCACCCTAGAATTAAAAAATGCTTGGACGGGACAAACAGCTCGCTACCATGGGCAAAAGCAATATCGTGACGATCGCGATGCTACTCAGCCATTACTGACGTTCGGTCGTTGCCTGGTGCATATGGCAGTGGATACGGACGAGGTCTATATGACCACGAAGTTGGTGGGAAAAAATACATTTTTCTTGCCGTTCAATAAAGGGCACAATCTTGGCCAAGGTAATCCCCCTAACCCAGCTGGCCACAAAACGGCATATCTATGGCAAGAGATATTCACCAAAGAAAGCCTAGCCAACATCATTCAACATTTTGTCCGTCTTGATGGCACAAGCAAAGAGCCATTACAGAAGCGAACCTTGTTTTTCCCTCGATACCACCAGTTAGATGTTGTAAGAAAATTGGTAGATCATGCGGCCACTCATGGCGTTGGTCAGACATATTTAATTCAACATTCAGCTGGTTCTGGTAAGTCGAATTCAATTACCTGGGCTGCTTACCAGCTTATTGAGACCTACCCTTCTACCGAAGCCGTGGCAGATGGAAAGAGCCTGGAGCAGCCTTTATTCGACTCTGTGATTGTTGTGACGGACAGACGCCTGTTGGATAAGCAATTGCGGGATAATATTAAAGAGTTCTCAGAGGTAAAAAATATTATTGCCCCTGCGCACAAATCATCTGAGCTTAAGCAAGCACTTGAAAACGGCAAGAAAATCATTATTACGACGATTCAAAAATTCCCGTTTATCATTGATGGTATTGCCGATCTGAGTGATAAACGTTTTGCCGTGATCATCGATGAGGCTCACAGCTCTCAGTCTGGTTCAGCACATGACAATATGAACCGAGCAATGGGAAAGGCTGAAGTTGAAGAGGCCGAAGATGCTCAGGATAAAATTCTTCAGGCAATGAAATCGCGTAAAATGCGAGGTAATGCATCGTATCTGGCGTTTACAGCAACGCCGAAAAACAGCACGTTAGAAAAATTTGGAGAACGCCAAGAAGATGGTGCGTTTAAACCCTTCCATCTTTACTCGATGAAACAAGCGATAGAAGAAGGTTTTATTCTGGACGTGCTTGCCAATTATACGACTTACAAAAGCTATTATGAGATTGAAAAATCGATAGCTGACAACCCAGAGTTCGATACTAAAAAAGCCCAGAAAAAACTTAGAGCCTATGTTGAACGTAGTCAGCAGACTATTGATACGAAGGCAGAGATCATGCTGGAGCATTTTGTGCCTCACGTGGTAAATGCGAAAAAGCTCAAAGGCAAAGGAAAAGGGATGGTAGTAACTCAAAACATTGAGACTGCCATTCGTTACTACAAAGCCATCAAACGTATACTTGAAGAACAAAGCAACCCATTTAAAATCCTGATTGCATTCTCTGGTACGAAAGAGGTTGATGGCATTGAGTACACTGAAGCCGATATCAATGGCTTTGCCGAAACCGATACTAAAGACATGTTTGACACTGATGAATATCGACTTTTAGTTGTCGCCAACAAATACCTTACCGGATTTGACCAGCCAAAGCTTTGTGCTATGTATGTGGATAAAAAGCTAGCGAGCGTCTTGTGTGTGCAAGCATTGTCGCGACTCAATCGTAGTGCACCCAAGTTGGGAAAGAAAACAGAAGATTTGTTTGTACTGGATTTCTTCAATTCTGTTGAAGACATTCAGTTAGCATTTGATCCGTTTTATACAGCCACATCTTTGTCGCAAGCCACTGATATCAACGTGCTGCATGAGTTAAAAGATGAAATGGATGATGTGGGAGTTTATGAGTGGCATGAAGTTGAAGAGTTTGTAATTCGTTACTTTAATAATGAGGATGCCCAGACTCTTAGCCCGATAATCGATGTTGCAGCAGCTCGTTTTGACTATGAGTTAGAACTCGAACCTGAAGCTAAAGTTGATTTCAAAATTAAAGCCAAACAATTCGTGAAAATCTATGGGCAAATGGCCTCTATCATGCCTTATGAGATGGTGACTTGGGAGAAACTGTTCTGGTTCTTGAAATTCCTCATACCTAAGCTGAAAGTTGAAGACCCTGATGCAGATGCCATTGATGAGCTTTTAGATTCTGTTGATTTGAGTTCCTATGGGCTGCAGCGTGTGAAGCTCAATCACACAATCAAGTTGAGCGATGAGGAAGCGGAGCTTGATCCACAAAACCCAAACCCACGTGGAGCACATAGCAGTGAAAAGGAAAAAGATCCATTAGACGAAATAATCCGCACCTTCAATGAGAGGTGGTTCCAGGGGTGGAGTGCTACGCCTGAAGAGCAGAAAGTGAAGTTTATAAACATTGCTGAGAGCATTCGTAATCACCCTGATTTTGAGACTAAGTATAGAAATAATCCTGATCCACATAACAGAAACTTGGCTTTTGAAAAGATGCTCAAAGAGATTATGTTGCAACGACGTAAGGATGAGCTGGAGCTTTATAAGCTGTTTGCAGGAGACTCAGCATTCAAAGCATCCTGGACACAAAGCATGCAACGAATGATCGGTGAGTAAATTGGAGCTTCCCCAGAGATAATGCTGTATTGGTTGCTAAGATCAGCGAAAACATTAGAATTGAAGAAGAGTTGAGGTTAATAAACCTCAACTTAATTCATGCCATAAGAAAATCGTTACAGCATTTAAATTAAACACCCCAAACATTAACTGTTTTTGCATCAAAAATTTTTACTTTGGCGTGGAATTTTGATTGTATTGAACGAATATGTTCCGCATCATTATCAGAATAAACCCCAATATAAACACTCCATAGTTTTGGAGGGGTTTTATTTTGAGCATGCGTCGCTTTGTTGATCGCTTCAATGATATGCTCATCATACTCACCAAAATTAAAACCAAAAGTAATCAAAGAGCCATCGACTGATGATAATTTATCAAAACAATGAGATAGATATCTATTATGCCTAATGTGGCTAAGTTTTTCATCTCCGTTTCCAGCTGTTACAAATATTGGATAACTTCCTCTATCGAGTCTTTTTTTAATCTTTTCTAATAAAAAATTACTTTGATCATATTGTTCCTTTTCAATATCAACCCCTGAGTCAAAAATATGTAAAGCACCATGTAAATAATGAATATTTTGGTTCTCTATATTTGGCCCCCACACAAGATCCGAATATTCAGCCGTCTCTCCACGGAGCACTTCATCAAGATTTTCTATCTCTCGACCAAAGCCATCGATAGCATTTTCAACATGCTTGCGCATAAGGGTCCAATATAATAACATGTCATAATTCGTAGAAAAAACATGCCCGCCGCTTTTAATAAACAAATTTAAGAATTCAGCACAAGCAATTATCTTTTTCTCTGGAATTTTATATACATGCTCAGGATGAAGTTGATGTATCGAACTTAGCAAACCGTCTTTCAACTTTTTGCTTGCTAAAATAATATCACTCTGCAACTTATCATCCGAGCCAAAAGCCTTTAACAAGGCCAATGTTGTATCTAATTGCTGCATTACTAATTCAAAATTTTTAGTTTTTATCACATCAAAAAGTTTATTGATTAATTGATCATCTCTCGACGTTAAAAAATTATAAAGGGCGTTATATGAGAATATTTCGTTATCATAGGCCATACTGAAACCATTCCCCATAAGTAGAGAGTATGGCCGAGATTTCTTATGTAAATAAGTAATTACTTCCTCAAAACTCATTATTTCCATTTAATTCTTTATTCCTAAAAAACCCAAGTTTGGATATATTCGCTTTTATTCATAGCTCTAAGACTAAAGAAGTAGATAGTAAACATCTGTAATCTTCATCACATTTACATAAGCAGACCATCTTCAAATGAAAGAAAATATGTTATAGTGATTAATAATCATACACTTATACGAAAATGCACTGCGATTTTTCATCAAAGTATCTCAGCACATTTCAATTATTTTTTCGAAAAATCAAACGGACTTATCCCCTTCACCCGATTAGCATCCAGATAATCCGCCCACCACTGCAACATCAGTCTGCGTTCATCCAAGTGCTCGGCCTTATGGATATAAGCTGCACGTACTGAGTTACGCTCCTGGTGACTCATCTGCCGCTCTACCGCATCTCTCGACCACAGCCCCGACTCAATCAACGAACTACACGCCATCGTTCTGAAACCATGCCCACAGACTTCCGTTTTGGTGTCATAGCCCATAACTCGCAAAGCCTTGTTCACCGTGTTCTCACTCATGGGTTTACGGGGATCGTGATCGCCTACGAAAATCAGCTCTCGATTTCCATTCCTGCTTTTAATCTTTTCCAGAATAGTTAAGGCTTGCCGCGACAAAGGAACAAGATGAGGAGTCCGCATCTTTGAACCACGCTGAGAATGTTTAACTCCTTCCAGCAGTTCGCGCTCACCTGGAATCGTCCACATGGCCGTTTCAAAATCGACTTCTGACCAGCGGGCAAAACGCAGCTCGCTTGAACGGATGAAAACCAACAAAGTGAGTTCAACCGCCAGTCGGGTTAACGGTCTACCAGAATAGTGATCAATGCGATGAAGTAATTCCGGAATACGGTTAAGTTCCAGAGCAGCACGGTGCTGTCTTTTTGCCGTAGCAACTGCACCGGCAATCTCTTGTGCTGGGTTGTAATCGATTAAGCCGCTCTGCACAGCAAAACGCATAATTGCTGTAGTGCGCTGCTGTAAACGGGCGGCGACTTCAAGACGCCCGGATGACTCCACCGCTTTGATAGGGACAAGCAGATCCCGCGTCTTCAATTCAGCAATATTCCGCTTACCGATAGCAGCAAAGAGATTATCTTCGAGACTTTTCAATACACGAGCGCTATGCGCTGAAGACCATTTCTGATTGCTGGCATGCCAGTCTCTGGCAACCACTTCAAACGTTATCGCCTCTTGCTCCTGCTCTACTTTAACGGCTTTCTTGTTTTCACTGGGATCGACGCCATTAGCTAACAGCTTACGGGCTTCGTCCCGGCGCGCCCTGGCATCCGCCAGCGAAACCTCAGGGTATTTCCCAAGCGCCAGCATCTTCTCTTTACCACCGAAGCGATAACGTAGCCGCCAGTATTTGGAGCCGTTAGGATGAACCAGCAAAACCATACCGTCGCCGTCAGTAAGTTTATAGGCTTTTGCTTCAGGCTTAGCCGAACGAACCTTCACATCACTCAGAGCCATGATGAGTATCCTTTCAAGGGTTCTGTGCGGGTACAAACATTATCGAACCGGGATATACCCGCAGATGTACCCACATCAGTAAGTTGATATAGATTGAATCAGGTTGACTTAGGTTGAGTGAAAAAGCGAGGAAAGCCTTGCGGATACTGGATTTCAGGCACAAAAAAAGACGTCCGTTGACGTCTATTGATGTTCCGATGGTGCCGAAGGCCGGACTCGAACCGGCACGTATTTCTACGGTTGATTTTGAATCAACTGCGTCTACCGATTTCGCCACTTCGGCACTGAAGGGGATGCGGAAACGTTGTGGATTATACCTGTCGCGCGCCGCCATGCAAGCGACGACGCGCTAAACCCGCGCTAAGTGCCCAAAAAACCAGCGTCCTTCGTCACTCCAGCTCGGACACCGCCAGACGAATCACCCCCGCCGCCTTCTGCTCCGGCAGCGACAGCACCTTAGCCCACATCTCCTGCACCATATCGCAGGAGAGCTTCTCTTTACCCGCCGCCTTCTCCGGCATCTGCAGCAGCTGGATGTCCTCGCCGTACTTATCGGCAAGTTGCTTCATAATCGGCCGCACGTCCTCGACAGCCGCCTCGCGTTCTGCCTGCGTCACGGTGTGGCGGTTTTTGCCGTAGGCCGCGCGCATCATGTCGGCGTCGGCCTGCATGCGCCGCGCCATCAGGTCTTTATCCAGCATGCGCATCGGGTTCACGCCGCCCTTCACCGTCGGGTAGAGGAAGCGGAAGCAGGCGTCGTCGCTCACCTTCTGGATGGCGGCGGTCTGCTCCATGTTGATGGTCATATAGTTCACCACGTTGGCGTCCGGGGCGTTTTGCAGGCGCGACATCTGCAGATGCAGGATCTGCGGCTGGATGGTGTCGATAATCTGCTGCTCCGGCTCGCCCGCTTTTTGCAGGGCGGCCATCTGGTCGAGGATGCGCTGATGCAGCGCGGGCTCCTGCTCCTTAATCACCTGCCAGGCGGGCATCGCGTTAAGGGCGGAATCCATCTGCCGTTCCGGAGCGCGCTGCCTGTCGAAGAACACCCAGAACGCCACGGCGGCGGCCACCACAACAACCATCACGGTACGGGTCCACGTTTTATTCATCTCGCATCCTTATCCTTGAGTTGTGCCGGTTTACACCGGCACGCCGCTGTGGAAGCGAAACTCGTTGTCCGGTGTCGAGATAAGTGTGGCTTCAATTTCGCCAAAAAGCTGTATGCGCGGTGAGATATCGTCGTCGCTCACCTGCCGGGCAAGCGTCAGGTAGTCTTGATAGTGGCGCGCTTCGGAGCGCAGCAACGAGAGATAGAACTTCTGCAGGTCGTCGTCGAGGAACGGGGCCAGCGCGGCGAAGCGTTCGCAGGAGCGGGCTTCGATGTAGGCGCCGCAGATGAGCTTGTCGATCAGCGTCAGCGGTTCGTGGGTGCGCACTTCCTTCAGCATCCCTCTGGCGTAGCGGCTGGCGGTGATTTTGACGTACGGAATGTCGCGGGCCAGCATCGCCTCGCGCACCTGCCAGAAGTGGTGCAGCTCCTCTTTAATCAGCAGCACCATGCTGTCGATGAGCGCCTGGCCCCACGGGTCGTCGGTTTTGGGCATCACGCTTTTGCCAATCTGCTTATGCAGGGCGATGAAGTCCGGCTCCGGGCCGTCGCGGAAGGTGAACTGTTCGTAGGGTTTGAGCCAGTCGAGCAGCGCGTCGGCACCGCTTTCGTCGGCGACGTATTTGCGCACCAGCAGCAGCGCGGTCTGGGCGGCCTTGAGCTCGCACACCATGTGGTCGGTGAGCAGCAGCGGCAGGTTCGCCGGGTCGCGGGCTTTATCAATCCATGCTTGCGGGGTCGGGCACTGGAGGAAGTTGAGTACGGGGGCGAGTATCTGCGGGTAATCCATGGTTCTGCCTTGAAAAAGCGGTGGCGCGCGCCACCGCCTGAAACGCTTAGTGACGTACGCCGTCGTCGTCTTCGTCGACGTAATCTTCGTCGTCGCCTTCTTCGCCGTCTTCACCGTTCGGATCTTCGAAGTAGGTTCCCCAGCCGTCGTATTCCACTTCAAACTTCTCGGCCAGGTTCATCAGCTGTTCTACCTGCGCGTCGATCAGCTCCGCCTTCAGCGCGCCTTCGCTCAGGATGTCGCAGCAGATGACGGTATCACCCTCTTCCACTTCCAGCTCTTCCGGCTCGGTCACTTCGTAACCCAGCTTGAAGGCTTCCACGGCCAGTTTTTCCAGCGCGTCGAAATCATCCGCAGAGAAATGGTGCTCGATGGTGTACAGCGCGTCCGGATCGCTACCGTCTTCCAGCAGTTCTTCAATAATCAGACGCGTCTCTTCGCGTTGCTCTTCCAGGTGTTCCGGGTTTGCCATGGCTCAATCCTCTTTAAAGTGCGGCAGATACTTCTATTTTCACACACGGACGGGTTTGCCTCCACCTTTGTAAGAAAGATTTGTGAAACGGGGTTGCAAATGAATAATTACACATATAAAGTGAATTTTAATTCAATAAGTGGCGTTCGCCATGCGAGGATAAAATGTCCGATTTATACAAGAAACACTTTCTGAAATTGCTCGACTTTACCCCTGCACAGTTCACTTCTCTGCTGACCCTTGCCGCACAGCTCAAAGCCGATAAAAAAAATGGCAAGGAAGTACAAAAGCTTACCGGTAAAAACATCGCGCTCATCTTCGAAAAAGACTCGACCCGTACACGTTGCTCTTTCGAAGTTGCCGCATTTGACCAGGGCGCGCGCGTCACGTATTTAGGGCCGAGCGGCAGCCAGATTGGGCATAAAGAGTCAATTAAGGACACCGCGCGGGTTCTCGGGCGGATGTACGACGGCATTCAGTATCGCGGCCACGGCCAGGAAGTGGTCGAAACGCTGGCGCAGTACGCGGGCGTGCCGGTGTGGAACGGGCTGACCAACGAGTTCCACCCGACCCAGCTGCTGGCGGACCTGCTGACCATGCAGGAGCACCTGCCGGGCAAGGCGTTTAACGAGATGACGCTGGTCTACGCGGGCGACGCGCGCAACAACATGGGCAACTCGATGCTGGAAGCGGCGGCGCTGACCGGGCTGGATCTGCGCCTGGTGGCCCCGAAGGCCTGCTGGCCGGAAGAGAGCCTGGTGGCGGAATGCAGCGCGCTGGCGGAGAAGCACGGCGGGAAAATCACCCTGACGGAAGACGTGGCGGCGGGCGTGAAGGGCGCGGACTTTATCTATACCGACGTGTGGGTGTCGATGGGCGAAGCCAAAGAGAAGTGGGCGGAGCGGATTGCACTGCTGCGCGGGTATCAGGTGAACGCGCAGATGATGGCGCTGACCGGCAACCCGAACGTGAAGTTCCTGCACTGTCTGCCGGCGTTCCATGACGACCAGACCACGCTCGGCAAGCAGATGGCGAAAGAGTTCGACCTGCACGGCGGGATGGAGGTGACGGACGAGGTGTTTGAGTCGGCGGCGAGCATCGTGTTCGACCAGGCGGAAAACCGGATGCATACGATTAAGGCGGTGATGGTGGCGACGCTTGGGGAGTGATGGACTCTTCTGCGGTCTGATGCCCTCACCCCGGCCCTCTCCCACAGGGAGAGGGAGTAAACCCGATTAGCTAATCAGCATCTTCACAACAACCTTGCGCACCTTCGCAGGCGTCCCCACCGCGCACAGCGGCTTGTGCACTTCGCCCGGCCAGAACACCACAAAATCCCCTTCGCTCAGCACCACGGTTTTCTCCTGCTCGCCTTCCGGCAGGAACGCGATGTCTTTCTCCGCCAGCCAGTCGGTGTCCGGCGTGCCGTGCGGCAGGGTGCTGAAGGTCATCCCCTCCTGCCCCTTCATCACGATCTGGATATCCAGATAGCGCGCGTGGTACTCGGCGCGGCGCTCGACGAACGGCTGGGTCATGTCTTCAGAGACCAGATAAAACAGGCTGTTGCCGTTGATGTCGTGTTTCCCGAGCGGCGTGGCGTCGGTGACGTGGGCTTTAACGTGCTCAATCGCCTGGCGCAGCGCGTCAGGCAGCCAGGGCTGCAGATGGTGGATGTTGCCGATAATCATGTGAAATCCCCCTACGTAAAACAACGTTTCATTTTTATCTTTTATACGAGAGTTAAGACTGCCATACCAGCCCTTTTTCGAAGAGGTTTGCGCGAGCGCATGTTTATCGGGAAAGGTGTTAATTCACTGTTAATCCTGTCCAGGCAATTATGCAGGGGTTATGCATAACCTCGATCAACGCTTATCGGACGACTCTTCTAACCTCTTGATCATGCTCTCTAATTAACAAAACCCGTTGCCGCCTCACACTTTACTATTTTGATAATTTGCTCTAAAAAACCATAATTATTTATTGATTTCTCTTAAGTCAAAAATAGTTAATTACGTTAATTGCATAGCCATTCTTGATTATAATATTTATCATTTAAAATCATCCACATAACGATATCTTTCACAATATTAAAATCTACAAAATAATAACAACCTCGAATAATGCCAGCGGATCCTGCTTAGCTATTCACCCCTCAATAATATGAAATCAATCATTATCTGACGCGAATCATGCAAATGAAAACAAACCCCTTAATATCCAGTTTCGCGTGAGCAATATCACAATACGGATTATTTAACTGCCTAGTATGAATCACGAAATCAATTGAGCTTAGCCGCCATGAAATTAAATGCATCACATGGCGCATGCCCTTTTTATTCTGAAAAAAAGTTAAAGGAATAATTATGGAAAAGCATTACGTCGGTTCTGAAATTGGTCAATTGCGTAGCGTTATGCTGCATCGTCCTAATTTAAGTCTGAAACGTTTAACGCCATCAAACTGTCAGGAGCTGCTTTTCGATGACGTGCTCTCGGTTGAGCGGGCGGGTGAGGAGCATGACATCTTCGCAAACACGCTGCGCGAGCAGGGTGTGGAAGTCCTGCTGTTGACCGACCTTCTGACACAAACCCTTGATATTGCAGAAGCGAAAGCCTGGCTTCTGGATACCCAAATCTCCGACTACCGCCTCGGCCCGACCTTTGCCGGCGACGTCCGCGGCTGGCTGGCGGATATGCCGCACCGCGAACTGGCGCGCAGATTAAGCGGCGGATTAACCTACGGCGAAATTCCGGCGGCCATTAAAAATATGGTGGTGGATACCCACACGGCGAATGATTTTATTATGAAGCCGCTGCCGAACCATTTATTTACCCGCGATACCTCGTGCTGGATTTATAACGGCGTCTCTATTAACCCAATGGCGAAACCGGCCCGTCAGCGTGAAACCAATAACCTGCGGGCAATATATCGCTGGCACCCGGCGTTTGCCGACGGCGATTTTATTAAGTATTTCGGCGACGAGAATATTAATTACGACCACGCCACGCTAGAAGGCGGCGACGTACTGGTGATTGGCCGCGGGGCGGTATTAATCGGCATGTCCGAGCGCACGACGCCGCAGGGCGTGGAGTTCCTCGCCAACAGCCTGTTCAAACACCGTCAGGCCGAGCGCGTGATCGCCGTTGAGCTGCCAAAACACCGCTCCTGCATGCACCTCGACACCGTGATGACCCACATCGACGTGGACACCTTCTCCGTCTACCCGGAAGTGGTGCGCAAGGACGCCCAGTGCTGGACGCTCACCCCAGACGGACGCGGCGGCCTGTTGCGCACCCAGGAAACCGACCTGCTGCACGCCATCGAGAAAGCGCTCGGCATTAACCAGGTGCGCCTGATCACTACCGGCGGCGACGCCTTTGAAGCCGAACGCGAGCAGTGGAACGACGCCAACAACGTGCTGACCATTCGCCCGGGCGTGGTGATTGGCTACGAGCGCAACGTCTGGACCAACGAGAAGTACGACAAAGCGGGTATCACCGTGCTGCCCATCCCGGGCGACGAGCTCGGACGCGGTCGCGGCGGCGCGCGCTGCATGAGCTGCCCGCTGGAACGCGACGGAATTTAAAGGAGCCATCATGGAACGAAAACCCACTCTGGTTGTGGCCCTTGGCGGCAACGCGCTGCTCAAGCGCGGCGAGCCGCTGGAAGCCGAAATCCAGCGTCAGAACATCGAGCAGGCCGCCCGCACCATCGCCGGATTAACAGAACAGTGGCGCGTGGTGCTGGTGCACGGCAACGGGCCGCAGGTCGGGCTGCTGGCGCTGCAGAACAGCGCCTACGACAAAGTCACACCCTACCCGCTGGACGTTCTCGGCGCCGAAAGCCAGGGAATGATCGGCTACATGCTCCAGCAGGCGCTGAAAAACAATCTGCCGCAGCGCGAGGTGAGCGTCCTGCTCACGCAGGTGGAAGTGGACGCCGCCGACCCGGCCTTCAGCAACCCGACCAAATACATCGGCCCGGTGTACAGCGAAGCCCAGGCGAAAAGCCTGGCGGCGGAAAAAGGCTGGGTGTTCAAGGCCGACGGCAGCTACGTCCGCCGCGTGGTGCCATCACCGCAGCCGAAACGCATCGTCGAGAGCGACGCCATCACGGCGCTGATCCAGCGCGATCACCTGGTGATCTGCAACGGCGGCGGCGGCGTGCCGGTAGTGGAGAACGCCAACGGCTATCGCGGCATTGAGGCGGTGATCGACAAAGACCTCTCCGCCGCCCTGCTGGCGCGCCAGATCGAGGCCGACGCCCTGCTGATCCTGACCGATGCCGACGCGGTGTACCTCGACTGGGGCAAGCCGACCCAGCGCCCGCTGGCGCAGGTAACGCCGGAGCTGCTCAGAGGCATGCAGTTCGACGCCGGATCGATGGGGCCGAAAGTGGCCGCCTGCCGCGAGTTTGTAGAAGCCTGCAACGGCATTGCCGGGATCGGCGCGCTGGCCGACGGCGCGGAGATCCTGGCGGGCGAGAAAGGCACGTTGATTCGTAACTGAGTCGTTTTCCCCTCACCCTAACCCTCTCCCTAAGGGAGAGGAGACGATTACACCCTCTCCCCGTGGGAGAGGGCTGGGGTGAGGGCACCAGACAGCTAAATTTTTAAAAGGATTTCCCACATGACCATCAACCTGAAAAACCGCAACTTCCTGAAACTGCTGGACTACACCCCGGCGGAGATCCAGTACCTGATCGACCTCGCCATCGAGCTGAAGGCGGCCAAAAAAGCCGGACGTGAAAAGCAAACCCTGATCGGGAAAAACATCGCCCTGATCTTTGAAAAAACCTCCACCCGCACCCGCTGCGCCTTTGAAGTGGGCGCGTTCGACCAGGGCGCGCAGGTCACCTATCTCGGCCCAAGCGGCTCGCAGATCGGCCATAAAGAGTCGATGAAAGACACCGCCCGCGTGCTGGGCCGCATGTATGACGGCATCGAATACCGCGGCTACGGCCAGGCCATCGTTGAGGAGCTGGGCGAGTACGCGGGCGTGCCGGTGTGGAACGGCCTGACCGACGAGTTCCACCCAACGCAGATCCTCGCCGACCTGATGACCATGCTGGAGCATGCGCCGGGCAAAACCCTGCCGGAGCTGAGCTTTGCCTACCTGGGCGACGCGCGCAACAACATGGGCAACTCGCTGATGGTCGGGGCGGCCAAGATGGGGATGGATATCCGCCTCGTCGCACCGAAATCCTTCTGGCCGGAAGCCGGGCTGGTTGAGCAGTGCCGCGCCATCGCGAAAGAGACGGGCGCGCGCATCACCCTCACCGACGACGTGGAAGAAGGCGTGCAGGGGACCGATTTCCTCTACACCGACGTGTGGGTCTCCATGGGCGAGCCGAAGGAAGCCTGGGCCGAGCGCGTCAGCCTGATGAAGCCGTATCAAATCAACGCGGACGTGATGAAGGCCACCGGCAACCCGAACGTCAAGTTTATGCACTGCCTGCCGGCGTTCCACAACGAACACACCAAAGTGGGCCGCGAGATCGAGATGGCCTACGGCCTGAAGGGGCTGGAGGTGACGGAAGAGGTCTTCGAATCACCGAACTCCATCGTCTTCGACGAAGCAGAGAACCGCATGCACACCATTAAAGCGGTCATGGTGGCGACACTCGGCGACTAATCACCGCCCGGCGCGCCGCGCGGTGCGCCGGGTTTAAGGAGAACATCATGGGCAAGTTTAAGTTTCCCTCCGCTTACACCATTCTCTTTTTCCTGATTGCCGTTGTGGCGGCGCTGAGCTGGGTCGTCCCCGCCGGTCAGTACCAGATGGCGATGAACGAAACCCTCGGTAAAGAAGTCCCGATTGCCGGAACGTACGCGCACGTGGCGGCACATCCGCAGGGGCTGGTTTCCGTCCTGATGGCGCCCATCGCCGGGCTGTACGATCCGGTCTCCGGCCAGGCCGGGGCGATCGACGTCGCGCTGTTTATCCTGATCATCGGCGGTTTTCTCGGGATCGTCACCAAAACCGGGGCGATTGACGCCGGGATCGAGCGCGTCACCACCCGGCTGCGCGGCCGCGAGGAGTGGATGATCCCGATCCTGATGGCGCTGTTTGCCGCAGGTGGCACCATTTACGGCATGGCCGAAGAGTCGCTGCCGTTCTACACCCTGCTGGTACCGGTGATGCTGGCCGCCCGGTTCGATCCGGTTGTCGCCGCGTCCACCGTGCTGCTCGGGGCGGGGATCGGCACGCTCGGCTCTACCATTAACCCGTTTGCCACGGTGATCGCCGCCAACGCCGCCGGGATCCCCTTCACTAACGGCATCGCCCTGCGCGTGGCGCTGCTGGTCATCGGCTGGGTCATCTGCGTGGCGTGGGTGATGCGTTACGCCCGTAAGGTGCGTTTGGATCCGTCGCTGTCGATCGTCGCAGACAAACAGGAAGAGAACCGCGCCCACTTCCTCGGCGACAAGGGCGAACAGTCGCTGGAATTCACCCCGGTGCGCAAAATCATCCTGGTGATTTTCGCCCTCGCCTTTGCGGTGATGATCTACGGCGTGGCGGTGCTGGGCTGGTGGATGGCGGAGATCTCAGCGGTATTTCTCGCCAGCGCGATTATCGTCGGCCTGATTGCCCGCATGAGCGAAGAGGAGCTGACGTCGACGTTTATCAACGGCGCGCGAGATTTGCTGGGCGTCGCGCTGATTATCGGCATCGCGCGCGGTATCGTAGTCATCATGGATAAGGGCATGATTACCCACACCATTTTGCACAGCGCGGAAGGGCTGGTCAGCGGGTTGTCCACGGTAGCGTTTATCAACGTGATGTACTGGCTGGAGGTCGTGCTGTCGTTTCTTGTGCCTTCTTCATCCGGCCTGGCCGTTCTGACGATGCCGATCATGGCGCCGCTTGCCGATTTCGCTAACGTCAACCGCGACCTGGTGGTGACGGCTTACCAGTCGGCCTCCGGCATCGTTAACCTCGTCACGCCCACTTCTGCCGTCGTGATGGGCGGGCTGGCCATCGCCCGCGTGCCCTACGTGCGCTATCTGAAATGGGTGGCGCCGCTGCTGGGCATTTTAACGGTGGTGATTATGGTGGCGTTAAGTCTGGGTGCCTTGTTGTGATTTGCCGGATGGCGCTGCGCTTATCCGGCCTACGGATCGGTGCGGTGCCACCGGTTATTTCAGGAACTGATATGGGAACTATGATGGATTACGAAGAGTACTCTCCCAAAGAGCAACTACAGCTGACGGTCTGCCAGCGCCTGATCGCAGAAAAAAGCTATCTCTCTCAGGAGGAGATCCGCCGGGATTTGCAGGAGCGTGGTTTTGAGACCATCAGCCAGTCCACCGTTTCACGTTTGCTTAAATTGCTCGGCGTCATAAAAATTCGAAATGCCAAAGGGCTAAAGATTTATTCGCTGAATCCCCAGCTGCGCCCTGCCCCCGACGCCGCGCGTACCGTGTCCGAAATGGTGGTCAGCGTCGAGCACAATAGCGAGTTTATCCTTGTTCATACCGTCGCCGGATATGGCCGCGCGGTGGCGCGTATTCTGGATTATCACCAGCTACCGGAAATTTTAGGCGTGGTGGCCGGCAGCAGTATCGTCTGGGTCGCTCCCCGGGTCGTGAAGCGCACCGCACTGGTGCATAAGCAAATTAATTATTTACTCAGAACGCATTAATATTCATAAAGAACCGTTTGCATTGAGTAAAGCGTGCATTAAATCGCTTGATCCGAAAAGCGAGCTGCGTATAATGCCCGACAATTTGCCGGGAGGAAGCATGGTCAAGCGTGTACGACATAACGTCTTACCGCGTCTGAAATCAGACGCTGGCCTGCCGTTTTTCTTCCCGTTGCTAAACCTATTCCCAGAGCCCCTCATTTGAGGGGCTTTTTTTTGCCCGGCGTCAGGAGATAAACATGAATCCGCTTTATCAAAAACACATCATTTCCATAAACGACCTCAGCCGCGAAGAGCTGGAACTGGTTCTGGAAACCGCGGCAAAACTGAAGGCCAATCCGCAACCGGAGCTGCTGAAGCACAAGGTGATTGCGAGCTGCTTCTTCGAAGCCTCGACCCGCACCCGCCTCTCCTTTGAAACCTCCATGCACCGCCTGGGCGCGAGCGTGGTGGGCTTCTCGGACAGCAGCAACACGTCGCTGGGTAAAAAAGGCGAGACCCTGGCGGACACCATTTCAGTGATCAGCACCTACGTCGACGCGATTGTGATGCGTCACCCGCAGGAGGGCGCGGCGCGCCTGGCGACCGAATTTTCCGGCGGCATTCCGGTACTGAACGCCGGTGACGGTGCCAACCAGCACCCAACGCAGACCCTGCTGGATCTGTTCACCATTCAGGAGACGCAGGGCAAGCTCGAGAACCTGAATATCGCCATGGTCGGCGACCTGAAATATGGCCGCACCGTCCACTCCCTGACCCAGGCGCTGGCGAAATTTAACGGCAACCGCTTCTTCTTCATCGCCCCTGACGCGCTGGCGATGCCGCAGTACATTCTCGACATGCTGGACGAAAAAGGCATTCAGTGGAGCCTGCACGCCAGCATCGAAGAGGTGATGAGCCACGTGGATATTCTCTACATGACCCGCGTGCAGAAAGAGCGTCTGGATCCGTCCGAATACGCCAACGTGAAGGCACAGTTCGTGCTGCGCGCCAGCGACCTCGAGGGCGCGCGCGACAATATGAAGGTGCTGCACCCACTGCCGCGCATCGATGAGATCACCACAGACGTGGATAAGACGCCGCACGCCTGGTACTTCCAGCAGGCCGGAAACGGCATCTTCGCCCGCCAGGCGTTACTGGCACTGGTTCTGAATCGCGAATTGGCACTGTAAGGGGAAACGACCATGACACACGATAACAAACTCCAGGTTGAAGCCATCAAGCGCGGCACCGTGATTGACCACATCCCTGCGCAGGTGGGCTTTAAGCTGCTGACGCTGTTCAAACTGACCGAAACCGACCAGCGCATCACCATCGGCCTGAACCTGCCGTCGGGCGAGATGGGCCGCAAGGACCTGATTAAAATCGAGAACACCTTCCTGACCGACGAGCAGGTCAACCAGCTGTCGCTGTACGCGCCGGACGCCACCGTCAACCGCATCGACGAGTATGAAGTGGTCGGCAAATCCCGTCCGAGCCTGCCGGATCGCATCGAAAGCGTGCTGGTCTGCCCGAACAGCAACTGCATCAGTCATGCTGAGCCGGTGTCTTCCAGCTTTGCAGTGAAAAAACGCGCCGATGACATCGCGCTCAAATGCAAATACTGCGAAAAAGAGTTTTCTCATTATGTGGTGCTGGCCAACTAATTGAGGTTGGTAATGAAATCCCGGCTGTTATAATGGCCGGGAACATTCTTAACGCTGTAATTCTGGAGAAAACATGAGCAAAGTACTCGCGACGGAAAATGCACCAGCGGCTATCGGCCCTTACGTTCAGGGCGTTGATCTGGGTAGCATGATCATCACTTCCGGTCAGATCCCGGTGAACCCAAAAACCGGCGCGGTGCCGGAAGACGTCGCGGCACAGGCGCGTCAGTCGCTGGAAAACGTGCAGGCTATCGTTGAATCTGCCGGTCTGAAAGTGGGCGATATCGTGAAAACCACCGTTTTCGTGAAAGATCTGAACGATTTCGCGACCGTTAACGCCACTTACGAAGCGTTCTTCACCGAGCACAACGCCACCTTCCCGGCGCGCTCCTGCGTGGAAGTGGCCCGTCTGCCAAAAGACGTGAAAATTGAAATCGAAGCGATTGCGGTACGTCGCTAATTCGCTTTGGCGATAAAAAAGGCAGCCCAGGCTGCCTTTTTTGTTGCTTGCTACTGATTCCGCGTCGCCCTGAGCAGCGTCTCCAGCGGATAGACCGCCGCAATCACCACTTCGTCCTGAACCTTCGCCGCGTTATCCAGCTCGCTCTGAATCGAGGCTATCTCTTTATCATCCAGCGTGCCCTGGCGCGCCACCAGATCCGTCAGCCTCAGGCCAATGGAGGCCAGCTTATCCACCTCCTGGATCACCGGCTTCATGGCCTTCAGCTGATAGCTGTTTTCGCTTAGCGCCAGCGCGTCGCTGATGTTGCTCTGCCAGCGATTAAAGACGTGGCGCAGCGCGTCGGCGCTTTCCGCATCTTCCGCATCGCTCACCAGGCGGTCCGCCCATTTGTTCATCTGGCGCACGGTGGCGCTTTCGGCGTTCAGCGCATCGGCGAAGCGGTTGAGCGGTTCGAACTGATGATAATTTCCCGCCTGGAACTTCAGGTGCTGGCGGGTGTAATACTGCGCGGGCTCTACCGCCTGAGCGAGGATCTGCAGCGGCAGCGTGTCGGCATTACCGGCGAGGCGCGTGAACTGCACCTGCTGCTGGGTATGCTGCTGCAGCCCGACCGACACCGTCGACCAGCTGTCCATCGCCTGCAGGCGGGTGTACATGTTGTCGACGTCGTTGACGTCCTGCGCGGACCACAGCCGCTCCGCCACCGCGAAGGTGCGCGGCCACAGGCGGATATCCAGCACCGGCGCCACCACGTTTTCCGCCCACAGAGCGGCTTCCCCGCCGAGCAGGTTGGCCTGATTCGCCACGTCCGGCACGACCGGCGGAATGCCTTTCGGCACCGCGTCCAGACGCGTGCCGCTGATTGGGTAACGCGTATTCCCCACCAGGAAATAGCCGGTGAGCTTGTCGTTATCGACGGAAACCACCGGGCGCGTCTCGCCCATCCACGTGTCGACGGTGAAGGTCACCTGGCTGTCGTCACGCCATTCAATATCCTGCACCGCGCGGCGGGATTTCCCGGCAAAATCAATAAACCCGCGCCAGCCTGAATCCCCTTTCACCAGCGTAAAACTCCCCTCTACCGGCTTGCCCTTCAGGCGCGGCATGGAGAAGGCCCAGCTCTGGACGCTGTCGGTGTCGGCAATCACATCCACGCCGTTCAGCCCCTGCGGGACAATTTCGTTGCGGTAGTGATAGGCGGTGGACTGGGGTTGGTCGAGATAGAAACCGGTGGAGAGAATGCCCTTGTAGCCGTTCTGCGCCACCTGCCCCAGCGCGTCCTGCCCCTGCCAGGACTGGATCAGAATGCTTTTCGGCAGGTCGGGATGGTAGATCTCATCCCAGCCGACCATCTGCCGGTGATGCTTCTCAAGGATTGTTTCCAGCCTGCGGTTGAAATACGCCTGCAGCGCGTGGCTGTCCGCCAGCCTGTTGTCGCGCATGAAATTCTGGATCGCGGCGTTCGCTTTCCACTGGCTGTCGTCGACCTCATCGCCGCCGATATGCAGATACGGATCGGGGAAAATCGCCGCCAGTTCGCTGACCATCGCGTCAGCAAAGGCGTAGGTTGCCTCTTTTGTGGGATCTAATACCGGCTTCAGCACGCCCCAGTGGCGCTCCATGGCGTACGGCCCCGGGGCGCTCATCAGCTCCGGATAGGCTACGGCAATCGCCGAGGCGTGGCCCGGCATGTCGATCTCCGGCACCACGCGGATACCGCGTTCGGCGGCGTAACGCACCACTTCACGCATCTGTTCAGGCGTGTAGAACAGCCCGTCGCTGGCAAGCTGCGTCAGCTTAGGGTAGCGCTTCGAGCTGAAGCGCCAGCCCTGGTCGTCGGTCAGGTGCCAGTGCAGGACATTGAGCTTCGCCGCGGCCATGCCGTCGATCTGGCGCTTGATATCCGGCAGCGGAATAAAGTGACGCGCCGAGTCGAGCAGCAGCCCGCGCCACGGGAAGCGCGGCGAATCTTCAATGGTGACCCACGGCAGCGAGGTGTTTTCCGCCCCGTTCTGCATCAGCTGGAGCAGGGTTTCAATGGCGCGCAGCGCGCCGAAGCGGGTGTTGGCGGAGATATCGACGCCGTTAGCATCCACCGTGAGCCTATAGCTTTCATCGCTGTCCGGCAGCGGCTGCGGTTTTACCTTTTTGGCAATCGCGATACGGATGGTCGGCTTTTCAGGCTTGTCGGCCTGGGGCTGCAGCGTCCAGCCGGTTTGCAGGGCAATGCGCTGGCGCAGGCGGTTGACGGCGTCACCGAGATCGTCCCCGCTGACGCTAATGGATACGTTGTTGCTGAGCACCAGCGCGCCTTGGGTCGTAGGGCGTTCGACCTTCGCAGGCCAGGGCATCAGGGGGAGATCGCCTGCCGGGGCGGCAAACGCAGAGGCGCCGAGCATCAGCCCGGCGGTTAAGAGGCTGTACCGTAACATGAATGTTCCTTATCTGACGGGCCAAATAAAGGCAAAACATTCTGTTAACATGCGCTCAATTTGTCGTCAAGCGAATGCGCCGACGGAGATCACAGGTTGTTGAATTTGGGAGGAAAGCCAGCCCCCTCACCCCGGCCCTCTCCCCAAAGGGGCGAGGGTGAAAGGCG
Organism: Enterobacter sp. C3_dUdeg; assembly: GCF_057536195.1. NCBI lineage: Bacteria > Pseudomonadati > Pseudomonadota > Gammaproteobacteria > Enterobacterales > Enterobacteriaceae > Enterobacter > Enterobacter sp. C3_dUdeg. The sequence goes on from NZ_BAAKFX010000003.1 coordinate 353,737, forward strand.
GCACCAAGCGGTCCCCTCTCCCTTTCAGGGAGAGGGTTAGGGTGAGGGTAAAAAATTACTGCCACCCATACCGACGCGCATAGAATCCTTTCACCATCTGCGTCAGCACCATATAGCCCGCAAGGATTGCCACCAGCCACGGGAAGTAGCTCAGCGGCAGCGCCTGCAGCTGCAGGTAGCCTGCCAGCGGCGAGAACGGTAGCGCGATGCCGAGCGCCATCACAATGCCCGTCATTACAATCAGCGGCCACGCGGCGCGGCTCTGGATAAACGGAATGCGGCGGGTGCGGATCATGTGCACAATCAGCGTCTGCGACAGCAGACCTACCACGAACCAGCCGGACTGGAACAGCGTCTGGTGTTCCGGGGTGTTGGCGTGGAACACAAACCACATCAGGCAGAAGGTCAGGATATCGAAGATGGAGCTGATCGGCCCAAAGAACAGCATAAAGCGCCCCAGATCCGCCGGGTTCCAGTGCTGCGGCTTCTGGATCTGCTCGTCGTCCACGTTATCAAACGGGATCGCCACCTGCGACACGTCGTACATCAGGTTCTGGATCAGCAGGTGCAGCGGCAGCATCGGCAGGAACGGCAGAAACGCGCTCGCCACCAGCACGCTGAAGACGTTACCGAAGTTGGAGCTGGCGGTCATCTTGATGTACTTGAGCATATTGGCGAAGGTGCGGCGCCCTTCGATCACCCCCTCCTCCAGCACCATCAGGCTCTTTTCCAGCAGGATGATATCCGCCGCTTCGCGGGCGATATCCACCGCCCCATCGACGGAGATACCGATGTCCGCCGCACGCAGCGCGGGCGCGTCGTTGATGCCGTCGCCCATAAAGCCCACCACGTGCCCTTCGCGCTTAAGCAGGGTGACGATGCGCTCTTTGTGCATCGGCGTCAGGCGGGCAAACAGCGTGGTACGCTGGGCAAGCTTCGCCAGCTCGTCGTCGGACAGGTGCTCAATATCGCTTCCCACCACCACGTCGCCCGCGTCCAGCCCCACTTCATGGCACACTTTGGCCGCCACCAGCTCGCTGTCGCCGGTGAGAATTTTGACGGTAATACCGCTCGCCTTCAGCGCTTTCAGCGCCGGCGCGGTGGTCTCTTTCGGCGGATCGAGGAAGGCGATGTAACCCTCGAGGATCAGATCGGATTCGTCGATACGCTGATAGTCACCCTCGCGCGCGGGCAGGAACTTGCTCGCGACCGCCACCACGCGCAGCCCCTGACGGTTCAGGTTGTCGGTGACGCGCTTGATGCGGCGCAGCATGGTGTCGTCCAGCGGCACGATGTCGCCGTTATAGCGAACCTGCGTCGACACGTTGAGGATCTCCTGCAGCGCCCCTTTGCAGATCAGCTGATGCACGTCCGTCTGCTCGCTCACCACCACCGACATGCGGCGGCGCTCGAAGTCGAACGGGATCTCATCCACCTTCTGCCAGCGCCCGGAGAGCGTGCGGGCGGATTCCTCATCCACCCCTTCCAGCACCGCGACGTCGAGCAGGTTTTTCAGCCCGGTCTGGTAATGGCTGTTCAGCCACGCGCTGTGCAGGACGCGCTCGCTGGTTTTGCCGGAGATATCGGTGTGGTTCTCCAGCACGATTTTGTCCTGCGTCAGGGTGCCGGTTTTATCGGTGCAGAGGATGTCCATCGCGCCAAAGTTTTGAATGGCGTCGAGGTGTTTAACGATCACTTTCTGTTTAGAGAGCTTCACCGCCCCGCGCGCCAGCGTGGAGGTGACGATCATCGGCAGCATTTCCGGCGTCAGGCCAACGGCCACGGAGAGCGCGAACAGGGCCGCTTCCCACCAGTCGCCTTTGGTGTAGCCGTTGATCAGCAGCACGATCGGCGTCATCACCATCATAAAGCGGATCAGCAGCATGCTGACGCGGCCAATCCCTTTCTGAAAGGCGTTTGGCTCGCTCTCCTGCTCGCTGACGCGCCCGGCAAGCTGACCAAACCAGGTGTTGCCCCCGGTGGCGGTGACAATCGCCTGCGCCGTACCGCTGACCACCGTGGTGCCCATAAAGCACAGGGTATCGCATTCAAGCGGATTCATCTGCTGCGGGTCGCGGCTGCGCGCTACCTTTTCTACGGGCAGGGATTCCCCGGTCAGGGAGGCCTGGGCGACGAACAGATCGCGCGCCTGGATGATGCGTAAATCCGCCGGGATCATGTCCCCCGCGGCCAGCTTCACCAGATCGCCCGGCACCAGCTGGTCGATCGGCAGCTCCACCCAGGCGTTTTCGCCGAGATCGTTAATCACGCGCGAGACGGTCGCGGTGTTGCTGACCATCGCCTTCAGGGCATCCGCCGCTTTGGTGGAGCGGGCCTCCTGAATAAAGTTCAGCAGCGTGGAGATACCCACCATCAGGGCAATAACGCCTGCGGCAAACAGATCTTCCGTCGCGTAGGAGATGAGGCCGAGCACGGTCAGCAGCAGGTTGAACGGGTTGCGGTAGCAGAGCCACAGGTGCACCCACCACGGAGACGGCTTCTGCGCCGGGATCTGGTTATCGCCGTGCACGGCGCGGATTTTTTCCACTTCGGCCGCGTTTAGCCCTTCCGGGTGTCCGCCGAACGCGCGCCAGACTTCGTTTTCATCCATCGCCGCCACGTTCAGGCAGCGTTCGGTCAGGGACGCGGGGATCGCCGCCCCCGCCATGTTTTTGGCGTTTGGCAGCGGGTCGCGCTGAACAAGACGGTGTGGCAGGTGGCGGCTCAGCAGGGCCTGCAGCTGCCGGGTGATATTTTTAAACATAGTCATTCCTCCGCATCCGCCTGGGCGGACGCAGCAATTCCTTCAGGCGTGGCAAAGCCGTACCTGAGAGGCACTCAATTTTTCAAGCAGGAACGTTTAAGACGTTGCTGCCTCACGCCGGTGAGACAGCAAAAGCTGGCTTACCGGAAAGAACGCATTCTCCCGTTCAGGAGAGGTGTGGGATCGGGATCCATGAAGCCTCCGGTAAGTAAAAAAACAGGGTGTCGCCGCGCAGTATAAGGATTTAAGCGTACCCTTTATGACGATTCGGGCGGTATTATACCCCCCTGCAAATAAACCGAACGTAAACCAGACTTTGCCCATAGCGAAATCGCGCTATAGCATTAGGCTCAATTCACTACATCGTCGTTGTTACAGGGAATACAGCATGCAGAACCGCCTAACGATTAAAGACATCGCGCGTTTAAGCGGCGTGGGGAAATCGACCGTCTCACGCGTGCTGAACAACGAAAGCGGCGTCAGCGAACGCACCCGCGAGCGCGTTGAGGCGGTTATGAATCAGCACGGTTTTTCCCCTTCCCGCTCTGCGCGCGCCATGCGCGGGCAGAGTGACAAAGTCGTCGCCATCATTGTTTCGCGTCTGGACTCTCTTTCTGAAAATCTCGCCGTGCAGACCATGCTGCCCGCCTTCTATGAGCAGGGGTATGATCCGATCATGATGGAGAGCCAGTTCTCTGTGCAGCTGGTTGAAGAGCATCTGGGGATGCTCCAGCGGCGCAACATTGATGGCGTGGTGCTGTTCGGTTTTACCGGCATTAAGGACGAGATGCTGAAACCCTGGCAGCCTTCGCTGGTGCTGCTGGCGCGCGATGCACACGGCTTTGCCTCCGTCTGCTACGACGATGAGGGCGCGATTATCACCCTGATGCAGCGCCTGTTTGACGAAGGTCATCGCCACATCAGCTTCCTCGGCGTCCCGCACGCGGACGTCACCACCGGCAAGCGTCGCCATGAGGCGTATCTGGCCTTTTGCAAAAAGCACAACCTCTCCGCCGTGGCCTCCCTGCCGGGGCTGGGCATGAAGCAGGGCTACGAGCAGGCCGCCAGCGTTCTTACGCCGCAGACCACGGCGCTGGTGTGCGCCACGGATACCCTGGCGCTGGGTGCCAGCAAATATCTGCAGGAGCAGCGCATCGATAATTTGCAGGTGGCGAGCGTCGGCAGCACGCCGCTGATGAAGTTCCTGCACCCGGAGATCATCACCGTCGATCCGGGCTACGCCGAGTCCGGCAGACAGGCCGCAGCACAGCTTATCGAGCAGATAAACGGGCGTTCAGAGCCTCGTCAGATCGTCATTCCCGCTCACCTTTCGTAACCCCTCTTAAACAGATTATTGTGATCTTCGCCTGATTTCGGGAACGTTCCCATTTTCGCCGTCACGCTGAAGGAGTAGGCTTGCGCTCAGGTCATTACACCCCCTCACCATCTGTCATGAGGTTTCATGATGAGTAAAGTCAAACAAGCAGATATCGATCGGCTGATCGTCCTGGTCGGCGGACGCGAAAACATCGCTACCGTCAGCCATTGCATTACCCGCCTGCGCTTCGTGCTGAACGATCCGGCCAAAGCCAACCCGAAGGCCATTGAAGAACTTTCCATGGTCAAAGGCTGCTTCACCAACGCCGGGCAGTTCCAGGTCGTTATTGGTACCGAAGTGGGCGATTACTATCAGGCTCTGCTGGCGACAACCGGGCACTCTTCTGCCGATAAAGAGCAGGCGAAGAAGGCCGCGCGCCAGAATATGAAGTGGCACGAGCAGCTGATTTCCCACTTCGCGGAAATTTTCTTCCCGCTGCTGCCCGCGCTGATCAGCGGGGGCTTAATCTTAGGCTTCCGTAACGTCATCGGCGATGTGCCGATGAGCGACGGCAAAACCCTGGCGCAGATGTATCCGGCGCTGAAAACCGTTTACGATTTCCTGTGGCTGATTGGCGAGGCGATCTTCTTCTATCTGCCGGTCGGGATTTGCTGGTCCGCGGTGCGCAAGATGGGCGGCACACCGATTCTCGGTATCGTGCTGGGCGTCACGCTGGTCTCTCCACAGTTAATGAACGCTTACTTACTTGGTCAGCAGGTGCCTGAGGTGTGGAACTTCGGCCTGTTTACTATCGCCAAAGTGGGCTATCAGGCGCAGGTCATTCCGGCCCTGCTGGCCGGTCTGGCGCTGGGCTTTATTGAAACGCGCCTGAAGCGCATCGTGCCGGATTACCTCTATCTGGTAGTGGTGCCGGTCTGCTCGCTGATTCTGGCGGTGTTCCTGGCGCACGCCTTTATCGGTCCGTTTGGCCGCATGATCGGCGACGGCGTGGCCTTCGCGGTGCGTCACCTGATGACCGGCAGCTTTGCGCCAATCGGTGCCGCGCTGTTTGGCTTCCTTTACGCCCCGCTGGTGATCACCGGCGTGCACCAGACCACGCTGGCCATTGATATGCAGATGATCCAGAGCCTCGGCGGCACGCCGGTCTGGCCGATTATCGCCCTGTCTAACATTGCACAGGCGTCGGCGGTCACTGGCATCATCATCGTCAGCCGCAAGCACAACGAGCGTGAGATCTCCGTTCCGGCAGCCATCTCTGCTTACCTCGGCGTCACAGAACCGGCGATGTACGGTATCAACCTGAAATACCGCTTCCCGATGCTCTGCGCGATGATCGGTTCCGGTCTGGCGGGCCTCGTGTGCGGTCTGAACGGCGTGATGGCGAACGGGATTGGCGTCGGCGGCCTGCCGGGCATTCTCTCCATCCAGCCGGCTTACTGGCAGGTGTTTGCCCTGGCGATGGCCATCGCGATCATCGTCCCTATGGCGCTCACCACCGTGGTTTACCAACGTAAGTTCCGTCAGGGCTCGCTGCAGATTGTTTAACTTCTTCTTTCGGGGCGCAGTTGCGCCCCTTCGCATTTGCAGGAACGCATTATGAATACCCTTCCTCACTGGTGGCAGAACGGCGTCATCTATCAGATTTACCCAAAGAGTTTCCAGGATACCACCGGCAGCGGCACCGGCGATCTGCGCGGCGTGACGCAGCGGCTGGACTACCTGAAAACCCTCGGCATCGACGCCATCTGGCTGACGCCGTTTTATATCTCCCCGCAGGTGGATAATGGCTACGACGTGGCGAATTACACCGCCATCGACCCGGCTTACGGCACGCTGGATGATTTCGACGAGCTGGTTGCCCGGGCGCACGAGCGCGGCATCCGTATCGTGCTGGATATGGTGTTTAACCACACCTCCACGCAGCACGCCTGGTTCCGCGAGTCGCTGAACAAAGAGAGCCCGTACCGCCAGTTCTACATCTGGCGCGACGGCACGCCGGAGCTGCTTCCCAACAACTGGCGCTCCAAGTTTGGTGGCAACGCCTGGCGCTGGCACGCCGAGAGCGAGCAGTATTACCTGCATCTGTTCGCCCCGGAGCAGGCGGATCTCAACTGGGAGAACCCAGAAGTGCGCGCCGAGCTGAAAAAGGTGTGCGAGTTCTGGGCCGATCGCGGCGTCGACGGCTTGCGTCTCGACGTGATTAACCTGATTTCGAAAGATCAGGATTTCCCGGACGACAACACCGGAGACGGCCGCCGCTTCTACACCGACGGGCCGCGCGTTCACGAATATCTGCAGGAGATGAGCCGCGACGTCTTCACCCCGCGCAACCTGATGACGGTGGGCGAGATGTCCTCGACCTCGCTGGAGAACTGCCAGCAGTACGCCTCGCTCGACGGACGCGAGCTGTCGATGACCTTTAACTTCCACCACCTGAAGGTGGACTACCCCGGCGGAGAAAAATGGACGAAGGCGAAGCCGGACTTCGTGGCGCTGAAAACCCTCTTCCGCCACTGGCAGCAGGGGATGCACAACAGGGCGTGGAACGCGCTGTTCTGGTGTAACCACGATCAGCCGCGCATCGTGTCGCGCTTTGGTGACGAAGGGGAATACCGCGTTCAGGCCGCGAAGATGCTCGGCATGGTGCTGCACGGCATGCAGGGCACGCCGTATATCTATCAGGGCGAAGAGCTGGGTATGATCAACCCGCACTTCAGCCGCATCACCGACTATCGCGACGTGGAAAGCCTGAACATGTTCGCCGAACTGCGCGCCAACGGCCGCGAATCGGATGAACTACTGGCGATTCTGGCGAGTAAGTCCCGCGATAACGGGCGAACCCCAATGCAGTGGGACGCTTCGCGCAATGCGGGCTTTACCGAGGGCGAGCCGTGGATTGGCGTCTGCGACAATTACGAGACGGTGAACGCCCGCGCGGCGCTCGACGACCCTGATTCGGTGTTCTACACCTACCAGTCGCTGATCGGCCTGCGTAAAACCCTGCCGGTGCTGACGTGGGGAGATTATGAGGATCTTCTGCCGGAACATCCTTCTCTTTGGTGCTACCGTCGTCAGTGGCAGGGGCAGACGCTGATGGTGGCGGCGAACCTGTGTAATACGCCGCAGGAATGGCAGACAGACGCCCTCAGCGATAGGTCGCAGGTGCTGATGAGTAACTACCCGGCACCGCAAACGACGTCGCTGCGTCCGTTTGAAGCCGTCTGGTGGTTGCAGCAGTAACTTTCCCTGCCGGGTGCGGCTCAGCACCCGGCTTACTTTACTGTTTTTGTTGAGTAAATAATCAGATTTTTCTCTCGCGCCTTTACAATCGCTGAAGCGCCCGTCGTTTGTACTCTCGTCTTTTTACTTTGTTCTGCATCAAATAAATCGCAAACATGTTTGATGCAAATCACTATATGTAGCACTTAAAATGCACGCCGACCCAACATCTTGTATTTATCGTCTACTATTCCAACAACAAGACGGCGCTTACGCTGGCCGGAATTGTGGATAACACGAGCTGGGAACGCGGGAAGTCTTTGGCCCGGCGGGGAATATGCCCGGTTATGACTTCTCCACCTCTGTGGATAACCTGTTTTCAAAAAATGGAGTGATCATGACACCGCATGTGATGAAACGTGATGGCTGTAAAGTGCCGTTTAAATCAGAGCGCATCCAGGAAGCCATTCTGCGTGCAGCTAAAGCAGCGGGAGTCGATGACGCAGATTACTGCGCCACCGTCGCAGAAGTCGTTAGCAGCCAGATGAACGAACGCAGCCAGGTCGATATCAACGAGATCCAGACCGCGGTTGAGAACCAGCTGATGGCGGGGCCCTACAAGCAGCTGGCGCGCGCCTACATTGAGTACCGTCACGATCGTGACGTGCAGCGTGAGAAGCGCGGTCGTCTGAACCAGGAGATCCGTGGCCTGGTGGAGCAGACCAACTCCGCCCTGCTCAATGAAAACGCCAACAAAGACAGTAAAGTGATCCCGACCCAGCGCGACCTGCTGGCCGGTATCGTCGCCAAACACTATGCCCGTCAGCATCTGCTGCCGCGCGACGTGGTGTCGGCGCACGAGCGCGGTGAAATTCACTACCACGATCTCGACTATTCGCCGTTCTTCCCGATGTTCAACTGCATGCTGATCGACCTGAAAGGCATGCTGACCCACGGTTTTAAAATGGGTAACGCCGAGATTGAACCGCCAAAATCAATCTCCACGGCCACCGCCGTCACCGCGCAGATTATCGCTCAGGTCGCCAGCCATATTTATGGCGGCACCACGATTAACCGCATTGATGAAGTGCTGGCCCCGTTCGTGACGGCAAGCTTCAACAAGCATCGTAAAACGGCCGAAGAGTGGCAGATCCCGGACGCCGACGGCTACGCGCACTCCCGCACCGAGAAAGAGTGCTACGACGCCTTCCAGTCGCTGGAGTATGAGGTAAACACGCTGCACACCGCCAACGGCCAGACGCCGTTTGTGACCTTCGGCTTTGGGCTGGGCACCAGCTGGGAATCACGCCTGATCCAGCAGTCCATCCTGCGCAACCGCATTTCCGGTCTCGGCAAGAACCGCAAAACGGCGGTGTTCCCGAAACTGGTGTTCGCCATTCGCGACGGCCTGAACCACAAGTTTGGCGATCCGAACTACGACATCAAACAGCTGGCGCTGGAGTGCGCGAGCAAGCGCATGTATCCGGACATCCTGAACTACGACCAGGTCGTGAAAGTGACCGGCTCGTTTAAAACGCCAATGGGCTGCCGCAGCTTCCTCGGCGTGTACGAAGATGAAAACGGCGAGCAGATCCACGACGGGCGCAACAACCTGGGCGTCATCAGCCTTAACCTGCCGCGCATCGCGCTGGAGGCGAAAGGCAATGAAGCGGAATTCTGGACGCTGCTGGATGAACGTCTGCAGCTGGCGCGCAAAGCGCTGATGACACGTATTGCACGTCTGGAAGGGGTCAAGGCCCGCGTCGCGCCGATCCTTTATATGGAAGGGGCCTGCGGCGTACGTCTGAAAGCGGACGATGACGTGTCGGAGATCTTCAAAAACGGCCGCGCGTCGATTTCGCTGGGCTATATCGGTATTCACGAGACCATCAACGCCCTGGCGGGCGATACGCATATGTACGACAGCGAGGCCCTGCGTGAGAAAGGCATCGCGATTGTTCAGCGCCTGCGCGACGCGGTAGACCAGTGGAAAGAGGAAACCGGCTACGGGTTTAGCCTCTACAGCACGCCGAGCGAGAACCTGTGCGACCGCTTCTGCCGTCTGGATACCGCCGAATTCGGGATTGTGGAAGGCGTGACCGACAAAGGGTATTACACCAACAGCTTCCACCTCGACGTGGAGAAAAAGGTGAACCCGTACGACAAGATCGACTTCGAAGCGGCGTATCCGCCGATCGCCAGCGGCGGCTTCATCTGCTACGGCGAGTACCCGAACATTCAGCACAACCTGAAGGCGCTGGAAGACGTGTGGGATTACAGCTATCAGCACGTGCCGTATTACGGGACCAACACGCCAATCGACGAGTGCTACGAGTGCGGCTTTACCGGCGAGTTCGAGTGTACGAGCAAAGGCTTCACCTGCCCGAAATGCGGCAACCACGATGCGGCCCGCGTCTCCGTGACCCGTCGCGTGTGCGGCTATCTCGGCAGCCCGGACGCGCGTCCGTTTAACGCCGGCAAGCAGGAAGAGGTGAAGCGTCGCGTGAAGCATTTGGGGAATGGGCAGATCGGGTAAGTTCTGCGCAGGGTTCTCCCCCTCACCCTACCCCTCTCCCTCAAGGGAGAGGGAACCGCTCGAGCACATTGCTAAGCCTGACTCCGGTTTTCTCCCTCTCCCTGTGGGAGAGGGGCGGGGTGAGGGCATCAGGTTAACGCTATGAATTATCATCAATACTACCCCGTCGACATCGTCAACGGCCCCGGCACCCGCAGCACCCTGTTCGTTTCAGGCTGCGTCCACGAATGCCCCGGCTGCTATAACAAAAGCACCTGGCGCTTAAATTCCGGCATGCCGTTCACCGCCGAAATGGAAGACCGGATCGTCAACGACCTTAACGACACGCGCATCAAACGCCAGGGAATTTCGCTCTCCGGCGGCGATCCGCTGCACCCGCAAAACGTGCCGGAGATCCTGAAGCTGGTGAAGCGCATTCGGGCAGAGTGTACGGGAAAAGATATCTGGGTCTGGACGGGATACAGGCTGAATGAGCTGAACGCTGCTCAGATGGAAGTGGTGGATCTGATTAACGTCCTGGTCGACGGCAAGTTCGTGCAGGATTTAAAAGACCCGGCCCTGATCTGGCGCGGCAGCAGCAACCAGGTTGTGCACCATTTGCGATGAACAAAGGCGGATGTTATCCGTCCGCCCTTACCTCAAAACCGGCTCAAACTCTCCATCGCCACCGCCTTAAACCCGGCAAAATCTCCGCAGCTACAGAGCCGCGACATCGCCCGTTCACGCAGGAAGGTGACGAAGATATCGTAAATCGCCATCGCCTCTTCGTATTCGCTTTTGCTGATGGCGAGCAGGAAGATGACGTGCGCGGTTTCGTCTCCCCACTGAACGCCGTGCGGGGCGAGCACGGTATAGACCACGGTTTTCTGCGCTAAAAGGCCGAGGGAGTGCGGCAGCGCGATGCCGTCGCCGAGCATGGTGCTGACGATGGCTTCACGCTCGACGACAGAATCCAGGAACTCCGCGCCGACAAACCCCTCGCCTTCAAGCTGCGCGCACAGTTCACGGAACAGCGTTTGCTGGTCAACGGGCTTGTCGATAATGCGGAAATGGGCCGCGTCGAAGTATTTATCCAGCATCCACGGGCGGGTGCGGTCCACCAGCACCAGCTTGCCGATCTGCTCTAACTGGTAATCGGTCGGGAACGGGGCGATCGTCACCACCGGTTTAGATTTTTCGCTCACGCGGGCGGTGGAAATGACAAAGTCCTCGCCGATGGAATCCGCCAGCTCGTACTCGCGCAGGGTGAGCGTGCGGGCCACCTCAATCTGCGGGTACTTGCGCTGGAGCACCGCCTCGATCATGCGGACCATAGCATTCCCGGCGTCGCATACCAGCAGCACCCGCGGCTGGCGCTGGTAGCCGATGTTGTAATGGCGCTCCAGCCCGACGCCGATATGCAGCACCAGGAAGCCGATCTCGTTTTCGCTGATCACATACGGCGTGTATTTTCCCCAGCTCGACACCGCCGCGAGGGTCATATCCCACGCCATCGGGTAGTGCTGCTTGATGTTATCCAGCAGCGGATTGGGGATCATGATTTGATACCGCACGCGGGTGATCATGGTTTTGATGTGCGTGAGCAGATCCGCGTGCAGCTGCGCGTCGCTGAGCAGGTTGTAGTTATAGTGGGTGTTGATGTAGCGCAGGATGTAGTTGACCAGCGCTTCGTCGTCATCCGCGTTAATTGCGCTCGGGGCAATCTCCTGGATCTGCCGCGCCGCAATGTGCACGCACAGCCAGCTCTCCTCCGAAGGTGAAAGCGCTTTGCCCGCCAGCTGCTGGATAGTGACGGCGATATCTTTTGCCGCCTCGCGCACGTTCTCTTCAACGTCTTCGGCATGGAATTCCGGCAGCGGATAGCCCTCGCTGATGCGCCGCACCGACACCGCACAGTACAGGCGCAGGAACAGCTCGCCTTCGTCGGTCAGACGGATGTGATGACGCGTCAGCGCCTCGTGCAGCACGGGCACCATCTGCTCCGCCACGCCTGCATTCAGCGCCACGTCGGTCACCAGCGGGTTCAGGCTGTCCTGCTGCGCCAGCTCCCAGAGCAGATCGGTCAGGCAGGCGCGGGTCGACATCTCGCTGCCAAACAGCTTCATCCCGTGGCGCGGACGCGTTTCCAGCGTCAGGTTATAGCGGTGGAACCACTCGCGGACTTCGGCCATGTCGCTCTGCAGCGTGGCGCGGCTGACGAACCACTCGTCCGCCAGATCCTCGAGCTTAAGAGAAAATGCCGAGGTCAGAAAACGCACCACCAGATAGTGCACGCGCTCCGGCCCGGTCCGGGGAATACGCAGCGCGCGCGGGTGGGATGCCTGCAGCTGCTGGTAGCGCTGGGCATCATCAATTTTGAGCTGATAGCCGTTGCCCCGGCTCAATATAAACTGCGCGCCGTGGCCTGCCAGCAGCGCGTTCAGGGCGGTGATATCGGCACGGACGGTTCGCGTGGAGACCGACAGCCGCTGCGCCAGCTCGTCCTGCGGCAGCGTCTCGTTTTGCAACAAATCGAACAGTTGCGCTAAACGTTGGTTCGGAAATCGCACGGGTTTGTCCTCTTACAGCTTAAGGTGAAATGACCATCTGAGATGGGCTGCCGACCGGGGTATAGTCCGGCTCGAAGCTCAATTTGCCGTCCTGCGCCACGCGGAAACGGGTGATGTTGTCGCTGCGCTGGTTCATGACGTACAGCCAGTGTCCCTGCTTATCGAGCGTCAGGGTGCGCGGGTAGTCGCCGCGCGTCCACACGTCGTCCTGATGCGTCAGCGTGCCCTCCGCTGTTACGGTAAAGTGCCCGATGCTGTTATGCAAACGGTTAGCCACATACAGCTGTTTACCGTCGGCGCTTAATGCGAGCCCGGCAGCAAAGCTGTGCCTTTGTAACCTTCCGGCAGGGCTGAGAGCGTTTTGCCCTCTTTCAGGGTGCCGTTGGCGTTCACGGTATAATGGGTGAGCGTAGACGCCTCTTCGTTAATCAGCCACAGGGCATCGCCTTTTGGCGTAAAGACAAAGTGGCGCGGCCCGGCGCCTTTTGAGGAGGCGCTGATAAACGGCGGATCGTTCGGCGTCAGCTTCCCTGTTCGATCGTCAAAACGGTACTGGTAGAGGCGATCCAGCCCAAGATCGGTGGAAAACACGTATTTCCCGCTCGGATCGGCGGCGATCATGTGCGCGTGGGGGCCGTTATGATCGCTGATGGCAAAGCTGCCCTCCGCTGCCGCTTCCGGCTTCGCCGCGCCCGGTTCGCCCTGATCCTGATGTGTGTCCGTCGCCTCACCCAAGCTGCCGTCTGCTTTAACGGGCAGCACTGCGATAGATCCGCTGACATAGTTCGCCACCAGCAGATGACGACCGTTCGGGGTCAGCGACAGGTAAACCGGCCCCGCGCCGCCGGAGGCCACCTGATTCAGCTCGCTCAGCGCGCCGTTATCCCCCACCCGCAGCGCCTGCACCACGCCCTGCTCCACTTCGCTTGCCAGATAGAGCGTTTTGCCATCGCGTGAGACGGCCAGCTGCGCGGCGTTCGGCAGCCTGCTCACCAGCGTTTTATTCGCCAGCGCGCCGCTTTGCGGGTCAACGGTAAAGCGGTACAGCCCTTCGCCGTTGGGGTTGTAGGTGCCCACCCAGGCGTACTGCGGCAGGGCGATAGCGGCGGTGGCGAACATTGAGAGTGAAGCAACAAGCAGGGTACGGGTGTGCATGGTGGCTCCTTCAGGTGTGTGCGGTTTGTTTTCCCTCACCCCGGCCCTCTCCCAAAGGGAGAGGAGGTAAAAGTTCCCTCTCCCTTTGGGAGAGGGTTAGGGCGAGGGCAGATACTACTTCACCAGCTTCTTCGTCATCGCAAGCAGCGTACGCACGTCTTCCGGGCGCGTGTCGCCGCTGGCTTTGTCGATAATCGAGCTGTAGATATGTGGGATGATTTTGCTCACGCCCGCGTCGAGGGCGATTTGCAGGATCTCCTCATAGTTTTCGAGATCGATACCTCCGGTCGGCTCCAGCCAGAAGTCGTGACGGGCGCAGGCTTCCGCCACCGCGTTGTACTCGTCACGGCACTTGAGGCCGCCCATCGGGAAGTATTTGATGGAGCTGCCGCCGAAATCCTTCAGCAGGGCAATCGCGGTTTCAACCGGTACGATGCCGTCCGGTGCGTTGCTGCTCAGCGGTCCGGTGGAAATTTTGACCATCCCGACGGTGCCGGTCGGAGAGACCAGGCCGTTGACCACCGACTCATTCTGCCCCAGCAGCGCGCGGCTGGTGGCCACGCCGGTGAAGACCTGGTTGACGTGCTGCGGCTGCACCTGACGGGAGATCTCGCTTACCATCGCCGACTGGTTCGGATCCCCCGCGCCGAGGCCGACGGAGAGTGCGTTATCGATCAGCGCGGCATATTCACGCATATCGGCAACGGCGCTCGCCACGTCCGGGTAATTTTTGGAGAGCACGCCCACCAGCACGTGACCTTCCGCCGCCTCGTAAATGGCGCTGGCGTTGGCTTTCGATCCTGCCAGCACGTTCAGGCAGACGCGGTCACGGTAAAAGTTGGGGGTCAGTTTCATGCTTTTTTCTCCTGTCCTAATACTTCGCTAATGCGGCGATACACGATGTTCAGCTGGTCAGCATTCACGCTGCGCACGTCCGCCTCGATAATCCCTTCGTTGGCCTTGTAGCCACGGAAGTAAATGGCATATTCGCCCCGCTTGAGCTTCGCCACCAGATCGCCCGTGCCGACGCCCGTTGCGGCTTCGTCGAACTTAATCTCGGTGCGCGCGATATCGCGACCGGCGCTGTCCCAGACCACGCGCGCGGTCACGCCGTTGAGGGTGTTGAGCGCCTCGATAAACGGCGTCATCTTCGCCACCATCTCGGCCCCGCTCTCTTTGGTCGCCGTCAGGTAGTGTTCGATGGCGCAGGTCAGGCCAAGAATGCCCTCTTTGCCCACCTTCATCGCGCGGCCAATGCCCGCGGTCTGGCGCTTCACCCACTCAACGTACTGGGTTTTGCCGATCACCAGCCCGCTGGTTGGGCCTTCAATCGCCTTCGCGCCGCTGTAGATCACCAGATCGGCACCGGATCGGTAGTACGCGTGCAGATCTTCTTCCGCCGCCGCATCGACGATCAGCGGGAGATCGTTCTTGCGCGCCACCACCGCCGCCTGCTCGACGCTGAGCATGCTTTTCTGCACGCAGTGGTGCGATTTGATGTAGAGGATCGCCGCCGTGCGCGGGGTGATCGCCGCCGCCAGCTGATCGGCGGAGCATTCGTTGGCGTAGCCCGCCTCCACCAGCTTGCCGCCGCCCAGTGCCACCATGGTGCCCACCGGCGCGCCAAAGTTTACGTTGTGGCCTTTCGGCAGGACGATTTCGTTGTTCTCAATCGGGGTCACGTGCAGGTTTTCCAGCAGCCAGTCGCTGTCTTTGACCAGCACCGCCGCCACGGACTGGGCAATGCCCGCAGACGCGCAGGAAACTACCGTCGCGCCTTCCACATCCAGCAGCTTCGCGATGTATTCCCCGGTTTTGTTGACCAGATCCTTCATCTCGAAATAGTGATTCATGCCGTCCATCGCCGCCTGCACCACTTCCGGGCGCGGCGTGGAGACGCCCAGCGCCGTCATGCGGCCAGAGGTGTTGATAACCTGCTTTAAATGGTACTTCTCATAAATCGAAGGCATGTTCCGTGCTCCCTTGTTCGGTCATGTAGCCCTTGCCCGCGCGGATCGCGGCAAGCGGCACCAGAATGTGTTCAGCCTGCAGGCTGTCGTTTTCGGCGTCCGTCAGCACCGTCGGCTGGCGTTTAATCGTGAACAGCGTCAGGTCGGCGTCGAGACCCGGCTGGATGCGGCCCTTGCGCGCCAGGCGCAGGCCGTCGGCGGCGTTCGCGGTGACGCAGTCAATCACCTGCGGCAAGGACATGCCGATGGCGAGAAACTTCGACATCACGCTTGCCAGCGAGCCGACCGGCCCGTTGATGCGGTTGCGGCAGTAGATATCCGAGCTGATGGTGTGCGGCAGAATGCCCATCGCGATGGCGCGTTTCGCCACCTCAAAGCTAAAGCTCGCCGTGCCGTGGCCGACGTCCAGACGCACGCCGCGCTTCAGGGCGGAGGTGATGGAGGCGCGCAGCTCGCCGGAGGGCGTCAGAATGCGGTTGGGTTTGCCGTTGTAGCAGTGGGTGATGATGTCGCCGGAGCTCAGCAGCTCGGCAATTTCGTCGAGGTTCGGCGGGTTGTTGCCGATGTGCACCATCAGCGGCAGGTCGCCGTTCTCTTTCTGAATGGCTTTGGCGCGCTCCAGCGGCGTGATGCCGTTTTCACCGACCACGCTGCTGCTCATGCGCGCCTTCAGGCCGACGATAAAATCAGGGTGGCGCTTCACCGCCTGCTTCACCGCGTCGGCGTCAATATTCGCCATGTTGGCCAGTTCGTTCTGGGCAATCAGCCCCACGCGGGAGATGTTCAGCAGGGCAAACACCTCGGTGGAGGCTTTACGGGTGATTTCGTAGAAATCGTCCACGTCGTCGGCACCGGTACTGCCCGCGTCCACCACGGAGGTGACGCCGGTGGCAATGCCCACGCTGTCCGGCTCGTCGTGGTAAATCGGGGAGTTCGGGTAGCAGTGAACGTGGGAGTCAATCCAGCCTGCGCTGACGAACACGTCGCCGTTCAGCTCAACCGTTTTATGCGCGGGGGCGTCAATCTCGCCCAGCGCCGCGATCTTCCCGTCCTGAATGGCGATATCGGTCAGGGTATCGTCGGCAAGGCGCGCACGGCGCAGGAGTAAATCAAACATGAGGATCTCCTGATAAGGCGGGCGCCTGAGCGCCCGCGGGTATTAAAGGGCGACCGGGAACAGCCAGCCCAACAGCATTGCGCCGAGGATCGCGCCACCGGTGATCGGCTTCTGCCAGATGTAGAACACCAGCGCACCCAGCAGGGAGCCGACGCCGATAGGAATGGAGGCGGTCATGGCGCTGAGGATAATCAACGGCCCGAGGAAGCGGCCGGAGGCGTTACCCGCGCCCATCATCACGTCTGCACCGTAGGTGGAGTTGCTCTGGTTGATGGTGAACTTACGCGCCAGGATGATGACGTAGCCAATCGCCAGACCAATCACCAGGCCGGTAATCAGCGCGGCAATGAAGTTGGTCACCGGGAACATGATGCCCGCGCCCAGCAGCAGCGCCGGAACGCCGAGGCCCACGCCGGTCTGGATGGCGCCGCCGATGTCGAGAATACCCACCAGCGACCCTTCGATAATGCGGGCGAACAGGAAGCTCGCGCCGAACGCCGCCACCGCGCCGTAAACCCCGGTATCGATCCCCGCTTTCAGCATCGCCACGAAGGCCACTTCGTTAAACGCGCCGATGCCGTAGAGGTAGTACATGTGCGTCCCGGCGAAAACGCCGGAGGAGAGCAGGCCAACGAAGATCGGGAACGACCAGTCGGCATACCAAAAACCTTTATTCTGTTCCATTTAGAGGCTCCTGTTATTTACCGCTGAGCGAGTTGTGGATCATGTCGAGCCAGTTCGGCACGGTCAGATGGAAGGATTCGATCATCTTCATGTCGAAGCCGCGGAAGAAGCCGCTCAGCACGAAGAGCAGGACGATCGCCGCCATCATCACTTTGGTGACGTGGTTCCAGCCGCTCTCTTCGACACCTTTCCCGATCAGGATCCCCAGCACCAGGCCCGGTACGGCGTTCCCCATAATCAGCTGCGCCGCGCCGCCAAAGATGGTGGCCCAGAAGCCCGATTTTTTACCCGCGTCGATGGCCGCCAGCCAGAAGATCACCGGCATGACGGTGTTGACCAGCAGGTTTGCCGCCGGTACCAGCACCTTCACGGCGGTGACCTGGAGCGCTGCCGGAACGGAGGAGGCGGTCAGGTTCAGGAAGGTGACGACAATCATGCCGATCACGCCGCAGGCAATCGCCATTTTGCGGGGATCGTGCAGCGTTTCGCCGACGTTACGGTTTTTGATCATCAGTGCAGCAGCACCCCAGTTCGGGATGATGCGGTGGTCAACGTCCTGTGTGAAGGCACCTGCGGCCACGGAAGAGGCCCAGGCGTTAAAGAAGAAACCTAACCCAAAGGAGAAGTGGGACGCCGGATCCCCTTCACAGGAGTTCAGTTCCCCCAACGTACGAAACGCGCCCATACCCTGAGTGGTAGGCGCATGAAACATGCGTGCAGCCCCGGCGCCAACACCGACGCCAACCAGGCCGCCAATGATGAGCGATTTTATTAATATAATTAAGAACATCAGTCTGCCCTTTTATGAATAATCAGCGTTGCGTGACGAAATCCACCTGGTCAAGATTGATAGCGGTCACGTTGACGGTCACATCCAGCTCCACGCTGTAGGTGCGTCTTTCCCGGCGCAGAAAGAAGAACAGAAACGCTTCTTTTCGCACCGCTTCTTGCGCCTGAACGACCTGCACATCCTGTGGCTCAATACGCAGTAAGATATGCGGTGAGGCTTTCATCACCGCGGCCTGAACGTGGTTGAGCGCGTCGGCAAAGGCGCGCGCTTTGGCGTCGCCTTTGCCCTTCACTCTCACCGTGGTTGTGAACTGTTCTTTCATGCTTATGCGCCGTATTTCTTCTGCCACGCCTGTACCAGACGCTCGCCCAGCTCTTCTTTATCCATAAAGCCGAAGCCCAGCACGTTGCAGCCTTCGTTGATGGCGGTCACGCCCTCTTCCACCGAACGCATGCCGTATTTGGCCTTATAGCCATATTTGGTTTGGGCAGTGATGGCACCCGCGCCGCCGCTGCCGCAGAAGGAGATGCCGAAGGTGGCGTTTTCCGCTTTCATCACGTCGCCGAGCTTCATGTCCGCCGCCATGCCCGGTACGACCACCGCGCGTCCACCTGCTTTTTCCACACCGGCAGCCACTTTCTGACCTTTACCCAGGCGATCGCCAATCACGACTGTAATCTGTTCCATGTGTTGCTCCTTAAAGGTTGTCTTTCGCGACTTCAAAGTGAACGGAGAGCAGCCAGGCTTCTTCATCAGGAAGATTGCCAAACTGCGCGACCACTTCACGGGCGAGCCGCATTGAATCCGGTGAAATTTCGTCAAACAGCTCTGCTTCAACCTCCGGCAGCGGCTCGCCGGTCACGGACCGGTGCGCCATTGCGCGCACGTGGGAGGTGAGCATCTGCTCCTGTACCGCATTGGGGATGATGTTGTTTCGGGCCAGCAGGGCATAAACCTGCTGCAGCATGGTGTTCGCGAGCTGTTCTGTTTGCTCTGCCTGTTCCCCAACGTCGTTCATTACCGCTCCGTTAATCACTGGTCTTACCCCGTTAATGGCTCTGGAATAAAACTAACGTTGGGGGGGAATTGTTTGTAGCGAGTTGTTTTCCACTTCGAAGTGGAAAGGCGAGCCGCAGCAGTGATCTGTGCCACATAAATGCGGTCAATCTGAATTAATGACGGTATTTGCGTGATGAATATCACGTATTCCAGCGGCAAAACGCGCGCCGGGGAAACGAAACGTTCAGGCGCGGTGACGCAAAAATGTGATGGCGATAGGGTTTACTTATTACCGCGTAAAAAAAACGGGGGCCGCTGGCCCCCGCTGGTTGTTTGTCAGATGCGCGATCGGTTAACGGTATTTCTTGTGATAGGTGTTACGCGTCGTCACAAACTGCTCGGCCGCCGCCTGGGCTTCCTTCACTTTGCCTTCGTTAGCCAGCTTCAGCGCGCCGTCGATCTGGCCGACCAGCACGTCAAAGCCGTGGCGGTAGTCTTTCATCTCTGCGCTGTCTGCCGCTTTGCTTTCCAGCTTCGGAGGCGTCGCTTTTTGTGCGTCGAGCGCCGCTTCACGCATTTTGGTCAGCGCGTCTTTCATTTCAGCCGCATTGTCGGTTTTCTGCACCACCTTCAGGTTTTGACCGAGGATGCCCATGTCGTCTTCAAGATCGGCAGCAAACGCAGAAGAGCCAAGAACCAGCGTTGAAGCCGCGACGATCGCTAACAGATGTTTACGCATTGCTCACTTCCTTTTTATTATTAAAACGCCTTTACGGGTATTACTGACCGGCGATTTTCATTTCCGGCAGAAGTACAGAACCACACTGTATATTGCTACGTGTTTCAATATCGTTACCGACCGTAACGATATTGCGCCACATGTCCTTCAGGTTGCCGGCGATAGTAATTTCGCTCACCGGATACTGGATTTCGCCGTTTTCCACCCAGAAGCCCGCCGCGCCGCGCGAGTAGTCGCCGGTGATGCCGCTTACGCCCTGGCCCATTAGCTCGGTCACCACCAGCCCGGTGCCCATCTCTTTCAGCATCTGCTCAAAGTTCAGGCCCTGTCCGGCAATGCGCCAGTTGTGGATGCCGCCAGCGTGTCCGGTGCTTTTCAGCCCCAGCTTGCGCGCGGAGTAGTTGGTCAGCAGCCACTGGGTCAGAATACCGTCTTTGATGATATCGCGACGTTCGGTGCGCACGCCTTCGCTGTCGAACGGCGTGGAGGCCAGCCCTTTCAGCAGGTGCGGATGTTCTTCAATGGTGAGCCATTCCGGCAGGATCTGCTTGCCCAGCGAGTCGAGCAGGAAGGTCGATTTACGGTAAACCGAGCCGCCCGCGATAGCGCCCACCAGATGGCCAAACAGACCGGTCGCCACTTCGTTGGCAAAAATAACCGGGGCCTTCATGGTGGAGAGTTTACGCGGCGACAGGCGTGACAGCGTGCGTTCGGCACACTCTTTACCCACCCACTCAGGAGACTGCAAATCCCCCAGCGCGCGGCCAATGGTGTAGGCGTAGTCGCGCTCCATGTCACCGTTCTCTTCGGCGATCACGCAGCTGGAGAGAGAATGACGGGTGGAGCAGTAGCCCTGCAGCATGCCGTGGCTGTTGCCGAAGACTTTGATGCCGTAGTGGCTGTTGAAGCTGCCGCCTTCGGTATTGGTGATGCGCTTATCGGCCTGCAGGGAAGCCTGCTCGGCGCGCGCGGCCAGTTCGATCGCTTCGTCCGGGGTCACTTCCGCCGGGTGGAAAAGATCGAGATCCGGCGCGTCAAACGCCAGCAGGTCTTTATCCGCCACGCCTGCGTAAGGATCCGGGGAGGTATAACGGGCGATATCCAGCGCAGCCTGCACCGTGCGGGCAATGGCATCCGGGCTGAGATCGGTGGATGACGCGCTGCCTTTGCGATTCTGGTGATACACCGTGATCCCAAGCGCGCCATCGCTGTTGAATTCTACGTTCTCCACTTCACCATAGCGGGTACTCACGCTGATGCCGGTGGTTTTGCTGACCGCCACTTCGGCGCCATCTGATTTTTCTGAAGCAAGCATCAGCGCGGTGGAGACGGCTTCTTCAAGAATCTTACGCTGCGCTTCAACTTGTGAGGTTACTTTCATCGCAAATGCCATACTGTAAGAGAGAGTTATCTGAAGTCTAACAGAGAACCGTTTTTCAGTGCGCGTCTTAACTGGTAACATTAGCCTCTTTTTTTAAGGAGCCTGACATGACTAAGCAGCCCGAAGACTGGCTCGACGACGTTCCCGGTGATGACATCGAAGACGAAGATGATGAGATCATCTGGGTCAGTAAAAGTGAAATTAAACGTGACGCCGAAGAGTTAAAACAGCTTGGCGCAGAAATGGTAGAACTGGGTAAAAACGCGCTGGACAAGATCCCGCTCGACCAGGATCTGCGTGATGCCATTGAACTGGCACAGAAAATCAAGAAAGAAGGCCGTCGTCGCCAGCTTCAGCTTATCGGGAAAATGCTGCGTCAGCGCGACGTCGATCCGATCCGCCAGGCGCTGGACAAGCTGAAAAACCGCCACAACCAGCAGGTTGCGTTTTTCCATAAGCTTGAGCAGATCCGCGATCGCCTGATTGAACAGGGTGATGACGCCGTACCGGAAGTGCTGAACCTGTGGCCGGATGCCGACCGCCAGCAGCTGCGTTCTTTGATCCGCAACGCGCAGAAAGAGAAAGAAGGGAATAAGCCGCCGAAGTCTGCGCGCCTGATTTTCCAGTATCTGCGCGAGCTGTCTGAAAACGAAGAGTAATCTGTTCCCCTCACCCCGACCCTCACCCCGTAGGGGCGAGGGAGAAAAGAAAGTAGGCCCGGTAAGCGCAAGCGCCACCGGGCTTTTTTTTACTCTGCGGCTGCCGCTTCCGCTTTCTTCGCCAGACCGTCCAGCAGCTTCTGATGGATCCCACCAAAACCGCCGTTGCTCATCACCAGAATGTGGTCGCCAGGCTGAGCGGCTTTCACCACCATATCCGCGAGCGCATCCACATCCGCGCTCCAGTGCGCGGGCTGAATGCAGGCATCGGCCACTTCGGCCACCTGCCACGGAATATGCTGCGGCTGCAGCAGGAAGACCTCATCGGCACGTCCTAACGACGGCGCGAGATCATCTTTGCAGATGCCCATCTTCATGGTGTTCGAGCGCGGTTCCAGCACCGCGAGGATGCGGGCTGTCCCGCCGACCTTGCCACGAAGGGCGGCAAGCGTTGCCAGAATGGCCGTTGGGTGGTGTGCAAAATCGTCATATACGGTAACGCCGTGGGCTTCACCGCGCAGTTCCAGACGGCGACGGGCGTTAATGAACGAGCCCAGCGCATTGGCCGCATCCGCAGGCAGAACGCCAACGTGACGCGCCGCCGCAATAGCCATCAGGCCGTTGTGCATGTTGTGCTCGCCCACCAGGCCCCACTTCACCTCACCCACTTTTTCACCGTCGAGCAGCACTTCCCACTCGGAGGCATCGGCGTTGAGTTTCTTCGCCTGCCAGTGGCCCTGCTCGCCCACCAGCTCCTGCTCGCTCCAGCACCCCATCGCCATCGTCTGCTTCAGGTTGATGTCGTTTTCCGGCAGGATGATGCGCCCCTGGCCCGGAACAATGCGCACCAGGTGGTGGAACTGTTTCTGGATCGCTTTAAGGTCGTCAAAAATATCCGCGTGGTCGAACTCAAGGTTGTTGAGGATCAGCGTGCGCGGGCAGTAATGCACGAACTTGGAGCGCTTGTCGAAGAACGCGCAGTCGTATTCGTCGGCTTCGATCACGAAGAACGGGCTGTCACCCAGACGCGCAGAAACGTCGAAATTACCCGGTACGCCGCCAATCACGAAGCCCGGCTTGTAGCCGCAGGCTTCGAGGATCCAGGTCGCCATGCCCGCGGTCGTGGTTTTGCCATGGGTACCGGCAACGGCAACCACCCAGCGGTCGCGCAGGACGAAGTCATGCAGCCACTGCGGGCCGGACATGAACGGAATATTGCGTTCCAGAACCGCCTCGACGCACGGATTGCCGCGGGTCATGGCGTTGCCGATGATCACCAGATCCGGCTCGGGATCCAGCTGGCTGGCATCGTAGCCCTGAATTAACGAGATGCCCTGTTTCTCCAGAAGTGTGCTCATTGGCGGATACACATTGGCGTCCGAACCTGTCACTTCATGGCCCAGCGAGCGCGCCAGCATTGCCAGTCCGCCCATGAAAGTGCCACAAATCCCCAATATATGAATGCGCATACGTCACTATCCTTCTTCAATGTGGCGCACATTTTACTCACATGTTAGCGGCTGTGAAACGCATTTCAGGTAAATCCGTATGTTGCTGGCGCGATTCACCTCTGCGCTAATATTTGAATGTTTGTTAAGATTGTTGGGCTTTAGTCGTTTTAGTGAACATACAATCGCTCTACTCACAAAGATGCAGGGAAAGTGTTATGAAAACGTTAGGTGAATTTATTGTCGAAAAGCAGCACGAGTTCTCTCATGCTACCGGTGAACTCACTGCTTTGCTGTCGGCAATAAAGCTGGGCGCTAAGATCATCCACCGCGATATCAACAAGGCCGGTCTGGTCGATATCCTGGGTGCCAGCGGTGCCGAGAACGTTCAGGGCGAGGTTCAACAGAAGCTCGATCTGTTCGCAAATGAAAAATTGAAAGCTGCACTGCGCGCGCGCGACATCGTTGCGGGTATCGCCTCTGAAGAAGAAGATGAAATTGTTGTTTTCGAAGGGTGTGAACACGCTAAATACGTTGTTCTGATGGATCCGCTCGACGGCTCCTCAAACATCGACGTTAACGTTTCTGTCGGTACCATTTTCTCCATCTACCGCCGCGTCACGCCTGTTGGCACGCCGGTGACCGAAGAAGATTTCCTGCAGCCGGGCATTAACCAGGTTGCTGCCGGTTACGTCGTTTATGGCTCCTCCACCATGCTGGTGTACACCACCGGCTGCGGAGTTCACGCCTTTACGTACGATCCTTCACTGGGCGTTTTCTGCCTGAGCCAGGAACGCATGCGCTTCCCGGAGAAGGGCAACACCTACTCCATCAACGAAGGCAACTACATCCGCTTCCCGAACGGCGTGAAGAAGTACATTAAATTCTGCCAGGAAGAAGATAAAGCGACCCAGCGCCCGTACACGTCCCGCTATATTGGCTCTCTGGTCGCAGATTTCCACCGTAACCTGCTGAAAGGCGGTATCTACCTCTACCCAAGCACCGCCAGCCACCCGGACGGGAAGCTGCGCCTGCTGTACGAGTGCAACCCGATGGCGTTCCTCGCCGAACAGGCGGGCGGCAAGGCGAGCGACGGTAAAGAGCGTATTCTGGATATCGTGCCGGAAAGCCTTCACCAGCGCCGTTCATTCTTCGTCGGCAACAACCACATGGTTGAAGACGTTGAACGTTTTATCCGTGAGTATCCGGACGCGTAATGCCTCTCTACAGGGGAGCTGTTCTGGCTCCCCTGGTCATTTATATGTTTTACCGTATAAGTGTTTATAAAAAACAGGCTTTAATATTCACCACTGCTCCTGCATTATTTCCATAACAGTTTGACAGATATTTCGTGGAGCAGAATCGCAATGAACAATTATTCCCGTGCTAATACCGGCATTGATTTAAATCTTATCCCTGTATTTATTGAAATCGTCCGCTGCGGCAGCATGGCAAAAGCCTCTTTGCGTCTGGAGATGTCACGTCCGGCGGTGAGCCTGGCCTTAAAGCGCTTTAATCAACTCTTTGATGAACCGTTATTTTTCCGCAAAGGTTTATATCTTGAACCGACGGAAAAAGCGTTAGCTTTAACCAGCTCACTGGAAATATTAATGGGTGAAATTCACGATAATATTGCGGCAGTTAATTCCGGAAAAAATAAAACCCCGGCACAGAACGTACCGGGGCTGGGTAATATTATGCAGCGGTCTGAGTCGTCACTTTGAATGATGACATGGCTTCAATCAGCTGACGCGACTGCTCCTCAAGAGAGCGGGTCGCGGCGGAGGATTGCTGCACCAGCGCGGCATTCTGCTGCGCGGTTTCGTCCATCTGATTCACCGCAATATTCACCTGCTCAATACCGCGGCTCTGCTCCTGAGACGCGGTCGCAATCTCACGCATCAGTTTGGTCATGCGCAGCACTTCTGTTGCGATTTCGTCCATCGTTTCGCCAGCCTGCTGGGCCAGCTCGCTGCCCTCGTTAACGTGGGTCTGCGAATCACTGATAAGCGATCGGATCTCTTTCGCCGCGTCGGCGCTGCGGCTGGCAAGGTTTCGCACTTCGCCCGCGACGACGGCAAACCCGCGCCCCTGCTCGCCCGCGCGCGCCGCTTCCACGGAGGCGTTAAGCGCCAGGATATTGGTCTGGAAGGCAATACCGTCGATCACGCTCAGGATGTCGGCGATGCGCGCCGAGCTGCCGGAGATATCGCGCATTTTTTCAATCACGTAGCAGACCATTTCGCTGCCGTGATCGGCCGTGTCGGACACCGACTTCGCCAGCTGGTGCGCCTGCTCGGCGTTATCGGCGTTGAGCTTCACCGTCGCGGTGATCTGTTCCATGCTGGCCGCCGTCTGCTCCAGCGACGTGGCGGTGGATTCCGTACGCTCGGCAAGATCGCGGTTTCCCAACGTCAGCTCGCGGCTACCGGTGTCAATTTGCGAGCTGGCATCGCGTACCCGCATAACCGAGTTCATCAGCGACTGTCGCATCTCCTCTATCACCGCGTTGAGGCGGTTAAACTCCTGGCTCGCGGGGGCATTCAGCGTATGGGTTAAATCCCCCGCCGCCACGTTCTCCAGCTGAGCGATCGATGCAGAGAGCGGCTTGAGCAGCATATGGCGCAGCACCAGCCACGCGAGCACGATAATACCCGCCGTCAGCAGCGCTGCGACGATAATCAGGATCAGTACGCGGGTTTTACTCGCCTGCACGGCGCTCACTTCCGCCTGACCACGCGCTTCGCTCCATTTCTGAAACGCCTGCATGTCGTTATCAAACTGCTTCGCCACCGGAATCAGCGTCTTCTCCAGCAGATCGTAATACCCGTCCGCGCTCTGGTCATTCAGGGTTTTCAGCATCGGGTTGATCCCCTGCTGGCTATACGTCGCCAGGCTGGCCGCCACTTTATCGAGCAGCTGTTGTCCCTGCTCGTCAGCCACGCCGCCGTCGATCACGCCTTTCAGCGTTTTCTGGGCCAGGGCAACTTCCTGATTGATGTTTTTTACCGCTTTGGCCGCATCGTCCAGCATGCCGATTTCCATCATGCGGACGGCCTGGCCCGCCTCATTGCGCGCGCGCAGGATCAGCGTATAGCCTGAATTAAGCTGCACCATCTGCTCACCCTGAAGGTGATTAATACGCTGCAGTGAAGAAGAACTCTGTGTGAGGGCATAAATGCCAATGCCGCTGACAATCAGCAGCAGAAGGGTCATAACGGCCAGTAAAGAGAGCAAGCCGGTACGAATCGATAGCGTTTTAAGCATGATATTATTTCCGGTAGCGAGATATTTCTGGGCATAAAAAAAGAGTATCGGCCGCTACCGGAAAATGTTTAGACTTTAAGCAAATTCAGCGTGTTATCGCTCTGTTACCGATGTGTTTACGCGGGTAACAGGTGAGCTTTGGCGGTTCTCCCAGAGCACCGTAAGACCGCGCTGCAGGGCAATAAAAATAAACAGCAGAATGCCGATGGCGATCTTCGTCCACCAGGAGCTGAGCGTGCCGTCGAAGTTGATATAGGTTTGTATCAGCCCCTGGATAGCCACGCCGAACAGCGTTCCCAGCACCGTCCCCACCCCGCCGCTGAGCAGCGTGCCGCCAATGACCACAGAAGCAATCGCATCCAGCTCAACGCCCACGCCTGCAAGGGCATAACCCGCCTGGGTATACACCGAGAAGACGATCCCCGCCAGCGTCGCCAGGCCGGTCGAGAGCATATAGATGCGGATGGTGGTACTGCGGGTGGAGATCCCCATCAGGTTTGCCGACGTGGCGTTACCGCCGATGGCGTAAACCTGGTTGCCAAACCGGGTACGGTGGGCGAGGAAGATGCCAATCACCACCACGCCCAGCATTAGCAGCCCCATCGCGCTCAGGCGGCCGCCGCCGGGAATTTTCCACGCCAGGCTGGAGAGCGTGTCGTACACCGGATGGTTAATCGGAATCGACTCTTCCGACACCAGGTAGCTCACCCCGCGCAGGAAGAACATTCCCGCGAGGGTAATGATAAACGCCGGGATTTTCAGCGCGTCGATCAGCAGCCCCATAAAGGCGCCAAACGCGCAGCCCATCGCCAGCACCAGCGGAAACGCCACCAGCGGAGAGATCCCCCAGAAGCCGATCGCCTTCGCGAGGAACACGCCCGTAAACGCGATCACTGACCCGACGGAGAGATCGATCCCACCGGAGAGGATCACAAAGGTCATTCCGACGGCGATAATGCCTAAAAAGGCGTTATCGGTCAGGATATTGCAAATCACGCGCGTCGACGCAAAACCGGGGAATTGGGTGAGGCAGTAGAGATACCCCAGCACAAACACGCCCAGCGTGATCATCAACGGTAAATTACGTTTTATCATGGCCACGGATCCCCTTAATGATGCTGACAAAGCGCGGCGACTGGACGATCAGCACGCAGAGCACGACCACCGCTTTCACCACCTGGTTGAGTTCCGGCTGGAACCCCGAGAGCAGGATCCCGGTGTTCATTCCCTGAATGATCAGCGCGCCAATCACCGAGAGCAGCAGGTTAAAGCGCCCGCCCATCAGCGATCCACCGCCGATCACCACCGCGAGGATCGCGTCCAGCTCCAGCCAAAGTCCCGCGTTGTTGGCATCGGCCCCGCGAATATCCGCCGCGACGATGACCCCGGCGATGGCGGCGCAGACGCCGCTCAGCACGTAGGTCAGCATCACCATCAGACGGGTGTTGACCCCGGCGTTGCGCGCGGCGCGGATGTTGATCCCGACGGCTTCAATGAACATGCCCAGCGCCGTTTTGCGGGTGAAAAGCCAGAAGACAACGAGCGTGACCAGGGCAACGATCACCGGCGTCGGGAAGAACAGAAGGTTGCCGCTCCCGATCCACGCCAGGCTCGGCGAGTTAAAGGTGACAATCTGCCCGGAGGTAATCAGCTGCGCCACGCCGCGCCCGGCCACCATTAAGATAAGGGTGGCGACAAAGGGCTGAATTTTCAGCACCGCCACCAGAATGCCGTTCCATAATCCGGCCAGCACGCCGGTGCCTAAGGCCGCCAGCAGTACCACCGGCAGGCTGTGTCCGGACACGGTCATGGAGGCTGCCGTGGCCCCGGCGATAGCCATCACCGCGCCGACGGAGAGGTCAATCCCGCCGGTGGCGATGACCAGCGTCATCCCGATGGCCAGCAGCGCCACGGGCGCGGCACGGTTTAGAATGTCTATCGGGCTGCCAAACAGGCGGCCATCCTGCACGATAATCTGGAAGAAATGCGGCGCGACCAGGCTATCAACCAGCAGCACCACCAGCAGCGCTGCGATTTGCGGCGTGCCGGTTGGCCAGCTGAAGCGGCGCTTTGACTCACCGGTTTGCGAAAGCGAACGGGGCATCACGATTTACTCCTTATGCCGCGATGGCATTCATGATCGCCGGAACGGACAGCTTATCCAGCGGGATCTCTGCCACCTGTTTGCGATCGCGCATGATGATGACGCGATCGGCATAGCCCACCAGCTCCTCCAGCTCGGACGAAATAACCAGCAGCGCCAGACCGTCCGCGCACAGGGTTTCGATAAGCCGGATAATTTCGGCGTGCGCCCCCACGTCAATGCCGCGGGTTGGTTCGTCGAGGATCAGGAACTGGGGTTTGGTCAGCAGCCAGCGGGAGAGCAGCACCTTCTGCTGGTTGCCGCCGGAGAGGAACTCGATAGGCTGTTCCGCGCTCGGGGTACGAATACCCAGCTGACGGATAAAGCGCTCGGCAATGGCGTTTTGCTCTTTACGGGGGATCGGGCGCAGCCAGCCGCGCTGGGCCTGCAGCGCCAGAATGATATTTTCCCGCACCGAGGCCGCGGCAATAATGCCGTCCGTTTTTCGGTCTTCCGGGCAGAAGCCGACGCCCAGACAGGAGGCCTGATGCGGGGATCGTAAGGTTTGCGGTTTGCCCTTGATCAGCGCGCTGCCGCTGTCGGCCGGCTTGATCCCGAAGATCACCTCGGCGGTTTCGGTTCGTCCGGATCCTAACAGGCCCGCCAGCCCGACAATTTCGCCCGGGCGGACTTCCAGATTAAACGGCGATATCACGCCTTTCTTGCCGTAATCGCTGAACGCGGCGACCGGTTTCTCGCTGAGCAGCGTGCGCCCGGCGCGCTGAAGGGCGTTGGTTTCCAGCTCGCGGCCCAGCATCATTTTCACCAGCTCGATCTGCGGCAGCTCGCGGGTTTCGCGGCAGCCGACAAAGCTGCCGTTGCGCAGCACCGTGATGCGATCGCTTACCTCATATACCTGATCGAGGAAGTGGGTAACGAAGATCAGGCTGACGCCCTGATCGCGCAGCTGGCGCATCAGGGTAAAGAGCATCTCAACTTCCTGGGTATCGAGGCTGGCGGTGGGTTCGTCGAGGATGAGTACCTTCGCGGAGAGATCGATCGCGCGACAGATGGCGACGATCTGCTGCATCGCCACGGAAAAGCGGTTCAGCGGCTCGCGGACGTCAAGGGAGAAGCCGTACGACTCCATCAGCTTTGTCGCCCGCGCCTCCATCTCTTTGCGGCGCAGCAGGCCAAAACGTCGCGGCTCACGGCCAATAAACAGATTATCCGCCACCGACATATTCGGCAGCAGGTTTACTTCCTGGTACACCGTCCCGATCCCCAGCTGTTGGGCATGGGCGGTATTTTTCGGCGAAATGGCGTTGCCTTCCAGCCAGATGGTGCCGCGATCGGCGTGATAAACGCCGGTGAGGGATTTAATCAGCGTCGATTTTCCCGCGCCGTTCTCGCCCAGCAGCGCCATGATCTCACCGCGCCGCAGGCTGAAATCAACGTTATCCAGCGCCTTTACGCCGGGGAAGAATTTGCTTAAGCCCTCTGTGCGGAGGATTTCCTGGTGTTGTTCAGTGGTCATGGTTTCCCCCCTCACCCTGACCCTCTCCCCGGAGGGGAGAGGGGATTGATCGTGCCAATTGTTAATATCCAGCTCCGCCCTGCCTTTTCCCTCTCCCCTCCGGGGAGAGGGCTGGGGTGAGGGGCGCGGTTCTTAGTAGCCCATATTCTTCTTCTTCTCTAACTCTTCTTTCGCCGTATCAGGCAGGTAGAGCGTGGACTTAGTGACCGTCACCTTCTCAGGCATCGTGCCGTCCTTCTTGAATTTCTCCAGCGCGTCGAATGCCGGGCCAGCCATGTTTGGCGTCAGCTCCACGCTGGCGTTGGCTTCGCCGTCGATCATCGCTTTGTAGATGTCCGGCACGCCGTCGATAGAGCCGGTGAGGATATCTTTGCCCGGCTTCAGGCCCGCTTCTTTAATTGCCTGAATCGCACCGATCACCATGTCATCGTTGTGGGCGTAAACCATGCAGATGTTCTTGCCGTTGTTTTCAGCCTTGATGAAGCTCTCCATGACCTCTTTACCTTTACTGCGCGTAAAGTCGCCGGACTGAGAGCGGATAATCTTGATGTTTGGCGCTTTAGCGATGGCCTCAGCAAAGCCTTTTTTACGGTCGATGGCCACGCTCGCGCCGACAGTGCCCTGCAGCTCAACGACGTTACACGGCTTGCCGTCGACCTGTTTCACCAGCCAGTCGCCAATCAATTGCCCTTCAAGCACGTTGTTGGCGGTCACGGTGGTCATATAGAGGGATTTGTCTTTGACGTCGATGGAACGGTCGAGCAGGAAGACAGGGATCTCAGCGTCTTTCGCTTCCTTCAGGACGGGTTCCCAGCCGGTCGCCACGACGGGTGCAATAAAGATGGCATCCACGCCCTGGGCGATAAAGGAGCGCACGGCTTTGATCTGATTCTCTTGTTTTTGCTGACCATCGGCGATTTTCAGGGTAATGCCGCGTTTCTGAGCCTCGCTTTTCGCAACGTTGGTTTCTGCCGCTCGCCAGCCAGATTCGGAGCCGACCTGCGAAAAACCTACGGTTAAGGGAGCGGCCATCGCCATAGACGACATGGCTGCCGAAACTGCTGTGACAAGAAGTAAGCGCTTCCACATATGAGCGTCCTCGTAGGGGTGTTTATTGTTGGTTAAAAGATGTTCTGCGAAATGACTATAGCCCATGAAATATGTAACGAATTGCGTTACATCACACTTCAGAAAAGTGAATAAAACGTTAATCACAAGTTTGTAATCGCTTTCATTTCACCATGAAAAATGCGGCTGAGTTTATGGATTTTTCTGTCATGGAATCGGTCTGAAAAGTGGAGAAAGCGGGGAGAGAAAGCGAAAACAGGCGGAGACATTCAGCGCGAGTTGGCTATAATACCTGCCACTTGTTTACCATCCATTTTAAAGGACACCGACATGAGCTTACTCAACGTCCCAGCGGGTAAAGAACTGCCAGAAGACATCTACGTAGTTATCGAAATCCCGGCTAACGCAGATCCGATCAAATACGAAGTGGACAAAGAGAGCGGCGCCCTGTTCGTAGACCGTTTCATGTCTACCGCGATGTTCTATCCATGCAACTACGGTTACATCAACCACACCCTGTCTCTGGACGGTGACCCGGTTGACGTGCTGGTCCCAACGCCATACCCACTGGAGCCAGGCTCCGTCATTCGCTGCCGTCCAGTTGGCGTGCTGAAAATGACCGACGAATCCGGTGAAGATGCGAAGCTGGTTGCGGTACCGCACACCAAGCTGAGCAAAGAATACGATCACATCAAAGATGTGAACGACCTGCCAGAGCTGCTGAAAGCGCAGATCACTCACTTCTTCGAGCACTACAAAGACCTCGAAAAAGGCAAGTGGGTTAAAGTTGACGGCTGGGACAACGCAGAAGCGGCGAAAGCAGAAATCATCGCCTCCTTCGAACGCGCTGCTAAGAAGTAATTCTTACTGCTGTTAATGAAGGCCCCGCGAGTCGGGGCTTTTTTATTTCCCTGGTTGAGAGTAGTACAAACTTAACTTTTAAGAATAATCCCATTCCTTTTGTTTTGGATATTAAAAACAAAAAAAGACTCCCTATCATTTATAGTGGGAGTGGTTGAATAGCCTGGCTGTTCACAACATACTGTCATGATGATCATTAATCCCCATTCATTACAGGATTCATATGTCATCCATTAACATTGATGTTGCCCGCCCAACTGGAATTTATTTTATCATTGAACGGTTGTATTCCCGCGATGGTTATATGCCTTCTATTGGGGAAATCAGCCCCTCTTTGACACAGGTGCACCGTACTGTCATTCAGCTAAAACGCAAGCAGGATATGTTTATGGATGGTGTTAAGGTTACCCCTAAAGATATTACCCTTTGGCAACAGATAAAATATATTACGGGTTCAAAAGTAACGACCAAGGATACAGATGCGTTAGTGTATACGACCGATTTTATCGGCTCCCTTGTTGCCACCACGCCTTTAGGTAATATTGAGCATGAAAATATTCCTCGCTTCCTCACGACAGAGTCTATCCACTCCCTTCCACAGGCGGTGAGTTATGGGCGTGATCCCATCCCACAAG
The DNA here is from genome assembly GCF_057536195.1 of Enterobacter sp. C3_dUdeg. Taxonomy (NCBI): domain Bacteria; kingdom Pseudomonadati; phylum Pseudomonadota; class Gammaproteobacteria; order Enterobacterales; family Enterobacteriaceae; genus Enterobacter; species Enterobacter sp. C3_dUdeg. Next base: position 386,537 of record NZ_BAAKFX010000003.1, read on the forward strand.
TCCTTCTTTATGGTCGTAAGGATATAGTCTTCTTTATGGATAATGGTGGTAAGGGTACACCAACCGCTATTGCAAAATATAACCACAATACTCGTGACCTTGCCATAATCAAAGATCAGCTAGAAGCCAGTAAAACGATGAAGGAGCTGCTATCTAAGGGAGCAAAATTATGAGTAAGAAAAGCCATGTCATGAGCCTATTCGTCCTTATTATTGCCTCCTTTGTCTTTGGCAGAAGTACTTATGTTGAATATCTGTCATGGTACTATGGAAGCGATCATTTAATATTCAGTCAAATAAATAGCGCATTACTATCTGGTTTACTTAACGGACTTTACTTCGCGCTATCATCAAGCATTATTTATGCGTTACTCACTCTATTAAAAACAATTCCCAGAAATATCTTTTTTTCTTGTCTTCTGCAATTCTTTATTAACATAGGGCTATATACGCTTTTTGTTGCAGTAGATAGAGGTTATAGTAAATTGCATACTTTAGGCTCGGGTGCTACTGATATCACCCAAAGCTATTTTTTAGGGGCGTTGCTGATGAGCACACTCCTGACCGTCGCGATCGTGAGCGTTATACATGCTAAGTTTCTTTCTTCAAAGCATAAAGATGGGCTACATAAAGGCGTTTGACTGTTACGGTAAAGACAGTAAATGGCAGTATCTCTGCATCATGACATTCCAGCTTGCCTGGTTTTTGTTTTACTTATGGATCCCTTATCGAAGCGATTATGTGATTCTGCTGTTTTTACTGTTTTTCCTGCCCGTCATTTCAAGCAATACGCGGTGCATAAACTACTATGGCCGTTCACGCGCCTTGTGTTTTTTATGGCTTATTGCCCCGTACATCATGCTGTTCGTTCCTCTGTTTTTAACCCGACGCCGGGATACAGAAGAGAGTTGAAGGAATAAAAAAAACAACGCCACCTCACGGTGGCGTTGTTTTTTTCAGTACTGGTCTCTGTCTAACCAGTTACCGCTTACAATCCGCGTTAACCCTTCGACCGGACGCTGGTAGACGTACATCCACGCACTTCCGTACGGCGTCTGGATCAACTGGCGTGCGTATTCACCGCCCCTGGTGCGCAAGGCATCAAGTTCGGCAAGCGTCGCGTTATCAATACGATAGACTTCACCCTGTACTGTTCCTTCGCCCGGAACCGCGCCTGGATAGTGGCCCAGGCTGTACAACTGGTAGTTCTCGATATTGTAATTCCCCAGCAGCAGGGCATTGGTCATCCAGTGACTGTTGCCTTGCTTGGTTCGTAAACTGCCGTAGACAAATATTCGCATTGCTAAAACTCAAACTGATAGAGCAGATCAAGTGCCTGGTCTACGCCGGACACTGCTTCCAGATATAGCTTGGGCATCAGGCGATAGCGTAACGTGAGAGTTGCCAGTGAGTCAAAGATCCCCACACCATATTTTACCTGCAGACCCGGCAATACATAGCCGCTGACCACCACCTGCGAGGAGTCACCCACGCCCTGGGTGTCCAGCGCCAGATTGCTTACGCCGAACGTCTCGCCGATTTTACCCACAACCTGCCCACTTTGTGCAACCCCCAGACCCACTAACATCGAGGTCATCGCCGCACTGTCGCTTTGTCCGCTGTTCAGACCTTGTCCACGCAGCAGATAAGAGAGGGCTTCCTGCTGCGACATCGCCGGGTCAGAGAAGATCTCCGCCTTCGGTTCGTCGGCGGAGCCGGTGACGCGAACGCCAGCAATGACGTCATCTTCCGTCGCTTCCGGGTTACGAATCGCCTCGATATTCAGCAGGGGCTGATCCGGTGGGCCGGAGAACAGCAGCTCGCCTTTGCGCACAATCAGATCCTGACCATAGGCGTGGAAACGCCCTTCAGGGATAGTGATCTGCCCGTTCAGGCCAAGCCCTTGTTTATCCTGCGCCACTTTCAGATCGCCCGTGAGCCTCGCCTTCAGCCCAAACGCATTCAACCGCACGTTATTTCCCACGTGCACGATGAGGTTACTATTGATCGGTATGCCCGCGCTCTTCTGTTCGACAGGTTTCAGATTTTCATTGAGCATCACTTCATCACTTGAGACGCCGACCGCGCTTTCCGGCACGTCGTGAACCACGATGCGCGCCCACGGCACGTCGACGCGCCCGTCAAGCGTAAAGAGGCTTGGCGTGGCTTCAAAGACCACATCAGGCGAAACGTCCAGGCGCACCATTGGCGGTACGGTGATGCGTACCCGGCTGCCCTTCGCGGCAATACGGGCGCGCCAGTTGTCGAGCTGGCTCCAGTCCGCGTCGCCGCTCAGGTTGATTTGCCCTTGCTGCGTCAATACCGAGCCGCTCAGCGTCGAGCTCATACCGTTGAAGTTCATCGCGATCTGGCTGGGCTGCATGTCAAACGGCATGAAGTTACCGTCGATATCCACGCCGCTGAGCCGCATCTGACCGAACAGCTGCGGGCTTTGCACGTTACCGGCCAGGCGCAGGTTAGCGTTCAGCATGCCCTCCGCTTTTTCCCCGCGCGCGAAAATCGGGTTCACCATCGCCAGGTTGAAGTTACGGACGTTGACGTTGCCGCCCAGATTACGCCGTCCCTGCGGATCGGTAATCTGGACCTGCCCGTCCAGCTGACCGTTGTTGGTCAGGCGGATCGTCCACCCCAGCTGTGCGCGATTGTTATGCAGATCGGCACTCAGGTTCAGGGTGTCGAACGCCACCGGCAGCGGCGCGTCGTTGACCTCCTGCGTCACCTTCACGTTACGCCCGGACAGCGTGACGCTGCCCTGCGGCAGCCCCTCTTTGGTGGTGTCCCAGGCGACATCGGCTTTCCCGCTGAAGACGCCGCTGGCCTGGGTCGTGTCCGGCATAAACGGCTTCAGCATCGCCAGATCGAAGCGGTTGAGGTTGATCTGCGCGCGCCCTTCCGCACCCGCATCGATGGTCTGCGGCACGCACAGCTCCGCATTCGGGTTGGTCCAGCAGTGTGGCCCAATGCTTATCTTCTGCTCAGCGTTGCGGTAGTCGAGGGCAATGGCGCGCGAGAGCGCCAGCGGCCCGACCGGCGTATTGAAGCGCGTGTTATCCAGCGTCCCTTTCCAGCGTTCTTCTTTGCGGTCGAAGCTGCCGGTAAGGTGAAGCTGGCCGGAGACCGGCTCGCCCTGCACGCGCAGCTGGAGGTCGTGCTGTTTCTCGTTCCCTTTGGCGTCCAGGGTGACCAGGTTAATGTTCACGTCCGGCTGAGAAATGCGCTCCACGCGCAGGTTCAGGCTACCGCCGATCTGATCGGTGGATTTCACATCCCCTTCCACGCGGACGCGGGCAACGCTCAGCTCCTGCCAGCGCAGGTTATTGGCGGTAATGTCCGCCAGCAGCTGCGGTGCCTCCACCGTACCGCGCACTTTCACGAGGCCCTTCGCCGTGCCGCCCAGCCCCGGCAGGGCGTTATCCAGATTCGGCGCGTCGATGGTGGCGTCCAGATTGAGATCTTTCACCCCCAGCTCGCCTTTGATATCCGCCGTGTTGCGGCCCAGCGCCACGTGCAGCCCCGGGATAACCCACTGCAGATAGCTGTTGCCTTTCACCGAGCCTTCAACGTTAACCTTGTTCTGCTTCACGTTCCCGGTGAGCTTGATTTCCGGCACGTCCATCTGCCACGTACCGCCGTACAGGCTGCCGCGGGTTTTAATCAGGCCATCCAGCTTCGACGGCCAGTCCGGCACCTCTTTGGCGGTGTTAATACCCGTCAGCTTCAGCTCGCCGCGCCAGCTGATCGCCTGCTGCCAGTCGAGCAGCGCGGTCAGCTCGGTTTTGCCTTCCAGCGCCGCGACGGTCAGCTTGTCGAGGTTGACCTGCTGTTCGTTGCCCTTCGCATCCAGCGTGATGTTCGCGGGCGGCACGCCCTGTCCCTTCACCGCGGTGCGGAACGAGAGCGCGTAGTCGGTCATCTTGCCGCTCAGCTTCAGCTTCAGATCATCGGCCTGGAACTGCTTTTCGCCGGTGAACGGCCAGTAAAGCTGCTTGCTGACAACCTCCAGATTGAGCGGCAGCCCGGCTTCCGCCAGCTGCGTTTGCGCGCGCAGGACCATGTCCACCGGGCCTGAGAGATTCACCCCGACATCCAGCTTATCGCGCAGCGCACCGCCCACTTTGACCTTCACCTTTTCGCCTTTCAGCGGATCGATGTTGAGGGCACTGTTAAGCGTGATGTCCACCGGCCAGTTATCGCGCAGCAGGGCATTCCCTGACGCATTCACCGAGCCCTGGTTGGTGTCGATATCCAGCGCGTCGAGCTTCATGTTGCCGTCAATGCTGCTGACTTTCAGCAGCATGGTGTAGACCGTCAGATCGGTATCGCCGGTCAGGCGCAGCTGCTCGCCTTTGAACTCCTCGATGTTGAGGTTCAGCGGCAGGTGAACGTCGGTCATTTCCGGCAGGACAGGCTTCGAGAAGAGATCTTTCAGCGTTTCGCCCAGCGGCTTTTCTTCCGGCTGCGGGTTCTGGATCTTCGGCTCGACGATCTCTTCCTGCGCCACGTCGGCCACCTTCGGCAACGCGATCAGCAAGCCCTGCAGGGACGTCGGCGTCAGGGTGAGGTTTTTCTCCTGCCAGCGTAGGCCGGAGGTGAAATCCATCACGGACACGGTAGTGTCGTCGATTTTGATATTGACGTTATCAAGCGCGACCCGATAGAGCGCGATCGGGTACGGCGTGGAGAGATTCAGCGGGCCGCTGTCCTCTTCCTCGACCGGCGCAGACTTCGGCATTTTTTTCGAATCTATCGCCACGTTGACGTCTTTAAGCGACAGATCGTTGACGCAGAGCTTGCTGTCGCGCAGGCAGCCCAGCTTCACCGCCAGGTGGAACTCCCCGGCGTTCACCGCCACGCCCGGCTGCTCGTAGCGGATATTCTTCAGACGCAGATCGCGCCAGCCGCCCGTTACCTGGCCAATCTCCAGCCCCGGCACCCAGCGGTTCGCAGCGTTAAACAGCAGATGCAGCCCGGTCGTCGTTCCCACCAGAAACGCCACCGTACCGAGCAGCAGCACGATAAAAATCAGCACCCCGAGGCTTATTTTCTTCCATAAACTCATAATTCAGGCCCCAGACCGATGTAAAACTGTAATCCGTGCTCTTCTTTGTCACCGACAGGCACGGCGAAGTCGAGCTTGATGGGCCCGACGGGTGACTGCCAGCGTACGCCCACGCCCGCGCCGGTTTTAAAGTCGCTGCGGCGGATATCGTTCACCGCCTCACCGCCGTCAACAAACATAGCGCCCCACCACTTTCCGCTGACGTTGTACTGATACTCCAGCGATCCGGTCGCCAGTTTTGATGCACCGGTCAGTTGGCCTTTCTCGTTCTCAGGTGAGATCGATTTGTACTTATACCCACGAATGCTGCGGTCGCCCCCGGCGAAGAAGCGCAGATCCGGCGGAACGCGCTCGAAGTCTCCCGTTTCAATCCAGCCGAGATTGCCGCGCATCACAAAGCGGTGTTTGTCGTACAGCGTGCGGATCCAGACGTTTTGCGCCTGAATCACCGAGAAATCCACGTCGGAGCCCCAGGCGGAGTTGGAATAATCGATGGAGTAGCGCTGTGAGTCGCCCCAGGTCGGCATCAGGCCGCCGCGCGAGCGGGTACGGCTGATCATCACGCCCGGATAAAGCAGCATGGTGGTATTGGTGACGTTGGCCTGGGTAAAGTGGTCCAGGCTCCAGCGCAGGTTAATGGCGCGCTGCCAGCCGCTGGAGAGATCCCAGAAGCGGGAGACCGCAAGGGTCGTAGAATCCTGCTTGGTGTCGTTCAAGTCGGTGCGCTTAAAACCGCCCTGCACAAGGTAATATTGCTCAAGCGGGTTTTTCAGCAGCGGCATTTTGTAGCTGAAATCCAGCTGCTGCTCGGGCGCAGAGAGGCTCAGGCTGGTGGTCAGGCTGTGACCGTACGAGTTCATCCACGGCTTTTTCCACGAGGTTCTCACGCGTGGTCCAACATCCGTCGAGTAGCCAACACCGGTCTCAATGGTGTTCTCGGTGCGCGGCGAGACAACGCCATGCAGCGGCAACACCTTCGTTTTGCGAGACTTATCAAATTCCGGTGCGACAACCACGGAGTTAAACCAGCCGGTAGCGGAAAGACGACGGTTCAGTTCCGCCAGGTCTCTCGACTGGTAGTAATCCCCTTTTTTGAACGGCACGAGGTTTTGCAGATACTCTTCACGAATTTGCGAACCTTCAAACGTCACATCGCCAAAGCGGTAGCGTTCTCCGCTGTCGTAATCGATATCCCAGAAGGCCTGACGCCGATCCAGCGCAATCCCCAGCTGGCTTTTATTGAACTGGCTGTCGAAGTAGCCCTTACGCAGGGAAACGTTCGTCAGCTCTTTTTTGAAATGGTCGTAGTCACCGTGGTTAAGCACGGTACCGATTTTCGGCCGCGTGTTGAGCAGGTCCAGGTAATCCCGGTCGGTACGCGCCCCGCCGCGCAGAATGACGTTCGTGCCGCCAATCAATACCGGCTCACCCGGCGAAACGCGGGCAATAAGAACCTGGCGCCCCTTCTTTGGCGGCGGGCGGAGATCGAAATCAATGGTGGGTTCGTAATACCCCAGCGCTTTCAGCCCTTCACGGATGGCGTCATCGACGCGCGCGCGAAAACGCCGGTCCGGCGTCACCTCATCACTCTGGATGGTCGACAACTGCGCACGCACGTTTTTTTCCAGCGCCCCGGATAACCCCTCAACCTGCAAACGGACATTCGCCGCGCTGGCAATCCCGCTTGTCAGCAATACACTGACTAAACATAACTGGCGGATTTTTGTCACGTTTTCTCCTGAATATCCCTGTTTCCACCCTGGAAGCAAATGAAGTACCGCTCCGCGGCAAAATACGGCCTGTTGGCCAAAAACCCAAATCACGGGTTGAAAACGGGTGTAACACCCAAATATTTCTTATGATTAAATCTAGACTCATTCAGCGCATTTATTGTGTTCAATTAAACGCTTCGTGACAACCTTAACCGAAACATCGCACCCCGGGAGGCCCCATCGTGAGTTTATTCGACAAAAAGCATCTGGTTTCACAAACTGATGCATTACCGGGACGCAACACCCCTATGCCTGTGGCGACCTTACACGCCGTCAATAACCATTCCATGACAAACGTGCCGGAGGGAATGGAAATCGCCCTGTTCGCCATGGGCTGCTTCTGGGGCGTTGAGCGCCTCTTCTGGCAGCTGCCCGGCGTTTACAGCACGGCGGCTGGCTACACGGGCGGCTACACGCCGAATCCTACCTATCGCGAAGTCTGCTCCGGCGAAACCGGGCATGCGGAAGCGGTACGCGTGGTCTATGACCCTGCAGTCATTAGCTACGAACAGCTCCTGCAGGTCTTCTGGGAAAACCACGACCCGGCGCAGGGCATGCGTCAGGGCAACGACCACGGCACACAGTACCGTTCGGCCATTTATCCGCTCACGCCCGAGCAGGATGCCGCCGCGCGCGCCAGCCTTGAGCGTTTCCAGCAGGCCATGCGTGAAGCGGGCGATACGCGCGAGGTGACGACGGAAATCACCACCGCGAAACCGTTCTACTATGCCGAGGACGATCACCAGCAGTATCTGCATAAAAACCCGTACGGCTACTGCGGTATCGGGGGCATCGGCGTCTGCCTGCCGCCACAGCTGGCCTGATTATCAGCCGTTAAATCGTCGCCCGTACCGGACAGCGCCACGCTGTCCGGTCTTTTTTATGCCAAAATGTGACCTCTGGCAGATTTACATCTCTTTACGCTATACTACCCGCTGAAATAATCGGCTCAACGCTACGAGCTGATTTTCAATGTGTTTTCACACAAATGGTATCAACTCCCCTTCTGAGGATCTGGCGATAAGCCGGATAAACTATGTTAAACAGTATTTTAGTAATACTTTGTCTGATTGCCGTCAGCGCGTTTTTCTCGATATCTGAGATCTCGCTGGCCGCGTCCCGTAAAATCAAACTGAAGCTGCTTGCCGATGAAGGCAACATCAATGCCACCCGCATCCTGAAAATGCAGGAAAATCCCGGGATGTTCTTCACCGTGGTGCAAATTGGCCTCAACGCGGTCGCCATTCTCGGCGGTATCGTGGGTGATGCGGCGTTTTCTCCGGCGTTTTATAGTCTGTTTGTTAAGTACATGTCCGTTGAACTGGCCGAACAGCTGAGCTTTATCCTCTCCTTCTCGCTGGTAACCGGCCTGTTCATCCTCTTTGCAGACCTGACCCCGAAACGCATCGGTATGATTGCGCCAGAAGCTGTGGCTTTGCGTATCATCAACCCGATGCGCTTCTGTCTGTACGTGTTTCGTCCGCTGGTGTGGTTCTTCAACGGCCTGGCGAACGTCATTTTCCGCATCTTTAAGCTGCCGATGGTGCGTAAAGACGACATCACCTCTGACGACATTTATGCGGTGGTGGAAGCCGGCGCGCTGGCCGGGGTGCTGCGCAAGCAGGAGCACGAGCTGATTGAGAACGTATTCGAACTGGAATCCCGTACCGTGCCGTCTTCCATGACGGGCCGTGAAAACATTATCTGGTTCGATTTACATGAAGATGAGCAGAGCCTGAAGAACAAAGTGGCGCAGCATCCGCACTCTAAGTTCCTGGTCTGTAATGAAGATATCGACCACATCATCGGTTACGTCGACTCCAAAGACCTGCTGAACCGCGTGCTGGCAAACCAGAGCCTGGCGCTTAACAGCGGCGTGCAGATCCGCAATACCCTGATTGTGCCGGACACCCTGACGCTCTCAGAAGCGCTGGAAAGTTTCAAAACCGCCGGGGAAGACTTCGCGGTTATCATGAACGAATACGCGCTGGTGGTGGGTATTATCACCCTGAACGACGTGATGACCACGCTGATGGGCGACCTGGTTGGCCAGGGGCTGGAAGAGCAGATTGTTCAGCGCGACGATAATTCGTGGCTGATTGATGGCGGCACACCGATTGAAGACGTGATGCGCGTGCTGGATATCGACGAGTTCCCGCAGTCCGGCAACTACGAGACCATCGGCGGCTTTATGATGTTTATGCTGCGTAAGATCCCGAAACGTACCGACTCGGTGAAGTTCTCCGGCTACAAGTTTGAAGTGGTGGATATTGATAACTACCGCATCGACCAGCTGCTGGTGACGCGCATCGATAACAAACCGACCGTACTGGTACCGAAGCTGCCGGACGCGGAAGAGAAGGTGTCGGCGTAAAGTACCAGCCTCTACAAACATCAACGGCTCCCATTGGGAGCCGTTTTTTTAACTACTGCATAGCACGTTGGTTAAGCCATCTCAGTCTGCAGACGCATAACCTGACGGTTGACTTCGGACATCACAGACAGGTGCTGTTTGTCCTTCACTTTTGGGACAAGGATCTTGCCCTTATCAAACTCAAAAGCGCCAACATCCTTGATGTACAACCGTCCACGGAACAGGATCTTCACGTACTTCGCCACCTGAAGCGGGTTGTAGCGTTGGAAAATTTTCATTCTTGTATCTCCTGCGAATCATACGCTCTTGCGGTGCCACAATCGGCCCGACTGTCCTGAGCGCAAATTTTAATGCCCAATGACTATAGACCAGAACTACGGTGTTACCCAGTGTGCATAAGTTTATTTACCGTTTGATTACAATTATTCAGAATAATCTTTGCAAAGCGTGACCGGGCGCAGTATAAGCCGTCGTTTTTTCATGGATATGTGCGTTCGCCCGCAAACTGGCATCGGGATTGCGGGAAAACCCCATTGATCGCACTTATGATTAAAAGCGCAAGACCAAGTGGTCGGATCACCTGCAAACAATAAGGAAACGCCATGACCCTACGTAATATCCTTGCAGCAACCTGCCTGCTGCTGCCGCTGTGGGCTTCCGCTCACAACATTGAAAAAGGACAACGTGTACCGCCAGTCGGCATTGCTGACCGGGGAGAATTGATTCTCGACAATGATAAGTTTAGCTACAAACCCTGGAATAGCGCGCAGCTCGCGGGCAAAGTGAGAGTTGTACAACATATTGCCGGTCGTACATCCGCAAAAGAGAAAAATGCTACCCTGGTGGAAGCGATCAAGGCCGCAAAATTCCCTCACGACCGCTACCAGACGACCACGATTGTTAACACCGACGACGCCATTCCGGGCTCCGGGATGTTTGTGCGCTCAAGCCTTGAGAGCAATAAAAAGCTCTACCCGTGGTCGCAGTTTATCGTCGACAGCAACGGCGTAACCCGTAAGGCCTGGCAGCTGGAAGAAGAGAGCTCCGCGATTATCGTGCTGGATAAAGAGGGCCGCGTACAGTGGGCGAAAGACGGCGCGTTAACCCAGGAAGAGGTGCAGCAGGTTGTCGACCTGCTGCATAAGCTGCTGGCTCAGTAAATAGAGACGCGGAAACCGGGGTTGAGGAAGGATTCGCGCGGGGTATAGTCCAGCGGCTTGCCCTGCCAGTCATGAACATGCGCCCCGGCGGCCGCGGCAACGGCATGACCTGCCGCGGTATCCCAGACGTTGGTTGGCCCAAAGCGAGGGTAGAGCTGCGCATGGCCTTCCGCCACCAGGCAGAATTTCAGCGATGAGCCAATCGAGGTGGTCTGGTGTTCACCCAGCTGCTGCAGGTACTCCTGCAGCTCGCTGTCGCTGTGCGAGCGGCTAATCACCACCAGCGGTGGACGCGCATCGCGCACCTGGATCTGCTTGCGCACGCCGCACTCTTCCTTCCACGCCTTCCCTTCTGCAGCGCTGTACATCACCTTCATTACCGGCGCGTAGACCACGCCCAGCACCGCTTTGCCCTTCTCAATCAGGGCGATATTGACGGTGAATTCACCGTTGCGCTTGATGAACTCTTTTGTCCCGTCCAGCGGATCGACCAGCCAGTAACGCTGCCAGTGCTGGCGCTCGTCCCAGCTTTGCGGCGCTTCTTCTGACAGAACGGGGATGTCCGGCGTTAAGGCCTGTAATCCTTTCAGGATCACCTTATGCGCCGCGATATCCGCCGCCGTGACCGGAGAGTCGTCGGCCTTGCTGACCACCTCCATAGGTTTACTGCCGTCATACACCTGCATGATGGCATCTCCCGCATCCCGTGCGAGCTGACAAATTTTATCTAGCATTTTCCACCTCTTTGTTAACGCAGTGAGGTTAACTCTTTGTTTTAGTTATATCGTAATGTGAACAATTCCGCTATCTGTGAAGCAATTCCGGTTTCAGGTGACTTTTTTCTGTCAGGATTCACATTTCTGTAAGCAACAAGCTATAGATACATACTCTTTTGTGCTCTGCATCGAAAAAAGGACTCCTCTGATGATTAAGTTTAGTGCAACGCTTCTGGCGACGCTGATTGCAGCAAGCGTACAGGCGGCGACGGTAGATCTGCGTATTCTGGAAACGACCGATCTGCACAGCAACATGATGGACTTCGATTACTACAAAGATACCCCGACGGAAAAATTCGGTCTGGTACGCACGGCAAGCCTGATCGATGCGGCGCGTGGCGAAGTGAAAAACAGCGTGCTGGTCGACAATGGCGATCTCATTCAGGGCAGTCCGCTCGGGGATTACATGGCGACCAGGGGGCTGAAAAAAGGCGAGATCCATCCTGTTTATAAAGCGATGAACACCCTGGACTATACCGTCGGCAACCTCGGCAACCACGAATTCAACTACGGTCTAAAATACCTGCATGACGCCCTGGCCGGTGCGAAATTCCCGTACGTTAACGCCAATATCATCGACGTTAAGACGCAAAAGCCGCTCTTTACCCCTTACCTGATTAAAGAGACAAACGTCGTCGACCAGGACGGTAAAAAACAGACGCTGAAAATCGGCTATATCGGTTTTGTGCCGCCGCAGATCATGACGTGGGATAAGGCCAACCTCGACGGCAAAGTGACCGTTAACGACATCACCGAAACCGCGCGGAAATACGTGCCGGAAATGCGCGAAAAAGGCGCCGATCTGGTGGTCGTTGTCGCCCACTCGGGTCTCTCCGCCGATCCGTATCAGGCCATGGCAGAAAACTCCGTTTACTATCTGAGTGAAGTCCCGGGCGTCGACGCGATCCTGTTCGGCCACGCCCACGCGGTCTTCCCGGGCAAAGATTTCGCCAGCATAAAAGGAGCGGACATTGAGAAAGGGACGCTCAACGGCGTGCCTTCGGTGATGCCGGGCATGTGGGGCGACCATCTTGGCGTGGTGGATCTGGTGCTGAATAACGACGGCGGCAGCTGGAAGGTGACGCAGTCAAAAGCCGAAGCGCGCCCGATTTACGACGCTGCGGCTAAAAAATCTCTGGCGGCGGAAGATAAAAAACTGGTCGACGTGCTGAAGCACGATCACGACGCCACGCGCGAATTCGTCAGCAAGCCGATCGGCAAATCCGCCGATAACATGTACAGCTTCCTGGCGCTAGTGCAGGACGACCCGACCGTTCAGGTCGTCAACATGGCGCAGAAAGCCTATGCGGAACACTTTGTGCAGGGCGATCCGGATCTGGCAAAACTGCCGGTCCTGTCAGCGGCTGCGCCATTCAAGGTTGGCGGGCGTAAGAACGACCCGGCAAGCTATGTTGAAGTCGAAAAGGGCCAGCTGACCTTCCGTAACGCCGCCGATCTCTATCTCTACCCGAACACGCTGGTGGTGGTAAAAGCGACGGGCCAGGAGGTGAAAGAGTGGCTGGAGTGCTCTGCCGGACAGTTTAACCAGATTGACCCGCACAGCAGTAAGCCGCAGTCGCTGATTAACTGGGACGGCTTCCGTACCTATAACTTCGACGTGATCGACGGCGTGAACTACCAGATTGACGTCACCCAGCCGGCGAAATATGACGGCGAGTGTCAGGCGATCAACCCGCAGGCGGAGCGCATCAAAAACCTGACCTTCAACGGCAAGGCGATCGACCCGAATGCCACCTTCCTGGTGGTGACTAATAACTACCGCGCCTACGGCGGTAAGTTTGCCGGTACGGGAGATAGCCACATCGCCTTTGCCTCGCCGGACGAGAACCGCTCGGTGCTGGCGGCGTGGATCAGCGCGGAGTCGAAGAAGGCGGGCGAAATTCATCCGGCGGTGGACAACAACTGGCGCCTCGCGCCGATCCACAGCGATACGAAGCTGGATATCCGCATAGAAACGTCGCCGTCCGATAAGGCAGCCGCGTTCATCAAGGATAAAGCCCAGTATCCGATGAAGAAGGTCGCAACAGATGATATCGGGTTCGCGATTTATCAGGTGGATTTGAGTAAGTAAAAACAAAACGGCAACATACGTTGCCGTTTTTCGTGTTTGTTTCCTCTCCCTATGGGAGAGGGGTCCTCAGTAATTTTCCAACTCGAAGCGATGAATATTTCTTCAGAAAAATTAATGAATTGCAGCGATGCCCTGGTCCGGCTGTAAATCGCCGAAGCGTTTCCGCAAGGCCGGGGCGAGGCGCAAGGATGCGCCGAGAGGGCGTGGCCTGCAGGGATGCAGGCTCATGCCCGACCCGATAGCCTGAAGGAATAAGCTGAGGACAAAATTGCCGGGAGCAATTTTGGACAGCGCCTGAGCTGGCCCTGAAAGGGTGAGCCCCAGGGATGGGGCGAGCAATCCGCGAAGCGGCGATTTACCGCCGGGAGCCCGGGTCGCCAGGGCGGCGGCGATTGAGCCGCCCTGGCACGTTCACAGGCCATGTCGTTACAGAGAAGCAAGGAACATAAAGTGAACGGAATGACCACCAGAGTTATATGTTCCCCCCTCACCCCAGCCCTCTCCCTCAAGGGAGAGGGGGTCGCCCACGCAGGCATTAGGTCAGGGTGAAGACATCAGGCCGCACGATCGTCCCGATTCGCCATCACCTTCGGCGTATTCACCTCAATCCAGTCCGCCAGCGCGGCGACTTTCTCGCTGACCTCAATCCCCAGCGGCGTCAGGCTATACTCTACGTGCGGCGGCACCACCGGATACGACACGCGATCGACAAACCCGTCCAGCTCCAGCGCCTGGAGTGACTGGGACAGCATCTTTTCGCTCACCCCGCCCATTTTACGGCGCAGATCGCTAAAGCGATGCGTTCCCTGGCGCAGGGCCAGCAGAATCAGGACACCCCAGCGGCTGGTCACGTGTTTGAGCACCTCGCGTGAAGGGCACTGTTCCGCGAAAAGATTGCCATCGCGCATTTGTTCGCTGAGCGTCGGTATCGTTGTTTTCATACTTACCTTTTTGTACGTACTTACTAAAAGTTAGCCATGGTGCTAGTGTGCCACAACACCAGACAAACACGAAGGAGATTCATCATGATCGCGATTACCGGCGCTACCGGCCAGCTTGGCCATCTCGTTATCGAACAGCTGCTGAAAACCGTACCGGCCAGCCAGATTGTGGCCATCGTACGTAACCCGGCGAAAGCGCAGGCCTTAAGCCAGCAGGGAATTGTCGTTCGCCAGGCGGACTACACGGATGAAGCCGCATTCACCGCCGCGCTGAGCGGCGTGGATAAGCTGCTGCTGATCTCTTCCAGCGAAGTCGGCCAGCGCGCGACCCAGCACCAGAACGTGATTAACGCCGCCAAAACGGCAGGCGTGAAATTTATCGCCTACACCAGCCTGCTGCATGCGGACAACTCACCGCTGGGTCTGCATGTTGAACATGTTGCCACTGAAAAAGCGCTGGCGGCGTCCGGCATCCCTTATGCCCTGCTGCGCAATGGCTGGTATACCGAAAACTACCTGGCGAGCGCGCCGCCTGCGCTGGAACACGGCGTGTTTATTGGTGCGGCAGGCGAAGGCAAAATTGCCTCTGCCACCCGCGCCGACTATGCCGCGGCAGCCGCCAAAGTGATTGCTGAAGAGGGCCACGCGGGCAAGGTCTACGAACTGGCGGGCGACCACGGCTGGACGCTGAGCGAACTGGCGGCTGAACTCAGCAAACAGAGCGGGAAGCCGGTAACCTATCAGAATCTCAGTGAAGCGGATTTTGCCGCCGCCCTGAAAAGCGTCGGCCTGCCTGCAGGGCTGGCAGATATGCTGGCGGACTCGGATGTGGGTGCGTCCAAAGGGGGACTCTTTGACGATAGCCATACGCTGAGCAAACTGATCGGGCGCGCAACGACGCCGCTGGCGCAGAGTATTAAAGCCATTCTTTAACAGTGTCACCGTTCTTTCCTGCGGCCGGGTGATTTCCCTTACCCGGCCCGCTCATATTTATTAATAATAAAAACAGATATAACGATTAAAAGTCCGGGTATTCTTTATCCGTCGCGTACGTTATCGGTTTTTCAAATCCGGGAATGGTGATGCCATTCATATCAATCTTAATATCTTCCTCATTTATCCCCTGCTGGCCGAACAGATAAATGACATTCAGTTCCCCCTGTGACGCCGCCTGGTCGTAGGCGTTAGCCTGACGTCGCACCTGGCGGTTACGCTGCTGATAATCCGCAAACACCGTTTCCCCATAGCGTTTGCGCAACCATTGATGGGTAAGCTTTGGCGAGTAAACCACCCCCGTGGCATTATTACCGCCAAAGCCTTTTGAATTAATAAAGGCGATTTGTCCCTGACCTTCCTCTAATTTGCAGTCCTGAAGAGGAATGGTTAAGCGCGCATTGTTCACCTGCGGCGCGATGTGGGACACGCTTTTAATTCCCGGCAAAATACCATAGCGGAAGACGCCGAGGCAGCCGATCAGCTGGTCGCCGCTGGCTGGGCCCAGGGAGTGACCGAGGTACGATTTCACCGCCGTCACCGGCCAGTCGCGAATCGAAAAAGCTTGCGCAACGCGGTCAAAAATATCGGCCTCGGAGACGCAATTCTTCGGCGTGCTTGAGCCGTGCGCCTGAATAAACGATCCCTTCTGCACCGTCTCTATCCCGGCCATCGATACCGCAGAGGCTACGGCTTTCGCCATGGTGATGTAGTTCCCCGGCCCCGGCGACGCAATAGAGCGTTTAAAGCCGTCAGCGTTGATGAAGACATTCCCCACCGAACCGTGGATCTCTGCGCCAAGCTGCAGCGCCAGCTCGTCGTCCATTAGCACGACATACTGGCTGGATTCTGCGATAACAAAACCGCAGCTGTTACCAAACGGGCGGCTGCTGTTGCGCCAGTCGGCCGTTTCCGTTTCATCAGTGTGCTTAAGCTTGCTCTCCGTTGCCAGGGCGCCCATGGCATCGAATCCTTCAATCACTTCTGAGGTGACCGGCGCTTCGGCGCTGCCAACGACGGCTACGCGAATGCGCCCCGCTTTGATATCCTCAACTGCCGCATTCAGGTTATACAGAAACGTGGCGCACGCCCCCAGCGTGGCGCTGGTATGACCGACGCTACCCAGCACATACGCATTGAGGAAATCGGCGCACATGCTGTTCAGGCCCAGCGGGCATTGTTTGGCGCTGACGCGATGGCCTTTCAGGCGCGACTGCAGCATTCCGCCAAAGCCATAATCGTCGAGCTGCCCCATGATATTGCCCGAATAGACGCCGAGCTGATCCGGCGTGATTTTGGCCTGTACCTCTCGCCACGGGATCCCCAGCGCGTTGATGGCGTCTGACGCTCCGACAATCGCCATTTGTAACGCCCGCGGATGGAACTGCGAATTGTAATGGTCGCCCGGACGGAATCCCTGCGGCAACAGCCCTGCAGCCTGAACCTCCGTGCGCAGCAACGCCTCAATTTTACAGTCCATCTCTCCCTGGACGGTAATACGGACGCGCCGCTCCGCTAATTCTTCAACGTGCCATCCCGCCGGTAAGGGTTGAGGTAATTGCCTGGCAGATATATTAAAACTGAATCCCTCTTCGCCTGAAGCCATATTCAATTTTGCATGGCCGGCAATAGCATCGACATCAAAGTAGTCGCGCGTAATTTTTCTGATAAGGGTTCCCTCAAGCACCTCGTCTTTTATCCTCGCGGCAGCCTGAGCAGGTGTGAATCTTTTACCGGAAATATCGTAATACCCACCTTCATCATATTTAAGGATGCCCATCAGGATGGCTAACGATAATAACGTATCCTGCCGTTCCTCTTCCGATAATGACTCAATAATCATTCGACGGAATGCATGATGTGAAGAACTACGCCCAGCTGGACCATAGCCGCCAAAAGCCGTTATTACGGGTAATTTCACCATAATTTATTCTCTCGTGGTCGTGGATTTATTTTATTAAGCAAGTGCGATAATTTCAGATATTAGTTTACAAATCACCAACAAAAGCTAATATGAAAATCCAGCCAAAACGCTGACTTTTTTGGCCACGGCAACGATGAGCTACCAAAAATAATAGTCAAAACAGGTATTAATCAAAAATGACAAATACACAAATAGGATTTGTGTTATGTGAACGCATGCTAAGTTCCGGTCTCAGCCTTCCGATTGAAATGTGGAAAGCGGCAGCCAGTAGCTATTTAGCTGAGCAAAAAACAACATCCCACGCAGGCACGCACAAACCGGAGAAGTCACCCTTCAGGCTCTGTCGCCCGGAGAATATTCTGAAGGTGAATACCATTGGCATAAACAGCGAGCCCATCCTGACGCACAGTGGTTTTAGCATTACCGCCGATACCACCCTTGCCGCAGACAGACACTATGACGTTATCTATCTTCCTGCCCTGTGGCGCAATCCTCGCGCGGTGGTCAGACAACAGCCTGAACTTCTGGAATGGCTGACCGAGCAGGCCGCGCGAGGAACCCGCATCGCCGCCGTCGGAACGGGCTGCTGTTTTCTGGCGGAGTCGGGATTGCTAAACGGAAAGCCCGCCACCACCCACTGGCACTACTTCAAACAATTCTCGCGCGACTACCCCAGCGTAAAATTACAGACAAAGCATTTTCTCACTCAGGCCGATAATATTTTCTGCGCCGCAAGCGTTAAGGCCCTGTCCGATCTGACGATCCATTTTATAGAAACGATATACGGGAAACGTGTAGCCACCCATACTCAACGGACATTTTTCCATGAAATTCGTAGCCAGTTTGAACGCCAATGTTACAGTGAAGAAAACAAACCCCATCCGGATGAAGATATTGTTCAAATTCAAATCTGGATAAAAGCCAACTGCGCCTCGGATATATCCATGCAGAATCTTGCAGATATGGCCGGCATGAGTTTGCGCAACTTTAATCGCCGCTTTAAAAATGCCACCGACATGTCCCCACTGCAGTATTTATTAACCGCCAGAATTGAATCCGCCATGACAATGCTGCAATCCACCAATCTGTGTATTCAGGAGATTGCAAATGCGGTTGGATATCAGGATATTGCGCACTTTAATCGCCAGTTTAAGCATAAAACAACGGTTTCACCGGGGGATTACCGTAAGACCGTCCGGGCAAAGATGTTTAGTGCATAAACTGCGGTCATCTCTGATAATGAAAAGATGACCACGAGGAGGCTCAACGTGCAAGGCGTACCGGAACAGTTTAATGATGAAAGAGACAGCGCGCGCTTTCGCCATCTGGCGCAGCTGCCGGGCCTGGAGCTTTATCACGCGCATATTTCTGACTACGCCTTTGAGCCTCACACCCATGAAGCCTTCGGGATCGGCACGATTGAAACCGGTGCCGAACGCTTTCGCTATCGCGGTACCCAGCATCTCGCGGCGGAAAAATCCGTCGTCACCATGAACCCGGACGAGATCCATACCGGCGAATCCGCCACCGAAGGCGGCTGGCGCTACCGGATGGTCTATATCGAACCCGATCTTCTGGAAGAGGTGACCGGCCTCCGGCACTGGTGGTTTAGCGATGTCACGCGTCATGACCCGCTGCGCTCGCAGCAAATCGGCAGGCTGATTTACGGATTGTGGCATACGGACGATCCGCTTGCGCAAAAAGGATTACTGCTGGATCTGATTGAGACCTTCCAGCCGCTGGCCCATCACGCGCCGGTGATTCAGGAAGGCGCGCACCGCTTCGAACGCGTGCGCGAGTACCTGCACGACAACTACATGCACGCCCTGACGCTGGACGAGCTGGCCAGCGTCGTTTCGCTGAGCCCGTACCATTTCCAGCGCCAGTTCAAAGCCCATTTTCACGTTACGCCGCACCAGATGCTGATGGCCATTCGCCTCTGGCGCGCTAAAGCGTTCCTCACCCACGGCATGCCAGCCGCCGAAGTGGCAGCCGCGACCGGGCTGACCGACCAGTCCCACTTAACCCGCGCGTTTACCCGCCGCTACGGCATTACGCCCGTGCGCTACCAGAAGCAGGTCACCCGGCGCTAATGCGCAATCTCATACAATACGCACGCATTTTCCCCTCCTACACTGCATGCAGCGTAAATACCTGTGGATGGAAAAATGATTAGTGGAGTGTTGTATGCCCTGCTGGCCGGGATGATGTGGGGGCTTATTTTTGTCGGCCCGCTGATCGTGCCCGAGTATCCGGCAATACTGCAGTCGACCGGACGCTATCTGGCGCTCGGGCTGATTGCCCTGCCCCTGGCGTGGCTGGGACGCGCGCGCTTGCGTCAGCTCAGCCGTCAGGACTGGGGCACCGCGCTGGCGCTGACCATGATGGGCAATCTTATCTACTACGTTTGCCTTGCGAGTGCCATTCAGCGTACCGGTGCGCCGGTATCTACCATGATTATCGGCACGCTGCCGGTCGTCATTCCCGTCTTTGCTAACCTGCTCTACAGCCACCGCGATGGCAAACTGGCGTGGTCAAAAATGGCGCCGGCGCTGGTATGCACCGCCATGGGGCTGGTATGCGTCAATATTGCCGAGCTGCGTCACGGGCAGGCGGATGTTGACCTGTGGCGTTACGGCTCTGGCATTGTGCTGGCGTTCATTTCCGTGGCGTGCTGGGCATGGTATGCCCTGCGCAACGCGCGCTGGCTGCGGGAGAACCCTGACAAGCATCCGATGATGTGGGCGACGGCGCAGGCGCTGGTTACGCTGCCCGTCTCGCTGGTGGGCTATGCCGGCGCGTGCATCTGGTTAGGCCATCAACAGCCAGACTTCGCCCAACCCTTCGGGCCAAGACCCTGGGTTTTTATCGGCCTGATGGTTGCGATTGCGGTGCTGTGCTCATGGGTGGGCGCGCTGTGCTGGAACATTGCCAGCCAGAAGCTGCCGACGGTGATTTTAGGGCCGCTGATTGTCTTCGAAACCCTGGCCGGACTGCTTTATACCTTCCTGATGCGCCAGAGCTTACCGCCGTTATTCACGGCCTGCGGGATCGCGCTGCTGGTGGTGGGAGTGGTGATGGCGGTAAGAGCGAAGCCGGAAAAACCGAGGGTCATTCCGGCTTCGGAGATGTGAGCATTGCCCAGCGGCGCTGCGCTTGCAGGGCCTACAAAATCGTAGGCCCGGTAAGGCGTAGCCGCCACCGGGCAAGCCCTTAAAACGTTTCCCAGTTCCCTTCAGACGCCGCCGCTACGGGCTGCGCTTTAGGTACATAGGTTTTCACCGGCGCCGCTTTGACCGCCTGGTTGCGGGTGATTTTGAACACCGCCACCGCTTCGTTCAGGCGGGCAGCCTGATCTTCCAGCGCCGCCGCCGCGGCCGCAGATTCCTCTACCAGCGATGCGTTCTGCTGGGTCACGCGGTCCATCTCGGCTACCGCCTGGCCCACCTGGTCAATACCGCGGCTCTGCTCGTCAGAGGCCGAGGCAATTTCACCCATGATGTCGGTGACGCGGGTGACCGCATTAACGATCTCTGCCATCGTCTCCCCGGCTTCGTTGACCAGCTGGGAGCCCGCGTTCACGCGCTCGCCGGAATCATCGATCAGCGCTTTGATCTCTTTCGCCGCCTGGGCGCTGCGCTGTGCGAGAGTACGGACCTCCCCTGCTACCACCGCAAAACCACGGCCCTGCTCGCCCGCGCGCGCCGCTTCAACCGCCGCGTTCAGCGCCAGAATGTTAGTCTGGAAGGCAATACCGTCGATCACGTTAGTAATTTGCGCGATTTTACTGGAACTGGTGGCGATTTCGTCCATTGTACGCACCACGCCTTCCACCACGTTACCGCCCTTCTTCGCCGTTGAGGAGGCGTCCAGCGCCAGACGGGAAGCCTGACGCGCGTTATCGGCGTTCTGCTTCACGGTTGCCGTCAGCTGTTCCATGCTGGCTGCCGTCTCTTCCAGAGACGCGGCCTGCTGCTCGGTACGGGAAGAGAGGTCGTTGCTGCCGGCAGAAATTTCACCGGCACCGGTGTAGATGGTATCCGCACCTTCACGCACCACGCCCACGGTGTTCGCCAGCGAGGTCTGCATCTCCTGAACGTTGCGCGCCAGGATAGCCATTTCGTTCTTACCTTCAGCCTGAATCGGCTGGGTTAAATCTCCCGCCGCAATGGCGCGAATATGGTTAATCACCTCTTCCAGAGGCAGCAGCAGCACGCGGCGCATGGCTACCCAGCTGGAAATAATCACCACAATCACCAGCAGCATAACCGCAGAGAGGATCCACAGGATGCGCTTGTAGTCGCTTTCATTGTCCTGGATGCCTTTATCGGTGAGCGTTGCCTGCGCTTCACGCCATTCACGGTAAACCGCCTGCATCGCGGTCTGCTTTTGCTCCGCGTTCTGCTTGAACATGTCTTCCAGATTGCCCTGGCTCAGCAGGACGTTCATTTGCGTCAGCGTTGCAGAGTAAATGCGGTACTGCTCTTCAAGCCGGTTAGCCAGGTTCTCGTCCAGGCCCGGCGTATTTGGCAGGGCATAGTATTTATCGTAATGGACCTGCGCATCGGCGAGCAGATTTTTCGCCGTGTTGACCAGCTCATTAAGCTGCCCACCGTTAATCTGAGAGGCCATGCTGCTTTGCAGACGCAGCATCCCGCGGTTCAGCGTCACGCGCGCCTGGTTCAGGCTGATCCACGCATCGGTAAACTCCGCCACGTTCTTGCTGGAGAGCTGCGACACGGTGAAGTTGTCTTTATCGTTATTCAGCGCGTTGATAAAGATACCCGCGGAAATCACTTGCATGATGCCGAGCACAAGCAGCACCGAAATCAGAAGGGTAATGACTTTTATACGTTTAAACATGCGTTGCCTTTGTTATATGCAGGTTTGTCTGACGTGGATATATCGGCAGGCGCGGCGGGTTGTTTACTGTTTCTACACCTTTAAAAAGTTTCTAAACCACTTTCCTAAGTCCATTCAGAGAGTTAAACGGGGTATTTTTTTGTGATCTGCATCTCACTTTCCCCTTCCCTCTAAAGGGTTATAGCGCTGGCTTAAAGATGCATTTAATATGCACCTTATATTATTGATGACGAGGTAACTGCTATGGCCTTTCGCGACCAACCCCTTGGCGAGCTGGCGCTCTCCATTCCTCGCGCTTCTGCGCTGTTCCGTAAATACGATATGGATTACTGCTGCGGTGGTAAGCAAACCCTGGCGCGTGCGGCCTCACGCAAGGAACTGGACGTTGAGGTGATTGAAGCAGAGCTGGCGCAGCTGGCCGGGCAGCCCGCCGACAAAGACTGGCGAACCGCCCCGCTCGCTGAAATCATCGACCATATCATCGTGCGATACCATGACCGTCACCGTGAACAGCTGCCGGAACTGATCCTGCAGGCAACCAAAGTCGAGCGCGTACATGCCGACAAACCTTCCGTACCGCGCGGTCTGGCGAAATACCTGACCCTGCTGCACGAAGAGCTTTCCAGCCATATGATGAAAGAAGAGCAGATCCTCTTCCCGATGATTAAACAGGGAATGGGAAGCCAGGCGATGGGGCCTATCAGCGTGATGGAAAGCGAGCACGATGATGCGGGTGAGCTGCTGGAAGTGATCAAACACACCACCCACAACGTCACGCCGCCGCCAGAAGCGTGCACAACGTGGAAAGCGATGTACAACGGCATTAACGAGATGATTGACGACCTGATGGAACACATCAGTCTTGAGAACAACGTTCTGTTCCCGCGGGCATTAGCTGGGGAATAAAAAAGGCCGCTGCGGCCTGATGCCCTCCCCCCGGCCCTCTCCCACGGGGAGAGGGTGCAAAAACTAAAAACGGCAACCGAAGTTGCCGTTTTGCTTTTACCTTACGCCTGCCATACGTTTCTTACCGATAAACACCCAGCCCAGCCCCAGCGCGATAAACCACAGCGGCGTGACGATGAGTGCCTGACGGGTATCATCTTCCAGCGTCAGCAGAACCAGCACGAAGACGAAGAACGCCATGCACACCCAGCACATCAGCTTGCCCAGCGGCATCTTGTAGATCGATTTTTCATGCAGGTGCGGGCGCTGCTTGCGGTACACCAGGTATGAACAGAGGATGATGGTCCAGACGAACATAAACAGGATCGCTGAGACCGTGGTGATCATGGTGAACGCGCCAATCACGCTTGGGTTCACGTAGAGCATCACCACGCCGCCCAGCAGGCACATGCAGGAGAAGGTCAACCCTTTTGCCGGTACCGCGCGCTTCGACAGCTTGGCGAACGCGCTCGGCGCCACGCCTTCCTGCGCCAGACCAAACAGCATACGGCTGGTGGAGAATACGCCGCTGTTGGCAGACGAGGCAGCAGAGGTCAACACCACGAAGTTAATCAGGCTCGCGGCAGCAGGCAGGCCTACCAGCACGAACAGCTCAACGAACGGGCTCTTGGTTGGCACCACGGAGCTCCACGGCGTCACGGACATAATGACGATCAGCGCGAAGACGTAGAACATGATGATACGCAGCGGAATAGAGTTAATCGCGCGCGGGAGAGACTTCTCGGGATCTTTGGTCTCCGCTGCCGTCGTGCCCACCAGCTCAATGCCCACGAAAGCAAAAACCGCGATCTGGAAGCCGGCAAAGAAGCCGCTAATGCCTTTCGGGAACCAGCCGCCGTCATTCCACAGATGGGTAAACGACGCCTGAACGCCCGTTGGGGACTGGAAGTGGGTGAGCACCATCACCAGCCCCACGACGATAAGCCCGACAATCGCCACGATTTTGATCATCGCGAACCAGAACTCCATCTCACCGAACATTTTAACGGTGGCGAGGTTAAGGCTCAGCAGCAGAACAATGACCGCCAGCGAGGCGACCCAGTCCGACAGCCCCGGGAACCAGAACTGCGCGTAGGCGGTAATCGCCACGACGTCCGCCATACCGGTGACAACCCAGCAGAACCAGTAGGTCCAGCCGGTAAAATAGCCCGCCCACGGCCCGAGCAGGTCAGAAGCGAAGTCGCTAAAGGATTTGTATTCGAGGTTCGAGAGCAGCAGTTCACCCATTGCACGCATCACGAAGAAGAGCATAAAACCGATGATCATATAAACGAATATGATCGACGGCCCGGCGAGACTGATGGTTTTGCCTGACCCCATAAACAGCCCGGTACCGATGGCACCCCCAATCGCAATGAGCTGAATATGACGGTTAGTGAGATTGCGCCGTAGCGACTGTTCAGACGACGCCTCTTCGTCGGCGACGACTTTGACCTGATCTACCATGTGATATTTTCCTGTTTATGCCTGTCTGTGTTGTTAAGGCTCTTCTGGCCTTTAAATACGTCAAAAGATGACGTTCCCTTGTAAGGGCTAATCGATATTAGGTAAGAATCGGCGGGATGAATACTATGATTTAGATATTATGTTAATAATATGTTGAAAGTGAGTGTCATATCACTCATACAGCGCGAAACAGCTCACAAAAATACACGCAACAGTTTCGTTTGCAAGATAAAATATTGATTACGTCGTAACTATAGGTTTTAACACTATTTCCTCTCCCCAACCGGGAAGAGGAAATAAGAAAAGTCGATTACAGAATTTCCAGCAGCTCGACTTCAAAGACCAGGGTGCTGAATGGCGGAATGGACGCGCCAGCGCCGCGCTCGCCGTAGGCCAGGTTATGCGGGATAGTCAGTTCCCATTTGGAACCGACCGGCATCAGGGTCAGAGCTTCGATCCAGCCTGCGATCACGCCGTTGACCGGGAACTCAGCCGGTTCGCCGCGCGCCACGGAGCTGTCGAACACGGTACCGTCGATCAGTTTACCGGTGTAATGCACGCGAACGTGGTCGGTACGCGCCGGGATTGCGCCGTCGCCCTGATTGATCACGCGGAACTGCAGACCAGACTCGGTGCTGTTCACGCCTTCACGCTCGCGGTTCTCTTCCAGATATTTCACACCTTCGGCAGCCATCTCTTCGAAGCGCGCGCGACGCACGGCGTCAGCACGTTCGTGGATTTCACGCAGCGCACGGTGCACAACGTCTACCGGAACGGCAGGCTGTTTGCCTTCCAGCGCGTCAGCGATACCCGCCACCAGCGCTTCTGGTAACAGACCTTCCAGGCCGGATTCGCTCAGCTGCTGTCCTACCTGCAAGCCGATACCGTAACTTGCCTGCGCTTCGATAGTGTCAAAAGTCGGGGTGGTCATGGGTTTTCCTTCCATCGCATTTAAAGTAGCGGGCAGCATATCAGCCATGCCCTTATGGGTAAAACTTTGTCTGAAGTTAAGGTGACAAACCGCGACGAAACAGAAACAATAGAGATAACCAGGATTAATCCCGAACTGATGTCACGGATGTCGGGTTTACTACGCCGTTCAGGCAGTTAGCAAACTATACTTCGGGGCACAGGATAAAAAATACGCGGAGCAGGAGGAGTGCCATGCCCGGGCGATTTGAACTGAAACCTACCCTGGCGAAAATCTGGCAGGCGCCGGACAATTTTCGCATCATGGACCCGCTGCCTCCTCTGCATCGCAGAGGGATCATCATTGGCGCGCTGATGGTGATCGTGGGCTTCCTGCTTCCTTCCGGGGGCGATGATGTCGATACCGCACCCGTCACCCGCAATGCTCAGCTGGACATTCAGTCGCAGACGCGGCCGCAGCATGACGCACAGCCGATGCAGACGCAGCTTGTGACCCCGTCTAACGATCCGGGTCAGGTCGCGCCGGTTGAGCCAGAACCTATTCAGGATGAACAGCCGCAGGATCAAGCCGCCGCCCCGTCTCAGCCTCAGACGCAAAAGCCTACCGGTATTGAGCAACAGTGGCGTTCCTATCGCGTAGAGCCGGGCAAAACTCTGGCACAGCTGTTCCGCGACCACAATCTGCCGCCAACCGACGTGTATGCCATGGCGAAGGTGGAAGGTGCGGGTAAACCGCTCAGTAATCTGCAGAATGGACAGATGGTACAGGTTCGCCAGAATGCCAGCGGGGTGGTGACAGGGTTAACGATTGATACGGGAAATGGACAACAGGTGCTGTTTACCCGCCAGCCAGACGGCAGTTTTATCAGGGCGCGTTAAGACCCGGTTTTCTAAAAAGCAAAACGCCGGCACAAGGCCGGCGTTTCAACGTGAGCAGAGTAAAAAATTACTCAGCTACAACGTTAACAACCAGTTTAGCGAACACTTCGCTGTGAACCTGGAAGTCAACTTCGTGCTCACCAGTGGTACGCAGAACGCCGTTCGGCAGACGAACTTCGCTCTTAGCCACTTTAACGCCTGCTGCAGAAACTGCATCAGCGATATCGCGAGTACCGATGGAACCGAACAGTTTACCTTCGTCGCCTGATTTAGACGCGATGGTAACGGTGCCCAGTGCGTTGATTGCTTCAGCGCGAGCGTTAGCAGCCGCCAGAACGTCAGCCAGTTTGGCTTCCAGTTCAGCGCGACGTGCTTCGAAAAACTCTACGTTTTTCTTGGTAGCTGGAACAGCTTTACCCTGTGGAACCAGGAAGTTACGTGCGTAACCCGCTTTAACGTTAACCTGATCACCCAGGCTGCCCAGGTTTGCTACTTTATCAAGCAGAATAACTTGCATTACCTTATCCTCTTAAAGTCGTATTAATGGACCGTGCCCGATTACTGATGACGATCAGTGTACGGCAGCAGGGACAGGTAGCGAGCGCGTTTGATAGCGCGAGCCAGCTGACGCTGGTATTTTGCACGAGTACCGGTGATACGGCTTGGGACAATCTTACCGCTTTCGGTGATGTAGTTTTTCAGCGTTGCGATATCTTTATAGTCGATCTCTTGAACGCCTTCCGCGGTGAAACGGCAGAACTTGCGACGACGGAAATAACGTGCCATATGGCTAGTCTCCAGAATCTATCAAATCAATCTGCTCGGCATGCAGAACCATTTTGCTCAGGCCGTTCTTTGCCTTGTGGCAAGAGATGAACCCCTGAACGATTACTGCGCTACCGACCGTTAAACTGTGAGTAATGGCCTGGTTTTCGTGTCCGCTAATAATAACGGGCATTTGGCACCACGCCTGCCGGTGAAACCCGGCTTCCTCTTGCACAGAACGATGCTCAAGCACGAACTGGCAATGCGGAATTCCTGATGGACTGACCTTTCGAAGGGGAGCCCTGCATACGATGCCGGACAACGCCAGACGGTTGGCCATCAGAAATTACTCTTCAGAATCCCCAGCATCAGAATCATCTGCGGTTTCGTTTGCGAAATCATCGCGACGCTCACGGCGCTCGTCTTTCGCTTTAACCATCGGAGATGCTTCGGTAACTGCGTTTTTGGTACGCATAACCATGCTGCGGATAACGGCATCGTTGAAGCGGAAGGTAGTTTCCAGCTCATCGATCACTTCCTGCGGCGCTTCAACGTTCATCAGAACGTAGTGTGCTTTGTGCAGTTTGTTGATCGGGTAAGCCAGCTGACGGCGGCCCCAGTCTTCCAGACGGTGGATCGTACCTTCTGCACCAGTGATGGCAGCAGAGTAACGCTCGATCATACCCGGAACCTGTTCGCTCTGGTCAGGATGGACCATAAAAACGATTTCGTAATGACGCATCGAATTGCTCCTTACGGATTATTCAGCCTCCTGTCTGGGTCAGCCGAGGCCCGGGGAGGCAAGGAACGTGTTAAAGGTCGGCTGAAAAATTGACGCGTCATAATACTTGCGCGCCCCTGGAAACTCAAGCTGATTGCACAAATAATTCGCACAAAGCGCGAAGCGGGTCTAAGTGGGTGATTTAAAATTGGTCACACCCGGAAGCGTTGTTTTTTTGAACAACTGCATCAGAAATGGTCACGCATCCCCGCCGGATGAGTGATTACACTTTAATTAGAGATCGCCTGAATTAAAGAAGGAGCATCCCCCCTCTCGCAGCACGTAGTCGTGGAGCGCATATCATGAAAAAAATCGCATTAGCCATAATGGCTGCGCTTTTGCTCAGTGCAAACGCGATGGCAGCCATCAAGATAGACAGCCGACAGGCCAGAAACATGGATGATGTGCAAAGCTTGGGCGTAATTTACATCAATCATAATTTCGCCACGGAAAGTGAAGCAGATCAGGCATTAAACGCAGAAACCGATGCGCAGGGCGCAACCTATTATCACGTGATGTTAACCCGTGAGCCCGGCAGCAACGGCAACATGCACGCCAGTGCAGATATTTACCGATAACGCTTTAACGCTAGCACCAGGAAAGCCAACAACGAGAACATAGCCATAGTTGACGTTGCCCCCTGCCCGGGGGCTTTTTTTTTGAATGGCTCCGGAATACTCCCGGTAAAAGAGCCCCCTGAGATCCTTCACATGCTGGAAGGTAAGGGCGTCAAAGTCCTGCGCGTTTACAGGTGCTGGCGGAAAAAAGCCACCGTAGCGTCCAGCGCCGTTGGCGTAATGCGGTGGCGGACGCCCGGTTCCCACAGACAGGTCAGATTAGCGTCCAGCCCTTCATTGATTAACGCCTGCTGCAGACGGAAGGTTCCCTCGGGCGGGACCACATCATCCGCGTCACCGTGCCACAGCAGCAGCGGGCGATCGGCCACGCGCGGCAATGCCCGGGTCACTTCCCACTCTGCCAGCGTCGCGGTCATTTCCGTTAAATCCTGAGGGGGAAAGAGGGTCTTCGCCAGCGAAGTAAAGTAGCCCGAGCCCATCAGACAGGCGACAGACTTCACTTCAGGATAATGCGTCATAATCCCCAGCGCCGTCATACCGCCCATCGATGCCCCGGCTACCGCCAGACGATTGTCGGCCACCAGCCCTGCCTCATAAAGCGCATCGCGCAGCCCGGAAAACTCGGTCAGACTCCCGTGCAGAATGTGCCAGAACTGCCCCAGCCGCGCCTGTTCATTACCCGTAAAGCGTGCGCCGTGGTCGGGTGCATCTGGCATCACCACGCGAAAACCCGCCTGCGCCAGCGCTACCGCAAAATAACTGTAAACCAGCTTCGATGAGGTAAACCCATGATAAAAAACCACAACAGGCAGCGGTTTATCACGTTTACCCACCGGCATCGCGTGTAAAATTTCATGGTCGCCGAGGTGGCGTATTTCAATTTCAATCATTGTCGACCCTGTGCGAATCTATGATTCATAATGTTGAGAACTGGGTTACGCTTTCGCGTCATTTTCATTCGAAATATACGTCCCAGATAACACTTCGGGAACATTCCCCCAAAACTAAATTCACAGCCAACTACACTATGGCTATCAGGAAACGAGATATGGTTATGCGCAGGTTTGCTGCTTTATTGCTGGTGTTTCTGCTGAGTGGCTGTAGCGCGCTGCAGGGAACGCCGCAACCCGCTCCACCGGTCGCCGATCATCCACAGGAGATTCGTCGTAATCAGACGGAAGGATTACAACGAATGGGCACCATCTCCGCGCTGGTTCGCGGTTCTCCGGATGACGCAGAATCGGCAATAAAAGCACAGGCCGTCGCTGCCAAAGCAGATTATTACGTCATCATTATGATCGACGAAACCATCATAACGGGACAATGGTATTCACAGGCCATTTTGTACCGTAAATAATGGTTTTCCTTTGAACGAGATTTACACTGCTTTGCGTCCATAGACATTTTCCTGTCCACAATAAACTCCACGCCCGCATCAATGGAAGGGAGTTTATTAGCGAAGGATTGCCCGGCGGATACCGGATATATGTGAAATGGAGCTGACGATGAAACGAACTCTTGCTTTGACCTCACTGTTGCTCTCAGCAGGCCTGCTGAGCACCACCGCGCAGTCAGCAGAATTCGCCAGTGCTGATTGTGTGACTGGCCTGAATGAAATTGGCCAGATCTCCGTGAATAATATCTCGGGGAGCCCGCAAGACGTTGAACGTGTCGTGGCATTAAAGGCCGATGAGCAGGGTGCTTCATGGTATCGCATCATCCAGATGCAGGAAGATAACCATATCGATCGCTGGCGGGTACAGGCCATTCTCTACGTGTAAACTCCCTCCTGATAAAAGCCACTTACTTTTAGTGGCTTTTCGTTTTTGCAAATTTTTTATCTTATATAAAACCAATAAAGAACAATTAAATAACATTTTGTTACATTAAAACAGTAAACGTAATCCCCGCTCTGCCGTTGAAGAACCATAACTTTTCAAAGATGAGCAATTTATGATCAACTTTTTCCGCCGTGCGGGCCTGGGGTCGAAACTCTCGCTGCTAACTGGCGTCAGTGTCGCCACGCTGTTTCTGCTATTCACTTTTCTGCTCAGCCAAAAAGCCAGCCAGCAGCTTGAAGCCCTTGCGGTCGAAGATCTGCATAATCAGTCCACCGGCATGGTCGACATGGTGCAGATGTTCAACACCAGCCTGAGTGAAGAGGTTGAGAGCTATACCCGTCTGTTTTCCACCTTTTTACCGCAGCCCCTGAACATTGATAATTCCCAACACCAGACGATTAACGGACTTAGCGTTCCGCTTCTGAAAGGCGGAGACACCGGGCTGCATGAAAATAACCCCCTTTCGGACGAGTTCCTGAACCGTACGGGAGCCATTTCGACGCTGTTTGTACGCAGCGGTAACGACTTTGTTCGCGTAGCCACTTCCCTGCGCAAAGAGAATGGCGATCGGGCAATGGGTACCGTTCTGGATAACGCCAGCCCGGCCTTTGCTGCCGTCAACAAAGGTGAAGTCTACCGCGGCCTGGCGCTGCTTTTCGGCAAACGCTACATCACCCAGTACCAGCCCGTTAAAAACGCCGAAGGGCAGGTCATTGCGATCGTCTTTGTCGGGGTGGACATCACCCACTCCTGGAACGTCATGCGCGAGAAAATCCTCAACCGCCGCCTGGGCGAGAGCGGTCGCTTCTTCGTGCTGGATCGCAGCAACGGCAAAACGCGTGGGCAATACCTGTTCCACGCCAGCGAAGAGGGAAAACTGCCGAAATGGGACGGCGCGACGCAGCAACAGCTTCTGAGTGACAAACCCGGCACGCTGGAGCGTTCAAGCGACGACGGCCGGACGCTGAAAATGGCCTATACCCCGCTGCCGGGCTGGAACTGGACTATCGTGGGCGAAGTGGATAAATCGGTGCTGCTCTCAAGCGTTACCGCCATGCGCGATCGCTTCCTGCTGGCCGGCGTGGTCTTATCCATCCTTTTTGCTGGCCTGTTCGTGGTCATTATTCGCCGCGTGCTGACCCGACCGCTGCGCAACGTGATCCATCTTGCCCGTCAATATGCCGCAGGGGATCTCCGTTCCAGCCTGCCCGTGACGCGTCAGGACGAAGTCGGCCAGCTGATCGATGCCATCAACGGCATCGGCGGCGGCCTGCAAAAAATTGTCCTGCAGGTCCGTGAGGCTGCAGGCGAGATCCATTTGGGCACCAACGCGCTGGCCGCCGACACTGGCGAGATTTCAGAGCAGATCAACAAGCAGGCCAGCAGCGTGGAGGAGACGTCCGCCAGCATGGAGCAGCTGGCCGCCACCGTGCAGCAAAATGCCGCCAACATGGAGCAAACGCAGCAGCTGGTGGGTGAAACCTCGCTCGCGGTCCATCAGGGCGGTGAGACGGTCACTCACGCGGTGTCGACCATGGACGACATTCGCGAAGCGTCAAAACGCATCGAAGACATCACCCGCGTGATCGAGTCCATCGCTTTCCAGACCAATATTCTGGCGCTGAACGCGGCAGTGGAAGCGGCCCGCGCAGGCGAGCACGGAAAAGGGTTTGCGGTAGTCGCGCAGGAAGTTCGCGCCCTGGCGGGACGCAGCGCTAACGCGGTGAAGGAGATTGAACAGCTGATTGGCGATACGCTCAGAAAAGTGAGTGAGGGTCATGCGCTGTCTGAACGGACGCGCCTGGCGATGGACGACATCATCATTCATATCGATAACATCAGCCAGCTGGTCACCGAGATTAACCATGCCTCACGCGAGCAGTCCGCCGGGATCGGCCAGGTGAACCTCGCCATGACCCATATTGGCGAAGCGTCGCATATCAATGCCGATCGCATCTCACGCAGCGAACAAACGGCTCAAACGCTGCGCGAGAAGGGTTCACACCTGACTCAGCTGGTGAGCCTGTTCCAGCTAAAAGGCTAACCAACTCTGCCCGTCGCACGCAGCAGCAGGTCGCTTTGCACCTGCTCGCTCATCAGCGTGCCGCCACGGGTATCCAGCATCATACGGCACCACGCCTGCGCCACCGGGGGCGATGCGTGCCGCAGCATCTGGCTTCCGGCACCCAGCAAGAAAAGCTGCTGCGCGATCTCCCGCCCCTGCGCCTCCTGCGGTTTACGCAGTTTTTGCTGAAGCTGTCGCCAGCTGCGGTCGAAGTGTCTGTCCTGCCCTTTCACCTGCGCAAACTCGTCGGCAAGCAGGTCGTGAATACCCGGCTGCTTCGCCAGCACGCGCAGAACGTCCAGGCACATAATATTTCCTGACCCTTCCCAGATGCTGTTCACCGGCATCTCGCGGTACAGGCGGGGAAGTTCGCTCTCTTCGCAATATCCATTCCCACCCAGCACCTCCATCGCCTCAGCCACAAACGGGATGCCTGCTTTACAGACGCTAAATTTCGCCGCCGGGGTAAACAGCCGCGCCCAGGCGGCCTCTTGCGGATCGGCACGCTTGTCCCACGCCCGGGCCAGGCGGAACAGCAGCGCCGTTTGCCCCTCCAGCACCAGCGCCATCCGGCTTAATACCTCGCGCATTAAAGGCTGATCGATGAGGTTTTTGCCGAAGGTCTGACGCTGGTGGGCATGGTACAGCGCCACCGAGAGCGCCCGACGCATCAGTCCGTGGCTGCCCAGCGCGCAGTCAAAGCGCGTCAGACCGCCCATTTTGAGGATCTGCCGTACCCCTTCGCCCTCTTCCCCCAGCAGCCAGCCGGAGGCATCGAGGAACTCCGCCTCGCTGCTGGCGTTGGAGCGGTTCCCGAGCTTGTCCTTAAGGCGCTCCAGCCGCACGGCGTTGCGCTGTCCGTCAGGCAAAAAGCGCGGCACAAAAAAGCAGGACAGCCCGCCCTTCGCCTGGGCCAGTACCAGATGCGCATCGCTTTGCGGGACGGAGAAAAACCATTTATGCCCCACCAGCCTGTAGCTGCCGTCACTGCATTTTTCCGCTTTGGTGGTGTTGCTAAGCACGTCCGAGCCGCCCTGCTTTTCCGTCATCCCCATGCCAATCAGCAGGCCGCGCTTTTGCGCACCGGGGGCGAGATGCGGATCGTAGCGATCGCTGAGCAGCGGCGTCAGCCAGTCGTGAAATGCTTTGGGGAGCGCCTGCTGCAGCAGCGGCGTGGCGGCGAACGTCATGGTGACCGGGCAAAGCGTGCCCGCCTCCACCTGAGCATGCAGCACAAAGCGTGCGGCCCGAGCGACAAACGCCCCTTTACGCGCCTCCTCTTCCCACGCCAGGTTATGCACGCGGTTGGCGCAAAGCCCCTGCATCAGCAAGTGCCATGCCGGATGAAAACGCACGTCGTCCAGCCGCTCCCCGGTGGCGTCATAGCGTAACAGCTCGGGCGGGTTGACGTTAGCCAGCCTGCCCAGCTCCAGCGACTCCGCGGTGCCCAACTGCTGCCCGATGCTGGCGAGCAGCTCAAAATCCCACTCGGCTCCTTCACACGCGACCGCATCGCGCAGGGCGCAGTCCGAGAGGAAAAGGTTGCTGTTGGAAAGCGGTGCAGGTTGATTGAAAACGGTATGGGTCTGCCAGTGCATGCTGTCTCCCTCCTTCAGTGGCAATGACGATAAGTATGGACAGACCGCGCGCACGCTGCATGGGAGGGGAGTCACACGTTCACGATCCCGCTGATATCATTCGTGAAATAGCTCACAGAACATAAGAATAAACTATTTCATGACTTCGCTTTTGTTGAATAATTTATTCTTACCCTTTTCAGTGAGGATCGTTATGCAACCGGACGCGCACAAGCGAGCATTAATTGCAGGCTCCATTGGTAACTTTATCGAGTGGTATGAGTTTGCGGTCTACGGTTTTCTGGCGACCGTCATTGCGAAAAACTTCTTCCAGCTTGAAGGAGAGGCGGGGCTGACCAGCCTGATCCTCACCTACGCCTCGTTTGCCATCGCCTTCTTCTTCCGCCCGCTGGGTGCGGTGGTGTTTGGCCGCATCGGCGACCGGATTGGCCGTAAACCGACGCTAATCATCGTGCTGGTGCTGATGACGCTCGCTACCGCCGCCATCGGCATTGTGCCGGTCTACGCCAGCATCGGGATTGCCGCGCCGCTGATTATTACGCTGCTGCGCATCCTGCAGGGGCTGTTCGCGGGCGGCGAGTACGGCGGTGCGGTCTCGCTGATGACGGAGTTCGCCCCGCGCGGCAAGCGTGGGCTCTATGGCGCGTGGCAGTCCTTTACCGTGGCGCTGGGGCTGCTGGCGGGCGCAGGCATCGTGGCGCTGCTCTCCACCCTTCTCACGCCTGAAGCCATGCACGACTGGGGCTGGCGCATTCCGTTCTTCCTGGCGCTGCCCATGGGCGTTGTGGCGCTGTGGCTTCGCGTCAGTATGGAAGAGACACCGAGCTTTGTGCAGCAGCAGGATAAACCGGCTGTCGCTCAGGCGGATACTGCCGCCACGCTCCGGGCCATCGTGATGGGAATCGGGCGCGTCATGGTCTGGTCTGCGGCGGGGTATACCTACCTGGTGATTATGCCGACCTATCTTCAGTCGGCGCTGCACACCGGGTTCAACCAGGCGCTGTTGATAGCGGTGATTTCAAATATTGGTTTTGCACTCACCATCATTCCGTCGGGGATCCTGAGCGACCGGCTCGGCCGCCGCACGGTGATGATTCTCGCCACCGCGCTGCTGCTGATCCTCGCCCTGCCGCTGCTGAAAATCCTGCAGGCGGAGTCGAGTACGCTGGCGGTGAAGGCTGTTGTGGTGCTGATTGCGGGCGGTCTGGTGGGCATGCTGGCGGGTCCGGGCCCGGCGATGCTATCTGAGATGTTCCCGACGCGCGTGCGCTATACGGGGCTGGGGCTGGCCTACTCGTTGTCGAACGCGATTTTCTCGGGATGCGCAGGGTTAATTATTACCGGGCTGATTAAGCAGACGGGCAACCTGGATATTCCGGCGTATTACGTGATGGCGACGGCGGTAGTGAGTATTTTCGCGCTGATGACGCTGAGGAAGGACGACCATTTGCGGTCACTGGAGGAGTGAGGTTGTCACCGTCAGGTGCCCTCACCCCGCCCCTCTCCAACGGGGAGAGGGAGAAAACACAAAAGGCCGTCCTGTGGACGGCCTTGCTGTTTATTCTCCGCGCTGACGCACCGCTTCAAACAGGCAGATGCCCGTCGCAACGGAAACGTTCAGGGACGACACGCTGCCCGCCATCGGGATGCTGATCAGCTCGTCGCAGTGCTCGCGGGTGAGACGACGCATGCCTTCGCCTTCCGCACCCATCACCAGCGCCAGACGGCCGGTCATTTTGCTCTGGTACAGAGTATGATCCGCTTCACCGGCGGTACCGACGATCCAGATATTCTCTTCCTGCAGCAGACGCATAGTGCGCGCCAGGTTAGTCACGCGGATCAGCGGAACGTTTTCCGCCGCGCCGCAGGCCACCTTCTTCGCCGTCGCGTTCAGCTGCGCGGAGCGATCTTTCGGCACGATCACCGCGTGCACGCCCGCCGCATCGGCGCTGCGCAGGCACGCCCCGAGGTTGTGCGGATCGGTAACGCCGTCGAGGATCAGGAAGAACGGGTTATCCAGCTCAGCAATCAGATCCGGCAGATCGTTTTCCTGATACTGACGACCCGGCTTCACGCGGGCAATGATCCCCTGGTGGACCGCGCCTTCGCTTTTCTCATCCAGGAACTGGCGATTCGCCAGCTGGATCACCACGCCCTGCGCTTCCAGGGCGTGGATCAGCGGCATCAGACGCTTATCTTCACGCCCTTTCAGAATAAACACTTCCTGAAAACGCTCCGGTGCGCGCTCGAGAAGGGCCTGCACCGCGTGGATGCCGTAAATCATTTCACTCATTGATGGTTCTCGTAATAAGTATTTCCCCTCCCCCCGCTGGGGAGAGGGTCAGGTTGAGGGGAGAATTTACTCCGCCTGCTTTTTCTTGGCCGCGCGCTTCGCTTTGGTGGCGGCAGCGATTTTCTGCGTTTTCGCGGAAGGTTTTTTCGCTGAACGAGCTTCTTTCTTCGCCGCCTTCGGCTTCTGTTTCTTCTCGCCGCGGAACGCGCTGTCCGGCTCGAAGTTTACCTTCTTGCCCGCCTGACGACGTTTACCGCCGCCCGGTTTACCGTTACCGGTTTTTTTCGCCCTTTCACGCTCGGTTTTACCGACGTTACGCGGCGCGCGCTCGCTGGAGATCAGGCTGAAGTCGATCTTACGGTCGTCCATATTCACGGCTTCGACCTTCACTTCCACACGGTCGCCCAGACGATAGGTCTGGCCGCCAGACTCGCCAATCAGGCGCTGGCCGACCTGGTCGAAGCGGTAGTAGTCGTTATCCAGGCTGGAGACGTGCACCAGACCGTCGATGAACAGCTCGTCCAGACGAACGAAGAAACCAAAGCCGGTCACGCTGGCAATCACGCCTTTAAAGACGTTACCGACCTGATCGAGCATAAAGTCACACTTCAGCCAGTCCGCCACGTCACGTGTTGCTTCATCGGCACGACGTTCGGCCATGGAGCAGTGCTGACCCAGCTGCAGCATCTCTTCCATCGAATAATGGTAGCCACCGGTTTCGGTGGTGTTCCCTTTATGGCCCTGCTCCTGCGCCAGCAGATACTTGATCGCACGGTGCAGAGAGAGGTCAGGATAACGACGGATCGGCGACGTAAAGTGGGCGTAAGACTGCAGCGCCAGGCCGAAGTGGCCGCGGTTTTCCGGATCGTAAATCGCCTGCTTCATAGAGCGCAGCAGCATCGTCTGCAGCATTTCTGCATCCGGACGATCGCTAATGGATTCCAGCAGCTCGGCGTAATCGCGCGGCTCTGGCTTGTTGCCTCCGGGCAGTTCCAGACCCAGTTCAGCCAGCACGGAGCGGAACGACGTAATGGCTTCCGTGGTCGGCTTATCGTGAATACGGAACAGCGCTGGCTCTTTGGCTTTCTCGACGAAACGTGCCGCCGAGATATTCGCCAGGATCATACACTCTTCGATCAGCTTGTGCGCGTCGTTACGCTGGGTCTGCTCGATACGCTCAATGCGGCGTTCGGCGTTGAAAATGAATTTCGCCTCTTCACTCTCAAACGAGATCCCGCCGCGCTCTTCGCGCGCCTGATCCAGCGTTTTGTAGAGGTTATGCAGCTCTTCGATATGTTTGACCAGCGGCGCGTACTGTTCGCGCAGATCCTGGTCGCCCTGCAGCATATGCCAGACCTTGGTATAGGTCAGACGCGCGTGCGAGCTCATCACCGCTTCGTAGAACTTGTAGCCGGTTAAGCGCCCTTTGGTGGAGATGGTCATCTCGCAAACCATACAGAGGCGGTCAACCTGCGGGTTCAGGGAGCACAGGCCGTTAGACAGCACTTCCGGCAGCATCGGCACGACCTGGGACGGGAAGTAGACCGAGGTACCGCGGCTGCGGGCTTCGTTATCCAGCGGGGTGTGCGGACGGACGTAATAGCTTACGTCAGCGATAGCAACCCACAGACGCCAGCCACCGCCGCGTTTTTTCTCACAGTATACGGCGTCATCGAAGTCGCGGGCGTCTTCGCCATCAATAGTGACCAGCGGCAGGGAGCGCAGATCCACGCGGCCCACTTTGGATTCTTCCGGCACTTCTTCGCGCAGGCTTTCGATCTGCTCTTCAACCGCTTTCGGCCAGATGTACGGAATTTCATGGGTACGCAATGCCATATCAACGGCCATCGTGGTGCCCATGTTGTCGCCAAGCACTTCGACGATTTTACCTACCGCTTTGGTGCGACGGGTTGGGCGCTGGGTGAGTTCAACCACCACCACAAAGCCCATGCGGGCGCCCATCACCTCTTCAGGTGGGATCAGAATGTCGAAGCTCAGACGGCTGTCGTCCGGCACCACGAAGCCTACGCCCGCGTCGGTAAAGTAGCGGCCGACGATCTGGCTGGTTTTTGGCACCAGAACGCGTACCACGCGCGCTTCGCGGCGGCCTTTACGGTCAGCGCCCAGCGGCTGCGCCAGGATCTGGTCGCCGTGGATGCACATTTTCATCTGTTCAGATGAGAGGTACAGATCGTCCTTACGGCCTTCCACGCGCAGGAAGCCGAAGCCATCGCGGTGACCAATGACGGTCCCTTTCAGCAGATCGAGGCGTTCTGGCAGCGCGTAGCACTGGCGGCGAGTAAAGACCAGCTGCCCGTCACGCTCCATCGCGCGCAGGCGGCGGCGAAGGGCTTCAATTTGCTCTTCACCTTCAATGTTTAATTCAACGGCAAGTTCTTCACGATTGGCGGGTTTTTCGCGTTTTGTTAAGTGTTCAATGATGAACTCGCGGCTGGGAATAGGATTCGCGTATTTTTCGGCTTCGCGTTCCTGGAAAGGATCATGTGACATGTCGGTTCCTCCGTTGTCAGCTCCGGTGGAAATTTTCTTCATTCCACCAGCAATAATTTATAAAGCGGTTGATTCTCTTCAACCAAATCGGCCAGCGTGTAGTTATCCAGTTCCATGAGAAAACTTTGCACGGCCTTTGAAAGCGCCTTTTTCAGGCGGCAAGCGGGCGTGATGTGGCAGAACTCGCTGCTGCAGTTCACCAGAGACAGCGGCTCCAGTTCACGTACCACATCGCCAACACGAATACTCTGTGCCGGTTTACCGAGACGGATCCCACCATTCTTCCCGCGGACGGCAGCAACGTATCCGGCACGACTAAGTTGATTGATTATTTTGACCATATGATTACGGGATACGCCGTAGACCTCTGTCACTTCAGAGATACTGGTCATCTTCCCCTCGGGTAACGACGCCATGTAAATCAGCGCACGTAAGCCGTAATCGGTGAAACTTGTTAACTGCACATCAACCTCAGGAAAAAGGGAAAACGCGGTCAAACCGCAGAGATATTCATTAATGATGATAAACCAGCCAGATAGTTAGCGGCTAATTTATTTGACAGACGGGGCGAAAAAGCGGAGATCCAAGAGCGGTCGCCGGATGGCGCTACGCTTATCCGGCCTACGGGTCTCCCCGCAGGCCAGCAGTCACGAAGATTATGCGTCGAACGGGTCGCGCAGGATCATCGTTTCAGTACGATCCGGGCCGGTAGAAATAATATCGATCGGCACTTCGGTCAGTTCTTCAATACGCTTGATGTAATCCAGCGCCGCCTGCGGCAGGCCGCTACGCTCTTTCACACCGAAAGTGGTCTCAGACCAGCCCGGCATGGTTTCGTAGATTGGCTCAATGCCTTCCCAGTCGTCAGCAGCCAGCGGAGTGGTGGTCACTTCGCGGCCATCTGGCATACGGTAGCCTACGCAGATTTTCACTTCTTTCAGGCCGTCCAGTACGTCCAGCTTGGTCAGGCAGAAGCCAGACAGGGAGTTGATCTGCACCGCACGACGCACTGCAACCGCATCCAGCCAGCCGGTACGACGACGACGACCGGTGGTCGCGCCAAACTCGTTACCCTGCTTGCACAGGAACTCGCCGGTTTCATCAAACAGCTCGGTCGGGAATGGACCCGCACCCACGCGAGTGGAGTACGCTTTGATGATGCCCAGTACGTAATCCACATAACGTGGACCCAGGCCAGAGCCGGTCGCCACGCCACCTGCAGTGGTGTTAGAGGACGTTACGTACGGATAGGTACCGTGGTCGATGTCCAGCAGCGTACCCTGCGCACCTTCGAACATGACGAAATCGCCACGCTTGCGCGCCTGGTCCAGCAGATCGGATACGTCAACAACCATACCGGTCAGAATGTCAGCGATCGCCATGACGTCATCCAGCACTTTCTGGTAGTCAACAGCGTCAGCTTTGTAGAAGTTCACCAGCTGGAAGTTGTGATATTCCATCACTTCTTTCAGTTTTTCAGCGAAGGTTGCTTTGTCGAAGAGGTCGCCCACGCGCAGACCGCGACGTGCAACTTTATCTTCGTAAGCCGGACCGATACCACGACCGGTGGTGCCGATCGCTTTCGCGCCGCGCGCTTTCTCACGCGCTACGTCCAGCGCCACGTGATAATCCAGGATCAGCGGGCAGGCTTCGGAGAGCAGCAGACGCTCACGAACAGGGATACCACGGTCTTCCAGACCTTTCATCTCTTTCATCAGCGCAGCAGGAGACAGCACAACGCCGTTACCGATGATGCTGGTGACGTTATCACGAAGAATGCCTGATGGAATAAGATGGAGGACGGTTTTTTCACCGTTGATTACGAGAGTATGGCCTGCGTTGTGACCGCCCTGGTAGCGTACAACATATTTAGCCCGTTCAGTCAGAAGATCAACAATCTTCCCTTTACCTTCGTCACCCCATTGGGTGCCCAGTACGACGACGTTGTTACCCATTTTTTTCAAAATCACCGTTTGCTTAAAAATGGATTCTACCATCGCTTTTTCAGATATACAGCACTTTTTGACCTCAAAATACGCCGATTGCGCCTACTTTTTGATCAGCCAATCGTTTTCCTCAACATGTAGTAGATCACGATGCCCGCAACCACAAGACCGCCGCCAAAACGACGCAAAATATTATCCGGCAGCTGACTCATCGTGGCGATCATTCGGCGCCAGGCACGCGGATAAAGCATCGGTCCAAGACCTTCCAGCACAAGGACCAAAGCCAGTGCGAGCCAGATCGTTGAATTCATTTTTATTCCTTATAAAAGAAAACCACCGCTCCGTTGGGAGCGGTGGTTTGAATACTCAAACGGGCCTGAGTTTATCGCGTTGCGTTAGTCGGCGTCTTCATATAACGGAAGAAATCGCTGTCCGGGCTGAGCACCATCACATCCTGGTTGCTCTGGAAGCTATTCTCGTAAGCGCGCAGGCTACGGATAAAGGCGTAGAAGTCAGGATCCTGGCTGAAGGCATCCGCGAACAGCTTCGCCGCTTCGGCATCGCCTTCACCGCGCAGGATACGGCCCTGGCGCTCAGATTCCGCCAGCGTCTTGGTGACTTCGTAGTCCGCTGCAGCACGCAGCTTCTCAGCCTCTTCCTGGCCCTGTGAACGGTGACGACGGGCTACCGCTTCACGCTCGGCGCGCATACGGTTGTAAATCGCCTCGGACACTTCTACTGGCAGGTTGATCTGCTTAATACGCACGTCAACGACTTCGATACCCAGCGCAGCCATACTGTTCGGGTTGATCACCGGCACTTTACCGTTGGTCTCCGCCTGAACGCGTTCAGCCGCTTTGGCAATCGCATCATCTGCTGCCGGCGTTGAAACTTCGTCTTCAGTGCCCGCTGTACCGGAGTTCAGCGCATCGCGAACTTCCAGGGTCAGACGACCACGGGAGTCGGTCACGATGTCTTTCACATCCAGACGACCAATCTCGGAACGCAGGCGGTCAGAGAACTTACGTTTCAGCAGCACTTCTGCCTGAGAAACGTCACCGCCGCCCGTTGCCAGGAAGTAACGGCTGAAATCGCTGATGCGCCATTTGATATAGGAATCAACGATCAGGTCTTTCTTCTCTTTGGTCACGAAACGGTCGGCCTGGTTATCCATGGTCTGGATACGCGCATCAAGCGTTTTCACGGACTGAATAAACGGCACCTTGAAGTGCAGACCCGGCTCGTAAATCACCGGGCGTTTGTCGCCGTCACGCACGACGCTGCTGAACTGGAACTTAATCCCACGCTCGCCTTCTTTCACCACAAAGATCGAGGTATAAAGCGCGACCAGTACGATGACGATGATCGCAATAACTGACTTACGCATCCTTATTCCCCCTGACGCTGGTAGTCGTTACGCTGCGCGTTAGCACGGCGTTGGTCCATAATGTCACCATCGTTCGAAGAAGGCGTTGTGTTCGTGCTGGCGCTGCCTGATGAGGCTGGCGGCAGACGCAGCAGGTTGTTCGCGCCGCTGGTGTCGCCTTTCGCTGCTGGCGCAGAACTGCCTTTCAGCATCTGATCCAGCGGCAGAACCATCAGGTTCCCGCCTTTATTGTCGTTAACCAACACTTTGCGGGTGTGGCTCAGCACTTTTTCCATGGTCTCGATATAGAGACGCTCACGGGTAATTTCCGGTGCAGCTTTATATTCCGGCAGGATCTTCGCGAAGCGGGCCACTTCACCCTGAGCTTCCAGGATGGTCTGCGTCTTATACGCGCGCGCTTCTTCCAGAATACGCTGCGCCTGACCGTTAGCGCGTGGCTGAACTTCGTTGGTGTACGCTTCTGCTTCACGGATGTACTGCTGTTCGTTTTCACGGGCAGCAATCGCATCGTCAAATGCGGCTTTCACCTCTTCCGGCGGACGTGCAGCCTGGAAGTTAACGTCCAGCAGGGTAATACCCATGTTGTACGGACGAATGGTCTCTTCCAGCTCGCGCTGGGTATCGCTACGAATAACGGTACGACCTTCGGTCAGAATACGGTCCATGGTGTATTTACCGATCACGCCACGCAGGGCGCTGTCGGTCGCCTGACGCAGGCTGTCATCGGCGCTGGTCACGCTAAACAGATAACGCTCAGGATCGGTCACGCGGTACTGCACGTTCATCTCAACGCGCACCACGTTTTCGTCAGAGGTCAGCATCACGCCAGAGGCGGCCAGTTCACGGACAGATTCCACGTTTACCGCGGTCACATCGTCAATGAAGGTCGGCTTCCAGTTCAGACCCGGCTCAACCAGATGGCTGAACTTACCGAAACGGGTGACTACGCCGCGTTCTGCTTCTTTAATGGTGTAGAACCCGCTGGCTGCCCAGATGATGACTACCGCAGCGGCCACGATGCCCACTACGCGGCCACCCATTGGCGGGCGCGAGCTCTGAGTGGAATTGCCACCCGAGCCAGAACCTTTTCCTCCGCCAAGGCCACCAAGCTTCTTGCTCAGTTTGCGGAAGATATCATCCAGATCCGGCGGCCCCTGCTCGCGACCACCTTTGTTGCCATTTCCCTCAGAGTTGCCGCCAGGTTTGCTGCTTCCCCACGGGTCGCGGTCTTGTCCGTTATTACCGGGCTGATTCCACGCCATGTATATGCTCCATATTTGTTATGCAAGGGCGAATTATTCAGGCATCCCCTTTCTGATCAGACGATATAGTCGACCAGCGCAGGTTCTTGTTTACAGAGGCGACGCCAGTCAACGATCGGCATACGCACCTGCATCCCCACGCTGCCGTCATCCTCCATCCACTCTTTTTCTATCGCCTGAAGCTGATAAAACCGGCTGCGCAGCCTGCCTTCCTGTGGCGGCAGTCGCAGCGTGTGCTGAGCTACCTCACCGGAAAGACGTTCTGTCAAAGCCTGGAAAAGCAGTGGCACACCAATACCGGTCTGGGCAGAAAGCCAGACCCGAATCGGTTTGTTTTCTTCATCTCTGTCGATACGCGGTTCGAAATCGTCCAGCATATCGATCTTATTCATGACCAACAGCGTTGGGATCTCGTGGGCGTCGATCTCTTCGAGCACCACGTTCACCGCGTCGATGTTCTCCTGCACGCGCACGTCTGCCGCATCAATCACGTGCAGCAGCAGAGTCGCCTGTCGCGTCTCCTGCAGGGTGGCTTTAAACGCCGCCACCAGGTCATGCGGCAGGTGGCGGATAAACCCTACGGTATCCGCCAGCACCGTTTCACCGACGTCTGCAACGTCAATACGGCGCAGCGTAGGGTCCAGGGTCGCAAACAGCTGGTCTGCGGCATACACCTGGGCCTCGGTTATCTGGTTAAACAGGGTGGATTTACCGGCGTTGGTATAGCCCACCAGCGACACCGTCGGGATGTCGG
Organism: Enterobacter sp. C3_dUdeg; assembly: GCF_057536195.1. Classification (NCBI taxonomy): domain Bacteria; kingdom Pseudomonadati; phylum Pseudomonadota; class Gammaproteobacteria; order Enterobacterales; family Enterobacteriaceae; genus Enterobacter; species Enterobacter sp. C3_dUdeg. Next base: position 430,513 of record NZ_BAAKFX010000003.1, read on the forward strand.
CTTTGGTTCGCGCCCGACGCCCCTGTTCACGCTGTTTCTCTACACGTTCCAGACGTGAAAGGATCTGGGTAATTCGGCCACGCAGCAAACGACGGTCGGTTTCGAGCTGGGTTTCACCCGGGCCGCGCAAACCAATCCCGCCTTTTTGTCTTTCAAGGTGTGTCCAGCCACGCACCAGACGCGTTGCCAGATGGCGCAGCTGCGCCAGCTCAACCTGCAGTTTCCCTTCGTGGGTACGTGCACGCTGAGCAAAAATATCTAAAATCAAACCCGTGCGATCGATAACACGGCATTCGCAAAGGGCTTCCAGGTTGCGCTCCTGGGCTGGAGACAGCGCATGATCAAACAACACGACTGACGCGCCGGTTGCTTTTACGGCATCCGCAATTTCGACTGCTTTACCTTCACCAACAAAATACTTTGGGTGCGGCGCTTTACGGCTACCGGTAATCACCTGCATTGCTTCGACACCGGCGGAAGAGACCAGAGATTCAAACTCCTGGAGGTCTTCCATATCTTTGTCTTGCGAAAAATAGATGTGTACCAGCACCGCCTGCTCACCGGCATCATAACGGTCAAACAAGCGTAAACCTCTCTAAAAAGATCAGCGGGGAACGCAGGATCCCTGGCTCCCCGTGTGGATAACAGTGCGAAACCTTATTCGGTCTCGTCGCTGTCCTGCGCCGGCGTTGAAGAACCCTGCGCGCTGCTGCCATGATGGTAGTTACTACCAGTGCCGCCGCCAGCGTTATTGCTGTGATGAGATACCGGACGGGACGGAACAACAGTAGAAATAGCGTGCTTGTAGACCATCTGACTGACCGTGTTTTTCAACAGAATCACAAACTGATCGAAAGACTCAATCTGACCTTGCAGCTTAATACCATTCACCAAATAAATAGAAACTGGAACACGTTCCCGACGCAATGCGTTCAGGAACGGATCTTGTAAAGATTGCCCCTTAGCCATTCTATCTTTTCCTTATATGCTTGTTTTGTACTTAGAACCTTGCGATTCTGAAAAATTGCGCACGATACGTCTCAATTGTACACATTCAGTGAGCGATATCACCAACAACCTCAATCACTTCGTTTAACGCCTGTTGCGGTTTTTCACTGTCTAACCAGTGAACACCCTCCCAACCGCGCAACCAGGTGATCTGGCGCTTCGCTAACTGTCTCGTGGCGCAAACACCTCTATAAACCATTTCATCGTATGAAATCTCACCTTCAAGATACGACCACATCTGGCGGTATCCCACACAACGAATGGAAGGCATGTCCGTATGCAAATCTCCACGGGCAAATAGCGCCCGCACTTCTGCTTCAAAATCTGAAGCTAACATCTGATGAAAACGCTGCTCAATTCGCTGATGGAGCAGTTCACGGCTCGCCGGGGCGATGGCGAACTGATGCACCTGATACGGCAGAGCGTCTCCTGACGTTTGCGTCAGTTCCGTTAAAGTTTTACCCGAAATGAAAAAAACTTCCAGTGCCCGGGAAAGCCTTTGCGGATCATTTGGATGGATCCGTGCTGCTGCAACCGGGTCAATCTCCGCCAGTTGCTGATGCAAAACGTCCCAACCCTGCTCTGCCGCCTGCTGCTCAATTTTCGCTCTTATTTCCGGATCCGCGGATGGCAGAGGTGACAACCCCTCCAGCAACGCCTTGAAATAGAGCATGGTTCCGCCAACCAACAGCGGTATACGTCCCGCCGCCGTTATCTCGTCCATCTCGGCTAAGGCATCCCGGCGGAAATCCGCTGCGGAGTACGCCTGAGCCGGGTCGAGAATATCGAGCAAACGGTGCGGTGCCGCACGCAACTCTTCTGCGTCAGGCTTCGCCGTGCCGATGTCCATCCCCCGGTAGATGAGGGCGGAGTCGACGCTAATCAACTCTACAGGCAAAACTTTACGCAACTCAATGGCTAGCGCCGTTTTGCCGGAGGCCGTTGGGCCCATTAAAAAAATTGCCTTAGGCAGGCTCGCCTTACTTGCGTCAATCATGTTTCAGGGCGTTCATCGCCGTTTGTAAATCAACAGGTTGTAATAACCCACCCGGCGGCGTTTTCACCAGATGCGGACAGAGGCGTTCTACCTCCGCCAGCACGCTAATGGCCTGCGCCATACTCCACGGCGCGTGTTCGCTTGCCAGATGGCGGGCGATCCACTGCGCGGTGTTGGCGGCATCAAACGACGTTTGCTGCGCCAGGTAGCCTATCAGTTCAGGAATCAAGTTTTGTAAATTTTGTTGGCGTAAGGGTAAAGGCACTGCACGAATTGTCACATGTTGTGGTTCGAGCACAGTTTCAATACCCATTTGCGCCAGCTGCGGCTCTGCGCGCTGCAATACCCTCGTTTCATCAGGGGATATTTTCAGGCGAACCGGAATTAATAACGGCTGCGCGCAGGCTGCATTTTCGCCTGGCGTAAGCTGCACCTGCTTGAGCCAGCGTTCGGCGACCGGCAGGGCCAGAAGCATCAGTTTGCCGTCACGCTCAAGCAGCGCCATATCGGGCGCGATAATCGTCAGCACCCGGCCAAAACTTTGGCTATGGCCGTCCAGAGAAGGCTGAGCGGGCGGAATGTGCTCTTTACGCTCCACGGCGGGCGTTTCCAGCAGCTTGCGGTACAACGCTCCCTGCTGCTTCTGATAGCCCGGCTGGGCATTCGGGTAGTTCGCGCCCGTTGGACGCGGTGCGCTCCCGGTCGGGGAGAAACGCGGAGCTTCCGGTTCACGCGCGACGGCAGGCTCAGCAAAATGGTTGCGCCCTGCCGCTACACGGTTTTCAGGCAGCGGACGCGGCGCAGGGGCGTCGTTCTCCAGCGGCAGCGTTGGCGCTGCCTGCTGCTGCAACACGGCGGCCACGCCCTGATAAATGAAGTCGTGAACCAGACGCGACTGGTGGAAACGCACCTCATGCTTGGCAGGATGAACGTTTACATCCACCTGATGGGGGTCGATTTCCAGATAAAGGACGAAAGCTGGCTGCTGATCGGCCCCGAGTTTGTCTTCGCAGGCCTGGCGAATCGCGTGATTGATGAGACGATCGCGCATCATGCGCCCGTTCACGTAGCAATACTGAATTTCAGAGAACGCAGCACTGCTCGCGTTTGGATCGGCAACCCAGCCGCGTAAAGCCAGATCGCCGTGCTGCCACTCAATGGCCAGAGCCTGTTCCAGAAACGGCGTCCCGCAGATAGCGCCCAGGCGACGCTCTTTCTGTCCACCTTCCGCCACCGCGCGGTACTGGCGCATCACCTTACCGTTATGGCTGAGGTTGATGGCGACATCGAATCGGGCGAGCGCAATACGGCGAATGATCTCGTCGATATGGCCGAACTCGGTCTTCTCGGTACGCATAAACTTGCGTCGGGCGGGGGTGTTGTAGAACAGATCCAGGACTTCCAGCGTCGTGCCGACAGGGTGCGCCGCGGGTTTGACCGTCACATCCATATCGCGCCCTTCGGCGTAAGCCTGCCAGGCTTCCTGCTGTTCAGCAGTACGGGAGGTCAGCGTTAAGCGCGAAACGGAGCTGATACTGGCCAGCGCTTCGCCGCGAAAACCGAGGCTAATAATCGCTTCCAGATCGTCCAGAGAGGCGATTTTACTGGTGGCGTGACGAGCCAGCGCCAGCGCCAGCTCCTCTTTTTTAATGCCACAGCCGTTGTCGCGAATGCGGATAAGCTTCGCGCCACCGCGTTCGATATCAATATCGATGCGGGTTGCGCCCGCATCGAGGCTGTTTTCCACCAGCTCCTTCACCACCGACGCAGGGCGTTCCACCACCTCACCGGCGGCGATTTGGTTCGCGAGCTGCGGCGGTAGAACCTGAATCGGCATGAATGCTCCTTAGTTGGTCGCGGTCATCTCACCCGGCAGCGCTGCGCTGGCCGTCTGTGCTGAGCCGCTCTGCGGCGCAGACTGCAGAGGATGCGCCTCAAAATATTTACGTAAACCGTTATAAATCGCTTCGGCAATTTGCTGCTGGTAACTGTCGCTTCCCAACAGACGCTCTTCACCGTTGTTACTGATAAAGCCCGTCTCTACAAGGATGGACGGAATATCCGGGGAGCGCAGAACGCCGAGGCTGGCATGTTCCGGACGGCGCTTATGCAGCACGCCAACGCTTTGCAGCTGGTTCAATACGTTAGTGGCGACATCATACCCGACGCGCTGCGAATGACCGAACTGTAAATCCAGCACCGCCTGGCTGAGGTACGGATCGGACTGGCTGTTCGCCAGCACGTCGCCCGCGCCGCCTAACAGTTCAGACTGCTTCTCGTGCTCTTCCAGCCAGTTGGCCATTTCGCTGTTAGCGCGACGGTTCGACAGCACCCAAACCGAGGCGCCGGTGGCGCTACGATTCGGTGCGGCGTCCGCATGAATAGAGACCAGGAAGTTTGCGTTTTGCTTACGCGCCACGTCCGAGCGCCCCATTACGGAGATAAAGTAATCCCCGTCGCGGGTCAACACGCCTTTAAACATCGGGTCGTCATTGAGCAGCGAACGCAGTTTCCGCGCGATCGCGATAGTCACGTTTTTTTCTCGCGTGCCGCCAGGGCCAATCGCCCCCGGGTCTTCCCCACCGTGGCCCGCATCAATGGCGATAATCACTTTGTCACCGCTGACCGTCGCGCGTCGCGCGCTGGCCGCAGGACGCGTCACCGTATTGCTGCTGGTTGCCGCAGTAATGCGATCGTTCTGCGATTTAAACGGATTACGCGCAGGTTCAGAAGGACGCGGCGTATACACCGGTTCTTCCACGCGCTTCGCTACGACCGGCGGCGGTGGAGGCGGTGGCGGCGCGTCGGCATTGATGGTAAACACCACCGTATAGTTCGCCCCGTTTTGCTGCTTCACCGCCTTCGTTTTGCCATTTTCGGTCAGATCAACCACCAGGCGTAACGACTGGCTATCCTGCGGCGTTCCCGAACGGATACTTTTTACCAAGTTGTTGCCGCTGAACCGCAGCGGTAGCCCCTGGATCACGCCTGTTTGTTTGATATCCAGCGCCACGCTGTGGCTGTCTGGCTGTGAGAACGCATATTCAGGGTCGCCCATAAAGCTGAACGTGATCCGGGCCTGGCTTTCGCCGTTTGATACCTGAATATCTGAGAGGTTTGCCGCCCCGGCCTGCGCGCACAGCAGCACGGTGGCAGCCAACAACCAACCTTTAACGCGATTTATCATCCCGTCATCCCTACGCTTAACCGGCCAGTCGTGCCAGTAAGGAACTGCCTGATGAGGAAACAGCACTGATGCGTGCCTCACGCCCTTGTGCCTGGTAATCTAAGTGAATTTCGACATCCGGGTCAGGCAGCACACCCGCACCTTGTTGCGGCCACTCCACCAGGCAAATGGCATCGTTGGCAAAATAATCACGGATCCCCATAAATTCCAGCTCCTCAGGATCCGCAAGGCGGTATAAATCGAAGTGGTACACCATGAGATTTTCAAGGGTGTACGGTTCTACCAGCGTGTAGGTTGGGCTTTTCACATTCCCGTTATGCCCTAACGCCTGCAAAAAACCCCGGCTGAAGGTGGTTTTACCCGCACCTAAATCACCATACAGATAAATGACGGTTGCCCCCTGACAGGCCTGCGCCACGCGCTTGCCGAGTTCTAAAGTGGCTTGTTCATCAGGTAAAGGAATCGCTCGATTAGTCATTTTCTACGTCAATCACATCCGGGTTAACAACACGCCGCAGCGTGCAAAAAAGATCGGTGGCCAGCATGCCGCGTGTACCGTAACGCGCGGCCAGTTTATCCGCCGCGACACCGTGGGCCACGCAGCCCGCGCAGGCTGCATCATAAAGGGGAAGTTTCTGTCCAAGCAATGCGCCAATGATGCCGGAAAGCACATCGCCCATGCCGCCGCTTGCCATGCCCGCATTTCCGGCATCAATAATGCCCTGCGTCTCGTCACTGGCGACAACGGTTCCAGCCCCTTTCAAAACAGCAACACCTCCGTAACGTTTTACCAGACGCTGAGCAGAAAGTAAGCGATCGCTTTCAATTTCTGCCACGCTGCAGTTAAGCAGGCGCGCGGCTTCGCCGGGGTGTGGCGTCAGAATGCGATTGTGACGCTTATCGGGGTTTATTGCCAGAAGGTTAAGCGCGTCGGCATCCCACAGCATCGGTTTACGAAAATTCTCGACCTTTTGCAGGGCCTGTTTACCCCATGCCTGCTGCCCAAGCCCGGGGCCGATCACCACCACGTCCGCCCATTCCAGGCTTTCTTCAAGCGACTGAGGCGTAAGCTCATGGACCATCAGCTCCGGTCGGGCCGTAACGATCGGCGCAATATTCTCAATGCGAGTGAGTACTCGCACTAATCCGGCACCGCAGCGCAGGGCCGCTTCGCCGGTCATGCGAATTGCACCTGCCGTACCATGGTCGCCGCCAATAATCACCAGCCTACCGTGATCGCCCTTATGGGACGTCTGCCGGCGCGGCGGGAGCCACGCCGCAAGCTGCGAAGCATCAAAACGCGCGAGGTGCGTTTCCTGCCCGGACAGCCAGCTCTCCAGCCCCAGCGCATGGTGGTGCAGCACGCCAACAACGTCTCGTGCTTTACCGGTCAGTAGCCCCGGCTTGAGGGCGATGAAGGTTACCGTATGTGCAGCCTGAATGACCGCCCCCGGCGTCGCGCCGGTTTGTGCAATCAGGCCAGAGGGAATATCCAGGGCAATTACCGGCGCGGAATGTCTGTTAGCGTGTTCAATAAGGGCGGCAATGTTCTCGCGAGGCGCACTGCGTAGCCCGGTACCCAGCAGACCGTCAACAATCAGATCCACCTCTTCCGGCCAGACGATATCAGGCGCATGAATCACGCCGCCTGCGTTAAGCCACGCCTCCCGCGCCCCGCTGGCCTCTTCCGGCAGCGGTTTATCACTCTCCAGGGCCAGCAACGTCACGCGGATACCTGCCGCAACCGCGAGACGGGCGACGACGTAGCCGTCGCCGCCGTTATTGCCGTGACCGCACAGAATCATCCAGTGGGCGGCCTGAGGGTACACGCTGCGGGCAACGTTAAACGCCGCCTCCCCCGCGCGCAGCATCAGTTCATAAAGGGTAATCCCGAGGCTGTCTGCGGCCTCTTTTTCGGCGCGCCGGAGGTCATCCGCATGCCAGATGGAATGTGGTATACTTGTGGGGTTTTTCTTCACCGTATGGTCCGTCATGTCACAGCCCCTCGATCTCAATGAATTAGCGCAAAAAATAAAACAGTGGGGTGCTGAGCTTGGCTTCCAGAAGGTGGGCATTACCGATACCGACCTTTCCGCCAGCGAGCCAAAACTGCAGGCATGGCTGGACAAACAATACCACGGCGAAATGGAGTGGATGGCGCGTCATGGCATGATGCGCGCCCGCCCTCACGAGCTTTTGCCGGGCACGTTACGCGTCATCAGCGTGCGCATGAATTATCTGCCCGCCAACGCGGCCTTTGCGCGCACGCTAAAAAATCCCTCTCTGGGTTACGTCAGCCGGTACGCTCTGGGCCGTGATTACCATAAGCTCTTGCGTAACCGTTTAAAAAAACTCGGGGAAACTATTCAGCAGCACTGTGTTTCGCTGAATTTTAGACCCTTTGTCGATTCTGCGCCTATTCTTGAGCGCCCGATCGCCGAAAAAGCCGGGCTTGGCTGGACAGGTAAGCACTCACTTATCCTCAGCCGCGACGCCGGATCGTTTTTCTTCCTGGGTGAACTGCTGATTGATTTACCATTGCCGGTAGACGGCCCGGTAGAGGAAGGCTGCGGACGCTGCGTGGCCTGCATGACCATCTGTCCGACGGGTGCCATCGTCGAGCCTTACACCGTTGATGCGCGCCGCTGCATCTCCTACCTCACTATCGAACTGGAAGGAGCCATTCCAGAGGAATTTCGACCGCTTATCGGCAACCGCATCTACGGCTGCGACGACTGCCAGCTGATCTGCCCGTGGAACCGCTATTCGCAGCTCACGGACGAAGAGGATTTCAGCCCGCGTAAGGCGCTGCATGCGCCGCAGCTCATTGAGTTATTCGCCTGGACCGAAGCCTGGTTCCTGAAAGTGACGGAAGGTTCGGCCATTCGCCGTATCGGTCATCTGCGCTGGCTGCGTAATGTTGCCGTCGCGCTGGGTAATGCCCCGTGGGATGAAGCGAATATTCGGGCGCTTGAAAGCCGTAAAGGTGAGCACCCACTTCTTGATGAACACATAGAATGGGCGATTGCGCAGCAAATAGAGAAGCGTAATGCCTGCACGATCGAGGTGCAGCTACCGAAGAAACAGCGTCTGGTGCGGGTAATTGAAAAAGGGCTTACGCGGGATGCCTGAACTATTCACAGCCTGTGAATAAAATTACAAACTCAAGCGCCATCTGGGCTGGAGAAGAGGTCAAGTGATCTCAATAACATTTTGAAATGAAAATTTATTTACTAAATACAGTGCGTTACAAAGATATTATTCACCCTGCTAAGCTTTAACCCTGTTACGGTTAAGCGTAGTTTCTGTGGATAACTCTGTTCACAAGAGTATTTCAGAGACAATAGAAAACGTCCCCAACGACTCTTTTCGCTGTGGATATTTTAGAGATTAAGAAGAATTTGGAGCGGGAAACGAGACTCGAACTCGCGACCCCGACCTTGGCAAGGTCGTGCTCTACCAACTGAGCTATTCCCG